>DAOTMG010000013.1:0-50331 GCA_035450185.1 Syntrophales bacterium | reverse complement strand
CCTATAGTGCCCCTAAGAGCGTATCCCGTAGGTAACGCGTTTTTGTTGCAATCAGCGATATAGGGAAATCCCCAAGCGTGGGCATGGAACATGGGGGTCAGGGGCATATAGACGTCATTGCCGCGGAACCTTCCCAGCGACTCGATGCATCCGAGGGCGATAGCCGTGCTCAGGGTATGCAGGACGAGCTGGCGGTGGGAGAAATAGACCCCCTTGGGAAGCCCCGTCGTCCCCGTCGTGTAGAAGGTCGTGGCCTTTGTGTTCTCGTCAAGATCCTCGAATTCGAAATCCGGGGAGGCCCCCTTGAGCAGCTGCTCGTATTCGAAGTCAAATTTTATCCTGGTTTCGGGCACTTTGCCGTCATCGGTGACGACGATGAATTTTTTCACCGTCGTGAGTTTGTCCTTGATCGCCTCGAGAATGGGCAGAAAATCGGTGTGAATGATCACGACGTCGTCCTCGGCGTGGTTCATCGTGTAGAGGATCTGCTCCGGTGAAAGACGCCAGTTCATGGTGTGAAGGACCGCACCCATCATGGGAACGGCGAAGTAGGATTCAAGGTAGCGGTTGCTGTCGTAGTCAAACACGCAGATCGTGTCACCCTTCCTGACCCCCAGTTTTTGAAGTCCCGATGCCAGCCGTTTGATCCGTTCGTTGAGATCCCGGTATGTCATCCGGATCTTGTCGCGGTAAATAATTTCCTGGTTGGGGGCAAACGCCAGCGGCGTGACCAACAGTTTCTTGATAAGTAACGGATACTCATACCACTCCCCGGGCTGGAAAACTCTTTTCATCATATCATCCTCCTTTTCAAAGTCTGATTCATCAGACGGTATTTAATGATAAGTTACGAGTTTTGAACGGTAATCATATTTTTTAAATTCAAACTCGGCCGCCTTACCGGTGCCCCCGGCAGGGTGATTTTGAAACGCATTGCGCCCGCCTGTCGGTGGAAGCCCCCGGTCAAACCCTGCAATTCATCATTGCCCCCGAAGACAGATGCTCAGTCTATCTGATCCATGTAGTCCGATTCGTCTATGTAGTCGTCCCTGTCCTTCGGTTTTGCCCGTTTTTTTATCACCCGGGACTTTTCGGCAGGCTGAGAGGCCCGTCCGTGGAGATCCCTGATGAAAGCCTCGACGCATACCGCCGTTCTGTTCGCCTGTTCATAAACCCTGTTAAACCGGGCCTTGCTGATGTAACCCTGATCGAGGGCCACATAAAGGTAGCTCCGGATCTCGGCGGCCGTTGACACGGCCATATAGAGAAACGTGATGAATTCCTGCTTCGTCCTCCTCGAGAAACCCTCGGCGATGCAGGCCATGGTCGACGACGCGGCGGCCTGGATGCGGCCGGCCAGCAGTGCATCTTTCCCGAAACTTCTTTCGCGAGTCGCACTGTAAACATGTTTGGCCAGCAGCCTGGCATCCTTCCAGCATTCAAGATCTTCAAAACGGGATTTTTTTATCTGTTTCATTTTTTTCGTTGATTTCGTTATTTCGTTTGTTTCGTTTATTTCGTTGATTTCGTTTGTTTCGTTTGTGGCATGAAATGCCGGAGCAGGGGCGTGAAACAATGCCTCAGGTAATATACAAACCAAACATTCTATGTCATTGAAGTGAAAGAATAAATTCTTTCAATACGTTGTTGAATACCTCCGGTTCCTCATTCATGACGAAATGACCCGCCCCCGGAATCAAAGCAAGCCTGCCCCCGGGGACATTGTCCGCAATATACCTCGAAAGCGCGGGCGGCGTCATCTTGTCATCGTCCCCGCAGATAACGAGAACCGGGATGCTTATCTTCTTTACTGCCTCCGTCACATCCAGCTTGTCGCAGGCGAAGAGGTCGTCGTGAAGGATCTCCGGGCTTCCTTTCCTGAGCCCCTCGATGAGGCCGGGACCCACGCGGTCGCGGTGGATCTTCGCGACGGCGAATTTGACGATCAACCCGTAGACGGTCTCCGGGTCCGTCTTCAACTGGCTCAAGAGCGCGGGATTTACCGGCATCGTGACCCCGCCGCCGACGGGAACGATGGCGCTGAGGAGATAACCGTAATGAATCGCGAAGGTGAGGCTGATGGCCGCGCCGAGTGAATGACCGATCAGGATGGGCGGTCTGCGTATACCGAGCCCGGCGATCATCTTCTTCACCCACTCCACATAGGCCATCACATCCTTTTCCCCCCCGCCGCCGGAGAGGCCATGGCCGGGGAGGTTGACGGCCGCAATGTTGAAATCACCTTCCAGCGCCCTGTACTGGCTTTCCCAAAGTGTGTGTTCCCCGCCGGAGCCGTGGATGAAAACGAGGTACTTTCGCCCATCGACGAAGCCCGCGTCGTTCACCCAGGAGGCGATCCGGATTCCGTCAATAATGATCTCTTTGATCATGGGTCTGGTCCTTTTGGTGTATGGCCCGGAGGGCCACTTCGTTTGTTTCGTTTATTTCGTTTATTTCGTTGATTTCGTTTGTTCGTTTATTTCGTTTGTTTCGTTTGTTTCGTTTGTCTAAGTCATGCCGCAAAGCGGCAGGCATCAGGCTCAAGGCTAAGGGCTAAAAGCCCTATCTCACAACGTTCTTACTGAAGGCCGCCTATCACCGCCATTACTTCAAGCCTGAGCTGCTCCGCTTCCTCGCTGCGGGTGCCCTCCTGCCGCAGTTTCTGCAAGGTCCCTTCAAGAGCGGTCGGAAAGAGGCGTGCCAGAAGCTCGTCCACAAAACCCATTTCATAGTAAACCCGCCTCATCCCGAAGAGAGGATGTTCCCCATGGACGAAACGGGCCAGGCGTCTCGCCAGCGCCGTGAGACGAAGCACAGAGTCGATGTCCATTCCCCGGTAAGAGTCAAAATAATAGACATCCCCGGAGCGGCGGAATTTGCCGTCCCGTACGAGCCACGCCTGGAGCGGCGTCCCGAAATAGGGGATGATCGCCTCCGCGTAGGCGATCTCGGCCCCCATCTCGAAGATCCTTCTCGCAAGAGCAACGGTCTGACGGATGGTGTCCGCCGTGTCCATGGGGCCGTAGAGAATGAAATTCACAACGGGGGTCAGGTTCTGCTCGACGCACATGGAAACGGCCCGGAGCACGTCGTCAGGTAAGATGTCCTTGCGATAGTACCGCAGGATTTCCTCCGACCCTGACTCGGCGCCGACATAAAGACCCCGGAACCCGGCGTTGCTCATGATGCCCGCCATGATGGGGTCCCGGCAGATGTCATCGATTCTCCCCTCCGCGAAAAACTCAACCTCCCTGTGGAAACCCCTCTCCACGATCCCGTTACAGATATCCCTCACGCGGGGAAGGCTGAAGGTGAAGTTGTCGTCGGTGAAGAGAATCCTCTTCGCGCCGAGCCCGACGAGGGTTTCTATCTCGGAGACGACGCTCTCCACGCCCCTCGTCCTGACCCGCGTCCCGTAGAGGGCCCGGATGGAACAGAAGGCGCAACGGCGGGCGCAGCCCCTGCTCGACGAGATGTTCCGTGTCTTGTAACTCCCGTTTTCGACGAGATGGTGCGCGGGAGGCGGAAGGAAATCCAGATCCCCGATGAGATCTCGGTCCTTTCCGCAGACGATTTTTCCTTCCCGCCGGAACGAGACGCCTTCTGTGCCGCCCAAATCATGACCGCCGAGGCATCTTTTGACGAGTTCCGCAAAAGCGATTTCCCCCTCGCCCCGCACAACGGCATCGATGACCTCATGCTCCCTCAGCAGGGTGTCGTGAAGGACCGTGGCGTGGATCCCACCCATGACGGTCAAAACAGCGGGATCCGCAGCTTTCGCCTTCCGGCAGACATCCAGGGCGGACTGGAAACTGTCCGTCATGGCGGAAACGCCCAGGACCCCGGGTTTGCGGGCCAGCGCCTCCGAAAGAACACGACCCGCGGCATCGGACGTGCCCAGATCGAGATCGATGACCTCGATACCGATATCCTCTTTTAAAAGAACGGAAGCGATGGCAAGGAGCCCGAGCGGCGGGAGTTCCGACCGGCCGTTGAAGCGCGGATTGACGAGCAGAACATCGACCATCGGCGGATCCCCCGGGAAACGGGCCTTCCCCCGGTCTCGTCGCGGGGAACGGGGGAAGGCCATTCCGGCTTGTTTCAACTGCTTCGCGGGTGTTCAGGAGGGAGCCCGCGTCACAGGGCCATCAGCCTTTCTCGAACATATTCTTGTAAGTCACCCTCATGTCACGCTTCAGGATCTTCCCCGTCGGCGTCTTGGGGAGCGCGTCGACGAAAACGACTCCCTTGGGAACCTTGAAGGCCGCCAGTTGCTTGCGGCAATGCTCCATGATCTCCTCAGCAGAGATCATGGCGTCTTTTTTCGGGACGATGACCGCCACGACCGCCTCGACCCACTTGGGATGGGGCACGCCGACGACGGCGACCTCCTGGACCCGGCTGTCTTTGTAGATCGCCTCCTCGACCTCCCGGGTGGCCACGTTCTCGCCTCCCGTTTTCACCATGTCTTTTTTGCGGTCGACGACTTCGATGTAACGGTCCTCGTCCAGGATGCCGATGTCACCGGAGTGGAACCAGCCGCCCGTCATGGCGAGATCGGTCTTTTCCGGATCCTTGAAGTAGAGCATCATGGCGTGCGGGCCCTTCCCGCAGATCTCGCCGGGGATGCCGGGCTTGGTGATGGGGACGTAACTGTCGTCCTCGAGTCTCGTCTCCATGTTGAGCCCGCCCATGCCGGCCGAGCCGAGTTTCTTGAGCGCGTCTTTGGCCTTCAGAATGGTGTGGTAGGGCGCCAGTTCCGTCTGGCCGTAATAGTTGTATATCTGCGCTCCGGGGAGTCTCAGCAGCATCTCCTTGAGGATCTCGACAGGCATGATGGAGGCCCCGTAGTAGCATTTCTTGAGACTCTTGATGTCCCGCTTGTCGAAGTCAGGGTGCCGCAGCATGCCGATCCAGACCGTGGGCGGGGCAAAGAATATGGTGGCCCTGTACTCTTCGATGCTCCTTAGGATCTGGCCGATATCGGGAGCGATGAGGATATTCGTTCCTCCCAACCAGAAAAGCGGGTTCAGAAAGACGTCGCGCTGGGCGCAGTGATAGATGGGAAGGGCGTTCACCTGGATGTCGTCGTCACTGTAACCCCCGTCGATGATGGCCCCCATGTACTGGGCCATCAGCGCCTGGTTGTTGATGATGACGCCCTTGGGGAGCGCCTCCGTCCCGCTCGTGTAGGTCATCTGGACGGGGTCCTCGATTCGGAGAACCGTGTCGGGCTCCGTGTCGGGATAGGCCTTGATCCAGGCGTCGAAATCCCTGAAGCGATTGTCGACGGCCGGTTTCCCCGCGCCCTGGTTGGACCAGATGAGGGTCTTGACCGTCGGCATGTCCTTGAGAACATCCTTTACCAGATCGTAGAGAGCGTCCTCCACGACGAAGACTTTGCTCTCGGAGTGATTGATGCAGTAGGCGATGTCCGGACCCCGGAGCAGGTAGTTGACGGCGAGATAAACCGCGCCGGCCTTGCAGCAGCCGAGCCAGGTCAGGACGTGGTGGATCGTGTTGTGCGCCAGGATGGCCACTCGGTCGTATTTCTGGATCCCGAGATCCAGGAGGGCGTTGGCCGTGCGGTTGCACTCCTGCTCCAGCTGCGTGTACGTGAGAGTCTTGTCCTGGAAAATGAGAGCCTTCCTGTCGGGGTAATGGTAGGCGCTCCTGCGGATCATGTCGGCGATGACCCACCGATTGACCTTGTTGTAACGGGTCAGCAGGAACTCGATGTTTTCGGGCGTTAACGCATTGAATTTGACTTTTTCCGCGTCGTTCAGAGCTCTCCAGCCAACTGACATACACCCTCCTTTCTAACATGTTTTGAAATTGAAAAAACCCTTTTCACCGCCTGTGGAATGGACCCGCTGCGGGCAGGCGTTCAGCGGGTCATTCCAGACCGCTCCAAAAACCACTCTGTGCCGCTGCTCCCGGTCACGGAAAGGCCTTTTCTCCGAATCCGGGAGTCCCCTTAAATCATCTCGAGGACCGTCGCCATGGACACGCCGCCGCCCCCGCAGAGGGAGGCAAGACCGAGCGTCTTCCCCCGCTTCTTCATCGCGTGAAGGAGGGTCACCATGATCCGGCAGCCCGTCGCGCCGACGGGGTGGCCCAGGCCGCAGCCCGAACCGTTGACATTGGTGATCTCCCGGTTCAGACCCAGTTCCCTCTCGACGCCGATGTACTGGGCCGCAAAGGCCTCGTTCAACTCGATGAGCTCGAAGTCGGACAGCTTGAAACCCGACCGCTTCAGAAGATCCCTCACGGCCGGTACCGGTCCAAGCCCCATGATCGCCGGGTGGACGGCGCCGTATCCTACGGCCTTGATCCTCGCGATGGGTTTCAGGCCCATCTCTTTTGCCTGCGCCGCCGACATGATGACCATGGCAGCCGCGCCGTCGTTGATCCCCGAGGAGTTCCCGGCCGTGACCTTGCCGACCTTCGGGATGAAAGCCGGCGGAAGCGCTGCGAGCCTGTCCATCGTCAGCCCGGGTATGTAGTGCTCGTCTTTTTCAAACATGAGCGGGGGTTTCCCCTTTTTCTGGGGGATCTCGATCGGGACGATCTCCTCCTTGAAATCACCTTCCTTCGTGGCCCGCTCGACATTGTTGTGGCTTCGGAGGGCAACCTCGTCCATCTCCTGGCGACTGATGTTGTGCTTCTGGGCAATCAGCTCCGCCGTGTGGCCCATGATGTAGGGCTTCCCCCTGAAAAGGTCCACGATAGGCCCCTCCTTGATGGGGCCTTGTTCCAGTCCCGGCTGGAGGCGGGACCCGCAGTAGAGGGCTTCGATCAGCATGTCGTCGAAACTGTGATTCTGGAGACGGCATCCCCACCGAGCGGCCTGCACCGCGTACGCCACTCCCGACATGTGTTCCATGCCGCCCGCAAGCACCACATCGACAAGCCCCGCCTGGATCATGGCCATGCCGGAAATCACCGTCTCCATTCCCGAAATGCAAACGCGGTTCAGGGTGACGGCCGTCGATGTTTCCGGAATACCGGCGTCCATGGCCGCCACCCGGGCAATGTTGAGCCCGTTGTACGGCTCGATGCAGCAACCGAAGCGGACATCATTGATCAAAGCCGGCGATATCCCGGCCCGCTTGACGGCTTCTTTCATCGCCGCGCTGCCGATGCGGTAAAGATGAATGTCCCTGAGAGTGCCGCCGAAGGACCCGATGGCCGTCCGGCAGGCGGATACGATAACAACTTCTTTCATGGTTCTTTCTCCTCCTGAAAGGGCTGAGGGCATAGGGCTTAAGGTTTGCGGCTGAAAAGAGACGATCCTGTCCCTCGCCCTGAGCCCCAAGCCTCAAGCCTTTCGCCGTTAGCCGTTATTTCTTTGTATAATCATAAACACCCTTGCCGGTCTTTCGGCCGTAGCGGCCGGCCCGGACGAGCTTCACGAGAAGCGGCGCGGGTCTGTACTTATCGCCCAGTTCTTTATGGAGGCCTTCCTGGACGCGAAGGAGTGTCTCGTTGCCGACGAGATCCGAAAGCGCCAGCGGCCCGATGGGGTGATTGCAGCCCAGGACCATTCCCTTGTCGATGTCCTCGGCCGACGCTATCCCCTCTCCGAGGACAAAAAAGGCCTCATTGAGCATCGGGCAGAGAATCCTGTTCACCGCGAAGGCCGGAGCTTCATTCACCACAATCACTTCCTTGCCGATCTTCTTCCCCCAGTCCATGGCCACTTTCAATGTCTCGTCGGAAGTCTCGTAGCCCTTGATGATCTCCAGGAGTCTCATGACGGGAACAGGGTTGAAAAAGTGAGTGCCGATGAATTTCTGGGGACGCTTGGTCACCGCGGCAAGCTCGGTGATGCTCAGCCCCGAGGTGTTGGTGAAAAAGTAGCACTCGGGTTTGCAGATCTGCTCCAGTTCCGCGTAGACCTTCTTTTTCACATCCATGACCTCGATGACCACCTCGACGACCAGATCCGCGTCTGCGGCCGCGGCCTTGAGATCGAGGGTCGGCTTGATCCGGCCGAGAACGGCGTCCATGTCGGCCTGAGTCCTTTTGCCCTTCTCGACCTCTCGGGCCAGGTTTTTCTTGATCGTGTTCATGCCGCCGTCGATGAAACGCTGCTCGATGTCCCTCATGGCCACCTGGTAGCCTGCCTGCGCGCACACCTGCGCGATGCCGTTTCCCATCAACCCCGCACCCAATACGCATATCTTTTTGATCTCCATACCTTCCTCCTCTATTTCGTTATTTTCGTTTATTTCGTTTATTTCGTTGGTTCGTTTATTTCGTTGGTTCGTTTATTTCGTTCTTTTCGTTTATTTCGTTCTTTCTAGGTCTGCCTGAGTCTGTCTAAGTCCGGCTAAGTCCATCTAGGTCTGTCCGGGTCTATGGGCTGAAGGGCCAACTCGTTTGTTTCGTTCTTTCGTTTATTTCGTTTATTTCGTTGGTTCGTTTATTTCGTTTGTTTCGTTTATTTCGTTCTTTCTAGGTCTGCCTGAGTCTGCCTGAGTCTGTCTGGGTCTGTCTAAGTCTCTCTAAGTCTGTCTATGTCCACGGCATGAAATACCGGGCTAAAGGCTTAAGGGCATCGCGTCAAAAGCCTGCCTGTTCATGATGCAACTCATGCTTGAAAGTACGCCGGATAATATGATTGCAAATGATGTACATCAAGAAACTTTCGTGATCGCTGCACCAGGTGCGCAAGACATCCGGGAAAGCCGGGGAAGAGTCGTTTCGCCCCTCCCCGGCTGTAATCCCGGAACGATGTGTCAACTCAGAACCCGTTTAAATGATCTTCTTCTTCTCAAGTTCCTTCAGTTTCTTTGGACCGTATCCGAAATACTTGAGATAAACATAGCCGTTGTCGTAGCCGACGGGACGGCAGACCCACTTCGTCCTCGGCGGCGTCTCCGTCGCCTTCCACTGGGCCTGGGCGCAGACGACCTCCCCGTAGACGGGGTCCTTCACGGGCGTGAACATGCCGCGGTCGATCCAGTTCTTGTCGTGCATGGCGTCCCAGGGCGAGACGATCGGCGCGATGACGGTCGTGATGGGCGCCAGGCGGCCGCTCTTCGCGTACTCCACGGCCTTTTGCGCCAGCTCCTCGCTCGTGTACTTCGACGTTTCCGCATCGATCATGGCCTGGTACCTGAGCTGCCAGTCCTTCTTCGTGAAGGGTCCCAGGGTCGTCCACTCCTCGGCCTTCCACTCGTCGTACTTCCCGATGATATCCACGAAAGCCTTCCACATTTCGAGCCGAAGCCCGCCGAGGAAGACACCGCCGTCCTTCGTCGGAAAGAACCCGTAGAGCCAAAGCGCCGTATCGAGGCTTCCGAAACGCTCGTTCAGCACCTTCTGATCGTAGTACCAGTGAAGGGCGTAGTCGTGGAGACGCTCGTAGGCCTCCGGCGTCGCCACGTCGATGTGCTGCCCCTCGCCGGTTACCTCCCGGTAATGCACGGCCGCCAGAATACCCATGGCGCCGAAGGTCCCGGAAACGGACCAGGCGATCCAGGGACCGGCCTTCGTGGGGACGGCGTGAGGCATCTCCTCGTAGGTTTTCCCTTCCGGAAGGACCTCGCCGGTGCCGTACTGCACGCCCGAGCGCGCCTGTCCGATATTGTCGTAATCAAACTGCTGTCGTTTGCTCTCCGGCCCGAACTGGCCGAAACTCGTGATGGAGCAGTAGATGAGCCTCGGGTTGGCCTTGGCGAGATCTTCGTAGCCGAGTTTCCACTTTTCCATCACCCCCGTCGGGTAGGTCTCGATGAGAATGTCCGCCTGCCCCGCAAGGGCCATGAGCATGTCACGCCCTTCCTTCTTCTCCAGGTTGAGCGTCACGTGGTACTTGTTGCGCCCTTCCTGAAGGTAGGCAAGTCCGGTACCGTCCTTCATGAGGCCATGAGGTGCATACGTACGGACGAAGTCGCCCCCCGGAGGCTCGACACGGATGGTCTCGGCCCCGAGTTCCGCCAGAAGCGACGAGCAGAAGCAGCCGGCCATGCTCCGGGAACTGACGTCGAGCACGACGAGATCGTCCAGAGCTTCCGGTTTTTCAAAGTTTTTCGCCGGATCATCCAGGGATCGGATGTGATCCGCCCATTCCGCCCATTTTGCTCTCTTGTAGTCTGCCATAGCTCATCACCTCCTTAAGATAGCGCCGGATGTTTTATCCCAGTCAGGAGGCGGCCTCCGACCCTGCATGTCCTTCCACTTCCCGATGAGCCCCTTTTCGTAGTACTCGGCGATCTGGGCTTCGCTCCTCCCGAGGATCTTCGTCAGGATGAAGTCGTTGTCAAAACCCACGGGCCTGACGGTCCAGTTATTCTTGGGGGGGCTCTTGGACATCATGACGGGAAAATCGTGCTCGGGGTAATAACCGTAGAGCGGATCGTCGATCATCTTGACGAAGTCCCGTTCGCGGCGGTGGGGATCCTCGTTCATGTCCCTGCCGCTATGGACACGCTGCGCGGCGAAACCGTGCTTGAGGCCGAGCTTCTCGATCTCCGCGGCCGTCTTCGTTCTGGCCCAGTCGGCGATGATCTTGAGAAGGGCCAGGGCGTTTGCGTCCTGAAGCCGCGTTGCGTGATCCTTGAAGCGCTTGTCGGCGGCAAGCGCCGGCTGACCCATGGCGGTGCAGAGCCCCTTGAACTCGTCCGGCGCCGGCGCCGCGACGGCACAGAACAGATCGTCCTTTGTGAGGAAGGTGTCCGCCGGGCAGATACAGAGATCACGGTTGCCGGCCGGCTCAGCGCCTTTACCGGTCATCTGCTGGTAGGGCCAGACCCACCCCATGGCACGCATGATGTTTTCGCTCTGGGACATCTCGATGTACTGGCCCTTCCCCGTCTTTCTTCGATGGTGCAGCGCGGCCAGAACGGCGACTTCCCCCATCATGGCACCGAAAACGTCGCAGATCCAGATACCCTGCTTGAGTGGCGGCTGGCCGGGGAAGCTCGACGTCCAGGCGTAGCCGGAAAGAGCCTGGGCAGCGCCGTCGTTGGAGGGCCGGTCTTCCTCGGCGTACTGCCCCCACTGGCCAAAGCCGTTCTTCTCGATGTAGATGATCCCCGGGTTGATTTTCCTTATGGTCTCGTAGTCGATATTCCAGCGCTTGACCACGGCGGGTCTCATATTGAACTCGATGATGTCGGACTTGGCCGCAAGCTCGTGGAAAATCTTCTGGGCCTCTTCCTTGTGAAGGTCGAGGGCCATGTAGTATTTTGAAGGGTTGATGTGCATGAACATCGGCCCCTGCTCCTTGTAGAACCAGCCGAAGGGGGTAAGGGAGCGGGTCACATCCCCCGCGGGCGGAAGCTCGATCTTGATCACTTCGGCTCCCAGCTCGGCGAGTAAGGCAGGACCCGCCGGCCCGAAGAGGAGCGTGCAGACCTCGAGGACGCGGATACCCTTCAGCGGAGCAGGCCGACTATACTTGTTCTTGACGTAACCTTTGAAAGCCTTGCTCATATTCTTCCCTCCTTAGGAATTTCTGGAACATTTCGACCGCCGTGACAGCGGCGATCACCCCGTACTCTTTCACAGATGAAAAGATCCTTTGACGACTGGAATCCCCGCATTCAACAATTCCGGGGAAGCTTCACCTCCTTTCCCTGCCGTGATATTTTTGATCCGTGACTCCAGGTAAGAAACAAAGCGTGCCTGACGGGGCGTCTTCCCAAAAAGGACGCGACAGCGGTGCCCCATCCGGCTTGATCGTGCAATCTGTTTAGGGTTCTGCATTTCTCGAGGGGAATCCGCCCGGAACCGGTCACTCCGCCTGAGGGTGTGAATCAGGGAACATAA
This sequence comes from Syntrophales bacterium, assembly GCA_035450185.1. Lineage (GTDB taxonomy): Bacteria > Desulfobacterota > Syntrophia > Syntrophales > UBA2192 > JAPLJU01. The sequence continues at coordinate 38,550 of DAOTMG010000013.1, read as the reverse complement.
AGGATGAGGGAAGGCCTGTGCGGTTCCGGGGAAAGCGCTCCGGGTTTCCTGTGATCCGGATTTCTGAAGTCTCATAGCTCTTCCATGACACGAAGGCTGGGAAAATTCACAAAGACCGGCTACATCACGAACGAAACAAATCCGCCTGGCTTGTTTCGGGGAAGGGTTGAACTGCCGGGCGTCTCACCCGCGGAAGGGCGTTTGGGATTTCGGTGATCCGTTTCGGACCACCGGGTGAGACGCTCGAAGTTACGGAAAACCCCCTCGTATATGAGATATTTGAATACCACCCTTATGACCCGAAATCAAGGCAAATTCATCTTCCCGAACGGCCCGTCATTCCATGATCTGCCGCGATTCAGGACCGGTTGAAAACACGGAAGTTCGACGGCATCGCCGCAGGTAAAAAATGACATTTTCCCCGCCTTGCCGGCAGGTGAACCGACATAAAAAAACCGGCTTTTAGCCGGCTTTTCCCTCACCATGAATTCACCCCGACGGCGGCAACAAGGTGGAAAAAAAGGACCCCCCGGGGAACGATGTTTCAAAGAGCAGTGCTTTCAATAAGATAGCATCCGGCTGCTTCCGCTCTGACGAGTCGGACATTCCAGGATGCGCAGCATGAATCACCTTCGTGCCCGGCTGTCGAAAATGCCCGCGATTTCCTGACCGCATTCATTGCAGCGGGAGCCGGCGAGATTCATCTTCTCGACGAAGAAATCGCGTCTGAAAATGACGCTCCTTCCACAACGCGGGCAGAGGGTTTCTCCGACCTCCGCGAGGACATTTCGTATGTAGATGTAGCGAAGCCTTTGTTTTTTCCCGATGGAATAGGCCCTCCAGAGCGTCTCCAGGGGGGTCATGCGGGCGTCGGGAACCCTGTCGTCGGGATAACCGCGCGCGACATGCCAGGGGATGTTCCTGTCCAGACGGGATATGAAGCGGGCGACGCCCTCCAGGTCTTCTTCGCTGTCGTTCAGCCCCGTCCTGACCGTCGTCGATACCTCAACCCAGATGCCGAGGTCCCGCATGGACCGGATGCAGTCGAAAACGGGTTCGAGGCTTCCCTTCAGGACATCCCTGTAGAAGGCATCCCTCGAGGACGGGACTTCCACGCTGAAGGCATCGAGGTAGGGCGCGATCGCCGTCACGGCTTCGACCGTCATATAACCGCGGGTGAACATGACGTTCAGGAGATGGGCATTTCTGCCGAGCCTGGCTGTCTCGAAGGCATGCTCGAACGGCAGGGTCGGTTCCGAATCCGTGAAGGCAAGGCTCTCACAGCCCTGCTCCCGGGCGGTTTTGATGAGATCCGGCGGAGAAAGGTCGCGGCAAGGGGCATTGCGGTCTCTTTCTCCCGGCGTGGCGACCGCTTCGTCCGGGCTCCCGAAACAGGGCAGACGGGACCCTTCACCGGCGACGGACACGGACAGGGACTTCGTACCCGGCATGACGTGATAAAGACGGCTTCGTTCAATCGGCTCGGCACGGGCGGCGAGCACCTTTCCGTATGAACGGGCATACAGTTTGCCGTTTCGGTTCTCCCGGGTCCCGCAGAGGCCCCGGCCCGCCTCGGCGATATCGCACCGGTGACTGCACAGGCAGCAGTTCACCCGCGTTTCGCCGAGAACCCGGTAGAGCATGGCCTCTTTTTCAGACATGCACCCTCCCCCCGCGGAGCGGGACAGACCGGCGAGACGGCGCCGGCGTCTCAGTTCCTCAGGGCTCCGATGATCGCCTTCAAAAACGCGGGCAGGTCGTCGGGAATCCGCGATGTGATGATGTTTCCATCGACGACCACCTCGGCATCACGGTAGATGCCGCCGGCGTGGACAACATCATCCCTGATGGAGAAAAAACAGGTAACCCTCTTCCCCCTGATCACCTCGGCGGACGCGAGCATCCAGACGGCATGGCAGATCGCGGCGATGACCTTGCCGGCTCCGTCGGCCTTCCGGACGAGATCCACCATCTCGGGACTACGCCTCATGAGATCGGGGGCGTACCCGCCCGGGATCACCAGGGCGTCAAAGTCGACCTGCCGGATCTCGGCGGCGGCGAGATCGGACTGGACGGGGTAACCCAGCTTGCTCGTGTAGGTCTCCCCCTTCTTCGCGCCGACGACCAGGACAGAAGCACCCTCCTCCCGGAGGCGGAGCAACGGGTACCAGAACTCCAGCTCCTGGTAGAGATTGTCAACGAACAGAAGCACTTTTTTCCCTGTGAGCGTCATGATCAAACCTCCGTCATCGTGCCTTTGATGCACGACGGGTTCTGCCCTTCTTCCGGGTTCCGGGGGTCCTTTTCTTCAGGGTCTTTGAAAAATCCGTCAGGACGTTCATGTAGTTGATGTAGGCGTCATAGGGTGATGGATAGGGGTTGAAAAACAGGGGGACCTCCCCCGTTTCGTGCCACCGGCTTCCCATGTATTCGATGTGATCGGACGCCTGCAGCGACCGCCAGATCTCCGTCAGACGGCCGTCCTTTCTCAACCGGACCCTGCGGGAAAGCCCGTAGAGGGCCTTCAGGGCATCCCGCTGCAGGTGGTTCCCCCGCCAGGCCCCGAGGTCTTTTTCCTCCCCCGCCCAGGATACAAAGCCGGGCACGCCGAGTTCCCCCGAGGGTTTCAACTCCTTCACGGCCTCCCCCGGAGTGGAAAAACGAAAACCCGGGTTCTTCAAGATCTCCCCCGGCAGCACCTTCATGAATTCGAAGATCCCTGTTCCCTCCCACTGACGCTCGCCGAGGGTCTCGTAGTCCACCATGATGTTGACCACGGCATTTCCCTCTTTCACCCGGTGAACCCAGGCGGCGTACTTTTCCGCCGTCAGCGGATATTCCGACCAGGTCCTGTCGGAAAAACGGAAGGAAATGTCATCGGAAAGACGGTTATTCCTGAGAAGGAGCCCTGTCCGTCTGCATTTCGGGGGCCGGTAGACAAAATGAGGACTTCTCCCCTCAAGGATCCGGTCGGCCCCTTCCGAGAGGACGGCGCGAAAGCCCATTTTCTCGACCATCGCGGCGAGATCATCGTTGTAGATGAGCCCAGCGTTATGAAACGAGACGGGCGCATCACCAAAGAGATCCTCGACCACCTCGCGCTGGAGCCGCACCTGTTCCTCAAATTCTTTTTTTGAGTACAGGAAGGCAAGGGAGTGATGGTAGGTCCCCCCCAGAAACTCCACGCAGCCGGTGTCGGCAAGTCTCCGGAAACTGTCGATCACCTTCCGGTAGGGCCCACGCATCTGCTCGAGGAAAAGCCCCGAAATCCCGTAGGACACCTTGAAGGATCGGCGGTGCTTCCGGATCAACCCCAGGATGAGGGCGTTCGCGGGCAGGTAGCACTTCTCCGAAAGCTTGGCCAATCTCCGCCGGCCGCTTTCGACATCCTCGTAGTCGTGGTTCTTCCCGATGTCGAAAAAGCCGTAATGCCTCAGCCGGCGGGGCTGGTGCAGTGTAAAGGTCAGAGTGACGAGAGGCATAAAATTGCTCTGCAATTTTGGTTTTGAGTTGGGAGATATGAATGATTATCGTTAATCTTGTTCTTTTCGTTTATGGCATGAAATGCCGGGCACGAGGCTCAAGGGTAAGGCCCTCTGCAATCTTGACCGGGTCGCCCCCGGTCATCATTCCTGACTCAAAATTATCGCAAGACCTTTCGGTAGACTTCCAGGGTGCGTGTGGCGGCGTTTTCCCAGGTCACTTCGATCATCTCTTCGCGGCACCGCTCCAGGAGTTCGGCCGATAGCCCCCCGTAGGCAAGGACGGCATGAATCTTGTTCGCCAGCTCCTCCACATCCCAGAAATCCACCTTCAGCGCGTGGCGCAGGATCTCGCCGACGCCGGACTGCTTCGATATGATCACCGGGACATCGTACAGGAGAGCTTCCAGCGGTGATATGCCGAAGGGCTCCGAGACACTGGGCATCACGTAGAGATCGCTCGCCGCGTACATCCGTTCCACCTCTTCGCCCCGGAGAAATCCGGTAAAATGGAAGCGCTCCGAGATGCCCATCGTCTCCGCCCTTTCCATCAGGCGGGGAAGAAGATCACCCGAACCGGCCATGACAAACCGGATGCCGGGGATGGCCTTGATGAGTTTCTCCGCCGCCGCCAGAAAATATTCCGGTCCCTTCTGAAAGGTCACCCGGCCCAGGAAGAGGACCGTTTTTTCACCGACCGGTTTCACCACGTGATAACGCTCCGCCGCCTCCCCCCTCGAGACTGCATTGTGCACGACGGTGATCTTGCCGGCGTCGATACCGTATCGAGCGGTCATTCGCTCCTTCGTGTAGGCGCTGACGGAGATGACGTGATCGGCTTCTTCCATCCCCAGCCGTTCAATGTCGTAAACCTGCCGGTCGATCGACTCGCCGCTCCGGTCGTACTCCAGAGAGTGCACGTGAAAAACCATGGGTCTTCCGCTCGCCCGCCTGATCTGCACCGCCGCGAAAACCGACATCCAGTCGTGGGCATGGATGACATCGAAGGTTTCCGTTGCCGCGAGAACCGAGGACGCGGCGGCGTATCTCATCACTTCGGATAGGAGATCCGTGCCGTACTCCCCCGTCAACTCCAGGTACCCCCTGTCCTCTTTTTTTTCGGCGTACCGGCGAAACAGGCTTTCGTACTCCCCGCCCGTCATGTAGGGCCGGAGCATCGCGTCCACCAGCCGGACATCGAGACCCTTGAAAAAGATCCCCCCCTCGAAATAACCCGTCGGCACCGGGACTTCGTCGGCCGCGAGAAGCCGGACGTGGCTCTCCTGCCGTTCCCCCCGAAAAGAAGGCAGGACAAAAAGGACCTCCACGTCACGGTTGACGAGGGCTCTCGTCAGTCCGAAACAGGCCGTTCCCAGCCCCCCGCTGATATGGGGCGGAAACTCCCAGCCCAGCATGAGTACCCTCATCGCTTCATTCACCTCTGTGACAAGGTATTCGCGGGACCACCCGCGGCCCGTCCAAAAGGCGGGGTCCCGCCCGACAAAAACCGGATAAACGCGGAAAACGGTGATCGGACCTTCTGATGATCAGCGACATTCGCCGCTTTGCTGTCGACGGCCGGGAAAACAGTACCCCTTCCCGATCCTTTTAAACGGGGCTCAGTCCCGAATGTTCGTCCGGCTCCCGAGGCCGGGTCTCGGCGCTGATGTAATTCCCGAGAACAGCCCGCTGTCCCCGGTACCAGACCGATGTCACGATTTCCCTGACCCTCTCGATCCTTCCGTCCCGGGTCAGCAATCTGAACTCGTAAGGCTCCGTCCGTTCGCCTTTGAGCATCATGACCGCCCGCCGGTTGACCATCTCCCGGTCGTCGGGGTGAACCAGGCTGAGCGGGTCGGCATTGATGAGATCTTCTTCCGTGTATCCCGTGCATCGCTGGAAGTGGGGGTTGACGAGCTTGAGTCTTCCGTTCTGCGTAATGTAAACACCGGCCAGCGAACTCTTTGCCAGGGCATCGTAGGCCATTTCGGGTTTCCCTTCACGCCTCAGGTCCCTGAAAAGGCCGCGGACACCGACGACCTCCCTGTCTCTGAAAAGCGGCAGAAAATGCGCGGAGACGGGTATCGAAAATCCATCCCTCGTCAGCATTTCAAGCCTCATATCCCTGATGCGTTCTCCCATCATCACCGTGATGAAGGCCTGAATGGCCCTGGGGACTTCCCTGTCGGGAAGAAAAGAATGAAAGAATACACCGGGCACGACAGCGGGTCTGCGGTCGACGCCGCCCGCCGCCGACGGCGAGACATGGGTCAGGCGGCCTTCAAGATCGAATTCGACGATGAATGATTTTTCGTCGGGGGGACGACGGCTGCTCCATCGGTGTTCCCACGGCAGGCTCCCGGTGATCCATGTTTTCCTGATGGTCCACCGGAGGCGGGCGTAAAGCCGCCAGGCCGCTATGACGACCGCAAAGACATAGCTCAGGGCATAGCGAAAAAGGGCGTTCCCCTCATCCGCTCCGTCCCGGCGTCCTTCATCCGCCGCGGACCGTTCACCGAGAATGCCGAGGATCCATGAAGTAAGCACCATGTTGTCCCCGCCCGCTTCATTTCATTCAGATTATCCCACTCGCGGCTCCCCATCGCATTCGTTCCGAACAACCGCAGAATAACTGAAATGGCATGCTTCCATCCTTTTGTTGAGCAAGGGATGTGCCACAGGCATCTGGGTACTGGATAGCATATATGTCTTTAAAATAACATTATATTCTGCTGACGAAAGCGCACCGTCCAGGCCGTGGCGCACACCATGATGTCGCCTCTCCGCAAAACCGGCGTGGAAAAGCATGATTGCAGGCATGCTGTAACTGATTGAATTGAGAGGATATATAAGGCGGCGACCTTTATGTCACAAAGAGATGACTTAAAAGTCACCGATCAGGCCTCTCCAACGGGCGCTCTTTTTCATTTCCGCGAGCTTTCGCTGGAGTTGTCTCACGGTGACCCCGAGAACCTGCGCCGTCTGTTTCCGGTCTCCCTTGAAATGATTGAAGACGTACACCACATGCATCTCGTAGTTTTCTTTCAGGCTCACGAGACTGCGCGCCGCGAGAGGGGGCGGAGGCACCTCTTCCCCGAGCTGCTGCGGCGTGATCATCGTCGAGTCGGCCAGAAGGACGGCGTTTTCGATCATCTGCGAGAGCTGACGGATGTTTCCGGGATAGTCCTTCCGCAGGAGAATGTCCATCGCCTCGGGGCTGAACCCCCGCACGTCCTTGCTGAAACGGGCGCCGGCCTGCTTGAGAAAATGGGCGGCAAGCAGTGAAATGTCCCCCTCCCTCTCACGAAGGGGAGGCAGGTGAATGACTGCGGACCTCACACGGTAAATCAGATCGAGCCTGAATCGCCCCTCCTGGCAGGCCTTGTCCAGATCCATGTTGGTTGCCGAGACGATCCGGACGTCGACGCGTATGGGCCTGGTCTCACCGATGCGGCTGAAGGTTTTCTCCTCGAGCACGCGCAGCAGCTTGGCCTGCAACTGGTGCGGAAACTCGCCGATCTCGTCGAGAAAGAGTGTGCCGCCGTTTGCCTGTTCGAAGTACCCCTGGTAATCCCGCGTGGCGCCGGTGAAGGCTCCCTTGATGTGACCGAAAAACTGGCTCTCGAAGAGCGTCTCGGGGATAGACGATATGTTGACAGGCACGAACGGCCCCTCCGGCGAAGGACCCGCCCTGTGAATGCCGCGGGCCAGGAGCTCCTTGCCGGTCCCCGACTCCCCCGTCACCAGGATGGGGTTGCCGCTGCGGGCCATGATCTGGGCGTAGGACAGCAGGGCCTTCATGCGCGGACACTGGGTGATGATATCCCCAAAGGCACCGGGGACCTCCCTGTCCCTCTCATAGCGGGCGAGGTTCAGCCCCGCGATGAGTCCCCGCCTTTCGTAGGCCCGCTCGATGGACAGGATCAGGTGCTCGTTGTCCACGGGCTTGATCAGGTAATCGTAGGCTCCCATCCGGACGGACTGAACGGCGTTGGCAATGACGTCCACGGCCGTGACGATGATGAACTCCGTGTGGGGCTTGAACGGTTTCGTCTCCTCCAGGACCTTCATCCCGTCCACACCCGGCATCAGGAGATCGAGCAGGACGATGTCGTAGTCTTTTTCCTTGATCCTCCGGATCGCCTCCTGCCCGTTCGCGCAGGTTTCGACATTCCTCATGCCGTGCCAGCGCAGGAGCCGCTTCATCGAGGTCAGATAGACCTCCTCGTCATCCACGACAAGGATGTTCATAACCGTTGCCTGCCCGCCTGATCCATGATGTCCATCAACGCCTTGAGTTCGAAAGGCTTGCCCAGGGAATCACCGGAAGCGTCGCCCCGTTCCCCGCCCCGGCCGATCACGGTCAGCAGAGGGAACCGTTGCCTGATTTCGGCCGCGACATCGGGGAAAGCATTCCTGTCACAGATGACCGTATCCACCTCGGGGCGCTCATCGAGGCAGGCGATGATCTCCGCCACGGAGGCCTTCGACCCGCACAGGGAGAAATCCACGCCGGTCAGGTTCGCCCGCAGTTCTTCCTGAAGTTCTATATCATCACTCAGACAGAGAATGGAAGGTCGAAGATCCGGCGGCATCTCACGGTCCAGCGGCAAAAAGACCGTGAAACGGCTTCCCACGCCGGTCCGGGAAAGAACTCCGATGACGCCGCCGTGTTCCTGAACCAGGCCGTACGAAACGGAAAGTCCCAGCCCCGTGCCCCCCGCTTCCCTCCGGGTCGTGAAAAAGGGGTCGAAAAGACGGCCGACGGCCTGCGGCTCGATCCCCTGGCCGTTGTCCTCGATCGTGACCACGATACTTTTCAGTCGCTCGAGAAAACGGGTGGTCACGACGATGACGCCGTCCCCCCCGGGTTTCACGGCCTGATGGGCGTTGATCAGGAGGTTGGCGAAGACCTGCTCCAGCTTCTGAAAATGTCCCGGAATGGGGGGGAGGTCATCGGAGAGGCGGAGGTCGATCTTCGAGACGGTCCGGCGGACCTGCCCGCCCACGATCATGAGCGTCCTGCGGATCACGTCGTTCACGCTCAAGGATCTCATTTCGGCTCCCTCGTCCGCTCTGGAGAAATCCTTCAGGTTCGAAACAACCTTGTTGATCCGGTCCGAGCCGATCCGGAAGGCCTCGATGATCTCCTTCATATCCAGCCGGATCTCATCGAAAAGTACGCCCTGCCCTCCCCAGGCGGGGTGTTCGGAGGCATGCTGGGCGAGGACGGGTTCGCACAGTGTCCAGATTTTCTCAAGGAGAGGCACGTTGTAGGCGATGAAGCTGTTGGGGTTGTTGATCTCGTGAACCACACCGGCCATGACCTCCCCGAGGGCCGCCATCTTGTTGCTCTGTATCACCTGCTGCAACCGGACCTCCGCCTCCTGACGGAGCTTTTTTTCCTCCGTGATGTCCTGCCACACGCCGGCGATGTAGTCACCGGAGCCGCCGGCGCCCTCGATGCACTGCCAGGTGTCGGCAAACCAGCGGTAGGTCCCGTCGGCCGCGCGGAACCGGTACTCGTATCTGCCCCTGCCCTTCTCACGATCCCGATCGAAATCATCCAGGATCCGTTTCCGATCTTCGGGATGCAGATGATCGAGATAAAAGGAAGGGTCTTCCGTGAATGGATCGGGGGAATACCCGGTGATATGCCGAATGGTCCCCCCCACATAGGTGATCCTGGAGATGCCGCAGCTCTCGCAGGAATAGGGCACGATGGGCAGAGAGGCAAGAAGCATGGAGAGCTGCTCCGTCATCTGCCGGAGGGTCTCCTCCGCTTTTTTCCGCTCTTTGATCTCCCGCTCCAGCTGGACATTCTTGAGCAGGAGTTCATTCGTCCGCTCCTCGACACGTCTCTCCAGTTCCGCCTGCGCCCTCCGGATAACCTCTTCCGCCTGTTTACGGGCCGTAATGTCCAGGGCCGTGAAAACCACGCCGGCCGACGGGTCCCCCGGGTCCACCATGGCGGAGCTCAGGTAAATATCGACGATGGTTCCGTCCTTCCGCCGCCATTGCGTCTCGATGGAACCCATCCCGCGCTTCCGGATCTGGGCATACTTCACGAGCCCCACCCGCTCGAACTCGGCGTCGTCCGGGTAGAGGACCCTGGCGCTTCGTCCCGAGAGTTCCTCCGGTCCGTAACCGGTCATCTGGTGAAGATCCTCATTCGTCCACCCCAGAACACGGTTGTGCACGAGCCCGATTCCGATGGGCGCCGCGCGGAAGAGACTCTGCAGCCTCCGCTCGCTCTGAAGCAGGGCCTCATCCATCCGCTTGCGCTCCGTGATGTCCACGAAGGCCGCCAGGGTGGCCTTCTTCCCGCCGTATTCGATGAGCATGGCGAACACGAGCACGTCGATCACGGAACCGTCCCGCCTGTTCAGGCGGGCCTCGTACTGCACGGGCACCGGCTCCCCGGCGATGCGGCGCCGGGTGAAATCGGCGATCCGGGAGCGGCTGTCTTCGGCGATGAAATCGAGGATCGAACGTCCGACCGCTGCCCCCGGGTCGGTGTAACCCAGAAGCCTTACGGCCTCGCGGCCGACGTACCGGAGAATCCCTCCCTCGTGTATGATGATGCCGACGGGGGCATGGTCGGCGAGGACCCTGAACTTCTCCTCGCTTTCCTGCAGCGCCTCCTCCGTCCGCAAGCGCAGCGTGACGTCATGAATGATGGAGTACAGGAGCTTGCGCCCGCCGACCGTGACGGGGCCGCTGTAGACCTCCACGTCACGGACTTCGCCGGAAGACAGGCGGTGACGGAAGGTGAAGTTGCTTCGCCGCCCGTTTTTCGCGTGGTCCATCTCCCTGAAAACCCGCTTCGGGGGGAGGGTGTTGATGTCCGTGATTTTCTTCGTGAGGATCCCCGCCCTGGCGTACCCGTAGAAAGAGCAGGCCGCGGGGTTGGCATCGACGATCCTGCCGTCGTCCGGATCGATGAGGAGCATGACGGCACGGGTGTCTTTGAAAAGGCCCTCATAGAGACCCTTGCCGTTCAGGCGGGCACCTGTCCCCCGCCTGCGAACCGGCACCGATGTTTTTTTCACGGAAAGGCTTTTCGATGTTCGGACGGGTCTGGCCTTCCGAACCGTCCCGGTCACGGCCGTTTTTCTTTTCGGTTTCTTCTCCTGAGTCTTCAAGGCTGTGGCCCTTTCCGGCAGTCCGGCGGCATGCGCGGACTGACGAAGGAGGTGAGGCCGGTTCGCCGATCGCTGTCACCGTCCATCCGTATCAAAATCAACGGAGTGTCTTATCTATAGAAGGCGGCCGGAATCGTTGTCAAGGAAATTGTCTGGTCGGTGAAAAGCGACAATTTTGAATTTTGAATTGTTAAAAACACGAGGTAATTTAGAACGGTGGGCGATAGTGTAAACTGAACGATGTGGTCAAATTCTGAGTTATGAATGAACAATTTCATTCCCCAATTCATAACTCATCATTCATAACTCAAAACTGGCGGCAGCCCCGGGGCGCCGTCAAGGCGGCCAATTATGAATTTTAAGTTGAAGGAAAATCTTAGGAAAGAACGACGATTGGATAATGGTCAGCGGTCAGTCCGACTATGTAAACTGCATGAACTCAAAACTCAAAATTCAAAACTCAAAATTAATGGCGGCCCTTCGGGCTATTGATGCATGTCCTGCAGGTATTCGGCGATGTTCACGCAGTGGTCGCAGATCCGCTCGACGTGGATCAGGATCTCCACGAAGATCGGGCCGGCCTCGGTCTGACAGATCCCCTTGTGGAACCGTTCGAGGTGCCGGTTCCGCGCTTCCTTGACGAGGATATCGACGCGGTCCTCCCGCTCGAGGATCTTCGCGACTTTTTGCGGATCGTGATCCGTCATCAGGGAGACGGCGTCCTTGAGATTTGCCCTCACGAGTTCGCAGATTTCATCGAGATCCGCGAAGGCCCAGCGGGTGAACTCGGCATGGCTGCGGTGTTTCTGTCGGGCCAGGTCGGCGATCACCATGACGTGATTGGCGCACCGTTCGATGTCGTCGGCCATGCCGGAGTAATCGAAAAACCGCCGGGCCAGACCGGGGGAGAGGTCGTTTTCAGACATCTTGCAGAGATAATCCGACACCTCCCGCCTCAGGTTGTTGACGACGAACTCGATGTAGACGATGTCCTTTCTCGCCCCCTCCCGGTACTCTTTCAAAAGCCCGATCCCCCGTTCGTACATGTTCGCCACGATGACGAGGTCCCTGTGCATCTCCTTCCTCACGCACTCGACGGCCTTTTCGGGCTCTCCCAGGTACCGTTCATCGAGAAATTCCGGCCAGATGGGGAGTTGCTCCGCCGCTCCGGGAACGATGCGTTCGACGAGATAGGAGAAGGGGCGCAGGAAAAAAATAAAAACAACCACGATGACGACATTGAACAGAACATGGCCGAGGGCGATCTGCTGCGCCACGGCCGATGACAGGTTTTCAATCCCCGCGATGAAAAAAGGGAAAACCGCGAGGCAGATCACCGTACCGAAAAATTTGAAGAGAAAATGCGAGAGGGCGCTCCTTTTCCCGTTGACATTCGCTGCAAGGCTTGCAACCAGCGCGGTGACAGCTGCGCCGACATTCGCACCGAATACGATCGGAAGGGCGTTCTCGAGTGTCATGAGGTTATGCTGTGCCAGGATGACCAGAATGCTGATCGGAATGGCCGACGAACAGACGACGGAAGCGAAGACAAGGCCGGCCAGGATTCCCAGAACGGGATTCCGGCTCTGCCGGAAGAGCTCGACAACTGCCGGGTTATCGCCGAGGGGGGCCGCAGCATCGGAGACGATGTTCAGCCCGAAGAAGATGAGGCCGAAATAAAAAATACCCTCACCAACAGCCTTCCATTTCCCCTTTGCGGAATACCAGAACATTCCTCCGATGATGACAAAAAGCGGGGAGATGTCCGTGATCTTCCAGACGACGAGCTGGACGGTGAGTGTCGTGCCGATGTCGGCACCGAGAATAATGCCGAGCGACCGGTAAAAGCTCATCAGGCCGGCGCTGACCATGCCGACGACGAGAACCGACGTGGCCGTGCTGCTCTGGAAAAGAATGGTGGCCGCGACCCCGGTGAGAAGCCCGAAGATCGGCCTTTCAACGGCGAACTTGAAATAACCCCTCACGCGGGTGCCGCTGAAATAGCGCTGAACCTCCTCGCTCAGCCGGAGCATGCCGAAGAGAAAAAGCGCCACCCCGGCCAGGAAAAGGGCAATCTCTCTGTAGAAAACGGTTTCGATACGCGTCCCTCCGGAACTGCAGCGTCGATGAAAGGGTTTACGGGATGTCCCTCGATCGGACGCCCCCCGCAACTCCCGCCCGCACTTGATTCAGGACCCAAGCCATACACGCCAGCCGTCTTTCTCCCTGACGAGCCGGAATGTTTCGACAACCGTTTTCATGGGCAGGCCCTCCCGCCTGTACTTCGTTTCGACGCGGCCGATCCTTCGCCGGATGAGCGAGAGGTTTCCCAAATTGCTCTCGGTGAATCCCCCTGTCACGGATTCACCGACTGCCTCCCTGTGTATCTTTTCGAAATCGGGGATCGTGACGTCCGTCTCGCAGCGGGCCCGATCGTCCGTGACAACGACCTCCCGGATACTGTAGGAAGCCCTGCCGGCCACAAATTGCGCCAGGAAAGACCTCTCGTCCGATCGTTCGGCCAGGTAATCGGCGAGACTCCGGGCCGCCCGGTCTTTCTCCGAAAGGCATGAATAGGCGTCCTCAAACCGGCCCGCGAGGACGGCATCGAGATAACCGCGCAGTGTATCTTCGGGACCGGCCTGCCGAGGCCCCCCCGACGGTGCACAGCTTGCAAGAAAGATGCACAGAAGAAATGAAAAACAAAGGATTTTTCTGTTTTTCCCCTGCATGGGTGACCCCGCCTCCAACCGCCGGTCTCTCCGCTACGATTCGAAAGCCGCCTCGATCTTCGCGTCCACGGCCACACAACCCCGGCCTTTTTCATAGACGATAAGGGGGTTCATGTCGATGTTGACGATCTCCGGGTGATCGGCAAGAAGCTTCGAGACCCGGCAGAGACATTGGACAAGGGCATCGATGTCGGAGGGGGTTTTCCCCCGGGTCCCCTTGAGAACGGGGGCGCCCCTGATTTCGTCGACCATCTCGCGGGCCTCAACCTCCCCGATGGGAACAACGCGCATGGCCGCGTCCCGGAGCACCTCGACGAAGACCCCGCCGAGGCCGAAGAGGACCACGGGGCCGAACTCCCGATCCCTTTTTCCCCCGATGATGACTTCCGTCCCCGGTGGAACCATTTTCTGGATCAGGAACTCATCCCCGTTCATGTCCCGGAAGGCCTCCCCGAATTCCCGCCCGTCTTTGATGTTCAGACGCAGCGCCTTTGCCTCCGTTTTGTGCAGAATGGCCGGGGAGGAGACCTTGAGCACGACGGGATATCCGATCCGGTCGGCCGCCTTCAGGCCCTCGTCGAGGGTTTTCACGGTCGTCCATGGTGCAATGGGGACCTGATGCTCCGAGAGGAGCCGGAAGACCCCAGAGGCCTCCATGAGCCGCGAACCGGAGAGGGGCCGCGCCTTCCTCCGGCCGGAATCCTTCCTCAGGGTGTCCCGCGAAGCCTTCGCCGACTGGAAACGGTGATGCCGCAGGCAGCGAGACAGCGCCCTCAGGGCAAAGGAGGGATCGACGAACAGGGGAAACCCGCTGAACTGCTTGATCGCATCCCACTGGTCCTTTTCGCCGTTGGAGACGATCACGATGGGTTTTCCATGCCGCAGGGAAAGCTCTCCAACCGACCGGAACAGTTTCTTCGTCGGTTCGATCTCCCCGGGGGAGACATAGGAATGGCTGAGAATGACGGCGTCGACCTCCTTTTCTTTCAGGGCCTCCTCGACGATGACATGATAGAAATCGATGTCGAAGATATCGCCCATGTCGAGAGGGTTGGCCATCCGGATGACACCGGCGCGCAGTTTCTTTCTCGCCACATCGAAAAAACCGTCCGAAAAGCGGGCCAGTTCCAGCCCGTAGCGGTGGGCGGCATCGGCGGTCAGCACGGCCACCCCGCCCGACCGGGACAGAACGGCAAGACGGGGACCCCTCATCGGCGGGAGGGAAAAGGCCTTGAAGGCATCCATCATCTCGTAGATGTTGCCCACGCGGTGAAGGCCTGCCTGCCTGAACGCCGCTTCCGCCACCTCGTCGTCGCCGGCCAGGGCGGCCGTGTGAAACTTCGCCGCATGATGGCTGATGGGGCTTGTGTTGGCCTTCAGGACGACGACGGGCTTGTCCGTTCGGGCCGCCAGGTCCATGAGCCTTCTGCCGTCGGTGACGTTTTCCAGGTAGAGCCCGATGACCTTCGTCGCCGGGTCGGAGATCAGGTACTCCAGGTAATCGTTCTCGTTGAGATCGAGCTTGTTCCCCATGCTGATGAGCTTGTTGAAACCGATGTTCTCGAGGGCGAGGAGCCGCAGGGCCTCGACGACGATGCCGCCGCTCTGCGCGGCGATGGAGAGAGGCCCCCGTCTCATGCCGTCCGGCTGCAGAGGGACAAAAGGCAGGGCAAGCCCGTTTTCAAGATTGAGAATGCTGATGCAGTTGGGGCCGACAAAACGGATATTCCAGCGCCGGGCGATTTCGAGGACTTCCCGTTCGAGGTCGCGATTCTCATCGGCGAATTCGCTGAACCCCCCGGACTGGATCACGCCGTATCGCACGCCTTTCCGCCCGCAGACGTCGAGGGCCTCGGGGACATAACGGGCCGGGATCAGAAAAACGGCGACCTCCGGTGAACCCTCTATGTCCTCGATCCGCTCATAGATCTTCCGGCCGTTCAATGCCCCCCCTTCACGGCCGACGGCATAAACCGGTCCGCGGAAACCGAACTTCTCCAGGTTGTAAACGATGTTCCTTCCGAGATTCGTCTTCGCGGGAGAAACACCCACCACGAGGACGCTTTCGGGGTAAAACAGCTCCTTCATCCTTTCCCCTCCTCAAGAACCGCACCACGACGTGCGGGTGATCGGCAAAGACAGTGTCATGAAAGGGCCAAAGCCTTTCTGTAGATCGTGAGCAGGCATTCCGCCTCCGTTCCGGGATCCGGCCACCGGCCGGCTCTTGCCAGTCCCGTCCGCGCCATCGTTTCCCGCAACGACCTGTCGTCGATGATCCTCACGGCCTGACTCACGAAATCACCGGTGTTGCCCGGTTCGAAGAGGCAGCCGCAGGGCCCGCCGTTTTTGCCGAGGACCGCCCAGCGGTTCCCCGGGACATCCGAGGCGAGAACCGGCTTCCCGCAGGCGATGGCCTCGAGCAGAACGTTGGAAAGCCCTTCGGCGCGGGAGGCATTCAAGACGACATCGGCCGCACCGTAGGCGGAGCGCATGGCCTCGGGCGGGATTCCCGGTATCCAGCGCGCAATCGCCCGGAGCCTTCCGATCTCCTTCTCGAAACGGACGGCGTACTCCCGGTCGAGCACCGGTCCCGCGAACACCACTCTCGTCTGCGGCCTCAGGGCGTGGAGTTTCTCGACGGCACCGAGGCACTCGAGGTTCCCTTTTACGGGGCGTATCCCGGCGGGCATGAAGAAAACGAAATCGTCCCGCGTCCAGCCGCAGGCCGTCCGCAAATCGCAGGGGCCGTCCCCAAACCACATGAAGGATTTCGGAACAGGAATCAGTCTGCCGTCGAGTTCCGGCAGAAGCGTTCTCATCCTCTCCACCGTTCCCCGCCCCTGGGCGATGACCGCCCGGGAAAGGCGACAGATCCCGAAAACGATCTCCCGCTTCTCCTGATCTTCCAGGCCTCCGTTGATGTCCGTCCCCGCCGGCGAGACGACGAAAGGAATGTTCCCCTGTTGCCCGCGCACCTCCGGGTCAAGAAGAAACCTGCCGGAGCGAAAGGCGTGGTGCCCGTGAATGAGATCGGGCCTGAAGCGGTCCACCTCGTCGATCAGCACCGGCAGGGGCGTCTCGTCGACGGGAAGGACCTTCACGGAGATCCCCTTCGAGACGAGCGAACGGCGCCACCGCTCCGCGGTGATCGCGTTGCCCGTCAGGCTCGGAAGGGCGGTGGGCGTCAGGATGAGAACTCTCATGAACCGTCTCTTTTCAGGCATCCGGAAAGGAAACGAGGCGGACCCCCTGTCGCACCAGCGCATCCCTGAAACGCGTATCCATCAGGGCCTTCAACTCGGCCCATCGATCGGCCGTCGAAAAATAGGAAAAGGGGCCTCCCGCATCGACGGCGGCTCTGCCGGGATGGACCATGAGTTCCGTCAGACCGCCGGGCAGGTTCTTCAGAACGTCCTCCAGGAGCTCCACCGAAAGTCTCCCCTTCAGATACAGGCCCCTGAAGGCATCCGTTCTCATAACACGAGATTCGCCGAAATGCACGCGGGCTCTGGACGCAAGTCCGCTGAACATCTCCGCCTCCTCGCGAAGAGCCGCCTCTTCCCGCCGAAGACGCCCGGCGGATGAAGGCGGCGGTTCTTCGGGCAGCCTCACCCAGCGAATGCCGTGACGTTCCGCCAGGCGCAGGGTCGCCGGGGCAACCGCCGGAAATATGTGGACGTGCTGGTGGCCGTCCATGTGGCGAATGTCGAGACCGGCCTTTCGAAGCCGCAGGAACTGGGCCTCCATCTCGCGGGCCGCTTCCTCCTCGAGGTCTCCGTTTCCCTGCTGCAGCAGAAGCTCGCGGGCGGCCGTCTTGCCCGGGAAACAACCGTCCGGCCCGACGATCAGCCGGTGGCCTTCACCGAGAGGCGTCCCCTGGGACAGGTTCAAGTGAAACCCAAAGGAGACGTCCTTTTTTTTCAGGGCCCGGATACGCGAAAGGGCATCCCCCAGGGCCGGCCCGTTGGCCAGTACGCTCGCACTTGTCACCACCCCGGCTTCGATCGCCTCGAAAATGCCTTCGTTCCTCGCCTCGTCGGCGCCGAGGTCGTCCGCGTTGACAACGAGACTCCTCATCATACCCTGACCCCCGAGGCCCGGATCACCTGGTTCCGAAAGACGAATTTCCCGCCGCCCGCGTCGGCGAACTCGGATCGCTTTTCGGAACGGAGTCCGAGCAGATAATCAAAGAGCCCTTTCTCGATGGCCTCGTACTCGGCGGCTTCAAAAAAACGCTCCGTCTCCCCGACCAGGATGACCTCCCGGAACCTTTCCCGCAGAGCCCGCCAGAGAAGGGGCGGGTTTGCAAGCGTGATGGCCAGCAGCCACAGCCGCCCCCGCTTCGGCGCCAGGAACGCCTGTGCGCCCTGAAGGACGTCCATGAGATGCTTCGTCCCGTCGGCGCCTCCGTAGCGCGGGCCGAAGGGAACGGGGCCGGGGGTCTGGGGCGGTGTCGCGATGATCACGTCGAACCGCTCCCCGTCTTTGAGGGGTTCGTACCAGGACCCCGGGCGGACTTCGACAATGCGGCTCACGCCGTTTTTCCGCGCGTTCCGAAGGGTCGCCGCAAGGGCCCCGGGATCGACGTCGGTGGCGACAACACGCCCGGCACCGAGTTTCGCCGCCGCGATCGAGAGCATTCCCGAACCGCAGCCCAGTTCGAGAACGCTCTCCTTCTCGCCGACATCGAGAAGCCCGGCCAGAAAAACGCTCGAGGCCGGAGGCGGATGGACGCCCGGCGGGATTTCCAGAAGCAGTGCGCCGCCGGGAAGATCGACGCGGACCTCCCGGACTTCACGGACGGGCATCGCGCCGTAACGCCGGAGGGCCGACGAGAGCATCCGCTCCACCAGCGCGGCGTAACTGAGGCCCGCCCAGCCTGCCGAGAGGGCCAGGGCCTCGACGGGCTCGAGGCTCGGCGTGGCGTTCGCCTCGAGAAAAAAGACGGACCCCCCCGGCGAAAGCCGGACGTCGAAACGGGCATAGTCCCGGAGGCCGAGGGTCT
The DNA here is from genome assembly GCA_035450185.1 of Syntrophales bacterium. Taxonomy (GTDB): domain Bacteria; phylum Desulfobacterota; class Syntrophia; order Syntrophales; family UBA2192; genus JAPLJU01. The sequence goes on along the minus strand of DAOTMG010000013.1, from coordinate 20,186 downwards.
GAAATGCACGGCCGGCAAGGCTCCGGAGTTCGGTGAGCCGACTTGCGGAAAGATCCGCACGAACGGCGTCGTCTCTCTTCGGGCCGGGTTCCGTCAGCTTGTAAGCCTGGGTGAATATCCCCCGCCCGCCGATAAGCCACTCGAGGGGCGGAAGGACCTCAGGCCCGTCGGGACCCTCGAGAACCGACAGGGCAATCTCGCGCCCCGGGATGAATGTCTCCACCACGACGGGCCGTCCGAATCTCTCGAGTATGCCCGCAAGCATTTCACGGGCTTCTTCCCCCGTCCGGGCAAGATGAAGACCGCGGCTCATGTGCTCGCTTGCGGGCTTGAGCACGCAGGGGAACGTGAGCCATGGAGGAAGTTCATCGTCCTTCCCGCTGATCACGACCCCCGGCGGCGTGGGAATGCCGGCTTCGGCCAGCCTTGCTTTCGTCGCCGCCTTGTTGTCGGCAAGCGCCAGGGCCAGCGACCCCGAGCCGACCACTCTTGCGCCCTGCGCCTCGAGGAGCAGGCGCGTCAGAGAACGATAAAGCCCCCTGCCCCTGAAGGTGTCCGTGTGGTCGATGACGAGGTCCGTCGTCGAGGCCAGTTCGAAGGCCCTTGCCCCAATCTCCTCGGAGTCCGCGAACAGCGCTTCATGGCCGAGCGCCCGGAGACCATCGGCAACGGCCTCGGCGCACCGGCAGGGGGAGCCTGCCGTATGAACGATCCCGATCCGCATCAGATAAAGTTAAGGCCGGGCGGGAATCCGTGAGCTGACGGGGTGAATCTCTCTTTCCCTGACCCGGCTTGACGCGAGGTTCCGTGTCCGTTCCTGTTCCCTGTTTTTTTCAGGTCCGCAATTCCGCATAAAATATGGCGGATACTACCCCCGGCGTCACCTGTTGTCAAGGACGCCCGGCGGGAAGAAGTGGAAGCGGCATCGTCCTAATCGCCGATGATTTTGACCAGGACCCGCTTGCGCCTCCTGCCGTCGAACTCGCCGTAGAATATCTGCTCCCAGGGGCCGAAGTCGAGCTTCCCTCCCGTGACCGCCACCACCACTTCCCTGCCCATGACCTGCCTCTTCAGGTGGGCATCGCCGTTGTCTTCGCCCGTCCGGTTGTGGCGGTACCGCGAGACGGGTTCATGGGGGGCGAGCTTTTCGAGCCACTCGTCGTAATCCTGGTGGAGGCCGGACTCGTCGTCGTTGATGAAAACGGAGGCCGTGATGTGCATGGCGTTGACGAGCGCCAGCCCCTCTCGCACGCCGCTTTCCCTGAGACAGGCATCCACCTGGGCGGTGATGTTGATAAAGGCCCGGCGCCCCGGCGTGTTGAACCACAGTTCCTTCCGATACGACTTCATAAAACCTCCTCTGGGGTCAGGCTTGAATAATTGAATATTGATCAGATTGGAGCTTCTCTTCCACCCTTTTGATTCTTTTCGCGAATGATACGTTTTCCCGGATGCGCTGCTCAACCTTTCTGATGCCATGGCTCAGCGCGGAAGGATCCATGTTGAAGTGAGCCGCGACCGCCTTGTTCTCATACCCGCACAGTGTCCTTCCAAGGTACCCGACGACGGCGCGTCCCAGGGCTCCCTTTCTGTTGCGGGTGGCACCGTACAGCGTAAGACGGTCCAACGCTAAAACCTCACTTACAACTGACGCCAGGTATTCCAGACTTATTTTATGACTGTTCGCATCTCTTTTTTCCGGCACGCCGCGATCACTTTTGACAAATTCGTGATCCCCCAGAAAACGCTGATCCACGGTACGGTAAAGATCGCCCCTGTGACCCTCCTGGAGATGATCTCTCACAAAAAGCTCATAAGCTCTCTGAACGGACGTTCTCCCCCCCGCAAACAGACTCAGAACAAAACTCCGGTCTGCCAGACTGAATCGGTCCCGCGTGATATAAGACCGATAGCTGCTCCAGGGGTATTCAGACGGATCTTTCACAATGCCGGCACGAACAGGATTCAAATGAATATACGCCGACAGCTGCAGGAGGTAACTGTCTTTGTCACAGAGGATTGCTTTATACCTGCCCTGAAAGAGATGACCCTCCAAGGCGTATTTCCAATTGTATCGTCTTGTATATCGGAATTGAAGCACCTGCATGATGCGGGACAAGGGTACTTCACCGACCTCAATGAGCAGGTGGACATGATTGACCATCAACACGTACGCGTGGAGGCAAAAGTGAAAACGTTCTTTGTATTCTCTGATATATCTCAGATAAAGATCGTGGTCTTGGTCATCACGAAAGATTTCCTGTCCCCTGTTCCCTCTCGCAATCACGTGATACAAAGCACCTGGAAAATGCACTCTTGGTTTTCTGGCCATGGTTTTACGTCTAGCACGAAAACAACCGAAAATAAATATTCAATTATTCAAGCCTGACCCCAGTTCTTTTCCGTGACAAACGGCAGGGGTGCTGGTATATTTCATGTAAGTTTGGATGGGGGCTTTTTCACAGGCCCTGTTTTCGGGTCCCGCCGAATATCGTTCAAATCAATCCCAGGAGGTCAGCAGCATGAAAAGATGTTTCAACCAGCGGTTTCTGTCGCATGCGGCATGGGTCACGGGCGTCCTGTTCGTTTTGCTCCTCACATCAAACACGATCGCCCTGGCGGCCACAGCGAGGGAAATCGATGTCAGCGTGGACGTAGCGCTCGAGCGCTTCTACAAGGAGGTGAAAGGAGCACAGGAATTCGCCAGGAGCGCGAAGGCCCTGCTCATCCTTCCGAAAGTCATCAAGGGCGGCTTTATCGTCGGCGGCGAGTACGGCGAAGGCGCGCTCCGGGTCGGCGGAAAGTCCGTTGCCTACTACAACATCGTATCGGCCTCTCTCGGCCTGACCTTCGGCGGCCAGCAGAAGGACATTATCATCGCCTTCATGACCGATGACGCCCTCAACAAATTCCGCAACAGCGAAAACTGGGAGGCGGGCGTGGACGGAAACATCGCCGTCATTGATGTCGGCGCCGGCCGCACGCTCAGCACGGAAACGATCCAAGACCCCATCGTGGGATTCGTCTTCGGCGTGAAAGGACTGATCGCCGACGCGTCCCTCAAGGGGTCGAAGCTCACCAAACTCAAAAAGTAAGGTCCCGTGCCGCAGACCGGCAGATCAGATCCATGAAAAATCCCCGGACGGAGCCGCACCGGCCGGGGATTTTTCACGACGGGACTTGTGCCGTTCGCCGTCAGGCCAGTTTCTGCGCCAGATCCTGCTGGACCTGTTTCGCTTCGGCGACGATGCGCTCGACTACTTCCTTCACCGTCGGTACGTCGTGGATCAAGCCGGTGGCCTGTCCGACGGGAAGAACCCCCGTTTGCAGGTCCCCCTCTTCCGTCGCCAGGCGGATCATCCGGAAGGCATTGGCCAGATAAGCCATCTGGATCGCGTTCTTGAAGCCCGACGCCAGCACACCCGCGAGCACCTTGAAGTAAGGCAGGTTCAGCTGCCGCGCGATGTCCTTCGAGTTGACAAACGACGCCGGGATGTTGAGCCCCCGTTTGATCGCCCGCTCCGCAGCGTCGGTCTTCATCACCCGGCACCAGATCCCGTCAAACCGCTTGGAATAAAGAGTGTCGGTCACGTCTTTTTCAATGGAGAGCTTCTTGTAGGTTTCATGGAGGGGGCTTTCCTTCGTGGTCATGAAACGCGTCCCCATCGCGACACCCTCGGCCCCCAGGGCCAAGGCCGCCGCCAGCCCCCGCCCGTCGACAACGCCGCCCGCGGCGATGACGGGAATCTTCAGGGCATCCTTCAGGCTGGGGATCAAAACCATCGTCGTGAGCGCCTCCCCATGAGCGGCGGCCTCGTTTCCCGTCGCAATCACGGCGTCACAGCCGTAATCCTGGGCCCGCCTGGCGTGACGGGCGTTCACAACGGTGGCAACGACCTTCCCGCCGTATTCATGGGCCTTCCTGACGATCCAGTCACCCTTGCCGAGAGCGAAATTGATAACGGGGACCTTCTCCTCCAGGAGAACCTTCGTGTTTTCCGCCGCCCCCGGAAACATGAGTGCGCAGTTGGCACCGAAAGGTTTGTCCGTGAGTTGCCTGATCTCCCGGACCGCTTTGCGGGTTTCCTCCACACTCAGAGGCCCCGTCGCCAGGATCCCCAGCCCCCCCGCGTTGGAGACGGCCGCCACCATCCCGGGCACGCTGATCCAGCTCATGCCGGAGAGAATGACGGGGTACCGAATGCCGAAAAGCTCCGTGATCTTTGTCTTCATGGTAACCTCCTCCTTGAGCGGCTTCGAAGATCGGAGTCTCCGCGAACCGCGCCTTCTATCCCGACACCGGGAGCGCTCAACAACACTTTCTGCCCCCGACGGAAGCCTCCAGTTCCTGCAGGGCCTTGATCTTCCCCACAGCCGATGCGAGAAGATCAGCCGCCTCCCGGATATCGGCGGGACTGCTTCCCCAGCCTACACTGAGCCTCACCGTTCCAGGGGCCTCTTCAGGCGGCACGCCGATCGCCGCGATGACGTGAGAGATCTCGCGCCGGCCCGAGGTGCAGGCCGAACCCGCCGAAACGGCCACACCCTCCCGATCAAGCGCCTGCACGATCTCTTCAGCGGGAAGCCCGCGGAAGGACACGCTCAGGACATGGGGAAGCCGGCATTTCTCATGACCGTTTACCCGGAGGCCGGGGAATCGATCCGCAAGCTTCGCCTGCAGAAGATCGCGGAGCCTTTTCAGCTCCTTCGTCCTCGACTTCAGATCACCCCCCGCCAGCTCGCAGGCCCTGCCGAGCCCCGCAACGGCAGGGACATTCTCCGTACCGCCGCGCCTGCCCTTTTCCTGGTGTCCCCCCGTCAGGACCGGCGAAATCTCCACACCCTCCCGGACATAGAGGGCGCCAACCCCCTTGGGGCCGTTGATTTTATGGCCCGAGAGCGAAAGCAGGTCCGCCTGGAGGGAACGGACGTCCACGGGGATCTTTCCGACGGACTGAACGGCATCGGTGTGAAGAAGGATCCCTCTCTCCCTTGTCATTCTCCCGATGGCTTCGATCGGCTCGATGGTCCCGATCTCGTTGTTTGCGTGCATGATGCTGACGAGAATGGTCTCGTCGGTGATCGAACCCTTCACGGCCGCGGGATCGACCCTGCCCTCGCCGTCAACGGGAAGGTACGTCACCATGAAACCGGAGCGCTCCAGGTCCCTGCAGGTTTCCAGGACGGCCAGGTGCTCGACGGCGGAGGTGATGATGTGCCGGCCTTGCCCCTTCCGGGCGTCGGCCGCACCCCGGATGGCCAGGTTGTCCGACTCCGTTCCGCCGCCTGTGAAGACGATCTCAGCGGATTTCGCGCCGATGAGGGATGCGACTTTCGACCTCGCATCCTCCACGGTCTCCCTTGCCGCTTTACCGTAGGCATGGACGCTCGAAGGGTTTCCGAAACGGTCCCGGAATAAAGGGAGCATCGCCTCCCACACCTCCGGCCGAAGCGGCGTCGTGGCGCAGTGATCGAGATAGATGGCTTTCATTCCTCACCCAGCGCCTCGCGGCAGAGATCGACAATCATGAACGTGGACAAACCCGCATCCCTGCACTTCCCGCCGAGGGCGTCCAGGCACAGGGGGCAGAGAAAGACCATGGCCCGGGCCCCGCCGGCCTTCGCGTCACGGATATTCTCGTCCTGGTAGGCGGGGAACTTCTCCCCCCTTTTCACGAGGCCTTTCAGATCCTGACCGCAGCACAGGGCCTTGTCCCGGTCGTAGGTCCGCCTCACCCTCGTCACGCCGACCAGCCGGAAAATTTCGTCCAGAAGCGGCTCTTTCCAGGGCGTGAGCCTCGACGCGCAGGGCCTCTGGTAGGCGACCGCCAGGTTGAGGGGCCGGATCGATTCTTTCTTTTCCACCAGCCGGTCCCTCAGGAACTCGAAGATGTGGATAGGCTTGAAGGGAAGCTCAACACCGTATTGCGGCGCAATCCCCGCCATCAGGGCATAGCAGTCATCGTGCAGGAAGATGATCTCATCGGATCCGAGTGCCGCATAACGGTCCACAAGAGGCTTGAGACCCTCCCGCATCCGGCTTTCGTTTCCGAGGTGCGGGAAGATGACATTGCAGAAGAAGTGACGCCCCCTGACGACGGTCAGCCCCTCGAACAGGGTTCCATTGATCTTGCGGGGAAGATTCCCCTCGATGGTGCACAGGGAAAGCACCCTGCCTTTTACCGCCGGCGCCTTGAAGGCCTCACGGGGCGTGAAACGGTCCACCATCGCCGAGAAAATCTTCGGCGGGACGTAGTCTCCCTTCTTTTCCAGATGCTCGAGGATAAGGTTGAAGGGGCGGGCACCCTTCGTGCAGAATTCGTTGCAGGCGAAACAGGTGATGCACTGCCGGGTCCAGTCGGCCCGGCCGTCGCGAAACAAACCTGCGAGGGCGTCGGCCCCCGACCGGCGATCGAAGTCCATGTAAGCGCAGCGCTCGAGACACTCTCCGCAGAAATCACACCGGCTGATGTCGAACATCTGTAAACCCTTTCGCCCGGATGAAACCTCGTGATTGACGGATCAGTGATCCTTCAGCCCCAGGATATCCCGAGCGATGATCATGATCTGGACCTCGTCGGTCCCGCCGCCGATCTGTTGCAACTTGGCGTCGCGCATCATCCGCTCGACGGGAAATTCCTTCATGTAGCCGTAGCCTCCGAGAACCTGTACCGCCTCCGTCGTTATTTTCATCGCGGCGCGCGCCGTGAAGAGCTTCGCGTAAGAGGCAACAAGGTTCATCTCCCGATGGAGTCCCCGGTCGGCCATTTTCGCGCCCTTGTAGGTGATCAGGTGTGAAAGCTCGATCAGCATGGCCATGTCGGCCAGCTTGGCCTGGATGAGCTGGAAAGAGGCAATGGGCTTCCCGAACTGGATCCTCTCTTTGGCGTATTTCAGGGCGCACTCATAGGCGCCCCTGGCAAGCCCCAGGGACATGGCGCCGAGACAGATCCGTTCGGTGTTGAGGCCGCTCATGAGCACGAGAGCCCCTCTGTTCTCCTTCCCGAGAAGGTTTTCGGCGGGGACCAAACAGTCCTCAAAGACGAGCTCCCCCGTGGGCGACCCCCGCCATCCCATCTTCTCGAACTTCTTCCCCCGCTGGAAGCCGGGGAATTCCCTCTCCACAATGAAGGCGGATACGCCCCGGGCTCCCTGCTCGGGGCTCGTCTTGGCGTAAACGACGAAGACATCGCCGACGGGGCCGTTGGAAATAAATATCTTGGAACCGTTGAGAACGTACGTGTCCCCCCTCCGGTCCGCGCGGAGCCGCATGGACATGACGTCGGAGCCGGCGGAGGGCTCCGTCATGGCCAGCCCCCCCAGCCTTTCGCCCCGGCAGAGCGGCGGAAGGTATCTGTTCAGCTGACCGTCGTTCCCGTTCCGGTTAATGTTGTCGATGCAGAGGCAGGCGTGGACGCCCCAGGAAGCCGCCGTGGACAGACAGGCGACGGAGAGCTCCTCGGTGACGATGCACATCTCCGTGTACCCCGCTCCGGCTCCGCCGTACTCCGCAGGCGCAGTGATCCCCAGAAGCCCCATGTCCCCCAGCTTGGAGAAACTCTCGCTCGGGAAACGTTCGTCCCGATCGATCTCATAGGCCAGGGGCGCCACTTCCTTCTCGGCGAAGCTCCGCATGGTTTCCCGGAGCATCTTCTGTTCGTCGGTGAACTCGTTCCACATGGCTTAGGTCCTTTAAAAAACGGGGCATCCGTCCTCAACGGATGCCCCGGGTTTCATACCATTAAAAAATCTTCTTCTTGATGAGCCCCATTTCCCTGGCCGCCTTCGTGAGTTCGTCACGGAATTTGGGGTGGGCGACGTTGATGAGAGCCTCGGCCCTCTCGGGTTCCGACCGGCCGTAGAGATCGGCAACGCCGTACTCCGTCACGATGAACCCCGTGTAATGACGCGGCACGGTCACGCGGGCCCCCTTGGCGAGGGTCGGGACGATCCTGGACCTCTCGCCTTTCATGGCCGTCGAGGGGACCAGGTTGATCGCGCGGCCGCCGGGGGACCAGAAGGCCCCGATGACGAAATCCAGCTGCCCGCCAGTACCGCTCCTCATGCGGGGGCCGTAGGACTCCGAGTTGACCTGGCCGTAGAGGTCCACTTCGACGGAGCCGTTGATGGCCACGACGTTATCTTCCTGGGCGATGACGCTGATGTTGTTGGCGTAGAAGGTCTGGCGCCACTCGCACATGGGGTTGTTCCCGAGCCAGTCATAGAGTTCCTTGTCGCCCATGGTGAAGGTGAGAAGGATCTTGCCGGGGTTGACCTTCTTGTATTTGCAGGTGACGACACCCTTATCGACGAGACTGTGGGTCCCGGCGGGCGCCATCTCCGTGTGGATTCCGAGGTCCTTGAGGCCCGAATCGAGAAGAAGCTTGCTGATCATGGCGGGAACGGCGCCGATGCCGACCTGGATGCAGTCGCGGTCCTTGATGAGCTCCACGACGTTCTTGGCCATCTGGACCTCGATGTCCGAGGCTTGGGGCGTCGGGACCGCCGGGATGGGGTTCGGGTTCTCCACGAAGGCGTCGAAGAGGGACACATGGAAGTTCGTCTCCCCGTAAGTCCTCGGCATCTTCTCGTTCACCTCGGCGATGATGTAGTCGCTCTGCTTCATGAGCGTGTAGGTGTAGAAGGTATCGAGCCCGATGTTGACGAAGCCGTGCTCGTCCGGCGGCGTGCACTGCGTGATGAGGCCCATCCGGCGCGGGTAAAGTCTTTTCCGGTGGGGCATCTTGACCCCGACGTCGGAACTCTGGCAGGGCCAGAAATTCGCCCACTCGCTGTCCGCCACAGCCTGCTGATGCGGCGTCCCGGAATAGAAAGCGGGCACCAGCGTGAAGGTATCCCGGTACTCCGGCTGCAGAATCTTGTAGGGCCGAAGCAGGAGAGCGTAGTCGTACTCCACGTCCTTGAGCTCACCTTTCCTCGCCGCGATGGCGTCCATGATGAGCATGGACGGCTGTCCCAGGCAGAGCGGCGTCCAGAAACGATCGCCGGACTTGACGATTTTCGCAGCCTCTTCCGCCGTCATCCGTTTACTTTTGTAGATCTCTTGCCAGCTCATGTTTCCCCCCTTCGATTTTTTGCATGTGTGTTCAAACTATCCCGTGTTGCAACCGGGTTTCCTCTCCGCCGCCTCCTCGTTCCGTCATCACCTCCTCTGCCGTTTTTTTAGAGTGCTTCATAACACTGAAATAACAGAGGGTCGAGAAAATTTCACCGACGGGTCCGAAAATCACAGGGGCTTGAAGTAACGGATGTCCATGATGTGGCCCCTGAGCTCGTCCGCCCAGACGGCCTGGAGCTTCATCCCGTTCTTGACGATTTTCCGGGCTTTCTCGAAGTCGGACAGATCGAACCCGCCGATGATATGCAGGAAATCGACGTCGGTCCCGTCCAGACGGAGCAGAGCGCTGATAAAGGGCGGCTCCGTAGGCATGCCGAAATAGCGGTAGTTCACGTAGCACCAGGCCGTCAGCACCCCGGTCTGAGCCACCTCGACCCACTCGTCGGTGTCGACAAAGCAGCGGGGGCAGAAACTCCGGGCCGGCACGAGCACGCGGCCGCACTTCGTGCACCTTGTCCCGTAAATTTTCTTTTCCGCCAGCCCCTCGAAGAAGCGCGTCCAGACGGGACCGTACGAGAGCTCATAGGGGAGCCGGATTTCCGTCTTCAGTGTCCTGTATTCTTTCGACATGGTGTTTCCTCCATTCATTCGTTATCTTTTTTAGAGTCTGGATCCTACGATCATGACGCCGTTGAATTGGTCCACGCCGCCCATGGCGTGACTGAAACCCGTCTTCGCCCCGGGGATCTGACGATCTCCCGCCTTTTCCGTCACCTGGAGCACCGTCTCGGCAACCCGGATCAGCCCGGTCGCACCGATGGGATTCGTGCAGAGCACGCCTCCGGAAGGATCGCAGGGCAACTCGCCCCCCCTGTCGAAGGTTCCCTTCAGCACCAGATCAGGGGCCCCTCCGGGCTCGCAGAACCCGAAGCACTCGTAGAACAGCATCTCCTGGAAAGTGAAGGGATTGTAAACCTCCGCCACGTCCAGTTCCTTACGGGGATTCTTGATCCCCGCCTGGTCATAGGCCTGCTTCGCCGACTGGGCGGCACTCTGCCAGAGCCCTTTGTCGCTGTCGCCGAAGAAATATTCCTCACCACGGTATCCCACGCCCCTGACCCAGGCGGCTTTGCGGCCGAACTTTTTCACCTTGTCCCTGGAGGCAAAGATCACGGCGCAGGCCCCGTCCGAAGTGGGGCAGACATCGAGAAGCCTCACGGGGTAGGTGATGACCCGGGCGTTCTTAACGTCTTCCGGGGTCACCCGGATCTTCACGTGGGCGTAAGGGTTGTCGAAAGCCGCGTTATGATGCTGGACGGAAATGTAGGCCGCGGCGTCACGGATCTTCTCTTCCGGGATCCCGTAGCGGTCCGCCCACATCTGAGACTGCATGGAGAACACCCCCGGGGCACCGGCGATGAAGTACCGCTGATAGAACGGTTCCGCCACCGTCGTCATGGTCGCCTGTGCGTCCCCCTCATTCATCTTCTCGTGCCCCACGGCCAGGACGACGTCGGCCATCCCGGAGGTCACCCAGTAGTAAGCCGTATGGGCGATGGAGACTCCCGTCGATCCGCAGGTCTCCGTCTTCATGATTTGCTTGCCGACCCCCTGCATGGCGTCTGCAAAATAAAAATGCGTGAGGGCCACCCCTTCCATCATGGAGGGCATCGTCCCCGAGACCACGCCGTCGATGTCCGAAGGATCCAGCCCGCTGTCCTCAAATGCCCGCAGCACCGCCTCGCGGACAAGTTCAGGATACGACACGTCTCTCCGCCGTCCGTGATGCGTCTGCCCGACTCCGATGATACCTACCGGTCTTCCCATAACCTTCCTCCTATACGCCGATGATGGCGACGGCATGGCACTGCCCGGCATATCCGTGGGTCCCATGGGCCAGGGCCGTCTTCACCTTCTTGTCCACCTGATGCTCCCCCGCTTCGCCCCGGATCTGCAGGTATCCTTCCACCAGCCGCTGCAGTCCCCGGGATACGTAGGGGTTGTTCGCCAGGACGCCGCCGGAGGGATTGACCGGCAGGGCGCCCCCGATCTTCGTGATTCCTTTCTCGATCATCTTGCCGCCCCCCCCGGGCTTACAGAACCCGAGTTCTTCGCACCAGAGAAGTTCCTGAAAGGCGTAGGGTTCGGTGATTTCCGCCACGCCGATGTCCTTTTTCGGGTCCTTGATTCCCGCCATCTTGTAAGCCCTTGCCGCCGCGTTGCGGAGTTCGGTCTTCAGGAGATCCCGGTCGCCCAGGAAATACGTATCAAGCGAGGATCCATAGCCCTTGAACCAGACGGGCCTGGCCGTCAGCTTCCGGGCCTTTTTTTCCGAAGCCAGAAGCATTGCCACGAACCCTTCCGACTTCGGCGCAACCTGAAGCTCCGTCAGCGGGTGTGCCGTAACAGCCGACCCCAGCACATCCTCAACGCTGTATTTTCCCCTCCGGTGAGCGAAAGGATTGCGCAGGGCGTTTCCAAGGTTCTTCACGGCCACCTGCGCGCACTGCTCCTTCGTGATCCCGTATTTCTCCATGTAGGCCTGCATCTGTAAGGCTGCAGCCGTCGTCTCCGTAAGTCCCAGATTCCGGTGGTAGAAGGGGTCCCCGAACATCAGGGTGCAGGCGTCGTTATCCGGGTTTTCCGAACCCTTGCAGAGTGCGATGACCAGACAGGTGTCGTACTGCCCGGATAGGATCCTCATAACTCCGTACATGAAGGCAAAGAGGGACTCCCCGTCCTGGCGGGAAGCGTTTTTCAGGAATGCTCCCGTCGTCTCCCAGTAATAGGCGTTGGCACAAGAGATGCCGCCGTGGAAGATGTCCGACGACGCCGACACGATCGTCCCCAAATCATCCCGGCTCAGCCCGACCTTGTCGAGGCATTCCCGCGTCACCCGGTAAGCCTGGTCGTAGAAGTTGTCCTTCGACTCGGCCCCGGCACTCTGGGCGACCGATACGATTGCGACTTTCTTTGACATAGAACCACTCCTTTTCATTTTTCATCAAAGGGGTTTTCTGCCCACGATGATCTTCGTGGTTAAAACGATCGCCGTCTCCCCCTTCTGATTTTTGATTGCGCTCTTGGCTTCGATGATGCCCCTCTTCGCGTCCTTTTCCGAGAGAGCGGTGACTTGCATCTCACAGTGGATGGTGTCGCCGATCCGAACGGGCGCCGTGAAGCGGACACCGTCCATCCCGTAAAAGGCGATGAAACTCCTCGGGAGCATCACATAGGGGCCCAGCCGGAAGAGAAGCGCCATTCCCGTCACAAGGCCGAGCATCCCGTGGGCGATCCGTCCTTTGAAGGGCGTCCCCGCGGCGTATTCGACATTGGTATGGAGTTCATGCCAGTCGCCCGTGAAGGCCGAGAAGAGAACAATGTCCGTTTCCGTGATGGTCCTCCCCGGTGAGACAAAAACTTCCCCCACCCTGTAGTCCTCAAAATAATTTTTCTCCATAGGCTCCCCCTTACATCTTGAAGATCTCCCGTGCGACGATGAGCCGGCGCATCTCCGAGGTCCCCGCGCCGATGGTCCCCAGCTTCGCATCCCGCCAGAACCGCTGCACGGGATACTCGAGGCAGTATCCGTAACCGCCGTGAATCTGGACGGCCTCCTCGCAGACCCAGCAGGCCGCCTCCGCCGCAAAAAGGATAGCCGACGCGGCGATCTTGTGAACCTCCGTGCCCTTCCCGCCCTTCTTCGCCGAATCGGCGAGCACCGCGGCTTTGTAACACATGAGCCGCGAAGCCTCGATCCGGGTATACATGTCGGCGATCTTCTGCTGGATCAGCTGGAAAGACGCGATGGGTTTACCGAACTGGACTCTCTCCGTGGCGTACTTCACCGCGACCTCGAAGGCGGCCTCCGCGATGCCCAGGGCGTAGGTCGCGAAAAAGGCTCTCTCCACGTCCAGCCCGCCCATCATGACGGCGATCCCCCGGTTCTCCTGGCCGATCACGTTCTCCGCCGGGATGATGCAGTCCTCCAGGATCAGCTCGCCGGTGGCCGAACCCCGGTTCCCCACCTTCTCGAGTTTCTTCGACACGGAAAACCCCGGGAATTTCGTGTCCAGAATGAAGGCCGTGATCCCCCTGGGCCCGAGGCTCTTGTCCGTCTTGGCGTAAAGGACGATGGTGCTGGCAACGGGACCGTTGGTAATGAAGGTCTTCGTGCCGTTCAACACGTATCGGTCGCCGTCTTTGCGGGCCGTGGTCTGAATGTTCACCGCATCAGAACCCGCGCCGGGCTCCGTCAGCCCCAGGGCCCCGATGTGATCGCCCGAGCAGAGCGGCGGCAGGTACTTCTTCTTCTGTTCGGGACTTGCGTGGCTGTTGAGATTATTGCAGCAGAGATTCGCATGGGCGCCCCAGGAAAGGGCGACGGCCGCCGAGACCTTGGCGAGTTCCTCGCAGGCGAGCGACGCCGAGAGGATATCCGCGCCGGCTCCGCCGTACTGCGGATCCACGGTGATCCCCATGATCCCCAGATCGGCCAGCTTTCGCCAGAGACCCTCGGGCCACTCATCGCGCCGATCGATCTCCTCGGCAATCGGCGCAATCTCCTTGGCCGCGAAGTTCGCGATCGTGTCCTTGAACATCCTGTGCTCGTCACTCAACTGAAAATTCATACCGGCAACCCCTTTTCTTTTGATCGACAGATGAAGATCATGTTCAACGAAGATAGAGAAATCAGGGGAGCAATTGCGATGCCACGAAGCGCTCTCGTCCGTATTTTGTAACATATTGATTATACGTGATCATTTTACGTGTGCAGGTCGTCTTTAACCTAGAGACCGAATGAAAGTGTTAATATATCGACACTTCCCTTGACATCCGTTCTGCGCCGGTGGTATAGATCGGATGGATCCCGCTCAAGGAGGAGGCAACTGATGACGAAGCGGCCGATCAACCTCACCCGCCTCTCTCCGATGGAACGGGCAACCCTCTTCAGGTTCGCCGCCTTCCCGGAGAGTTTCTCCATCGACTGGTTCCACGAAATCACGGATGTACGCCCATCCCACCTGGTCTCCGTCATTTCCTTTCTGGAACAACATCACTGGATATCGCCCGTCAGGGGGGCTGGCGGGCTCTACCGGTGGACAAAGACATTTCCGCGGGAAAACCTGGTTTCGATGATCCCCGAAGAGGAAATGGCCGGGTATTACCGGCAGGCCGCCAATCTTCTCGTGAAGCACCTGCCGGCGAACGACGAAAACACGCTGAAGATCGCTGACACCTGCCTGCTGGCGGGCATCGAGGAGGTCGATCAGGGCGTCATCCTGAAGGCGGCCCTCTGTGAGGAAGCGCATCACCGGATCGCCTCGGCGATCAGACTCTACGACCGGCTCCTCGGTTTCATGGAAACTCTTGTCACCGCGAGAGGCGGTTTAACCTCCCCCGGGACCTTCCACACCATGATGACCGCCCTGGAGCGCCGGGCAACTCTCTCTCTCCTCCACCCGGACCTGAAGCGCATCAAGCCCTGGCTGCTCATAGCCAAGGACGCGGCCGTCCGGCTGGAGGACGTCCGGGCTCAGGCCTCCCTGGAACTTCTCCTCGGCCAGAACTGCTGGATGAGCTTCCAGTACGAGCAGGCCATGTCTCACTTCGAGACGGCCTGGGGTATGATTAAGAACATCGACGACCGTAATCTCCACAAGCGGGGCCTGCAGCTTCGGGGCTTGTCTTTCCTGATCCGGGGCGATCTTGCCAGGGCGGTTCAGTCCTATGAGGAATCCATCGGGGAACTCGAACAGATCGCCGATGACGATTTCTCGCTCATTACGGCCCTTCACCTATCGCAGTGTTACACACAACTCGGCATGCCCCAGCGTGCGCTCGGCATATCGGAAACCATCCACAACGAGGCCAAGAAGCAAGGGAACTGGCCGATGGTCTGTTTCGCCCTGGCCAACGCGGGGCTCATCCTCATCGAGATGATGCATATCAAGGAGAGCCGCGTCTACTTCGAGACGGCCCTCGACATCTGCCGGAAAGAAGTCACACCGATGGCCGAGATCATCGCCGGAGTGGGGCTGGCGAACATCGAGTGCCTCGAGGGCCACTTCGACAAAGCGGCGGAGCACTTCAAGGTCCTTTTCAGGATCCGCAAGTCGAGCTGGTACCACACCCTGAACGCCTGCCACATCTTCGAGCCCGGCTTCATCCTCCACCGGAGGGGCTCTTCGCCTGTGGCGCTGGACTCGGTCATTCATTTCCTGGGCGAGTTCAAGGAAGAGCAGCTCAATCCCCTCGTGTACGGAACGATTCGCAGGCTGAAGATCAAATACCTCGAGAACGACGTCAAGCCCAAGGAGAAGGTGAAGGAACTCGAGGACATCGAGGCGTCTCTGGAGAAAACCGGGGCCCTCCTCGAACTGGCCAAGACGAGAATCGATCTCGCGAGGCTTCATCTCCAGATGAACCACTGGACCCGGGCGGAGGCCGCTGCGCGGAAGGCCTGGGAGTTCATGAAGAGGGCGGCCAGACCGGCCTTTCCGCCGGACCTCAAGTCCCTCATCCGCGGCGATGACGAAACGACGGAGGACCGCCTCTTCGACGTCATCATCGAAATGGGGGACGCACTGACCACCCAGAAGAACACGGAGCACCTTCTCACCAACATCATCACCTCCATCTCGCGCCTGACAGGCGCCGAACGGGCCGCCATTTTCATCCGGGACAAGAAATCGTCGGACATCCGGATCGTGGCATCGAGAAATCTCCTCAAGGAACACATGGCCGATCCCGACTTCAGGGAGATCCGCGAGGTCATCCGGCTTGCGGCCGCCGGCGGCGACAGCAGGATCGTTCAGCGGGAAAAGGATTCGGGGACAGCACGCGAGGTGAGAAAGATGATCATCACGCCGCTTCTTCTCGGCAAGCGCGTCACGGGCGTCCTCTACCAGGACAGCCGGTTCTTCACCATCAACCTCTCCCCGGACCGGCTTCGTCTGCTCTCCGCCCTGGCTTCCCAGATCGCCGTGGCCATTGACCGCGCCCAGGCCCATGACGAAATCGCCAGTCTCAACGACCGGCTCATCGCCGAGAACCGCTACTACCAGGAGGAGAAAGAGGAGTTCCGCCCCTTCGGCGACATCATCGGTTCCAGCGATGTCATGCTGAATCTTCTCAACCTCATCCACAAGGTGGCACCGACCAAATCGACGGTTCTCATCAAAGGCGAGACGGGCGTGGGCAAGGAGTTGATCGCCCGGGCCATCCACCGGGAAAGCGCCCGCCGGAACGGCCCGTTCATCCGGGTCAACTGCGCGGCCCTCCCCGACACGCTGATTGACAGCGAACTCTTCGGCCACGAGAAAGGGGCCTTCACAGGGGCGAGCCGCATGAAGCCGGGCCGTTTCGAGCTGGCCCATACCGGCACCATCTTCCTGGACGAAGTCTCCGAACTTCCCCCGCCGACTCAGAGCCGGCTGCTGAGAATTCTCCAGGAGAAGGAATTCCAGCGGGTCGGCGGGACGAAGACCCTCCTTTCCGACTTCCGCCTTATCGCAGCAACGAACAAGGACCTCGAAGGGGAAGTCCGGGAGGGTCGATTTCGATCGGATCTCTTCTTTCGACTGAATGTCTTTCCGATCCGCGTCCCCCCGCTGCGGGAACGCAAGGACGACATCGCACCCCTGGCAAGACATTTTCTAAAACTCTTCTGCGCCCAGTACAACCGGCCCTACCCGATGATCCCGCCGGATGAGATGGAGAGACTCGTTTCTTATGCGTGGCCGGGCAACGTCCGGGAACTCGCCAATATCATCGAACGGGCGGTCATCCTCGGGGACCCCCATGTCCGCTTCTCCGAAACTCTGGAGGCGGGGGTCCGTTTTCACGGTGACGAACCGCCGATGAATCTGAAGGATCTGGAGAGGATGCACATCTTGAACGCTCTGAAGGTCACCCGGGGAAAGGTCGGGGGCGCCGACGGTGCCTCCGCGCTTCTGGGTCTCAAGAGAACGACTCTGATTCACAGGATGAAGAGACTGGGAATCTCGCTCCAGAAAAATGCCGGAGTCAGAGCCTGAAGAAGGCAAGAAGCTCGATCTATCTTGTTGAAACTGTCAATATGTTAACACTTGTTCATATTCTGACTTCTCATTTTTTTCCATCATCAGAGATGTAAGGCCAGGAAGCCCGTAAACAGAGCTTTTTCGGCCGAAATGCAGTGGCATTCTTTCTGCACCCATGACGAGAGCTGTTCATTGAAAAGAAAGGAGGAAAGGATATGCTTCTTGATGTATTCCTGACGGACCAAGAGAAAGCCCTGAAAAGGGAGGTTCGGGACTTTGTGAAAGAAGTCCCGCCCGAGTTGACCCAGCAGCTGGATCGGGACGAGATCCGCTACCCGCGGGAATATGTTAAAAAGCTCGGGGACCGCAACCTCCTCGGGCTTCGGTTCCCCCAGAAATACGGCGGACGAGGACTCCCCTGGACGGCGGAGGTCGCCGCCCTCGAGGAAATCGGGGTTCTGGGCACGGCCCTGGGGTGCGCCTTTGCGATGCCCTCCATCGTCGGCGAGGCCCTCAATGTCTTCGGGACGGAGGAGCAGAAGGAAAAGTTCCTCCGGCCCATGCTGAAAGGAGACGTCGTCTCGGCCGAGGCCCTGACGGAACCCCGCGGCGGCTCCGATTTCTTCGGCGCGACGACCCGCGCGGAGCTCAAGAACGGGACCTTTACCGTCCGCGGCCAGAAACGTTTTGTCGTGGGCGCCGAGAGTGCCGATTTCTTCATCGTCTACGTCAACACCAACCCCTCGGGAAAGCCCCACGAGAGGATCAGTCTCCTGCTCATCGAGAGGGACCGCCCGGGCGTGGAGGTAAAGTACCTCTACGGGCTGATGGGTACCCGGGGCGGCGGGACGGGACGAATCATCTTCAGGGACGTCAAGGTCCCCGAGGCGAACCTCATCGGAAAAATGAATGAAGGAGGGACCATCTTCAACACCATGATGATTCCCGAGCGGCTGACATCGGCCGCCGCCTCCCTCGGCATGGGGCGGGCCGCCCTCGAAGTGGCGATGCGGTACAGCGATCGACGCAAGGCCTTCGGCCGCAAGATCCGGGCTTTCCAGGGGGTGAGCTTCAAGGTAGGCGACGCCATCACGCAACTCGATGCGGCGAGAGCCCTGACGTTCGCCGCCGGGAAGTGCGTGGATCAGAGACTCCCGACGGCCCGCCGTATCGTGAGCGAGGCGAAGAAGTGCGCCACCGATGCCGCCTGGAACGTCGCCAACCTCTCCATGCAGATCGTCGGCGGTATCGGATACACGAACGTCTTCCCCATCGAGAAGATCGTCCGGGACACGCGGCTCATCCAGATCTGGACGGGCACCAACGAGGTCATGAACCTCCTCATCCAGCACGAGTTCTACCGCGAGACCCTGGGCGACCCGAACCCCGGCCGCCATGCGGAAATCGATGCACCGGAAGGGCACAGGGCGGACGAGATCGTCTACGAGGACGAAGAGATGTGGACCAAAGGCTGGTAAAAAAACCCTCCCGACTGACACGAAAGGAAACAGCACCATGATTATGAACGGAAAAGGATACGTCGATTCCCTCAGCCGGATGAACACCCTCGTCTACATCGACGGGGAGGCTGTCCGTGAATACTGGGATCATCCGGTCATGCGGCCCGCCGTGAACGCTCTGGCGGCCACCTACGACCTGGCATGCAACGCCGATCTGGATCCGACAATCCATCGTCTCATCGCAGCGGAAAGCCCTCTCACCGGCGGAAAAATCAACCGTTTCCTGGATATCGTCCGTTCGCAGAGGGACCTTCTCGAACGGATGCGGCTCCAGCGGGCGATGATGCGTTACACCGGCGGTTGTTTCGGCGGACGCTGCGTCGCGGGGGCGGTCATCAACGCCCTGTGGTCGGTGACCTTCGAGGTGGACGAAGCCAGCAACGGGAAGACGGACTATCACCGGCGGTTCAGGGACTACATGAAGATGTGCCAGGAAAAAGATCTGGCCGTCTCGGGGAATATCACCGACGCCAAGGGAGACCGCTCGAAGCCCCCCCATGGTCAGTCCGACCCGGACCTTTTCGTCCGCATCGTCGAGCGCCGGAAGGACGGAATCGTCGTCAACGGCGCCAAGCTCCAGCAATCGGGAGCCCCGATCGCCCACGAGCGCCTCATCGTCCCAACGACAGCCCTGGGACCCGACGACGAGCCCTACGCCGTGGCTTTCGCCGTGCCGGGCGATGCCGAGGGCGTCATCCACGTGAACGACTCCGCCTGCAGCAACGCCAAGTTCACGGCCATGGACCCCGAAGATATTGGCAACGCCACTTTCGGCATGCACCAAAGCGCACACATCCTCTTAGACAACGTGTTCGTCCCCTGGGAGAGAGTCTTCCTCTGCGGCGAATGGAAAGCCTCGAGAGACCTCGTCCACCGGTTCTCCGATTTCCAGCGTTTCGCCTCGTCGGCCTGCCGCTGCGGCTACATCGACCTGTGCATCGGCGCGGGATATGCCATGGCGGACTACAACGGGATGGCCGGCAAATCCCACGTCCAGGACAAGCTCATCGACATGAGCATCGACGCCGAGACCATCCAGGGCATGGTGGCGGGTTCCGCGGCCCTTGCCGTGCCCACGGCCTCCGGTGTCATGCTCCCCGATTCGCTGACCATCAACGCGGCCAAGCTCTACATGAACGAGGCGATTCTCAAAGCGGGACAGAGACTCGCCGATATCGGCGGCGGCATCCTCATCACGCGACCGAGCAAGCGGGACCTGCGGATCCCGAAGGTGGGGGATCTGCTCGCGAAGTACCACAAGGGCCGTGACGGCGTCGTCGTGGAGGATCGACTCAAAATGGCGAGGCTCTCCGAATCTCTTTCGGGGCTCTCAAGCCCGACAACCATCCTCTCTGTCATCGCAGCGGGGCCGCCGGCAACCCAGCGGCTCAACTTCCGCTTTATGACGGATTTCAGGCGGGATCGCAAGGCAGCGGAACGCCTGGCGGGAATTGATAGAAAACAATCTTGATCAAAGAAGGGAGAGGACCATGAAAGACAAAGCCATCATCACGGCGGCCATTACGGGGAGCATCCACACGACGAGCATGTCGCCCTACCTGC
>DAOTMG010000012.1:32557-59018 GCA_035450185.1 Syntrophales bacterium | reverse complement strand
ATCACCGCGGCGTCCACCCGCGGATCGGCGCCGTCGACGTCGTTCCCTTCGTCCCGATCGCGGGTCTCGGAATGAAGGACGCCGTGGAAGCGGCGCGCCGCTTCGGAAGGGCCTTCGCGGAGAGGAACGGGGTCCCCGTCTATTTTTACGGGGAGGCGGCGCTAAGGCCGGGGAGGAAGGAGCTTTCCCACATCCGTCGGGGAGGCTATGAGGCGCTGGGGAAGAAGCTCGCCGATCCTCAGTGGGCACCCGATGCGGGACCGGCCTTATTCGATCCCTGCCGGGGGGCGACGGCGGTGGGGGCAAGGGAGCCTCTCATCGCCTACAATATCAATTTGAAGACGGACAATCTGGACATCGCCAAAAGGATCGCGGGCGAGATCAGGCAGTCGGCAGGGGGGCTCCGGTCCGTCAGGGCGATCGGTATTCCCCTGAAAAGCCGGGGGATCGTCCAGGTCTCCATGAACCTGACGAACTTCAGGGAAACGCCCATCAGGAAGGTTTTCGACGTCGTGGCGGAAAAAGCCCGGCGCGAGGGCGTGGAGGTGCTCGAATCGGAGATCGTCGGACTCGTTCCGGCGGCCGCGCTGAAGGACACCAGCCCCCGTGACCTCAAGATCCCCCATTTTGCCGAAAGCCTGATCATCGAAAATCATCTGTGAAGTGGCGCCCCCGGGATTCTTTTCCGGTCGTCGGGCGATGCCGCTTCTGTCGGTCGGGACGGAAGATTCGGGATCGTCGCGACCGGGGCGGGTCGGTTTCTCGGCGTCCCGGACCTGACGGAACCGATGAGGAAAGAGCTCATCCCTCAGGATTGGACCCGGAGGGTCTTTGAACCCGCCGGCGTATCGCTGCAGTGAATGCTTGGCTTTCCGGTGTTTTCCGCTTTCTTGACACCCCCCGCCAATCGTGTTAAAGGCTTTAGCCTTCTGTTTGCAGAGGAGAAATGCGCCCCCGTAGCTCAGCAGGATAGAGCACCGGATTCCTAATCCGGGTGTCGAACGTTCAAATCGTTCCGGGGGTACCAGGAAATGCGAAGGGCCCGCGAAATTCTCGAGGGCCCTTTTTGTCTCTCAAAAGCTCCGCCGGGGATGAGGCCGTCAGGACAGATAATTGTAGATCAGGTAAATTTCATAGGTCACAACACCCACGTACAGGCCGGTGGCGGCCGCAACGAGATACTTGACGCCCCTGACCTTGCTCAGCAGGCACAGAGTGACGACGGCAATCGAGACGATGGCGAACTTCCATATCCAGAACCGGTCGCCGTAGGTCTCTATGGCCGCGCGGACAACGGGGTTCATTTCCCATCCGCCGCCGTCCAGGATGATGGTGGTCAGGATGGCGTCGAAGATGTTGAGCACGACGATCAGAACGAGCAGGATGAAAAGTTTGGGGCTGTAACGGTCGACGTACCCCCCCCGGGTCTGGTCCTCCTTGCGCCGGAAGTGCATTCTCCGGCCCGAGACCGTATGACGGCTGAGACCCGCTGTCGGTTTCTTGCGGCGATCCGGTGTTTTTCGTCTGTCCTGGAAGGTGAAGGCCATAAAGTCCCCAAAATGTGTGTATTAAATAGCAAGAACCACGCCCGGCGCAATAGGAAAAAAGTATGAAATTGTGCGTTTTACCGGAGGGGCCGTGATATGAACATTTGCCGGGCGGCGGGTCGCTGTCCGCAGCGCGTGTTCAATAACCAAAATGAATCCAGAGCCTTATGCGATAGATCTCTCCGGTGGCCGCGGAATCTTTTCCCTTTTCTTGACGGCACGGCAGGCCCGGCTGTATAATGCAAAAAACTTCAAGATAGAGCATGGAAAGACTTCGGGGCAGGCCTTCAGGGGCCGCCCCTGATCATCAATTGGCGCATCATAACACATTTCATTTCAGCGGGTCCTATCCCGCTGATTCCCGCCAATTTGCTTTCCGATTCCCACCGCCGGACTCGGGGAAATCACGGTCAGTCCATTCCGATGTACGCAAGAGATAAAGTCATCAGGATCACCGGCGCCCGCCAGAACAATCTCAAGGGGTTCGACCTGGAGATCCCCCTCGGGCGCCTCACCGTCATCACGGGCCTGAGCGGTGCCGGGAAGTCGTCCCTCGCTTTCGAGACCCTCTACGCCGAGGGGCAACGTCGCTACGTGGAGACCTTTTCTCCTTATGCCCGCCAGTTCATGGATCGCATCGACCGCCCCCGGGTGGACGCCATCGACGGGATCCCGCCCGCCCTCGCCATTGAACAGGGCGATCCCGTGAGGACCTCCCGCTCGACCGTCGGGACCATGACGGAGATCACCGATTACTGCAAGCTCCTCTACGGGCGCATCGCCGGTCTTTTCTGCAGGGGGTGCGGACGGCCGGTAAAAAAGGACACGGCCCAGGGGATTTTCGACGCTCTCAAGGACCTCGAGGAGAGGACCCCTGTCATCATGACCTTCCCTTTCGACGTCGGGGGCAGGGCGGAGGAAAGTGGCGAGACACTGCGTCAGGCTGGCTTCTACCGGCTGTGGAAGAACGGCCGTCTTGTCCCCGTGGAGGAAGCACACGATGACGGGCGGTGGAACGTCGTCGTCGACCGTTTTCATTTCAAGGCCCGGGAGAGAAAACGCGTCGTCGATTCCCTCGAGACGGCCCTCAGGGCCGGAAGAGGGTCCGTCGACCTTCATCTCCCCGGAGGGGAGGTTCTGAGATTCAGCTCGGCACTGCAGTGTCCCTACTGCGACATCTCCTACCGGATCCCTTCGGCCAATTTCTTCTCCTTCAACTCGCCCGCCGGCGCATGTCCCACCTGCCGGGGCTTCGGCCGCACGATCGACGTGGACCTCGATCTCGTCGTTCCCGACCCGGGGAAGTCCATCCGGGAGGGAGCCGTCAAGCCCTGGTCGGGCATCGCCCGGCAGGAATTCGAAGACCTTCTTGATTTCTGCCGCCGCCGCCGGATCCCCACCCGTGTTCCCTACCGTGACCTGACGGAGAGCCAGCGGGAGATGATCTTTCGAGGGGATGACACCTTCTACGGCGTCAAGGGCTTCTTCGAGTGGCTGGAAACGAAGCGCTACAAACTTCACGTCCGGGTGTTCCTGTCGAGGTACCGCGATTACCTGACCTGCCCCTCCTGCCGGGGGACCCGCTTCCAGGAAGAGGTCCTCCTCTGGCTCATCGAAGGGAAAAGCATCGCGGAACTCTACGCCCTGAGCATCGAGGAGGCCCGCGCATTTATCTCGAAGATCACAACGCGCGACGAGGCGGCCGTTGTCCTCCTCGAGGAAATCGGACGGCGGCTCCAATACCTGGTGGAGGCGGGGCTCGGATACCTTACGCTGGACCGCCAGTCCCGGACGCTCTCCGGCGGGGAGGTCGAAAGGGTGAGCCTCACCAAGGCCCTGGGTTCGTCCCTTGTCAACACGCTGTACATCCTCGATGAGCCCACCGTCGGTCTTCACCCCCGTGACAGCACCCGGCTCCTCGACATCCTGCGGTCCCTGAGAGACCTCGGAAACACCGTCGTTGTGGTGGAGCACGACCCGGAGATCATCCGGGGAGCCGACCACATCGTCGACCTCGGTCCAGGAGCCGGCGAAAAAGGAGGCGAGCTTCTCTACAGCGGCCCACCGAATGCCATCGGCGGAGCCGCGGGATCGCTGACCGGGCGATATCTGACAGGGGATTTCCGGATTCCCGTTCCCGGACGCAGGAGGCGGGCGAAAGGTTTCATCACCGTCCGGGGTGCCCGCGAGAACAACCTTCGCGGCATCGACGTGAAGATCCCCCTCGGAGTCATGGTCGCCGTCACGGGGGTGTCGGGGTCGGGCAAGAGCACGCTCGGGATCGATACTCTCTACCGGGGTCTCAAGCGGCTGAAGAACGGGTCCGGGGAAAAGCCCGGCCGGTTCGATGCCCTGGAAGGGGCGGAGCAGATTCGCGACGTCATCCTGGTGGACCAGCGCCCCATCGGCAGGACACCCCGGGCGACACCGCTCACCTACCTGAAAGCCTATGACCCCATCAGGGCCCTCTTTGCCTCACAGCTCGCCGCGCGGGCCCGGGGATACACGGCCTCGACCTTTTCCTTCAACACGCCCGGCGGCCGGTGCGAGGAATGCCGCGGCGAGGGATTCGAGAAGGTGGAGATGCAGTTTCTCTCGGACATCTTCCTCCGCTGCCCGCGGTGCGGCGGGAAGCGTTTCAATGACGAGGTCCTGGAGGTGCGGTTCGAGGGGAGGAACATCTACGAGATCCTTTCGATGACGGCCGACGAGGCCGCGGAATTTCTCGGAGGCCACCGGAGGATCGCCGATTCCCTGCAGCCCCTCCGTGAGGTCGGTCTCGGCTACCTGCGGCTGGGACAACCCG
This sequence comes from Syntrophales bacterium, assembly GCA_035450185.1. Lineage (GTDB taxonomy): Bacteria > Desulfobacterota > Syntrophia > Syntrophales > UBA2192 > JAPLJU01. Next base: position 54,665 of record DAOTMG010000012.1, on the reverse strand, counting down.
TCAACACGCTGTCGGGCGGTGAGGCGCAGCGTCTCAAACTGGCCCGGCACATCAGCCTGGCCGGGACCCGGGAGACTCTTTTCATCTTCGACGAGCCCACCGTGGGGCTCCATCCCGTGGACGTGGCGAGGCTCCTCGAGGCCTTCGAAAGGCTCCTGTCGGAAGGAAACAGCGTTGTGGTCATCGAGCACAACCCGGAGGTGGTGAAGTGCGCGGACCACGTGATCGATCTCGGCCCGGAAGGCGGAAACGGCGGCGGGAGCGTTGTGGCGAGCGGCACCCCTGAAGAGATCGCGCGCGCGATCGGTTCGATCACCGGGGTTCACCTGAAGCCCTATCTGGAAACGCCGCCGGCGGAGGTCGAATCCGTCCGGGAAACCCCTGCGGCCTTCGTGCACCCCGAAACCGGCAGGGCCATCCTCGTGCGCGGCGCGAGAGAGCACAACCTGATGAACCTGACCCTGTCCGTTCCCCGGGACCGGCTCGTGGTCGTCACCGGTGTGAGCGGTTCGGGAAAGTCGACCCTGGCCTTCGACATCCTCTTTGCCGAGGGGCAGCGCCGGTTTCTCGAATGCCTGCCGAATTACATCCGGCAGTACCTGAAAATCATGGACCGGCCCGAGGTCGACGATGTCGCCGGCATCCCCCCGACGGTGGCGATCGAACAGAGGACGAGCCGGGGCGGCCCCCGGTCGACGGTGGCCACCCTGACGGAGGTCTATCACTATCTGCGCCTTCTCTACAGCAAGGTCGGTGTGCAGTACTGTCCCGGCTGCGGAGACGCGATCGTCTCGAAAGAGCCGGAAGAGATCCTCGACGAGATCGGCCGGCAATGCGGGAAGGGAAGGGCGACCGTCCTCGCTCCGCTCATCCTGGGCCGGAAGGGGATTCATCAGGAACTTCTCAGGAAGATGCGGAAGATCGGTTTCCGCGAGGCTCTCATCGACGGCACGCGCCATTCGCTGGAAACGATTCCGAGGCTCGAGCGCTTCCGCGAGCACGACATCGACGTGGTCATAGGCGACGTGAAGGGCGGTGGCGGTGATCCCGGCCTGCCTTCGCTCGTCCGGCAGGCCCTCGGGATCGGGCGGGGAACGCTGAAACTCATGGACCCGAAGGGCCGCCTGCAAACCTACAGCGAGACCCGGTACTGTTCCCGCTGCCTCAGGGGATTCGAGGCACTGGACCCGAGGCTCTTTTCCTTCAACAGCCGGCAGGGGGCCTGTCCCCGCTGCGAAGGGATGGGAAGCATCGACGGGACGACCTGCCCGGACTGTCGGGGAAAGCGGCTGCGCCCGGAAGCGCTCGCCGTCCGGGTGAAGGGGTGGGGCATCGGAGACCTCGTCTCGCTGACCGTGACGGAGGCGGAGCGGTGTCTGGGTTCTTTCCAATTCGACGCGCAGGAGACGGTCATCGCCGGTGGGATCCTTGCGGAGCTCCTGCCCCGGCTTCAATTCTTGAAACAGGTCGGTCTCGATTACCTTGCGCTGGAAAGAGCGGGAGACACCCTCTCGGGAGGCGAGGCCCGGAGGATTCGCCTCGCGGCTCAATTGGGGTCCAACCTCACGGGGGCCTGTTACATCCTCGACGAGCCCACCATCGGACTTCACCCCCGGGACAACGAGATGCTCCTATCCACCCTGGAGCAGCTCAAGGACCGGGGCAATTCCGTCATCGTCGTGGAGCACGACGAGGAAACCATACGGCGGGGGGATTACATCATCGACCTCGGGCCGGGCGCGGGGCCGGGGGGCGGTAGGGTCGTCGCCGAGGGGACCCTCGATCAGCTCAGGGCCTCTCCGGAATCGGTCACCGGCGCCTGGGTGAACGGCAACCGCGACCGGACCGTCACCTCACGACTGAGACCGGGGGGGAAATGGCTTCGTGTCCGGGGTGCCGTCCGGCACAATCTCAGGGGGATCGACGCGGCGATTCCCCTGGAGACGCTGACCTGCGTGACCGGTGTCAGCGGTTCGGGGAAGTCGACTCTCGTCAAGGAGATCATCTATTCGACCCTGCAGTCCCGCCTCTCCGGGAAAAACGGGGAGCCCTCGGGCTGCCGGGACATCACCGGCTGGGAGAACCTTGCGAGGGTCGTGGAGATCGATCACTCGCCGATCGGCCGCACGCCGCGATCCACGCCGGCCACCTACGTGGGCCTCTTCGACGACATCCGCCGACTCTTTTCCATGGTGCCCGACGCCCGCGCACGGGGGTTCGGTCCGGGCCGCTTCTCCTTCAATGTTTCGGGGGGCCGGTGCGCGGACTGCGCGGGGCAGGGGCGGGTCCGGGTGGAGATGGCCTTTCTGCCCGATGTCTACGTGGCCTGCGAGACCTGCGGCGGGAAGCGGTTCAACGAGGAAACTCTGGCCGTCCGCTACCGGGGCAGAAACATTCACGACGTCCTCGCAATGAGTTTCCGCGAGGGCCTCGAGTTTTTCGACGCCATACCGGGCATCCGCAACACCCTGGAGCTTCTCGTTGACATCGGCCTCGACTATCTCACCTTCGGCCAGTCGAGCCCCACTCTGTCCGGCGGCGAAGCCCAGAGGATCAAGCTGACCCGGGAACTCGGTGCTGCGACGAAGGGGGCGCGAAAGGCCCTTTACATCCTCGACGAACCGACGACGGGTCTCCACCTGGCGGACATCGAGAAGATCCTCATGATCCTTCAGCGTCTCGTAGACCAGGGCAACACGGTGCTCGTGATCGAACACAACCTGGAGGTCATCAAGTCGGCGGACCACATCATCGACCTGGGGCCGGAGGGCGGGGACGGGGGCGGGAGGGTCGTCGCCGCCGGGACCCCCTATGATCTGCTGCGTCACAAAAAGGACTCCTGGACGGGCCGTTTTCTGGACCGGTATCTCCGGGAAAAGGATTCATGAGCCCGCTCTTTCGTTGATGTGAAGCCCCCTTCGGTGATAGAAGATGAACCATCAGAAAATCACGCCCATGAACGAGCTCATCATTCGCCGTTTCGCTGCCCTTTTTCTGCTGATGGTCTTTACCGTTGCCTGGGCACTGCCCGCCTCGGCGTTCCCCCTGCCGGCAAAGCCGGTGCGCCTCATCCGGAGTGACCCGTTCGGATCTTAGCCGGACTCGGCCCGGGGGACCGCCCGGGCGATCGGCCTCATACGACCCTTTTCAGGGCCTCGACGGCCACCTCGATCTGATCATCCGTCGGTTCCCGGGTGGTGATCTTCTGCAGCAGGAGACCGGGCCAGCTCAGAAAAGCCGCCCAGGACCGCTCACGGTATTTCCCGGTGAACCGGATGATCTCGTAGGAAATCCCGGCCACGACGGGAAGAAGCAACAGCTTATAGATGACACGCTGGACGAAGTCGGGTCTTCCCAGGAGCGAGAAGACCAGGATGGAGATCACGATGACGACCATCATGAAGCTGGTGCCGCATCGGGGGTGACGGGTCGAGAAGGCCCTGATGTTCTCCACCGTCAGGTCCTGACCGTTCTCCCAGGCGAAGACCGTCTTGTGCTCGGCTCCGTGGTACATATAGACCCGCCGCATGTCGGACAAAAGAAGGGTTGAAGACAGGAAACCGAGAAAGATGGAAAGCCGGATGCAACCCTCTATGACATTCAGAAGGATCGTGCTTCCGACATAGGCCCGCAGCAGGGCGAAGAGGTAGGCGGGGATCACGATGAAGAGAAAGATGGCGAGGCCGATGCCCGTCAGGAGCGACACCACGGTGTGCCACTTCGGCGGTTTCTTCTCCTCGTGCCGCATGGCCACATCGGCCGAGTAGAGGAGCGTCCGGACGCCGAGGACCATCATCTCGAGAAGCGTCACGAAACCACGGACGAACCTGACACCCAGGCCTTTGTAGCGGCGGGTCAGGGAAACGTAGGTCTGCTCCCGGATTTCGATGTCCCGGTCGGGCGTCCTCACGGCGACGGCGATCCTGTCGCCGTGCCTCATCATGACACCCTCGATGACGGCCTGGCCGCCGACGATGTCTTCCGGATGGGGTTTGCCTGCCATAGGAACCCTTCGGATCCCCCTTTGAGCGAAGTTGCAGCCGTCCATACAACGTTTGCTGTTATTTCTGCAATATGAAATTTGCTCCGACGGCAGGTGCCGCGGTCAAGGCGGAGCGGGATCCGGCGTTTGAACCCCCGGGTCTTCTTCGTCCGTCGTCTCAACGGCGCAGTCGAGCGGTCGGTCTCTTTCCTTTTTGTCCCGCCGCACCGATGTTCGTATTGCATGAGGGTGACCGTTCATTTTCGATCCCCGCTGCGGGAAAGCGCTCGAGGGAACGCCCTCGACCAGTCGTGAAAATAAAAGCCCCTTCCGGCCTTTGCAGGCGGGAGGGGCTTCCTCTGTTCGTTTCAGGCAGCCTGGACCGAGGTGCCGCGAGAGCAAAAGGGGATGAGCGACTTACAGACCGGGCCGACGCATGGTACCGACGGCCGTCGCATCCGCAACGGTCGTACCGGCCCTCCCCGTAGCGGTCAGACTGAAAGTCGGGGAAGAATAGGAGTAGGTCAGGGTAAAGTCGCCTGCATCCGTCCCGGCCGAAGACAGGATCTGGTCTCCCGTCGGCCATATCGTGTCCTGAAGCAGACGCTGAGCGGCGTACTGGGCTATTCTTGACTTGCCCTCTGCCAGCGCCGTCTGCCCCGCTTTCTTTTTCGCTTCCTCCTGCATGCTGAAGTATTTTGGGATGGCCACGGCGGCCAGGATCCCGAGGATCAGGAGGACCATGATGATCTCGATGAGCGTGAACCCCTTGTGACCGGGGCGAAGGAATAGTCTCAGCATAATACCCCCCTCTGGTCTTCCGGGCTGGAAGAAAGATACGGTCTTTCAAATCTCCTAATAGAGAATCCCTTATATGTCAATAAGCACCCGGCGTTATTTTTCACATACGAAAAAAGTATGAGAAAGACGCATCTCGCTCGGAAGATCGGCTGAAACAAGTGATTCCCGAATCATATCAACACTTTGAACCGATAGTCTTCCGCCGTTCCCCGAAGGGGATTTCCTCCGGTCGTCGACGGGGCAAAGGGCTTTTTTGAAAAAAAGGTCACGGTGTGACCCCGTTGCCGAAAATCCCCGCGGGAGCGCGCCGAACCGGGGGCCGGAAAACCGGGGCATAAAAACCTTCGGGCCGGGGATATCCCTTTGATCTCTCGCCTATTCAGGAAGGAGCCTCACGCTTTTCCCGCCGACTTCGAGGGTCGTCTTGGAGTAGGTGTACTTGTGAATGATCCGGTCGTCCTTGAAGTGCATGACATCGACACCGCGCCGCCGTTCCGGTTTTCCCTGGTACCCTCTTTCAGTGGATGGCCAGTCCAGGGACCACTGGAAGAGGACCTTCTGGGCTTTCTCATCGGCGAAGAGATCCTCCGTTCTGAAACGGAACCCCCCGTGGTTTCTGAACCAGGGCTCCCAGGCCTTTTTGAGGGCTTCGGCGCCCCGGATCGTTGCCCCGGTCCAGCTCTCGAAGACGATGTCGTCGTGGAAAAGTGCCGCGACTTTTTCGATATCGTGCTCGTTCCACGCCAGGTTCCACCGGGTCATCATCTCAACGATTTGCTCTCTCGTCAGCATCGTCTCACCCTCCAGTTCCATTTTATCAATCAATTAGCACATTTTCCCCGGCGGATAAATTTATTTCATGGCCGGTTTTAGCGTTTGCAATATCGGGGGGAAAGTGCTAATTTTCTTTATGTCATGTACACGTCAATGGAATCAGCGCCACTCATTTTTTATCTTTTTTCATTCTAATATCGATCGTCCAAAATGTTTCAGGGTGTAGAATTCTTTGACGGGGCGAATTGAACTTGTGCATTGTTCGGCGAGCGGCTTGTCGAGTCGGAGAGATTCCCTGGAGGGTGTGTTGAAACAGCCGGATGCTGTATTCATCGGAAGTCGGGGTTTTGAGAAAAAATGAGAGGGCCTGCGGTGGCCGGGAGCGGAGAAAGAAAAGAAAGGATGGAAGCAGACTGCGGGTGTTCATGATCTGGTCAGCCAAACGTTAAGGAGGTGTGTTTATGTTTAGAAAATGTTTTACGGTAACTCTTTTTATCATGGTGGTCGTGATGTTGTTCGGCTGTGCGGCAAAGAAGGCCTACACGCCCGTTGACGTGTCGTCGAACGCGAAGGCGGCGGGTCTCGTGCAGTGTACGGACAATGCCTACTTCGTGTTGGATAAATCGGATTCGATGAATCCATGGTATGACAGGGCTTCCAGGCTGGACATCGCCAAGCAGGTCGTGGGCGAGATGGCCCAGACGATCCCCGCGGGTATCAAGAAGAGCCCGTCGATACGGCTCTTCGGTTCGGAGAAAGTGGGCGGGGATGAGAAGACCTGGCTGGTGACGGGGAAGGATTACCAGACCATCCTGGACGAAATCGGCGGCAGAGGGCTGGGCAGAACCCCCATGGCCGCGGCGCTGACGGCGGCCGGTGAGGATGTGAAGGGTCTGAGCGGCAAAACGGCGATTATCCTCGTGAGTGATTTCGAGCATATCTCGGGAGCAGGCGGTCAGATAGACGACATCAATCCGAAGAATGTCGTGGAAGCAGCTTCGAAGATCAAGGCGGCCTACGGCGGCAGGGTTTGCATCTATCCCATCCAGGTCGGCAAGGATGTGGAGGCGAAGAAGCTTGCGGATCAGGTCGTCGCGACCGTCGGGTGCGGTTTCGCGGAGAACGCCGACAACCTGCAGACACCGGCTCAAATGGGGGCCTATGTTCAGAAGGTCTTCTTCTGCCCGCCCTCAGCGAGGGCTGCAGAGAAACGGGCTGCCGTGGTGCCTCCACCGGTTCTGCCCCCGGATGTCGACAAGCTCAATTCCGTCTACTTTGACTTCGACAAGTACGACCTGAAGCCCGCGGCACGCGATACACTGAAACAGAATGCCGACTGGCTTGCGAAAAACCCGGCCAAGAAGGTCGTTGTCGAAGGGAACTGCGATGAGCGCGGGACCAACGAGTACAACATGGCCCTGGGTCAGAGAAGGGCTGAGAGCGCGGCCAAGTATCTCAAAAGCCTCGGCGTCGGCGCAGCGCGAATCTCGACGATCAGCTACGGCGAGGATCGTCCTGTCTGCAGGGAGTCGAATGAGGCCTGCTGGTCCAAGAACAGAAGGGCTGACTTCGTCATCAAGTAATAGTCCCTGTCCGAACCGAAAGAACAGGAAAGCCTCATGGCGGACGTCATGAGGCTTTCTTGCGTCCGGATCCATCTCGCGCCCTGTCTTTTCCGCGGCGCCTTTGCCGATTCTCGACGATTATGCGCTGCAGGATCTGTGGTTCTGTGATATGATCCCCCTGCGGTCTGCAGGTACCGGTATCTTCAATCTCGCGAGGGATGTATGAAGAAGACCTGGGTTGTTCTATCGATCCTCGCCCTGTTCATTTTCACCGCCTGCGTCTGGCTCCGATACCCCGAGCCGGGCGAACCCCTGGGAAAACTGGGGGACCGGGCCCTGGTCTTCGGCAAGATCCAGGTCAGGGAGAGAGGCAGAGAGTTCAAGCCCTGGAGTTACAACCTCCTGGATTTTATCGCCGCCTTCGGAAAGCCCAATGTCGACCTGTCGATCTTCTGGGTCGAGGCAGGGGCACGGGGCTTTTCCGTGACCGTCGAGGGTGACGGTCATTTCTACTGGATCATCCCGAGAGGGACCTACCTCATGTACCACACGTACCTGGACCCCTTTCCGAACAACGAGGCCTTCGCGGCTTTCCAGGTTCCCGCCCGGGGGGACGCCGTCTATATCGGCACGCTGATCATGCACATCGAGTCGGAATACGAATCGTCGAGTCGAGAGATCGGCTTCCGCGTCCTGGAGGTGGAAATCGCGGATGACTTCTCGGAGGAACTGTATATCTTTCGAAAGAGGCACCCCGGCCTGCAGGTCGACGTAACCGATCTACCGGCGAAGTACGACCCCCTTCTCCTCAACGTATTCAAGGATTATGACCGTTACCGGTGCGAGAAGATCCTGAAACAAAACGGCCTGTCCTTGCTGACCTACGAGTATCGCTGAGTGTATGCGGAACATCCCCGCCGACTTGCGCCAAACCTCTCGGCGTGCGATTCAACGCACTGCGATGACGCGGTTCACAGCTCTTGACACTGAACCCTCTTTTCTATATGTCCATGATGCCACGGAACGGTTTCCCTCTCCCGCCCGGCACACCGGGGACGGATGGAACGAAAGGTTTCTATGCCCATAGAGCGTTTCAACGGCCGTCAGGCTGTTTTGATCGATGGATGCCGGATCCCTTTTCAGCGATCCGGCTCGGGCTACGGAGACCTGTCCTCCTATGACCTGGGAAGGATGGCGCTGAAAGCCCTTCTGGACAGGACGCAGATCGAACCCGGAAGGGTTGACCGCGTCATCATGGGCACCGTCATTGCCCGTCTCGCCACGAGCAACGTGGCCCGTGAGTCGGCCCTGGCCGCGGGGTTTCCGCCCCAGGTCCCGGCCTACACGGTGACCCTCGCCTGTATTTCCTCGAACGTGGCCATCACGAACGCCGCCGACCTCATCCGCACGAACCAGGCCGACATCGTCGTTGCCGGCGGCACCGAGAGCCTGTCCGACATACCGATTGGTTACCGCAAGCCCCTCCGGCAAAAGCTGCTGGAAGCCCGGAAGTACAGGGGAGTCATGGACTTTCTCGAGTTCCCGAAAGGGATCGGTCTGAAAGACCTCCTCCCGGAGATCCCCGCCATCGCCGAGTTTTCCACGGGGAGGACCATGGGCGAGGATTGCGACAGGCTGGCGGCTCGTCTCGGCATCAGCCGGGAGTCTCAGGACGAGTACGCCCTGCGCTCCCACCGGGCGGCGGCCAGGGCGACAACGGAGGGAATTCTTGCAGAAGAGATTGAGCCGGTGAGGGTGCCGCCCGATTTTCGGCCCATCGCCGCGGACAACGGGTTCCGGGCCGACGCCTCCATGGAAAAATTGAAGAACTTGAAACCCGCCTTCGTGAAGAAATACGGGACGGTGACGGCGGGGAATTCCTCTTTCCTGACCGATGGCGCCGCCTGCCTGCTGCTCATGGCGGAGGAGGTCGCGGGGGCGCTCGGTTACAGGCCCAGGGCCCGTATCCGCGCCTATGCCTACTCGGCTCAGGATCCGGGCGAAGAGCTGCTCCTCGGGCCCGCCTACTCGACCCCGAAGGCCCTCGAGTCGGCCGGCCTCGAACTTGCCGACATCGACGTCTTCGAGTTCCACGAGGCCTTCGCGGGGCAGATTCTGGCCAATCTCCAGTGCCTGGCCTCCGACTCCTTTGCCCGGGATAAACTGGGCCGGACGCGGAAAGTGGGGGACATCCCCCTGGAGAAGTTCAACACCCTGGGCGGATCCCTCTCTCTGGGGCACCCCTTCGGCGCCACCGGTGCGCGTCTCGTCACCACGGCGGCCAACCGGCTGGTCCGGGAAAACGGGACCTTCGCCCTGGTCGCCGCCTGCGCGGCCGGTGCCATGGGGAATGCCATCATCCTGGAACGGTGGAAGGAAACCTGATCGCCTGCGGGTGCCGGGACCGATCATGCCGCATCGTGCCGGTCACGGGAGGACCTCTTCGATGACATACGATCAAGTCGAACAGCGGAACGGCGTGGCCGTCGTCTGGCTCGATCAGCCCGGGGAGAAGGTGAACAAGATCTCCCGGGACCTGCTGGACGGGTTCTCCGGTATTCTCCATCGGCTGGAGTCCGATCCGACCGTGAAGGGGGTTGTGCTGATCAGCCGCAAGGAGGACAACTTCATCGCCGGAGCCGACCTCGATCAATTCCGTCGGGCGCAGGACCCGGCCCCGGTGGAAGCCTTGAGCCGGGACGGCCATGGGATTCTGAACCGCATGGCCGCTTTCCCCAAGCCGATCGTCGCGGCGATCCACGGGGCCGCCTTCGGCGGCGGCCTCGAGGTGGCCCTCGCCTGTCAATACCGGATCGCCACCGACGACCCGCGGACCGTGATGGCCCTGCCCGAGGTGAAGCTGGGGCTTCTGCCCGCCGGAGGCGGGACCCAGCGCCTTCCCCGCCTTGTGGGCCTTCAGGGCGCCCTGGATATGATGCTGACGGGGAAAAACATCTATCCCCGCCAGGCGAAGAAAATGGGGCTTGTGGATGAAGTCGTAGACCGTTACACGCTTCTTGCGGCCGCCGTGACGGCGGCCCTCGAACTGGCCGGGGCACCCCTCGAACGCAGGACGAGGCGGACGCTGCTCGCGCGGATCCTGGAAAGCACCCCCTTCAGCCGCAGGCTGGTCTACAAAAAGGCCAGAGAGAAGGTGCGACAGATGACCTGGGGAAATTACCCGGCGCCTTTCGGAATCATCGACTGCGTCGAGGCGGGGCTTGAAAAAGGATTTGCCGAGGGGGAGAGGATGGAGGAGAAGACCTTCGGGGAACTCGCCATGACATCCCAGTCGCGGGAGCTCATCCAGATCTTCTTCAGCATGACGGCTCTCAAGAAAAACCCGTTCAAGGATCAGGTCCGGCCGGTCCGGAAGATCGGGATCCTCGGGGCCGGCCTCATGGGGTCGGGTATCGCGAGCGTGAGCGTGGCAAACGGCATGGACGTTCTTCTCAAAGACGTAAGCCCCGAGGCGCTCGGTCGAGCCGAGAAGGTCCTCTGGAAGGAACTGGATGAAAAGGCCGGCAGGCGGATCATCACCCCTTTCCAGAGGGACCGGGCCTTCAGCCGGGTCTCCGGCGCGGAAAGCTACCGGGGGTTCGAAAAGGCGGACCTGGTCATCGAGGCCGTCTTCGAGGATCCGGACCTCAAGAGGAAAATCCTCCGCGAGGCGGAAGCGGTCATCCGGGAAGATGCGATCTTCGCGAGCAACACGTCCTCGCTTCCGATCACGGGCATCGCCGAGGCCTCGGTCCGCCCGGGTCGGGTGATCGGGATGCATTACTTCTCCCCGGTCCCGCGGATGCCGCTTCTGGAGATCATCGTGACGGAGAAAACCGAACCCTGGGTGACGGCGACGGCCGTCGATACGGGCATCCGTCAGGGGAAAACGGTGATCGTGGTGAACGACGGCCCGGGCTTCTACACCACCCGGATCCTCGCGCCGTTTCTGAACGAGGCCCTCCTGCTCCTGCACGAAGGGGCCGACATCGAGGACATCGACTCCGCCATGCGCCGGTTCGGCTATCCCGTGGGTCCCCTCACCCTCCTTGACGAGGTGGGGATCGATGTGGGGGCCCATGTTTCTCGGGTCCTTGGCCCGCTCTTCGCCGCTCGCGGCATCCGTCCCGATGAATCCCTGGAGGTTCTCTTCAAGGCCGGCTACCGGGGGCGCAAAAACAACAGGGGCTTTTACCTCTATGAACCCTCCGGGAGGAAGGGGAAAAAAGAGGTGAACGAAGAGGTGTACGATTTCTTCGGAGGCTCCAGACGGGTTCCGATCGCCGATGAGGAGATCCAGAAGAGGCTGTCCCTGGTCATGACGAATGAGGCGGCCTGCTGCCTCCAGGAAGGCATCTTGAATTCTCCGCGCGAGGGCGACATCGGGGCCGTCTTCGGCCTCGGTTTCCCGCCGTTTTTGGGGGGGCCTTTCCGTTACATGGATCGGCTCGGTGCAGGTCGGGTTCTTTCCATGCTGGAGGATCTCGCAAACATCCGGGGAAACCGTTTCCATCCCGCGGGGGTCCTCCGCGAGATGGCCGCCGAGAACAAACGTTTTTACGATCGCTGAACCCCGATGCCCTGATGCGGGCTCCTGCGGCAGACAGAGAGGGGATCGCCATGGAGCCGAAAAACTTCATCCAGGTTCTGCGTCGGAACTTTGTACGGTTCGCCGATGCTCCGGCCATGATGTTCAAAAAGCAGGGGCGGTACCGGACGATTTCCTACCGTGACCTCGAAGGCATCGCCCTGCGCGTTGCCGCGAATCTCATTCGGACGGACCTCATGCCCCGGGACCGCATCGCCATCCTTTCGCAGAACCGCCCCGAGTGGGCCTACGCCGACCTGGGGGCTCTCCTGGCGGGGGCGATCAACTCCGCCGTTTACGCAACCTCGCTGCCCGAAGAGGCGGCGTTTATCCTCCGGGACCTGGAGGCTTCCGTTCTTTTTGTCGAGGACGCTTTCCAGCTGAAAAAGATCCTCGAGATCCGAGAGCGGATCCCCACGGTCCGGAAGGTCTACGTCTTTGAGGAGAACGCCGAAAATCCCGATCCCTCCTGGATTCAACCCTTCTCCGTTCTGACGGGGGGCGAGGAACCGGTACAGGGGCTCCGGCAGAAAACGGCCGGGATCGCCGATGCCGTCGAGGGCGGCGACATCATGTGCATCATCTACACGAGCGGCACGACGGGGAATCCGAAGGGCGTCGTCCTCACCCACGACAACTACCTTCAGACCGCCGAAATCATTGTGGAGGGTATGGGCGTCGATGTCGTCGACCGGCTCCGACGGAACATCAGCTTTCTCCCTCTGGCTCACGCCTTCGAGCGTTTCGCCGGCTACTATCTGATGCTCTACCTGGGCCGCTGTATCGGCTACGCGGAAAGCCTCGAGACCCTCGCGCAGAACCTCCGGGAGATCCGGCCGCACTTCATGGTCGCCGTGCCGAGGGTTTTCGAGAAAATCCACGCCCGTATGACCCAGAATGTCCGGTCGTCTCCGCTTCCCAGGAAGATGATCTTTCACTGGGCCCTGAAGGTCGGCCGGGAGGCCGGCCGCTGCAGGGCGCTCCATAAGCCGCTCCCCGCGTGGCTCCGGATCCGCCGGCGGTTCGCCGAGGTCCTGCTGTTCAGGAAGGTGAAGGAGGCCTTCGGGGGCGAACTCGAATTCTGCGTCTCCGGCGGCGCCCCCCTGAGCAAGGAGATCGCGGAGTTTTTTCACGCCATGGACATCCTGATCCTGGAAGGATGGGGCGCCACCGAGGCGACCACCCCCTCCACAATCAACAACCCCCGGGAATACCGCTTCGGTACCGTGGGCAAACCTCTCCCCCGTGTTCAGGTGAGGACGGCCGAGGACGGGGAACTCGAGGTGAAGGGCCCGAACGTCTTCAAGGAGTACTGGAGAAACCCCGCGGAAACAGACGCCACGTTCACCCCCGACGGCTATTACCGGACGGGCGACATCGGCGTCATCGACGATCAGGGCTGGGTGACCATCACGGACCGGAAGAAACAGCTGATCATCACCTCCGGCGGCAAGAACATCGCACCGGCGCCCATCGAGCACCTCCTTCTTGCCGGCCGCCACATCGAGTCGGCCTATGTTCACGGTGACCGGCGTCACTACCTGACGGCGCTTCTCGTGCTGGACCGCAGCGCCGTTGTCGCCACGGCGAAACATCTCGGGGTGCCCGACCTGCCGTGGCAGGAAATGATCCGGCACCCCGCGATCCTCGAGAAGGTGCAGAAGGAAGTGGGCCGGGCCAACGAACAGCTTCCCCGGTTCATGCAGGTCAAGTATTTTCGGATTCTCCCCGAGCCCTTTACGATCGAGAGTGGCGAACTCACACCGACGATGAAACTGAAACGGGGGGTCGTGGCCGCCCGCTACAGGGATCTGATTGAGGAGATGTATGAGGAAGAGGCGAAAGGCATAAGGCGAAAGGCGTAAGGCAAAAGGCGAAAAACGAAAGGCGACAAGCAAAAGACAAAAGGCAAAAGACAAGAAGACAATAGGGGAAAGGGCCTGGCGCCTGATGCCCAGCGCCCAATGCCTGATTTGGAGGTTTCATGAAATCGCTTTACTTCACTTCGGAGCACGAGGCCTTCAGGAACACCGTGCGGTCCTTCGTCGAAAGGGAGGTGACGCCTCACGGCGACACCTGGGAGAGGGAGCGGCGCATCCCCCGGTTCATCTGGAAGCGAATGGGCGATCTCGGTTTCCTCGGCATCAACCACCCCGAAGCATACGGCGGGACGGCGGCTGATTTTTTCTACTCCGTCGTTTTCCTCGAGGAGCTCAACCGGTCCACGATGGGCGGGTTTTCGGCGGCCGTCAGCGTTCATTCCTACATGGCGACGGAGTATATCACCCGGTTCGGCACCGAAGCCCTGAAGCGGGAGTATCTCGTGCCGGCCATCACGGGCGATAAGATCGGGGCCCTGGCCGTCACGGAACCGAACACGGGATCCGACGTGGCGGCCATCCGGACACGAGCTGTCCGCGACGGCGAGCATTACATCCTGAGCGGATCGAAGACCTTCATCACAAACGGTGTCTTCGGTGACTTTGTCCTCGTCGCGGCGAAAACGGACCCCTCGGCCGGCGTGGGCGGAATCAGCCTTATCCTGGTGGATCGCGACGCACCGGGCTTCACGGCCCGGCAGCTCCACAAGATCGGCTGGCACTGCTCGGATACGGCGGAGCTTTCATTCGACGAGGTCCGCGTTCCGGTCACCCGTCTGATCGGCGAGGAGAACAGGGGATTTTATTACATCATGCAGTGCTTCCAGCTCGAGCGTCTGGTGAGCGCCGTGCTCTACGTGAGCGGTGCCGCGCTCTGCCTGGAGGCCACGCTGAAATATATCGCCGAACGGGAAGCCTTCAACCGGTCCTTGTCGAAATTCCAGGTCATCCGTCACACCCTGGCCGGGCTCAAGGCGGAGCTGGAAGCCGCCCGCCAGCTGACCTATTACACCTGCTGGCTCCACAACGCGAGGGTGGAGGCCGTCGGATACTGCTCCATGGCCAAACTCATCTCGACGGAACTCATGAAGAAAATGGCCGACACCTGCCTTCAGTACTACGGCGGCTACGGTTACATGGACGAGTACCTCATGTCCCGGATTTACCGGGATGCCAGAGTGGGCACGATCGTAGGGGGGACGTCGGAGATCATGCGGGAGATCATCGCGCGCCTGATGATCGACCAGGTCAGCTACGGAACCGTTTCGGCTGAATCCGCCCGGCCCCCCGCCGAAGAGCCCGTCCGGGGAATCGAGGGGTCCGCAATGCCCGAACCCGCAAAGACGATGCCGACAACGGCCGCGGAGATGATCCGGTCCCTGCCCGATCGGTTCCGCCCGGAGAAGGCCGGTGACTGGGAAACTGTTTTTCACTTCGATGTCGCCGGTCCCGGAGGCGGGCGGTTCACCGTGATGGTCCGGAAGGGGGTCTGCACCGTTGAAGACGGTTTGAAGGGCGCCCCGGAGTGCGTCGTAAAGACCTCGGATCATGTGTACCGGGACGTGGAACTGGGGAAGGCGAACGCCGAGATGGCCCTGGTAACGGGGAAGATCAAGATCAGCGATCTCGCGGAGATGATGCGGTTCATCAAGGCCTTCCGGCGGCTGCCGAAGGCCTGACGGGAACGGCCCCGTTCGATCCCCTGGGGTGCCCGCGGACGGTATCCGGAATTCTTACGGGTTCGACGCGGATATGAGTTCGAAGACGAAGCTACCGACGGCCACCCGGGTCTGGATTTTCACGGGTATTTTTCTTTCGTCCGCCGTGTACCAGATTTTCATGTCGGGCTCTTTCTCCTTCCCGAAGACCCCGTCCAGACGCTCCATCTCGGGTATAATCAGATACGTGTCGTAAGATATTCCGTTGATGACCACCTTTTCCCGCCGGGTCACCTTCGCCCTCGTGGCGATCAGTCTCTTGCCGTCTGTAACGGGGATTTCCAGGATACCGCCTTCCTTCAGCGCGCGGAGGCGTATAACGAAAAAAAGCGCCAGAGGGTCGAAGGTACCCGCCCGGATGGAAACGGGCGTCTCGGCCTGACCGAATCCGATGTAAGTTGCTTCCATCCTTTCCCAGTCGAACGTGACCACGACATCCCGGGGATGTTCCCCCGTGCTCTTCTTCGTGTAGTAGAGCGTCCGGGACATCAGGGTATCGGGGTAGGAATCCTGTCGCTCGCGGATCTTGTAGATGAGATCGAGGGCGGCATTCGTTTTTGTTTCCATCATGAAGTGGCAGGTCTTTATGCCGTTGTATACCTTGAAGGGCAGGACTTCGATGACGGCCTCCCCGGCCGGGATCACTCCCCAGGACGCACGGTAGGTGAATTTTTCACCCGGCCGGAACAAAACCCCTTCCGCCGCGGCTTCATGAGCGCACAGACCGAAGAATGCGGCAAGCGTTACGGCGAGCAGCACCGCAGGAATGAACCGTGATCGTTTGAGTTCCGGAGGCAGGACAGGTCTTTTCATCAGTCAGGAATCAGATTTTCTATATGCCCCTTTTCACAGGGTTCCGCTCCCGCTGCAACGGCCCCGCCGGCCACGGGAGCTCATTTTCATCGCCGGGGCGTCGAGCAGTTTTTTTGACACAGGGCCCGCGAGCTCGTTGACGGATTAACTATTCAATATTTAAAGATAATTTGAATCACAGATGTAGACTTCGCCGGAAGGAAAGTCAAGCGAAAAGCGGAAGGACGTAATTCGTCAATTTTCCTGTACCCTGGCCCGGGCTTGATTCGAAGGCGCGACCCGTCCCGGAGACGGGGAAAATACCCTGAATTGTTCCATTTCGTACCCGGGTCGGCATGCCCCGACGGTGCCGGACTTTTTTCATTAAGTACAATTACGTGGCATGGTTAGTGCTTCACTAGCCCCCAAGATCATACCGTCTCGGTCATGGTCTGCACAGCGGCCGCAAAGACCCCCGAAGGGGGGCGGCGCGAGCGATATTCGAGGAGGAGCCCGGTGCAGGTCATGTCTAAAGGGGGGCAATTACAATGGGGGTGAGCGAGCAGACCAGAATTCGTGATGCCGGCTTGAGCGAAGCCGGCAGGGCCCTGCTGCCCGGCGTCAAAAAAGCCTGGCACAGTCTGATCACGAGCGGGTTGGACGAAAACGTCGACATCGAAACCACCCGCAGAACCATCGTCATCAATATTCTCATCATGATCGGCATCCTTACGCTGATCGCGCTCGGCACCCTCGCACGCTACCAGAACAACTTGCTCCTTTCCTGGGCCGATTACGTCGTCGCCGCCGCCCTCGTCCTGTCGATTATCCACTTGCGCGCGACGAAACAATTCAAGGTCACGGCGTATTTCGGCGTCGGCCTGATGCTGCTTCTCTTTTACTACCTCCTGTTCACCGGAGGGGTGAACAATTCGGCCCACGTCTGGTATTTCACCTTCCCCCTGATCGCAACCTTCGTATTAGGCGCGAAGGAAGGGCTGATCGCGACCATGATCCTCTTCATCCCGGCCCTTCTTTTTTTCGGGATCCAGAACCCGCCGAGCATGTTCACGACCTATTCCATGGATTTCAAACTGCGGTTCATCCCGTCCTTTCTCGTGATCGCCGCCTTCGCCTATCTCTTCGAAAGCACGAGGGAAAGGGCTCAGGCGAAACTCACGAGCGTCAACACGGAGCTGAAGAAGACGGTCTCCGTGTTGAAAGAAACAGACGACAAGCTGCGAAGGGCCGGCGAAGAACTGGAGAGGCGCGTGATCGAGCGGACGGAGCAGCTCTACATGGCCATCATGCAGCTCGAGACCGAGATGGCGGAGCGCAAGCGGTCCGAGGATGCCCTGAGGGACAGTGAAGGAAAGCTGAACGCCATCCTTTCTTCCATCAGCGACTACATGGTCATGGTGGATCGGGATTTGAACATTTTATGGTGCAACGAGAAAGCGAAGGAGGCATTCAACATCGTCTGCGAAGGGGCGAAGTGTTACGAGGCCCTGTGCGGCAGGGACCGCCCCTGCGGGACGGAACCCTGTTACGCCCTCAAGACGTTCCAGGACGGAGACATCCATGAGGACGAGGCCATCCTGATCAACCGAAGCGGCCAGGTTCTCGACTGCCACTGCGTCGCCAACGTGGCTTTCAGGGATCAGGGCAGCCAGCCGACGGCCATCCTGAAGGTCCTGCGGGACATCACGGAGAAAAAGCAGACGGAGCGTGAAAAGAAATCACTGGAGGAAAGACTCCGGCGTTCCGAGAAAATGGAAGCCATCGGCACCCTCGCCGGGGGTGTGGCCCACGATCTCAACAACATCCTGGGTGCCATCGTCGGATATCCCGAATTGATCCTGATGGATCTACCGGAAAAAAGCCCTCTGAGAAAGGGGATTTCGGCCATCCAGAAGTCCGGCGAGAAAGCCGCGGCCATTGTCCAGGACATGCTGACCCTCGCGAGGCGGGGTGTGGCGGTGATGGAACCGGTTAACTTCAACGACATCATCCGGGATTACCTGCGGAGCCCCGAGTTTGAGAAATTGAGATCCTTCCATCCCGACATCAGGATTGAAGGCCATCTCGACGATGAACTGCTCCCCATGCTCGGCTCCCCCCTCCATCTGTCCAAGGTCGTGATGAATCTCGTTTCGAATGCCGCCGAGGCCATGCCGAGGGGGGGGACGATCCTGATTGAAACCACGAACCGGTACGTGGACACCTCCATCCACGGCTACGACCACGTCTCCGAAGGGGAATACATCGCCGTGAAGATCACCGACACGGGCATCGGCATTGCACCGAAGGACATCAGCAAGATCTTCGAGCCCTTCTACACCAAGAAAGTGATGGGCAGGAGCGGGACGGGCCTGGGCATGGCCGTTGTCTGGGGGACCGTGAAAGATCACAACGGCTACATCGACGTCCAGAGCGAAGAAGGCCGCGGCGCCGCCATCACCGTATATTTCCCCGTTAACCGGCAGGCGGCGGGCAAAGAGGAAAAAAAGATCTATATCGAGAATTATCTGGCCAGGGGGGAGACCGTCCTGGTCGTGGACGATGTGGCCGAACAGAGGGAAATCGCATCGGTCATGCTGCGGAAACTGGGATACAACATCAATACGATGGCCAGCGGGGAAGAAGCCGTAGAGTTTCTGAAAGACCACTCGGCGGATCTCGTCATTCTGGACATGATCATGGACCCCGGCATCGACGGCCTCGAGACGTACATGAAGATTACCGAACGACACCCGGATCAAAAGGCGATTATCGTCAGCGGATTTGCCGAAACGGAGCGTGTCAAGGAGACCCAGAGGCTGGGGGCAGGCCCGTATATCAAGAAGCCCTACACGCTGGAGAGGATTGCCGTCGCCGTCAGAATGGAGCTGGATCGCGGGGAATGCCGGCCCGCCAAGATTGCCTGACGCCGTTCGACCGCAAATGAAAAGAGAGGTCTTTATCGTCGGTTCGCCACTACACGGAGGGAGAAGTTTTTATGAAGAAAAGGGAACTTTTAACGAAAGCGGAAATCCACCACTTCGGCGTCGAGATTGTCCACGGCCAGATGGAACGTGACGGTTTCGAAATCCTCGGCGTGAACCCTTCGATGGAGGTTACCCCGCAGATCGTCGCCCGGAGAAACGGCCGCTTATGCTTTGTCGTCGTTCGAACGGATTTTTACCCGAATCGGGCAGCGCTGGTGAATGACGAGGAGTTCTTCTACAACCTGGAGCACGCCGAAAGAAACAAAGCCCTGTGCTACTTCGCCGGTGTGAGGCTCTGCAACGCCGCAGCAACGGATGCAGGAGACGAGGAGGGGATGAGCCTGCCTGTCAAGGGGGCCGATTTTTACGTCGAATATGAAGGTCTGAAAATCATGACCACGCTGGATCGCATGAAGGCCCGGGATGGCCGGGGATTGCGAGATCTGGAAGGGCGGGATGTGAAACCGGGGATCGTGAAGAGCTTCTCGGAGGCGGTCCGGAGTGTGGCCTCCCAGAAGTGAACCCCTGAAGGAGCCGGCGTCAGCCCTGCTCGTCCACCAGGAGTGCGACGAACCCGAGTTCTCTGGATTTCCGGTTGAACTCGTCCTGCGAGAAGTCGGCGTGGCCTGTTTCGGCTACGACCATGGATTCCTGGACGCATCCCGGAATCCAGTAGGACTTGTAACCCGGCAGGGGGGGCTTGAAGGTGACGCCGGGGCGCCCGACGGCAACCTTGTAAAATTTATTTTCGTTGGGCAGAACGGAGATCCGCGGATGGGCGTCATCCACGAGGATCGCCGATTTTTTTAGTTTTCCGTAGTAAGGAATCACGTCGTCTCCCCTGGGCGTCTGAACCACGACCAGGTCAGCCGTCTTCAGCCTGTCAAAGTCGTTGTTGTCGATGATCACCTGCCCGTCCTCCCTGTGGTGAATCCGGATCCCCGTCGCGTTATAGCCCAGGTCGACGAGATTCTGGATGATCGCTTCGCCGATCTCTCCGATGCCGAGAAGGGCAATGGTCGTCGAGTCCTGTGGGAGACGGTGTTTCTCGCAGATTCTCTCCACGGTCTCCACGACGGAGAAAACCCTTCCCCGCAGGCCGTAGACAAAAGGCTCACCGTAATGAGGATAGTGGGTTTTGAAGTATCGAGGCCCCTGGCCCGCGATGGCGATGGCCTTTGCCCCGGTGACCTTCCGGGCGAACTCCAGGCGTCTTATGATCTTTCCGACGAGCTTCTTGTTGCTCTTGAGCTCCTCGATCGTGTTCGGCAGTCCCAGGACGAGACCCCGGCCGTAGCCGTTTCCGCTCGTGATGACGCCGGCGATGAACGGTTTTCCCGAGATATACCTGGTCTGCGCCTTTCGGATGACGGGGAGGGTGTAGCCTTCGATGTCCTGGGCGTTGCCCGGGTAGATCGTAAAGAGGGTGTTGATTTTGAATGTCCGGAATACGGCGAAGAATATGAAGATGGGCCACCGCAGTATCATGGAAAGAAAAGCGAGAAACTGCCTTTTGAAATTTCTCTGTCTCTGGGCGATGGACACGACTTCCCCCTTCTTCAAGAACGCCGGTTCTCGGGTTGGTCGGAGAAAGCGGGACAGGGGATATGAACAATGAAGCCAGGGCGTGTTCTACACGCTCTTCACATTCACCCTCCTCCAGGGCCTTTATTCTCTTCAGAATTTTTTGTCATTTGTCAAGCCTTTTTTGCGGGGCTATGCCTGTTTCAACGGTTGCAGCCGGGGATGGAAGGAGTGAGTCTTCCCGGACGTGAGCGGATCCTCCTTCGGGGACGGGTGCTGTGCAACGCCGCGAAACACCCGCGCCGGGAGGTCAGAGGCTTATTCAGCGCCTCCGGGATCTTCGAAGCCCCTCTGCAAGCCGCGCCTAGGGCCGCTTTCCGTATTTCTTCCGATAGGCCTCCCCTGCCTGTTTCACCCAGTTTTCCCGCCGGATGCGGTCGCGAAAGGCGGGGAGTTTCGCCGACACCCTGTCGATGTCCGTCCGGGTCCATCGGGCGATCTGCCGGTACGTCCGGATGCCCATGCGGTTCAAGATCCGTTCAACAACCGGTCCGATGCCGTGGATCGTCTTCAGGTCGTCTTTCAGCCCGGGTTCTTTCCTCGGTGTCCCGGCCGCTGCGACTTTCGAAGCCCCCTTGCCCCGAGCCCGCGTCAGGGATTGGAGCCTTTCAATTTCTTCCTTCAGGCGCGAGATTTCCCCGTCTTTCGCACCTGCGATAGATTGGAGACGTCCCTCCAGCGCTTCAAACGACCGGTCTCTTTCGATGATCCGGTTTTCGAGAGGCGCAAGCTCGAGGATCCTTTCTTTCAGTTCCCGGATCAGGATGCCTTTCTCCAGGATTTCCGCCGCGTGTCGTTTTTCCTGCTCGCCGATCAACTCGTTTCGGCTCTCCAGCTCGCGGCGTGCAGCATCGAGTTCGGTGGCGTGTTTCCTGAGGTCCCCGATCTCTCTGTCCTTCTCCGCAAGGGTTCTTCGCAGGCGATCGTCCGCCTCGGCGAGCCGTTTTTTTTGCGCTTCGATCTGCCCGTCTTTTTCGGCCGTGGCTGCCCTGAGACTCGCATCGAGCTCCCGGAGCATGCGGTCTTTGTCCTCGAGCTGTTCCAGCAGGGGCTCCAGTTCGGTGATACGTCCCTCGAGTATCCGGATCTGTTCGTCTTTCTCGCGGACGGCGGCTTCGCGCAGGGCGTCCATCTCCCCGAGCCGGTTGTCTTTTTCTTCCAGTTGGGCCGTGAGCGTCTCGAGTTCATCGACGCGTTTTGTCAGTGTCTCGACGGCATCCTGTTTCTCGCGCACCGCCGATTGCAGCAGGGCGTCCACCTCCCGGAGGCGGTTGTCTTTTTCTTCCAGTTGGGCCGTAAGCACCTCGAGTTCACCGACGCGTTTTGTCAGGGTTTCGACGGCATCCTGTTTCTCGCGGACAGCGGCTTCGCGCAGGGCGTCCATCTCCCGGAGCCGGTTGTCTTTTTCTTCCAGTTGGGCCGTGAGCGTCTCGAGTT
>DAOTMG010000012.1:0-32457 GCA_035450185.1 Syntrophales bacterium | reverse complement strand
CACCGACGCGTTTTGTCAGGGTTTCGACGGCATCCTGTTTCTCGCGCACCGCCGATTGCAGTAAGGCGTCCACCTCCCGGAGCCGGTTGTCTTTTTCTTCCAGTTGGGCCGTGAGCATCTCGAGTTCACCGACGCGTTTTGTCAGGGTTTCGACGGCATCCTGTTTCTCGCGCACCGCCGACTGCAGCAGGGCGTTCGCTTCCCGCAGGTTCTTATCCTTCTCCTCGAGATGCAGCGTCGTGATTTCGAACTCCGCGATCTTCTTCTTCAGGCCCGCCACCTCCGATACCTTCTGACCGACGTCCCGGTGAAAGTGTTCTTCCAGTTCAAGCAGCTTTTTTTCTTTTTCCTGCAGACGGGCCGGCAGCGGTTCGAGGCCGGCCAGGCGAGCACGGAGCCGGGCGATCTCACCGTCGCGTTCTTTCAGTTGCCCGGGGAGGGGTTCGAGCTCCAGGATCCGGTCCCGGGCCAGCAGAAGCTCTTTTCCGGTCTCGGAAAGCTCTTTGCGTGTAGCGTTCAGGTGGACCTCGATTTCATTGAGGGCGGCTGTCCTCGCGGTCACGTCGGACTGCAGGATCTCGATCTGCCGGTCTGCCTCTGCGACGCGGGCCCTGGCGCCGTCGAGGGAGGACTGGAGGGTCGAGCGATCGAGTTCGAGGGCATCGACCTTTGCGGTCCACCGGGTTTCGTCCCCGGCGAGTCTTTTCGACCAGTGCGCGTTCCTGAAAAGCCAGGCCGCGGCGAAGCCGATCGCTGCGCCCAGGAACAGGTAAGGAAACAGGTCTGTACTGATGTTCGCCATGACTTGTTCTCCTTTCTCGATGCGGACATCGGTTCGGCCGTTTATAGGGTGGTCCGTGCGGTTGCGCCGGCAGGGTATTCTAATAGACGGTGAATGTCGGAGGCGATGAGTCCGGCGGAGATGATGCCCGGTTTCGTCACGGGAGTCCCTCCTTTCGGGGTGCGGGTCCATCGATGAAATGAAGGACAGACGAACAAACGGCCGCAGGGTCTTTTTCCCCCTATCTCAATCGGTCCGTCGGGTCAAGTGTCGAAATGGGTACCCGAATGCGAATGCTCTGCAGGCCGCGCGGAGACGTCTCTCCCGGTTTTGTCCGTTTTAATCAGGGCTTGCATTCTTTCCCGTTCCGTCGTAATGCTAACCCCATGGTCCGTCTTCGTAAACGGATACTCCCGTTCACGAAGGTGACCCGGGGGCCTCATCAGCAACGGAGGGGGCGCGTGGCGAACGGAGAGGATTGACGCCCCGGTATGAGGGGAGGAGGGACCATCTTGCGCAGGCTGCCCGAGGATCAGTTCGTCCAGGCGGGGCGTTTCAAGGTTCGTTACCTGGCGGCAGGAACGGCGGAGTCGTCCGTGATTCTTATTCACGGCCTCGGTGCATCGAGTGAAATCTGGATGCATAACATGGATGCCCTGGCCGCGGCGCACCGGGTGTATGTCCCCGACCTCATCGGCTTCGGCAGGTCCGAGAGACCGGAGATCCCCCTGACGCCTCACGGTTACGCCCATTCTCTCTGCGATTTCATGACCGCCCTCGACATCGGCAGGGCCAAGCTCGTGGGGTCTTCTTTCGGCGGGAGTATCGCCCTTCTTACCGCCGTCCTCTTTCCTGAACGGGTCGAAAAAGTCATGGTTGTCGGATCGGCCGGTTTCGGCCGGAAGCTCGCCTGGACGCTCAGAGCCCTGTCTCTGCCCCTCATCGGGGAGATCCTCTCGTACCCCAGCCGCTCCGGTGTCAGGACCTTTTTCAGAAAGGCCGTTTACAACCCCGCTGTGATCACATCGAGTTTCGTGAATCTTTATTACACCTACTTCAAGAGCCCGGGTTTTCGCGACTACCTCTTGAAGCTTGTCCGCATGATGGTCGATACCCGCGGCGTGAAAGCGGAGATCATCGATCCCGTCATCGGCAACCTGCGCGACATTACCCAGCCCGCGCTCATCCTGTGGGGTGATCGGGACGGCATCGTCCCTCTCCAGCAGGCCTATGCCGGCAAGGAGCGGATCCCCGGCGCTCGACTGCACATTATGAAGGACTGCGGACACATCCCCTTTTACGAGAAGCCGGAGGAATTCAATAAAATTACGCTCGAGTTCCTTTCGGATTCGTCCTGACGTCTCAACCCACGGATTTACAGGCGGTGCGGCCGATGAGCGATCTTGACCGCAGGAACGGAAAAATTTTCTTCGTCGTCAATCCCGAATCGCGGGCGGGGGCCACCCGGAAGCGATGGCCCGGCATACGGGAAATGGCGCAGAAACGTCTCGGTCCCATCGAGAGCCGCCTCACGACGGCACCGCGTGACGCCACGGACATCACCCGGCGATGTCTCGGGGCGGGGGCGGGACTGATCGTCTGCGTGGGGGGAGACGGAACCCTCAATGAGGTGGTCAACGGGTTCATGCAGGAAGATGAAACCGTACGGCGCGGGACGCCCCTGGCATACATCCCCGTCGGCACGGGCTGCGACTTTGCGAGATCGGTCGCCATCCCGCGTGACGCCGCGGGGGCCCTCGATATCATCACGAGGGGGAAGACCCGCCTCATCGATCTCGGACGTCTCTGCTACACCGACGGCCTCGGCCGGGAGGCGGTTCGATACTTCGACAATGCCGTGAGTTTCGGTCTCGGCGGGACCGTCGTCGCCCGCGTTCGGAACTACGCCCGCTTTTGCGGACCCTACACGGCCTATTTCTTCTCCATCCTCTCCTCCGTCATCCTCGAAGGGAAGAAGCGGGTCCGGCTCAAGGTGGATGACCAGGCCGAGTCGTCCCTGAAGGCGTGGCACGTCGTAACGGCGAACGGCCGCTTCCAGGGTCACGCTTTGCAGGTCGCGCCCGATGCATCCATCGATGACGGGCTGCTGGATGTCCTGGTCTTCGGGGACATCAGTCTTCCCGATGTCTTCCGGCATTTCCCGAAGCTCTACAGCGGGAAGATCGAAACGATCAAGGAGTTGATCCGCACCCGGGGGAGAAAGATCGTCGCAAGCTCCGACGAACCGGTCCTCGTGGAGGCCGACGGGGAATTCATCGGCAGGCTGCCCGTCGAGATCGAAGTCGTCCCCGCGGCCCTGCGGGTGATTGCGGGGGCTTGAGGGGCGGGGATCGTCAAACCGGCCGGAAAGGAGGGATCGTTTTATGGCGAAGTATTTCATGTTCGGCAAGTACACGTCCGAGGCGGTGAAAGGCATCAGCGCCAGGCGAACGGACAAGGTGGTCGATATCATCAGGAAGTTCGGTGGGACGGTGGAAGGGATGTACGCCCTCATCGGCGAGAAGGACCTCGTCTTCATCGTGGATCTGCCGGGCAATGATGAGCTGATTCAGGTCTCGGTTTCTCTCAGCAAACTGACGGGCATCGGGTTCACGTCGACTCCGGCCATCCCCGTGGAGCAGTTCGACAGGCTGACGAAAAAGTTATGAAGCGCTTTCTGCAGAGACAGTGACCCGATTCTTTCATCTGTGATGAAATAAAAAAAGGTAATTGATCCTGCGCCGGGTCGACCGGATGTCCCCGGGAGTCTCATCGGTGCATGGAGAAGCCGGCCTCGGGCAGGGGAGGGAGGAAATGGAACTGGAAGCAGCCGTGAGAGGAAGAAGGAGCATCCGGAGGTTCAGGACCGCGCCCGTCCCGAAAGGCGTCCTGGAAGAGATCCTGGAGGCCGCGCGCTGGTCGCCCTCCTGGGGGAATACGCAGGCCTGGGAGTTTACCGTGCTGACCGGTGAGTCCCTCGAAGCGTTCCGGAAGACGAACTTCGAAAAGCTGATGGCGGGGGAGCCCTTCGGGACAGATGTCCCGATCCCCGAGATCTGGCCGGACCACATGAAAAAAAGATACGGGGAACTCGGCAAGATCATCCTGGACGTTCAGGGGGTCCGTCGCGACGACAAGGAGGGCCGCAAGAGGTTCTACAACGACATGGCGCGGTTCTATGACGCCCCCTGCCTCCTCGTTGTCTGCATCCCCGCGGACACGCGGGTGGAGTACGCCCTTCTCGACATCGGCCTCATCACGCAGACGATCTGTCTGCTGGCCCACGGAAAGGGGCTCGGCACGTGCATCATGGCTGCAGCCGTCGGCTACCCCGATGTCCTGCGCAGGGTGGCCGCCATCCCGGACAACCGAAAGATCGTCCTGTCCATTGCCGTGGGTTATCCCGAGGCGTCCGACCCCATGAACACGTTCCAGAGACCCCGGGCGACCCTCGCCGAATTCGTGCGCTGGGTCGAATGAAAGGACCGCGAGGAGCCATGACGGGCAAAAAAAAGAACGTACCTTCGAAACCGGTGAAAGAGATCACATCGGAGGTTCAAGCCCTGATCGATCTGGGGCGCCGGCAGGGGTACGTCACCTACGATGACATCCTCGTTCACTTCCCCGACGCGGAGCAGAGCCTGGACCAGGTGGACGATCTCCATGAAGTTCTCGCCGCTCAGAACATCGAGATCGTCGAAGTGCCGGCCGACACAGCGCCGGAAGAGCCGGCCCCTGAGGCGGAGGCCCCCGCCCCGGCCCCCGGGGTTTCCGTTGATGATCCCGTCCGGAGGTATCTGAACCAGATCGGCGAGATGCCGATCCTCACCAGGGAGCAGGAAGTGGCCCTCGCGCAGAAAATAGAGCGGGCGGACGGACAGGCGAAGAAAAAGATGATCGAGGCGAACCTGCGGCTCGTCGTTTCCGTCGCGCGAAGGTATCAGGGCAGAGGGATGCCGCTGCCGGACCTCATTCAGGCCGGAAACCTCGGGCTGATCCGGGCCGTCGGGCACTTCGACTGGCGAAAGGGCTACAAGTTCAGCACCTACGCGACGTGGTGGATCCGGCAGGCGATCCTGCGGGCGCTGGACGACACGGCCCGGACGATCCGTCTCCCCGTGCACATGAAGGAAGCCCTCAGCAAACTGGTGCGGGCTTCGAGGAAGCTCCGCCAGGCACTGGGACGCGAGCCGACGACGGACGAGATCGCGGCGGAGATGAACCTCCCCGTTGAGCGTATCCGTGAAATGCAGGAGATCACCCGTCGGCCGATTTCACTCGACCTCGTCGTCGGTGAGGAAGGCGAGACGCGGCTGGGCGACTTCATCGAAGACTCGAGCGGGCCGGAGCCCGTGGAGGCCATCTCGGCGGAAGACCTGAAAACCCAGCTTCAGGACATCCTTGAGACGCTCTCTCCCCGGGAGCGGGAAGTCCTCACCCTCCGGTTCGGCCTGGAGGACGGCCGGCCCCGCACGCTCGAAGAAGTCGGGCAGAGCTTCGGGGTGACGCGCGAGCGCATCCGCCAGATCGAGTCCAAGGCGCTGAGGAAGCTCCGCCACCCCATCCGCAAAAAGCTCCTGGAAGATTTCCTGGATTAGTTCCTATCCCCGGGAGGCCTGCCGAGCCTGTCGTGAAAGCGGCAGGTCGGGAAATACCCCCATGAAGAATCAGACCCTGGCCAAGATATTCCGTGAAATCGCCGAGTACCTCGAGATGGACGGGGTGCCTTTCAAGCCTCAGGCCTACGAGAAGGCGGCCATGGCCCTCGAGACGATGAAGGAGGACGCAGGGGATCTCTATGAAAAGGGCGGCATCAAGGCGCTGAAGTCGATCCCCGGCGTCGGCGAGGCGATCGCGAAGAAAATGGAGGAGTATCTGATAACGGGGAGGCTCGGATACTACGAGAAATTCAAAGAGAAGATACCCATCGATCTCGATGAACTCACCCGCGTCGAAGGCCTGGGGCCCCGAAGGGCGAAGATCCTCTTTGAAAAAGCGGGTGTCCGGAACCTGGAGGATCTGGAGAAGGCGGCCCGGGACGGCCGAATCGCGCCCCTTTCCGGTTTCGGGGAAAAGACGGAAAAAAACATCCTCGAGGCCATCGCGTTTCTGAAACGGAGCAAGGGACGCTTCCTTCTCGGGGACATTCTGCACGTTGCCGAGAGCATCCTGGAAAAGCTCCGCGGCGTCAAAGGGGTCGAACGGGCCGACATGGCGGGGTCGCTGAGGCGCATGCAGGAGACGATCGGCGATGTGGATTTTCTCGTGGCTTCCCGGGACCCCGATCGCGTCATGGAGGTCTTCCTTTCCCTGCCCGGCGTGGAAAAAATCTGGGGAAAGGGAAAGACCAAGTCCTCCGTGCGGATGAAGGAGGGCTTCGACATGGACGTCCGGGTGGTCGAGCCGGCGATTTACGGTGCGGCCCTTCAGTATTTCACGGGTTCCAAGGCGCACAACATCGCCCTGAGAAAAATCGCGATCGACCGGGGGTTCAAACTCAGCGAGTACGGCCTCTTCGAAGGGGCGAAGCGCCTGGTCGCCGGGACGGAGGAGGAAATCTACCGGCGGCTCGGCCTTCAGTGGATCCCGCCGGAGATGCGGGAGGACCGGGGGGAGATCGCCCTCGCCGGGGAGGGGAAACTCCCCGAGCTCATCTCCCTTGAAGATATCCGGGGAGACCTCCACGTCCACAGCGACTGGGACGGGGGTGCGAGCCCGATCGGAGAGATCGCGGAGTCCGCCATGAAGCGGGGATACCGGTACGTGGGGATCGCCGATCACACCCGGTTCCTGAAGATCGAGCGGGGGCTCGACGAGGATAAAATCCGCGAACGGAACGTGGAGATCGATCGGATCAACAGGGCACTGAAAAAATCAGGCCGCCGGTTCGTGGTCCTCAAAGGCTGCGAAGCCAACATCATGAACGACGGCTCCGTCGACATCGAAGACGAGGTCCTGGCGGAACTCGATTTCGTCATCGCCGGCATCCACTCCAATTTCAGGATGACCCGGTCGCAGATGACGGAGAGGATCACCCGGGCGATGAGAAACCCCCACGTCGACATCCTCTCCCATCCCACGGGCCGGATCCTCAAGCGCCGCGATGAATACGAGATCGATTTCGAAGAGATCCTCCGGGCGGCCCGGCAGACGGGAACGATCCTGGAGATCAATGCCTACCCCGAACGGCTGGACCTCGGCGACGTGAACATCCTGCGGGCGAAAGAGGCAGGGGTCAGGATGGTCATCAACACCGATGCCCACCACGCAGACCGGCTGGACATGATGAAATTCGGCGTGGCACAGGCGCGGCGGGGCTGGGCGGAGAAAAAGGATGTCGTCAACGCCGGATCCATCGAGGCGTTTTTGCGGTCCATGAAGAGCCCCTGATGCGCGGCGTTCCCCCCGGGCGCCGCAGTTACCGGGCGAAAGAGGGAGGCAAATTCACGAGGCCCTGAGAGGCCTCCGGAGCGGGTAAATGTCATGAAATCCATCAAGAACGTTACCATCATCGGGGCCGGAGCCCTCGGGGCGGCCTATGCGGGGCTTCTCTACGACAGGGATGAAAAAAGCGTTTCTTTCATCGCGGCGGGCGAGCGGGGCGAGAGGCTCCGGCGGCTGGGGGTGATCGTCAACGGACGGCATTACCCCGTCCCCGTCCTCGATCCGGACAAGATCGACAGGCCCGCCGACCTGGTCATCGTTGCGGTGAAAAACCATCATCTCGATCAGGCGATCGGGGAGATGAAAAGGGCCGTCGGCAGTGAAACCATCCTCCTCTCCGTCATGAACGGGATCGACAGCGAGGAGAGGATCGGCGCCGTCTACGGAATGGAAAAGGTCCTCTACGCGGTCAACGTGGGCATCGACGCGCTGCGGGAGGGGAACCGCGTGACCTACAAGAACCAGGGCCGACTGCTCTTCGGGGAGGTCCGGAACATGGTCCGGACGGAGAGGGTGCGGCGGGTGAAGGAATTTTTCGACGGAGCCGGCATCGTCAGCGACGTGCCGGAAGACATGGTCCGGACCCTCTGGTGGAAGTTCATGATCAACGTGGGAATCAATCAGGCGTCGGCCGTCCTGGGGGCGCCTTACGGGACCTTCCAGACGGAGCCGGAGGCCCAAGCGCTCATGGAATCGGCCATGCGGGAAGTCATCGGTCTCGCCGCACCAGCGGGGGTTCACCTGACCGTCGCCGACGTCGACAACTGGTATGCCGTCCTCGACTCGTTGAATCCGTCGGGGAAAACCTCCATGCTCCAGGATGTCGAGGCGGGGCGGAAGACGGAGGTGGAGATGTTTGCCGGCAGGGTTGTCGAGCTGGGCCGGCGTTACGGCGTCCCCACGCCGGTCAACGAGAGGCTCCTCGAGCGGATCCGGGGGCTCGAAGCCCGCCGGCGGGGGGCCTAGGGATCGATACGGCCCGGCGAAACCGCCGGCTCACTTCAAAACGATCTTGGGGTCCACGATGTTGGAACCCGGGACGATGATCCGCGAGTGCTCCTGGCGCTGCATCTCCTTGGCCTGCTCGATGAGGTTCGCCACGAAATGTTCCATCGTCTCGGGAAACTTCTCCAGGGCCTGCTGGAGATTCCTGGCCTCGATGGGAAACTGGATGGGGAGCGGCCCGTGCTGCGTAACCAGGGATGTCTGGCCGATGAAGAGAATCTTGCGGTTCTTGTCGAATTCACCGTTGGGCTTGACGGGGGTGAGTTGACGGATGGCGCCCACCCTCATGTCGGTGAACGTCTCTTCCCGGTATAGTTCCTGGGTGCTGATCCTGACCTTCGGCCTCTCCGTTCCGGCCGGGCCGATGGTCTGCGGGGTTTCTTTTGTCTCGTCTTCCATGATTTTTCTCCTTCCGCTTCGCAGGAAACCTGCCGCCGCCCCGGCCGGCGGCTTTCGTCCTGCCGGGGACCGGTCCGGGGCACATACCACATTCCGGACCATAAATACAGCCCTATCTCACGGGGAGGCAATTCCGCGGGACCCGGGCGCCTGCCCGGAACGAGCCGGTCCCGCCCTCAAAATCTCTCCGCCGTTCTTTCCGGTTGATTTCCGCCCCCGTTTCAACGAAAATTCCCGCATCCCCGTCATTCCGGGGCCCATCCCGGTGATCGCTTCGGCGGGAAGCACTTTCTCCACGGGACGGACAGGTGATGAAAGTCTTGCGGATCAATCCGGCTCGATGGGACGACTGGTGGAATGCCTACTTCGACGATGCCTTCCCCCTGATCGAGGATTCGATGATCCGGCAGGTCTTCGGGACCATGCTGGAGGGCGCCTTCGGATGGCCGAGGCCCTACGTCTCCGAGGCGGTCCTTTCGGTGGACGAGCTGCGATCTCTCCTTGAGTGGTGTGCCGGCGCCCTTCCGAACTGGAGCCGGGACGGCGTCATCCCCGTCGAATGCGGCCCGGAGAGCTATTTCGAAAAAAGAAATCTCTATCGGGATACCCGCCGCCGCATATTCTACTGCGATGTCCAGGGCCGCCTGTGGCTGCTCGAGGGGAAAATCGAATGGGTGGGATACGCGCCCTGCCGCTCATACTGGCGTCCTCACACGGAGGCGCTCACGAAGATCCCCGGGTCGAAGGTCGGCGATAAAATCAGGCACCTCGTGAAAGACCTGGACGGAGGGCGCTGGGAACCCGGACGCTTTTCTTGATCCTGCAGGCCTAAATGCCGGAGAAGGGCAACCGGTTGTCGTCGATTTTCGCCACCCCCCGCTCGAGGGCCACACGGATGATCTCGCGGGCAACCCTCTCGGGGACCTTCCTATTGAACACGCTCGGTATAATGTAATCCTCCCCCAGTTCCTTTTCCTCCACCACCGATGCGATGGCCGCGGCGGCGGCGATCAGCATGTCGTGGTTGATCTCACGGGCCCGGCAGTCGAGGATCCCCCGGAAGAGCCCCGGGAAACAGAGCACGTTGTTGATCTGGTTGGGGTAGTCCGATCGCCCCGTGGCCACGATCCGAGCGTATTTCGAGGCCTCATCCGGCATGATCTCGGGATCCGGATTGGCCATGGCAAAGACGATGGCCTCTCGTGCCATCTTTTTGACATCCCGGCCGCGGACGAGCCCGGGGCTCGAAAGTCCGATGAAGACGTCGGCGCCGACGAGAGCCCTGGCGAGGGAGCCCTTCACCCGGTCCGGGTTTGTGAGGTTCGCGATCTCCTCCTTGGAGGCATTCATGTTCGCGGTCCGTCCGCGGTAGAGGATGCCGCTGCGGTCGCATCCGAGGATGTGGGCCGTCCCCACCGAGAGAAGCAGCCGGATGCAGGCGATGCCCGCTGCCCCCAGGCCGCTGACCACCACGCGGATGTTATCAAAGGTCTTCCCCGTGATCTTCAGCGCGTTGATGAGCCCGGCGAGGATGACCACCGCCGTCCCGTGCTGATCGTCGTGGAATACGGGGATGGAGATTTCCCGCTTCAGCCGTTCCTCGATTTCGAAGCAGCGGGGCGCGGAGATGTCCTCGAGGTTAATCCCGCCGAATGCCGGGGCTATCCATTTCACGGTCCGGACGATCTCTTCCACATTCTGCGTGTCGAGGCTTATGGGGAAGGCATCAACGGCGCCGAATTCCTTGAAGAGCATGGCTTTCCCTTCCATGACGGGCAGCGCGGCCAGCGGGCCGATGTTTCCCAGCCCCAGAACGGCAGATCCGTCCGTCACGATGGCAACGGTGTTTTTCTTGATCGTCAGGTCGTGGGCCCTGGCGGGGTTTCCGCGGATGGCCGTACAGATCCGTGCGACGCCCGGCGTGTACAACATGGACAGGTCGTCACGGCTCGTGAGGGGGAGCTTGTTTCGGATCTCGATCTTCCCGCCCTGGTGGGCCATGAAGGTCCGATCGGCCACGTGGATGACGGTGACACCGCGGACGTGTCGGATCTCTTCGACGATATGCCGGCCCGCCTCGATGTCGGCGGTATTGATAACGATGTCCCGGATCAGGGTGTCTTTCCGGGTGGCGGCGATGTCAATAGCGCCGATACTGCCCCCCGCATGACCGATGGCGCGGGCCACTCTGGCCAGCATGCCGGGCCTGTTCGGGATTTCCATTCTGATGAGGATGCTGTAGCTGGGGCCCGGTGTCCTGAGCATGTTGATCCCTCCGGTCTGTTATAGATGGCCAGATGTAATACATGCCGGGGCAGAACACAAGGGGGTCGGCGAGAATATTCCTGTTGAAAGGGCGGCAAGGATGATCGGCGTTCCTCTCCAGGCCGGGGAGGCGGAATTTTGACTCCCCCCGTGCCCGATCCGTGCGGGGCGGGGATTTGCCGGCTTTTTCGATGTCTTGCGTACTGTTGACATGACCGGGCCGCCGGTCATCGAAATTCGGCGGCCCTTGCGCTGTGCGGAAAGCTGCGGTCGTCCTCCGTGACGTGGATCATCGGGGCGCGGGAAGATACCCGTGGCGGGCTACCTCGCGGTGATTTCGCCGTACTCGAAGGTGCCCCGGTCGATGACGGTGTCGCCGTTTTTAGCGTTTTGTGTCCGCCAGATCGCCTGTCCTTTCCCCTCTTTCCAGATCAGTGTCTGGATGGGTTCTCCCGGATAGAGGGGCCGGCTGAAGCGGCAGGAAATTCTTCTCACATTCCCGGGCTTTCCGGGGACCAGAGATGCCGTGAGGGCGCGGCAGGCGAAGCCCAGGGTGCACATGCCGTGCATGATGGGTCTTTCGAACCCGGCCTTCCGGGCGAATGCCGGAACGGAATGCAGGGGGTGATAATCCCCCGAGAGACGATAGAGGAGAGGCTGATTCGGGGAGGGCAGATCGTCGACGGTGAAATCGGGCCGCCGTTCCGGGAAGACCGTCTTTTCCCGGGGCTGGTCCTTGCCGCCGAAACCCCCGTCGAACCGGCCGAAGAGCGAAAAGACGGCGGTGAAGAGCTTTTCTCCGGCGGCGTCAAAGGTGTCGGCCTCCCCGATGACGATCGCCCCCTTTTCCTTCTTGTCATAAAAGTCGGTGATCTTTCCTTCCGCCCTGAAGGTGCCCGAAACCGGTATGGGGCGGTGGCAGATCAGTTCCTGCTCACCGTGGAGGAGCCCGACGTCATCGATGTTGGCCGCCTTCGAGATCTCGAAGAAGAAGTCGAAGATCGTTGCGACCCCGAACGTGGGGATCGCCGCCAGTTCGCTCTCATGGACATACTGAAATTCGTCGAAACCAGCCCCCACCCCGAGGGCGTAGAGGATCACATCCCTCCGGGTGTATTCTTTCACAACCGGTCCGATCTTTTTTCCCAGAGCGTTCAGATTGACGGCCATCGGTCTTCCTCCTTGAGGGGTTTTGAAAGGGTTCAGGACACCGGCAGGGCCAGAGCCGGGTCAAACCATGTGAGGATGCTGTCGTTTTTCTCCCGCGGATAGGCGTGGTAGAGGTCGGGGATGATCTCCTGCGTTATCTCTGCACCCGCCTCCTTGAGCATTCTGTAACCTGTTTTCGCGTACCACAGGGGGAACATCCAGTCGCGGGCTCCGTGAACCCACAGGATTCGATGGCCCCGGACATGGCTCAGGTCCATCGGCGGAAGGATCCCGGCCACGGCGGCGAAGGCCGTAAAGGGGGATTCTTCGTCGAGGGCGCGTTTGAGGAGGTATGTCGCCCCGTCCGAAAGGCCGGTCAGGAGGACCCGGCTCCCATCCACGTTCCAGCGGCCGGCGACGTAACGGAGAACCTCGCGGAGAAATTCATCGTCGATGTCGGGCCCCGTGATGGACCAGGTGCTTCCCCGCGAAGTCGGGGCGACGAGCAGAAAGCGGCGACTCCTCGCTTCGCGGAGCCAGGTCCAGATGAAGTCCCGGCCGTGGCCGAATCCGCCGTGAAGGGCCATGACAAGGGGCCGGGGGTCCGGGCCTTCACAGGATTCGGGAATGAAAAGCGAGAAACTGCCCCGTGCATAGGGATGCTGCTCGGTGCCGATATGCCGCAGTCCGAGCCGGTCCGACGCACCGGCGGGCCGGGGGATGTCTCCCTCCCCTCCGTGCAGGGGTTTTTCGAGGAAGAAGCGGTTGACGCCCGGGAGAACACCGTGGAGAGGGTACAGAATTTCCATGGCGCGGTTGACCCGGCGGACGGCCTTCCTGAAATTCGCGAGGAACGCCTCCAGATAATCCGCCTCCACGGAGAGACGAAGGGCATCCAGGCACAGTGCCGCGGCCTCCGGGAGGGCCTCCTTCACGGCGTTCGACCTCTGCGGACCCTGGCCGGACCGGAAGCGGGACAGGGACCTCTCCAGGCTCTCCGCAAGGGGGCCGAACCGTTCCCGGAGAACGGGGACGATCCCCGGGAAAAAAAGACGCTGGCCTTGCTCGAAGGCTTCGAAGGCGGCGATGAGATCGCCGGATAGCGCATCGAGGGCCCCGTCGAAATCAGCGGCCGCTCCGGGCAGGTGTTCATTGTTTCCTGGTCTCATGGTCGTCATTATCCCGGTACCCCGCCCCTTTCCGTACACCGGTGATTCCCTTTTTGATCTTTTAGTACATTTTCATGGCCGGTGCAAGGTGAGACGTGACGTGTTTCCCCGCCGCTAAGAAAAGAATACACCGCGGGCTTTTTGTACTATAATGGCCGTCGAGAAACGAGGAAGGGGGGACAGCCATGGCAAAGTTTTTCATGTTCGGCAAATACAGTGCCGAGGCGATGAAGGACATCAGCGCCGAGCGGACGGGCAAGGCCCTCAGCGTGATCCAGAAGTTCAAGGGGAGGGTGGACGGCATGTATGCCCTGCTCGGGGAGCATGACCTGGTCCTCATCCTGGATCTCCCGGGGACGGCCGAGGCGATGCAGGTGTCCGTTGCCCTGAACAAGCTGACGGGGATCGGCTTCACCACGGCGCCGGCCATCAGCGTCGAGGAGTTCGACGAGCTGATGGAGATCATGGGCAGGGGGCTCTGAGATCCCCGCCGTTCGGTCAACTCTCCGGGGGGTTCTTCTCTACCGGCTTGATTTCGTCATCGGTCTTTTGGGCATCTCTCAGGACCGTCGGCGGGAAATCCTTTTTCAGCGGTTTCGATGACGACCCTGGAATAGGCATCGAGCAGACCGTCGTCCCGGCTTCCACACTCTTTCTGAGCCCCGGTGCGGGTGACGACGCCATCGACCGATATCCCTTTGACCTGTTGCTTCGTGTTCTGAACCTGCAAAAAAGAATTGCGAAATTCAATATCATGATCGGAATTCGAGAGGCAAAACAGCGAATTCCATCCGCCCGAGATCCTCGTCAGGCGGCAAATTTCATTGCTTTATCGTTCCGTTTCAGGATATAGGATTTGCGCAGAAACGATTTCACGGAGGCGAAAATGAAAGTCAGGAGGCGATGGTTTTGCGTTTTGGCGGCCGGGATCTGCCTGGCCGGATGCACCGGGCTTTTTCTGAACGCCGAGCGGCCGCGGGTCAATATTGCCAATATCGAGCCCAAGGACATGAAGCTCCTGGAGCAGGTCTTTACCATGGATCTTCGGATTCAAAACCCCGGTGAGTCGGCCATCCATATCCGGGGGCTGACCTTCGAGCTCGAAATCAACGACAGGCCCTTCGCCACGGGGGTCTCCGACCGGCAGCTGATCATTGAACCCTTTACCTCGCAGGTTGTCCAAGTGGAGGCCGTGACGACCCTGGCGAGTCTTCTTCGCCAGGTCTCCCGGGTTCAGAAAAGTGTGGATGCCCAGAAACTCGAGTACCGTCTCAAGGGCACGATTCACACGGGGGAGGCCTTCGGGAGAATTTCCTTCGACGAGACAGGTGAGATCGCCGGGCTCCAGTAATGAACCGGGACGGACGGGGCCGGCCGAGCGCGATTTCCCCGCGGCTGAATCCGGCTGCCCGCGCTTCCTGTAATGCATTTTCGGATTTCAAAGGGAGGGCATTTCATGCAGTTTCTGGTCATCGCTTATGACGGGACCGATGAGAAGGCACTGGACCGCCGGCTGGCGTCACGGCAGGCCCATCTTGCGGGCATCGAGAAGATGAAAGGGGAGGGAAAGGCGGTCTACGGGGTTGCCATTCTCGGCGAGGGGGATAAGATGATCGGGTCGGTGCTGGTGGTCGACTTCCCCTCGAGGACGGACCTCGACGCATGGCTCAAGGTGGAGCCCTACGTGACCGGGAAGGTCTGGCAGAAAATCGAGGTGCACCCGGCCCGCGTCCCGCCGATGTTCGCTTAGGCGGCGCGCTCCGCGGCAGGTTCGCCGGCGCCTGCCCGTCTTCAGTCTTCGAAACGAACGTGCACGACACGGTTGCCGAGGAGATTGAAAAAAAGCGGTGCCATGAACGCCAGGTAACCCCAGCGCGTCTTGCAGTATTCAAGGACGTTCCACTCGCAGCACAGCTTGATGCCGCAGTTCCAGGACTCGATCTCCCGGCAGTCGGGCAGCGACCATTTGAACTCAGCCTTGCCGCCGCCGACTTTCGAGACGCACTGGTCGAATCGACCCATCCCGACGGCGAGCGGGGTCAGGATCTCGAAGATCATCTCCGCGCCGCGGAAGCTCCCTGCCAGCATCTTGAAGATCGCCCGGACCTCCCGTTCGTCGAAGTACATCAACAGGCCCTCGGCGATGAGAAGGGGGACAGAATCCGAAGGGCAGACTTCCTCGATCCAGGTGAAATCGGTTATGGACCGGCTGATGAAACGGTGGCGGTCCGTCTCCGTGAAGAAATGCCTCCTGATCTCGATCACCTCCGGCAGGTCCACTTCGTACCATCGGATTCTGCCGTTGTCCACTCGATCGAAACGGGTGTCGAGGCCGGCGCCCAGGTTGATGAAGACGGCATCGGGGTTCCCGGCGATGCGTTCCTGGACCGCCTCGTCAAAGAGCTTCGTCCGGACGGCGATGCCCGTCTGGGTCATCCAGGCTTCGCCGAATTTCCCGAAATCATAGTCCAGGGACTTGCAGATCTCCACGGCCTTGGGGTCGCGGACGATCGGGTCGCCGCGCTCTGTTTCGACGGCTCTGGCCCAGAGCGGGATGAGAAGGGTCTCGGCGATGCCCTCCAGGCTGACCGGTATTTTAGGCTGACGTCTGTTCATGGACCCCTCTGAAACATTTTCGGTGCGGCCGAATGAGAGAAATCCTGACGTACGGGACGGAGTCTGAGTGCGAGATGCCGTTTGAACGACTTCCGGAGGGCGGTTTCGTGTGAAGCGTGAGATTTGATTCATCCTATCATATTTTTCTCAGAATGAAAAAAAACATTACAGGGGCGCATGGATTCACATCGAATGTTACCCGGTGGCGAGATTTGCAGGATCGTTGACTCATCAATAAATGTTACCCGAGACCCCTGTCCGGGAAAGGAGGTTTTATGAGTCCGCGATCGGGGGCGGGCTTTTTGTTC
Organism: Syntrophales bacterium; assembly: GCA_035450185.1. Taxonomy (GTDB): domain Bacteria; phylum Desulfobacterota; class Syntrophia; order Syntrophales; family UBA2192; genus JAPLJU01. The sequence goes on along the minus strand of DAOTMG010000012.1, from coordinate 16,321 downwards.
CTTGACGGTGTGTGCTTTGCGCCCTATCTTATGTGAAACGGACAGGGAGGACAGGCCGCCGGTTTTTCCGGCGGCGGGCAGCAAGGTATCATGACGGGACGTGAGATTCTCAACAGAAAAAAGCGCTCGATATCCATCCTCCTTTTCATCAGTCTCACGCTTTTTGTGCTGGGAATTGTCATCACGGCCGTTCTGCCCCTTTTCCCCCTGCCCGCGTTCTGGGGCTTCGGCATTTTTTTCGTGACACTTCTTTACGCCTGCTTCGGTATCCGGTGCCCCTGATGCAGGAGATTCTGGGGAATCCTGGCCATGACCGGAGGGACGCCTTTTTCCATCTCCGGTCGGTTGGAATCCTGCCCCTACTGCGGGCTGGACCTGGATTCGCCGTCCGAGCGTTTCTACAACTAAGATCCGTTCGCGGGTATGGCGAAAAAGGAGGCAAGCACAGTCATGTATCAGACATTTCGCAGGATCACTCTCCTGGCGGGCGGTTTCATCCTGTTCTTTTTTATCCTCTTTATCATCAACCAGACGGCCCAGGTCGTCGATCTGGCCTCGAGGGCGAGCCCGCTGGCCGGGACGGTCGTCTTGTGGCTTCTCCTGGGGCTGTATGCGGCCGTCATCGTCACGACGGCGGTCATGTTTCTTCGTCTCCCCAGGGCCCTGATCCCTCCGGAGAGCGAAGAGGCGCCGTCGTTCCCGTCTTATCTCAAGCTCCTGAGGGAGCGTCTGTCGTCCAACCCGCATCTGGCGGGTGTCGATCTCTCCAGCCGCGAGCAGCTCGAACAGGGGCTGGCCGTCCTGTCAGGTCGCTGTGACGAGATCATCCGGAAGAACGCCGCAACGGTCTTTGTCTGCACCGCCATCTCCCAGAGCGGCCGGCTGGACGCCTTTTTCGTTCTCACCGCGCAGTGGCGTATGATCCGGCAGATCGCGAGGGTCTATTACCAGCGGCCGACCTTACGGGATCTCGGATACCTTTACACCAATGTGGCGTTCACCGTTTTCATGGCGAGTGAGCTGGACGACATCGACGTGAGCGAGCAGGTGCAGCCGGTCGTCTCTTCGACCCTGAGCGCCGTGAGCCTTTCGATCCCGGGGATGCAGGCCCTGGCCTCCATCCTGGTGAACTCCGTTCTGACCGGCGCGGCCAATGCCTTTCTGACCCTCCGGGTGGGGGTCATCGCGAAGCGGTACTGCGGCTCCCTCGTGCCGGCGGAGCGCCGGTCGTTACGCCGCTCGGCCACGGTGGAGGCGGCCCGGCTGCTCGGATCCATCGTGCGGGAGGGCACGGGCCGTGTATCCAGAGCCCTCTGGGAGGTTTCCAAGGACAGGGCCGGCGGAGCCGTCTCCGGTGTCGCCGGGTTTGCCCGGGGCGTCAAGGACTCCCTGCTCTCAAAACTGGGGATCACGGGATCACAGGGTGAGGTCCCGCGGCCGTTCTCCACCCCGGCGAACAGCCGTGATTCATCGTTTTTTTATTGACAGGAAGTGTCGCGGACGATAGCAAAGGCTCGATCGCAGTTTCGGCACGGGGACGGGTTCGATGGTCCCCGGATCAATCACGACAGAGGAGGGGGACATGAAGGCTTTGGTGGTGTATTATTCCCAGACCGGCAACACGGAGAAAGTGGCGCGTTCGATCTTCGATGCGATCAACGTGGAAAAGGAAATTGCGCCTTACGACCAGGTGAAGAGTCTCCAGGGGTATGACATCGTTTTCGTCGGGTTTCCCGTCATCGTCCACAGCGTTCCCGCAAAGGCGCAACCCCTGATCAAGAATCTTCCCGCCGGCCAGAAAGTCGCCTTCTTCTCGACCCACGGTTCCCTGAGAGGCGGGCAGCTCCCCCGACAGGCCTTCGAAGACGCCGCGGGGCTGGCCGTCGGCAAGAAGGTGCTGGGGCAGTTCGGATGCCGGGGAAAAGTAAACCCCAAGGTCATCGAGGCCCTGTTGAACCAGCCGGCCAACCGGGCCTGGGCGGAGGAGGCCCAAGGCGCCGACGGTCATCCCGACACTGCGGATCTGGCGGATGCTGAAAAATTCGCCGCGGACATGGTCGCCAAAGCGTACTGAAAGCCCACCGGGGCATGAGAGGCTGCCGGCAGCATAGGTTCCATCGAGTCTGATATGACCCGATGAGGCTTCGTCTCCGGCGGCGGGGAAACCCGGGCGGCTCTTTCGCGGTTGGATGGATAGGTGCATCCGGCGGGGAAAAGGGGCACTGCAAAAGCTCGCGGATTACGGCAGACGTCTTTTTTTGAGCCGGCCGTAGAGCTTCATGCCCTCGGCATCGTCATCAAGGACCCCCGTGTCCCCCTTCGCGTCAAGTTCACCGCCCCGATACCGGCCGCCTGTTTCGTAAGCTCCATCGATATCATCATGGATCCCCTTTGCGTGCCGGGCCGGGTGGACGACTTCATCGTTTTTCGCTACAGTCACAGAGTCCCGGTAAAGCTCATTTCCCCGCATCTTCTTTCGAGGTGCCGGGAGAAGACGCCGGCAGACCCACGCCCTTTTTCTCCTTAAAATTCCGATATTACTCACTATTTATTGCATCCTCCGGGGTCGGGGCGGGCGTCTCCCCGGGGTGACGTTTTGGCATGGATCGTGAAATAAAACGCTCATAGACTTGAAGCCACCGTATGGGTCCGTATCAGCGGCAGGGTGGATCCGGTCGGAGTTCGGAAACAACCTGTTGATATAATTGACCAATCAATGACGCAGGGGATCCGGAAGAACTGCCAGAGAGGATATCGCGAGGAGGACAGAGATGTTCAGAAAAAAGGACAAAAATTTGAAAGCGAAAGGAGCCGAACAGGCATACGGCCAGGAAGAACAGAGTTTCGGCAAGAGCCAGAAAGGCGATACAATCCGGAAGGTGTTGATCTTTGCAGCCCTTCTCGTCGCGGTCGCTTTCGTCGCCGTTCCGGCGACGGGCAAGTTCAAAGTCGCACTTCCCGGGTTCGGGAAATCGTCCGATGAGCGGCTCCACAAGCTCGAGATGGAAATGGTCAAGATCAAGTCGCTTCAGGAGCGCACGACCAACCTGGAGGTTACCGTCGCCAAGAGATTCGGGCAGCTGCAGACGCAGGACGGAAAACCGCTCAAGGACGAACTCAGCGATCTCAACAGCAGACTGGACAATCTCGAAAAGAAAGTCTCCTCTGCCGGCCCGGCCAAGCGGACCCGCTGAGGCAGGCGGCTTGAAGTGAAAATGACGACTCACGGAGCCTGACACCGCGGGGCCGCGCTCAGGCTCTTTTTTCATTTGAATCGCCGGTAGACACGGCAGAAATCCCCGCGGCCTTCGGCAGTGTGTCTGCGGCAGTCACAGAGGATCGAGAAGGCCTCATCGCAGTCCCGGGCCAGATAGATGAGGTCCATGTCCGTCTCGTCGAGAAGCCCCTTCTTCAGCGGCCAGTCCCGCACCCACTGGACCAGGTCGAACCACATCTCCCCCATCAGCACGATCGGTTTGTTCGACATGTGTCTCACCTGCGCGAGTTGCCACGTATAGAAACACTCGAGGATCGTTCCGATCCCTCCCGGCGTGACCACGAAGGCGCTGGAGAGCGTGACGAAGTTCTGAAGGCGGTCGGAAAAACGGTCGAACTCCTTCTTGATGTCGAGGTGAGCCGAAAACCGCTGTTCCCTCGGCAGACGGATATTCAGCCCGATGGAGTAAGTGGCCGGGTCTTTCTTCCCGTCCCGGAACCCCTCGCTTGCCGCCTCCATGAGACCCGGGCCTCCGCCCGTTACGAGGTCCATCTTCGCCGACGCGATCAGACGGGCCAGGCTGTATACGCGCCGGTATTCCCTGTCCGTTTTCCGGATGCGCGCCGACCCGAAGATGGCCACGCGAAAGTGGCCTTCCTCCAGTTCCCGCAGTTCACGTTCCATCTCCATGCAAAACCTCCGATGGTTCTTCCCTTCGGCGGCTGTCGCTGGCGGAGGGGGACCTCACCCCGCCGGCATCTTCCTTTTCCCCACCGGCGCCAGGTAAATGGCGAACTCGTCCCTTCCGTCGATCCTGAGGAAACGGTCCAGGGATTCCTGATCATAGGCGGCGATGGCGCATGTCCCCGCGCCGATGGCCTCGCAGGCCAGATACAGATTCTGGCAGACGTGGCCGGCGTCGATCGCGATGACCTTGTGGGCCGCGAGGCCGTAGCGCCACTCCATCCGGTAGGGGATGGCCGTCCAGATGAAGGTCACGGCCGCCTGACCGGGGAAGGACTGGCCGAAAGTCGCCGCGACGATCCTTCGAGGAAGCCCGCTTTCCGTGAACTCGAAGAGAAGCTGGTGTTCCAGGGGCAGGTAGCGGTAGAGGCCCGTTTCCAGCCCCTCCACGCTCAGGACGCAGAGGTAGGTTTCCAGGGCGTGCCGGCACCCGGCCGACGGGACCGTACGGTAGGCATGTCCGGCGCCGATCCGCTGACGGATCCCCTGCGTGGCCCACAGAAGAAAGGAAAGCTCTTCGAGCGTGAGGGGATCGCGGCGGTAAGCCCTGCGGCTCCTGCGGTCCCGGATGGCCCCGGTGAGGTCGCAGGCCGGGATCGTTGTCCATTTCCCGGGTTTCACGAGGTCCACCCGCCGGGCGTCGGCCCGGAAGGGCTTTTCGATCGGCGGCGCTTCGACACCTCTGCTCTGGTCCGTCGCGGCGAAATCAACGGTTTTGCGAATGCTGTCCTTCAGGAAATTGCGGTAGAGTTCGAGAGTGTTCCGGCTCACGGTCTTTGTTCCTCCCGCCCGATGCTGTCTTTTCGTTCATTCGTATAATGGAAAGAGCCCGGCCGTCAATCTTTCCTGTTGATCCTTTCCGGAACATCACATATCATCGCCGAAATTTGCCGGAACATCGGCGGGTTCGAGGTATTTCCCAATGCCCTTCTCACTCAAGGACCTCATTCTCATGGTCGTGGTCTACGCCTCCATGGTGGCCGGGATCGCCTGCCCGGGCTTCTGCGATCTCTTTCAGCCCCTGCCCATGTATTTTCTCATGGCGCTTTTCTTCCTGAGTTTCCTGTCCATCGAACTGAACGACGTGTGGCTGACCTTCCGGGGGGCGAGCGGTCTCGTCGCGGCTTTCGTTGTCCTGAAAACCGTGGTGCTGCCCCTGTTCGTCTATTATCTTTTCCGTGCGGTCGCTCCCCAGTACGCCGTTGCGGCGCTGCTCCTGGGGGGCATCTCCACGGGGGTGGTGGCCCCCTTCATCTCCAACCTCGTTCGCGGGAACAGCCCGCTCGTCCTGGTCGTCGTGGTGATCACCTCGGCCCTGATCCCCTTCACGCTGCCGGCCATCATCAAGGTGCTGCTGTCGAAGGACGTGGAGATATCCCTGCCCGCCATGACCCGCTTGCTCGCTCTCGTCATCTTCGTCCCGATCGTTGCCGTCCAGGTCCTGCGGCGGCTGGCACCCCGTTTCCTGCAGGGGGTGATGCGCGTGCAGTTTCCCCTGTCCCTTTTCCTGTTTGCCGCCATCAACCTCGGGGTCTTTTCCCGCTATTCTGATTTTTTCATCGGCGAGCCCTTCGCCATCGTCATGGCAACGGTCGTCTCCGTTGCGCTTTCCGTGATTTTCTGCGTGACGGGGATCCTCTTTTTCTGGGGAAGGCCGGTGCGGGATCAGCTGGCCGGTGCGGTCATGCTCGGCAACATGAACAACGTCCTCGTCATTGTCTTCGCGTCGCAGTTTTTCAGTCCCATCGAGCCCATGGTGGCGGCCATGTACCTCGTGCCTTTCTTTGGCCTGGTGATCCCCCTGCGGTACTATGAGCAGCGCCGCAGCGGCGCCGTCCCGCCCGGGCAGGAACGGCCCCGTCTGCGGGTATAGCCCCGCCCTTCAACAGGATTCTTTAGCGTCAGGATCGGATAGGGATGCCCGGCCAGCCGGAGAGCGGGTCCGTCGAGCGGACGACGTGCATGCCGGCCCCGGCGAACCGGCGGAATGCAGCATCGGCCTCGTCGGTGTAATCGATGACGCCGGGGATTACGACGGGGGAGGTGCAGTCCTCCAGAAGATAGACCTTCCGGGCGAGAGTCCTGTCCCTGTCCAGGATGTCACCCAGAAGATCGTCGATGGTCCAGGCCACGCAATGGCTCTTGGACTGGCCGGCGATGATGACGACGTCGAACTGGAGGAGCTTTTCGATGAATCCGGTGTTTCGCCTCGCGATTTCCTTTCCCGACGCGTTGTGGAGAACTTCCGGGCTCAGGACGGAGTAGTTCTCCGTCAAAGGGTTGTTCCCTTTGATCTCGAAATGGGCCTGGCTGAACCGGGCGATGGTGTGGAAGAAGATCGCTTCCTCGACGGCGGAGACGAGGGCGTAGCCGATGCCCCCGAGCATGGCGTGGTAGGGCCATACGGTGAGGTCATACTTGCCGCCGGCGTTGAGCCGGCGGGTGTAGTGCAGGAGAAACCGGCGGCCTTCCTCTTCGCTGATTTTCAGACCGTAACCGACGGCGGGGTTGAACTTCCAGAGACCGTTGCGGATGTCCTCCTCGGATACGAGCGTGAAGGGGGCGGGATGCTCGCCGCGGTCGTTGATGAGGAAGACGCTGTGAAAGATCTGCACGGCCTGGTGCGTGTCCAGGGTCGGGCAGATCTCGGTGATGACCCCGATGTTGCGGTAGATGAACTCGCTGAGCCGCCGGTTGTCATCAACGGCACCCGTGCCTGAGCGCCCCCCTACAAAGAGTTCGAAGCCGGGGATGCAGAAGGTGTTCTGCACGTCCACGGGCAGCAGGCAGATCTTGAGCCGGTCTTCGATCGAAGGCGTGATGGCCTGTTGCCGTGCCCACCTTTCGGCTTCGAGCGCCCTTTCCTGGTAGGGGACCCGCCAGACTTCGGATACCTTTTCGGGTCTGTAATGGGGCGGAATCGGCCACTGCCTGAATGTCATGTTTTCAGCCCTCCGGGTCTTGTATTCGGCGTCGCCGGTGTGTCTAGAGATATTTGAAATGAAAGCACTTTTTTGATAAAAAATCAATCGTGAGAAAGACGGAAGGGCGGGCAGGATTCGCACCCCCTGTACTGCCCTCCCCTCCCCGATTCACTCAGAAACCTCTCAATATTCCTCCAAAATTTCCGATTAAAGGAGTGATGGACCCGCCTCTTCCCGGGAGAGGGGGCGGTCTGCCGTCACGAAAGCAAAAAAATCCGGAGATTCCCGGTGGACCTCTTCACGCAGATATCGATCATCGTGACGCTTATCCTGATCGTCGTCGCGAATCTTTATTATTCGAAGCTCGGCTTACGGGGGAGAATGATCCTCAGGACGATTCTTCCCCTGCTGGCCTTCCTTGTGACCATTCAGGCCCTCTACGCCTACAGCCGACCGAATGGCGCCGCGGACAAAAATCAACCCGTCGCTGTCAAGAAAAGCATCGAGGCTTCCCGGTCGACCGAGGCGGCGCCGCAGGAAAGGACGCCCCTCGAGGCTGCGCCCGCGTCCGGCGCCGCCGGCGGGAGCGCTCAGGACGTCTCCACCATCTACCGGCAGATCGGCCCATCGGTGGTGGTCGTCCAGCGATATGACGAAAACAGGCACAAGACGGGGATCGGTACCGGTTTCTTCGTGAGCAGCGGCGGCAATGTGGTGACCAACCATCATGTCCTCCGGGGAGCCGTCACCGCCGACATCCGGCTGTCTTCGGGGAGGGTCTATCCGGTCCGGCACGTTCTCGCGGAGGATCCGGAAAACGACCTCATCATGGTTTCCGTCGAAGTCCCGCCTTACGAGGTGCAGCCCCTCTCCATCCGCCCATCCATGCCCGCCATCGGGGAACGGGTCGTGGTGATCGGGAGCCCCATGGGTCTCGACCAGACGGTCTCGGACGGGATTGTCTCCGCGGTCCGGGAACTGCAGGGGGCGAGGAAAGTCATCCAGATCACGGCGCCCATCTCGACCGGCTCCAGCGGGAGCCCCGTCGTCAACATGAAGGGGGATGTCGTTGCCGTGGCCTCCGCGCTCATGGCCAACGGCCAGAATCTCAATTTCGGCATTCCATCGGAACGCGTCTCGAGTCTCTCGCCGGGAAACGGCTACCCCCTCGCGCAGATCTCCCGGGCCGGCTCCCCCTTTGCGGGAAACCCCGAGGAGGAGATGAAGAGAAGGGTCGAAGAGGTGAGGAAAAAGGCCGAGGAAGACCGTAGCCGGATCGTCGAGGAGAGGCGCCGTATCCGGGAGCGGATGGTCAACGAGGCGAACGATCTCGTCCAGCAGGCCGGCCACCACATGAGTTTCAGCCGATGGCTCGATGCCTTTTATTCCTATGAAAAAGCCCTCCAGGTCTGCCGCCAGCTCGACGACGTCAGAGGCATGGCGTTCTGCGTCGAGAACATGGGAGTCGCCATGGAAAAGTACGGACGCCTTGACATCGCCAGGGAATACTACCAGCAGGCGGCGGCCCTGCGGTCACAGCGGATCGGGACCGCATCCCCGTAAGCCATTGAACCCCCATGAAGAACCTGCTTCTGGAAAAAGTGGAATACAAGGTCGAGCGGACCTATTTCGGTTCGTGGCGCACCTATGTCTACGAGACGGGCGCGAGATTCGCCGAGTTCAAGTCTCATGACGGGATCCTGGGACTTCCCTTCCTCCACTACGCGGCGGGGATCTGCCCCGAGACGGGAAAGCGCCTTGTCGCAAGGGGGGTCATCGCGGTGGGCAGGAAGGCCGTAGGCGTCATCGCCGTCGGCCAGGCCGCGGCGGGGGTTCTGGCCCTGGGCCAGCTGGCCATCGGTGCCGTGGCGCTCGGGCAGGCCGCTTTTGCCGTCGCCGCCGTCGGGCAGCTCGCCGTAGCGACCGTCTTCGGCCTGGGGCAGGTTGCGACCGGCTATGTCGCCATCGGGCAGTTCGCCTTCGGTTACTACACGCTCGCCCAGTTCGGCTTCGGCGAGCATGTCTGGAGCACGCGGGGCGCGGACGCCGCGGCCGTCGACTTCTTCAAGAACCTTTTCTGCAAGGTCAAGAGTTTCTTCGGAGGGTGAGTCCGGCCCGGTACGGCGCCGCGATCATGCCCGGCCGGGGGCGATCCCCGTAACGAAAAAAGGCAGGGCTGCGAAGCCCTGCCTTTCTTTTCGGCGGAACGGTTCGGACAGGTCCCGCGTTCCCGATGATCCCTTTCCCTATTTCTTCATGGATTTCTGGAAAATGGCCTCGGTCTTCTTCGCATTGTCCTCCGCCATTTTCGCAGCCGCCTCGGCCCTGGCCGCTGCGCTATCCGCCTTCGCGGCAGCCTGAGATATCCGTTCGGCGTCCCTCGCGCTGTCCATCTTCGCGGACTGTGCGGCGGCCTTTGCGGCCTGCGCTTCCTGCAGCGCCTGATCCGCCTTCTGGCTGACCGCGTTGACCTGTGCCTGCAGCTTCTCCAGATCGCCCGTCGTGGCGCACCCAGAGAACATGAACACCAGACCCAGTACAACGGCCACCGTGATCAGTCCCATGTGTTTACTTTTCATCACGTGATCACCTCCTTACTGTAATTTATTGTATTTTATCAGAGAATCCAAAAATCTCAAGCTATCGTTTGTCATTTTTCTCCGGCAGGGTACCCACAGCGACAGGAAGACCGTTCTTGCGCTCCACGGCTTTTTTGATTTTCTCGACGGACACGTGGTTGCGAAGCCCCCGCCTGTCGAGGAGGTTCATCGCGTGCTCTTCCATGTCATCGATCTTTTCGTAGAGATCCGGATGAACCTCGATGTAGATCCGACCCTTCCAGTACCCGAACTTGACAGGCTCGTAGATGATCTCCACGTAGGTCCCGAGGGGGACCTCCTTGTAGAGCCGGCTGATGTGCTCGGGGTAGAGGCGGATGCAGCCGCCGCTGACGGAACGTCCGATGCTCCAGGCGTTGTTCGTCCCGTGGATTCCGTATTTCCGGTTGGATAGGCCGATCCAGTATTGCCCCAGGGGGTTGTCCGGTCCCGGCGGCATGATCTCGTAGCCGTATTTTGCCTGTCGGTCCGGCGGCACCTTCCACTCCGGGTCCATGTCCTTGCGGGCGACGCGGTAGGTGCCGAGCGGGGTTTCCGTTTCCAGGTCCCCGATCCCCACGGGGTATGTCCTGACCGTCTGCGTTTTCGGGAAGAAGCGGTAGAGCCTCAGTTCGGGGATGTTCACGACGATCCCCTGGCGCTTCGTGGGCGGCAGGATCCACAGGGTCGGGATGGTGAGCCGGGTGCCCGCCTTCGGGATCCAGGGGTCGATCCTGGGGTAGAGAATCTCGATCTCGTGGAATCCCAGCCCGTGAACCCTTGCCACATCAAGCAGGGTCTCCTTCGGTTTGACCGTGTGCTTTCTCAACGCGCCGATGACGGTCTTGTTCGCCGACCGGTCCTCCCCCTTCGCGGCGAAGTGGTACCGATAACTCCTGACATCGGCGCTCCCCGGGGCGGCAAGCAGCACCATGAAAATCAGGCCGAAGGCGATGATGGTTCTTGTGTGATTCAGGTTGATGTACCCTCTCGTCTGGGTTCAAGCCCGGGTGTCGGGGGTCTCTCGGGACCTTCGCCGAACGCGCCCGTCCCTTCACTAATAAAAAAAACGATTTTTTGTCAAATTGAAAAATGGTAATAAAGATTCAGAAAATCGCCGGCAGCGGTGGAAGGAGAGTCGCCATGAGCATCGGGAGAGCCGGGGTGCGCCGTTTGTTCTGGGCATGGTTCGTCGCGGTTTTCCTCGCGGGCTGCGCTCATTACGGGGATCGATTTCCGTCTGAAAAGGCGTCCCTTTCCAGGGAGGCCCTTGCCAATGCCGAGTATCTCTCCGAGTTCGCCTCCAGCGGAAAGGCGCGGCTGAAAGAAGGTGTCTACCGGGAGAAAACGACACCGGGATCTGCCATCGAAGTCGTGATCACAATGTTTGATCAATACGCCCTCGGTGACCTCGACGGAGACGGCGTGGAAGATGCGGCCGTCATCCTCATCGTTCAATCCGGCGGCAGCGGCACCTTTTACTATCTCTGCGCCGTCCTCAATGAAGCTGGAGACCCCCTGAACGAGGCCACCCTCTTTCTCGGTGATCGGATCCGGATCAGGGATCTTGCCATCCGCGACGGCCGCGTCGAGATCGACATGGTGGTCCAGGGGCGGGGTGACCCCATGGCCAAACCGACCCATGAAGTCCATCGGGCCTATAAACTCTCCGGCAAGCGTTATCTCAGACCCTCGAAATAACGTCGGGTCGACAGCGTGCAGGAGGCTTCGTATTTCCACGTTTAAAAAAAGGACGGCAACAATTCGAGGACACGTTCGGGCAGATTTCCCGACGGTCGCCGATGTACGCCAAATTCCACAGGATTTTGTTGCAAAAGTTGCTGAAATGAGATACTCAGCGTCAATCACGGGGTGATCGAAATTGAGGATCTGTCCGAGATGCCTTCAGGAATTCGACGAAAAAGAGAAACCCAAGGAAAATGCTGCCCGGGAGCTCGGCGACATTTTCATCGAGACGACGACGAACATGAAGGCCGAGCATATCTGCCCGAACTGCCGGGAGGAGATGGGAGTCGTCGCACTTTTCGGCTTCGGGCGTTGAGTCGATGATCATCCTTCAGGGGGAGAACATGGTGGAGCCGTTACTGATCCTCATCGCCGTTGTCCTCGCGGCGATTCTGATCCTCGCCGTCATCCTGCTCAAGCGCACGCCCTCCGACTCGTCCTCCCTCATCCAGGCCTATTTCGCCATCTTCGAAAAGAACCAGGAAAACATGGAACGCTCCATCCGGGAAGAGAGCTCCAAGAACCGGCAGGAATCCGCCTATCTGGCCAAGCAGAACCGCGAGGAGATGAGCGGCACCTTCAAGCTCTTCGGCGACTCGCTCCTGGGGCGCATGACGGAGACCTCAACGCTCCAGAAAAATCAACTCGAGGTCTTCTCCGGCCAGCTCCTGTCGCTCACCCAGTCGAACGAGCAGAGACTGAACCAGATGAGGGAAACGGTGGAGTCCCGCCTGCGGTCGCTACAGGAAGAAAACAGCGCCCGGCTGGAGCAGATGCGGCTCATCGTGGATGAAAAACTCCACTCGACCCTCGAAAAAAGGCTCGGTGAATCCTTCAAGCTCGTGAGCGACCGGCTCGAGATGGTCCACAAGGGGCTCGGTGAGATGCAGCTGCTCGCGAGCAGCGTGGGGGATCTCAAGAAGGTTCTGACCAACATCAAGACGAGGGGCACGTGGGGTGAAATTCAGCTCGGGGCCCTCCTCGAGCAGGTTCTGACCCGGGATCAATACGAACAAAACGTGTCGACCAAGAAGGGGAGCAATGAGCGGGTCGAATATGCGATCAGGCTGCCGGGCCGCGATGAAGGTGACGGAATCGTCTGGCTTCCCATCGACGCCAAGTTCCCCCAGGAGGATTACCAGCGCCTCATTGACGCCCAGGAACAGGCCAATCCCGACCTCGCGGCCGAAGCCGGCCGGCAGCTCGAAAACCGCATCAAGCTCGAGGCAAAGACAATCAGGGAAAAATACATCGATCCGCCTCACACCACCGACTTTGCCGTGCTTTTTCTCCCCACGGAGGGGCTCTACGCCGAGATCGTGCGGAACACGGGCCTCTGCGAGTTCCTGCAGAGGGAGTTCCGGGTGGTGATCGCGGGGCCCACGACGCTTGCGGCTCTCCTGAACAGCCTGCAGATGGGGTTCAGGACGCTCGCCATCGAACGCCGCTCCAGTGAAGTATGGGCCCTTCTCGGCGCGGTGAAGACGGAATTCGGGCGGTTCGGCGACCTGCTCGACAAGACCCAGAAGAAGCTGCTGGAGGCGAGCGGCACGATTGAGAGTGCGGCGAAGAAGTCCCGGACCATCGAGAGGAAGCTCCGCGATGTGCAGGCGCTCCCGTCGGGAGATACCGTGACGCTTGTGGGCGAAGGGGAGGAAGAAAGCACCTGACGGAACCGGATGGACGGAGGGGCCCGGGACCCTTCCGACCGGCAAGAAAAGGGGGGTTTTTATGCTTCGTGCGCGTATGTCGACCTTGATGATCTGTTTCTTCATGGCCGCGGCGGTGAACGCGGGCGCCGCAGAGGAAAAGGCCCATCTCCTGAAAGACAACGCCCTTTCCATCAAGGCGGGATATCACCTCTATTCCGACAGTGACTTCATGGACTTCTGGAATCTCGACCGGATCGATTTCAACGGCTTCATCGGGGAGGTTGCCTACGAGAGACGTCTGTACAAGAACCTCTGGCTGGAGGTTGCCCTGGGCTTCTACCAGTCCGGCGAGGAATACACAGGGGCCCGTCTCGCCGGCGATTACATGGATTTGACGATCAGCAACGCCTATTTTTCCCCGACCCTGAAAGCCGTCGTACCCCTCTCGGATTTCTTCATCGTCCATGCAGGGGTGGGTCCCGATTATTGCTACACCCAGAGCAGGCTCAGGTACCGGGCGGGGGGGCTCATCTACGACAGGGACGAGAACTTCAGCAGCTTCGGCGCCCACGGCCTGCTGGGGATCGAGTTTTACGTCATGAGGAGGCCCGCGGATTTCGGGTTCTGGGACGCGCCGGTGGGGATCTTTTTCGAGTATAAATATACGTGGCTTCCGGTAAAGGATTTCGATGAAGGGCTCATCAACGTTCTGAACGACTCTTACGGTACGTCCTACGGGAGTCACGAGGCCGATGTCGGCGGCAGCACGTTTTTAGGCGGAATCCGCTGGCATTTTTGACGGGAGGAAACCTCTGCAGGCGGTCACCATTCATGGATAGGCTGGAAAAGCTCAGGCACATCAAACAGGCCGCCCTCTATGTCGAGCCCCAGCTCATGGGTTCGGACTTCGACCGCGTCCGGGCGGCCGAAGAGGAATGGCTTAGCCTCGTGGATCAGCTCTACGAGGGCAACGGCCATATCATCACGGAGCGGCAGTACCAGGCGGCCAGGACCCAGTTCGAGTACTTCATGGTCCTTCTGGAGATGACGATCGCCCATCGCCTGCGGGAGGCCCGGGAAGAGAGCGAAAAATGACGGGCAGCGCCGTTGCACGTTGAGGGAATGGGTTTCACGAATGGCCCCGAAGGATGGTCTAAATTCAACTCAGTGAAATTACTCATTTTATTTTGCCTAAATCGAGGGCAACCCGGTCAAGTCGAAGCGATTAAGCGAACTTACGGATACTGTCCACAAAGCTGTCCACAGAATTACTCACAGAGCTGTGGATTGAACTGTACGAGTTTTTGGCTGTCGTATCGGATAAGGGTGTCCACGCCCCTGCCAGGAAGGTGATCAATAAGAAGGAGGCGACTCATGTCGAGAGGTTTCGAAGCTGCGGCCCTTTTCATCAGTCTTGTCCTTGCCCTGACGGGGTGCATGGTCCAGCAAAGCACCTACCAGAAAAAGGCGGCGGAAGCGGATCGTCTCGGCAACGAAGTGATCGCTCTTCAGCAGCGCAACAAGGTGCTCGCGGAGGAAAACGAACTGCTCAGGCAGCAGGTTCAGAATCGAAGTGAGGAAAAGAAGCAGGCAGGCGTGACGGCCGAAGCGGGAGCTCCGGTCGGCCCGCCGGAGAAAGAGGAACCGAAGGTGGAGGAGGAAAAGGTCGCGGAGCCGAGGAAAGAGAAGGCTGCGGAAAGCCGCACGGTGACGGCGGCCCCGAAGCCGCCCGAAAAGAAAGCCGCAGACGTAAAATCCATGCGCCTCAAGGTGCTGAGCGGAAACGGCAGGATGTCCTCGGCCAAGAAGATGTCGGCTAAACTGACGAAACTCGGCTACAAGGTGGAGGTTGTGGGCATGGCGACGACGCCGGATTACGCAACCGACACGATCTATTACAAATCCGGTTTCGAGAAGCAGGCGGCCGGCATGGCGAAGAAACTCGGTGGCAAGGCGATCACAAAGCCGCTCACCTGGTCCTCCGTTTTTGACATCATCGTGGTCGCCGTCAGGTAAAAAAGCTCAGGAATATCGGACTCTGCGAGGAAAGGCCCGGATCATCGCCATGATCCAGGCCTTTTGTTTTGATATCATTGAGACCGGGAGCATTAAGGGGATTTCACTTGACGCGTGTCCAGGTATCCGTACGCCCGATGAGGGATATCCCTATGAAACCGCGCACGTCCAGGGCGTCGGGCGAGGTCAGGGTCATTTTGCATTTGTAGGTTTTCCCGTCTCTCGGATCGTAGATGTGACCGTCCTCCCAGACGTTGTCTTTGATGTGCTTGAACCCCCAGAGCATGACCATGCCGAGAACTTGTTAAGAAAAAGAGCCTGTTTAATATCTAGAGAATTTACACAAGATTTTAAACTACCCAGTTTTGAAGTTAAATTTTTTCTTTTTGAATGTAAACTGCTTTATCAACTTTTGTGAAAAAATCTTGATAAAATTTTTGATCTTCTATCTGTTTTACTTCAAGTATTCCCCCCTTGTTGTCAAATACCTTGACTTGAAAGTTGACCCGAACACGAGTTTGCTTTCCATAGTCTGATACATTTGCTGTGCATTCGACTACAGAAGCCTTCTTCCATCTAGCATGAACACCAGCAAAAAAAGCCATTGCAACTGCTTCACCTAAATTTTGAACGTCTACTGTCTTCTCAGCCGATAAAAGACCCATATCAGTAACAGCATTTTTGACAATGTAGCCGTCGTCTTGAAGCACATTAAGCATTGCTTTCATAACCATTTTGGAATCACAATTACTATACGATCGGGTTTGAAATTCCCGAATTTGTAACTGTGTTTTTTCTGTTGTAGGTCCCGTTGTTGCGCATCCATATGTTACAAATAATGTAAGACAGCAGATAAATATCAATATTTGTTTCATTTCTGTGCCCCCCAATTGCTAAAACTTGCTCGTATGGTAAGAGAACGATTCTACTTTACTGTTTTTGTCAAATTTTATTACTACTGTGAGAGTTTTTTGAGTTGAACTGGCTGCACCCGCTGATCTAGAGTAACTTCCACCCAGAATACCAATTATAAGACCACTTCCACCCGCAGCGCCACCCCCTGCACCCGCTCCGATGCCACCCCTATCTTGTGAGTATGAAACCTCCGAAGCAATTTTGTCATATATCCATGTTTCTTTTCCATCACTGTCCCTAGTTACAATGTTAGGCGAGCCCAAGGCTGTGGCAACGTCAGCTTGTGACATTCCAGTACGAATTTCTTTTTGAACTATGCCCACGGTCATATCTCTTTCTTTAGCAGATGATAGGCTTGCTTGATGTTCCGCGGCAGTCATACATCCAGCAAGAGTTAAAAAAAATGACAGCGTGATAAGAATAATTAATTTTTTTTTCATAGACACCCTCCTTAATGTAGTGAGTCATTAATTCGTTTACAAAAGCGTGAGAGGGATGCAAAGATTTCAT
>DAOTMG010000011.1:0-63762 GCA_035450185.1 Syntrophales bacterium | reverse complement strand
CGGCGGTCGCTTGCCGGCAGGTCTTCAAAAAGGAAAACATCGAAGAAGCGCCTAAGCAGGGGATCGTTTTGCAGGAAGCTTTTGATAGCCCGTCGCTCAGCATTGAGTTCCTTCTGGACGCTGCTGACGAACAGGGTCTTGCGGTTGGCCATCTTTTTCCTCATTCTTGATCCCTCTTGCCATACGGTGGTTGTTCCTCCCTGACCAGCATCGGTTTCGTCATGGCGTTTACTTCGAGCCAATAGTGGGCAACCTTGGTCACTTCCTGCCAGGGGAATTTGGCTGGGTCTTTGATTGGCTCCTGCATGATCGGATGAGTGGCGCAATTGGTAACAACATAGAGCCAATAGCAATCTCGCCGGTCCTCGGCCACGCGCCTTTCGTTTGGCGTGAGGAGGATTGTGCCTGTGGCCGCGGACAGACCCTTGACTTCGATGAGCCGCAACTCGCCGGAGTTTAGGTCTAAGCTGGTAACGTCGTAACCCAGGTTCTTCTCATGGACATCATAGACCTGGCGGCCCTGAGATTGCTCGTATTCCATTACTATACGCATGGCCGTGGCCTCGGTCTCAAAGTCTGGCCGCATTCGACGGATATCCGGTGCCTCTCTTTCGGGATGGGGAAGAATCAAAAGACTCGTTACTCGCTCCACAGATTGAAGAGTCAAGGATTTCTGTCTTTCTAATTCCTGACGTCGATTCTCGCGTCTCCTCAGTAGCTCAGCATGGCGAGACTCCGCCATTGCCAGTCGACCTGCAGCCCCAGGTATCTTTTGTTCAATTTCATTCGCTGCCTTCCCGATCTCTTCATCAGCTCTTGAAATAAGCTCTGTTAATGAAAGCTCTATATGTGCGGAGACACGTTCCACCTCCGCGAATCGCTCTGCGCGTATTTCCTCGATGAAGGGATTCAGGAGATGCATCTGAAGCCATTCTGTGGCTTCCGGTAGCCTGACAACAGCAGGCATCCCACAAGCGCTATTTGTCGGTACGAGATTTCCCAGGGCATTTGGATCCAGGGGTACGGGCGGCCCATTCTCACGGATTTCTAAAACGAAAAGACGTTCATGAATAATATGGCTCAAACCATCCACAACTCGCGCCCGGTAAAAATCCAATCGAGAAGGGACTTCGTGCTGCAGGGAGTAGAAACATGCCCCTTTACTTAAAGCCTCCTGCGATATTTCATGGGTACGACGTCGCAAAGCTTCGAACAAGGGGTGACCGGGTGTCACCCATTCCAGATTGTTCTTATCCGCTATTGTCCGATCCGTCGAGCAGCGTGGATATTTCTGCGCAAGCGCCGGTAATTTCCAATCAGCGTCGGATTCATAACGTCGAAGGACGTCCGGTGTTCGTCCAGGCTCAAACGTGTGAGGTGATTTAGGATCGTCCTTGAGTGCCAGTCCAGCATAAGCTGCTGTTTCACGGATAAAACGGGCTATAGTCTCGGGCACAACACGGCGCTCCTGGGCACGAGCCCTGCGCTCAATCAGCATTTCCAGGTTGAGTCTCTTTGTCGCAAGCCCCTCAAGTGCATTCTGACATATCGCACGGAACTGCTTTTCGTCGACACTTTCAAGAAGTCGGTCCTCAAGGTCAGCATCGCCTAACTTGCCAGCATAATATTCTCGCAGGACTCTCTCAACATGTGCCGCCGGTAGGATCTCACCCACAACGTTGAAGACTGCATCGTCGTCAAGGGCATCCCTGATTTCCTGAAGCTTTTCAAGCAGGCGCTGGAGAACTTTACCCTCGATTGTATTTGTTGCTACAAAGTTGAAAATGAAACAGTCCTTGGTCTGTCCGTAACGGTGAATACGTCCCATCCTCTGTTCGAGGCGGTTAGGGTTCCAGGGGATATCGTAATTGAATAGGATGTTACAGCACTGCAGGTTGATACCCTCCCCCGCCGCCTCAGTGGCAGCCAGTATCTGGATTTTCCCTTCGCGAAACTGCTGTTCTACGTAAAGTCGAGTTCCAACATCATCCCTGGAACCAGCCTTCATGCCACCGTGAATAAATCCGACCTTGAATCCCCAAGCCTTAAATTTACCGACGAGATACTCAAGGGTGTCCCTGAATTCCGTGAAGATGAGAAGTCTTTGATCGGGGCGATCGAAGAAACCCTCTTTTTGGAGCAGATCTCTTAGCTTTGAAAGTTTCGCCTCCAATTCGGATTCTTCAACGACCTTTGCTTTTGCTGCGAACTTCTTCAGCTCAGCTATTTCTTCTTTTATTTGATCAGCAGTACCGGCAAGCGTAATTGCCTCGACGATCTGTTCGATTCTATCCCGTTCGGAATCCTCCATCTCTTCCAGATCTTCAAGAGTGGGGAGATCGGCTGGGGCAAGGCGTGCGATTTCTTGCGCACGACTGAGACCCTCCTGAAGACGTCTTGCACGGTTTTCCAAAGAATGACGCATTGCATAAGTGCTTGAAGCAAGCCGTCTTTGGTACAGAGACATGAGAAATCCGACAGCCCAAGCTCTGGGATCATCTCCCTGCGCCGCGGCTTTGGCGCTTTGCTGTTTAACGTAGTGGGAAATTTCCCGATAGAGTTCGAACTCAGCCCCGTCAATCTGGAAATCGACGGTATGTGGAATCCGTTTTGTGAAGATCTTCTCGGCTGCCCAGGTACCATCTTCACGACGCTCGGGAAAATAAACCATCGCCTCTTTTGTACGTCGGAGGTAGAAGGGAGCTCGACGGCGATCCATGGCCTCCCGTATGGATTTCACGTCAGCATAAGCGTCTTCATCGAGTAATTGGAGGAAAAGACTGAAGTTCACTGGATCCCCTTTATGGGGTGTGGCAGTCAACATGAGCAAATGGTCTGTGGTATCCCGCAAGAGCTCTCCAAGCCTGTAGCGGGCAGTCTTATGAGAAAGGTCTGCGGCTGACATTCTATGCGCTTCATCAACGATGACAAGATCCCACCTTACCTGTTGCAATCCGGGCAAAATTTCTAAACGCTTGGCGAGATCCAGTGATGTTATGATGTGGTTTTGCTCCATCCATTGATTCATGCCGAATTGATCACGGATATCCTGACCTTTTAAAACAAAGAATTTCTCATCAAACTTCTCTTTCAGTTCCCTTTGCCACTGAAAGGCGAGGTTGGCAGGGCACACTACGATGATCCGCTCCGCAAGCCCGCGTAATTTCAGCTCGCGTATAAGAAGACCCGCCATGATTGTTTTACCGGCTCCGGCATCGTCCGCAAGCAAGAAGCGAACACGGGCCAGTTTCAGCAAATAGTCATACACAGCTTCAAGCTGATGGGGGAGAGGATCTACACGGGATATCGAAAGCGCGAAGTAAGGGTCAAACTCGTAGGCAATACCAAGGGCGTATGCCTGCAGGCCAAGCCTGAGAATCTGACCATCACCTGTGTATGTGAAGTCAGGGCTTAGAATGGTGATTGTTTCAAGATCCGCCTCAGATAAGATGACCTTTCGAAATCGCTCTGTCTGCAACCCGACAACACCCACAACCCACCGAGGTGGGCCAGAGCTATAAACCATTTCTATGCGGACCTGTTCACTAAATAGGGGGCCGGAAAGAATCTGGCCTTCTGTGAGAGTTAATCTGTCAGTCACACCAATATCTTTTCTAATAAATTCATTGAGATGAGGTCGTTTGTAAACATGAAATCAGGTTCAATCGAAACAAAAAAGCCCGAATCAAGACCGTAGGATCTTAACCCGAGCTTATTTCGTTGCGGACACCAGGATCAGCCATATTCCCCCCCCCAAGAAAGTCAGGCCGCCCATCCAAGAAATATAACTATTTAATACCTAAAGTGAATTTAGATTTCATTTAGCCCTGAACCATCTAAATGTCAAGCAAGAAACGTTCCTTATGCGTCAAAGCCCAGCAGACTTACAATACCAAGTTCTTCTCTGCAGTCAGGACAAAGTTCCCGCGGGTCAACATCCCCGGCTGACTCCACGAAGATATCCCCCAGTTCACTCGCCGGGCCGAAGTCCCAGCTCTCATCCCGTTCAAATTGCTGCCCACAATTCTTGCATCGCGGCATAACACCCTCCCAACTGGACCATAGCATACAATCGGAAAGATTCAATCCCATCAGCATTGCCAAGATATATATTACAAATACCCCCCCATATATATCCGACCCTCCCGGGCATATCCGCCTCTCCGTCGTGTTCGCTTCCCGTATCCAAAGGCCCTGCGCAAATACTCCGGATCCTTATACCCATATTTCGATTCACTTCCCTCCCGCCACGTCGCCGCTTCCCCTTGAGCACGATGACGGTTTGCGGATCCGTCCGGCTGGCGCTGACGGTGGTGATCTGCCCGCGGTGGCGGCGGAGCCGCTCCTTGAACCGCTCGATATCCATGGCCCCGTCCCGCGCGGCGTTCGCGGACAGGCGGAACAGAATCTCGCTTTCCACCTCGGCGAAACGCCGCAGCTTCCAGCGCAGGAACTCCTTGTGGTAGGAGCTGGTCTCTTGGTTCAGGGCTCCGTCCGGCGGGTGTAAGTCGGCGTGGACACGCCTGAAACGGTAAGACCCCGTGGGGATCACCCCACGGGGTCTTGCGTTAAACAAGAACCGCTTAAGTTCAGCGGATTGAATTCTGGCTCCCCGGCGCGGACTCGAACCACGGACCCGCTGGTTAACAGCCAGCTGCTCTACCGACTGAGCTACCGGGGAATGTTCGGTTGGATTTCTCTATCGGTAAAAAACCGCCCCTTTCGAGGGGCGGTCTCTTGTACCAGATTTCCACGCTATCTGCAACTCGTGCAGGTTGTCAGCTTCTCGTAAGGCACTCCTGTCTTTTTGCTGATCCACCTGAGCTGGTCAACGGGGGCAAAATACCTCCCACAAACCGCGCAGGTCTCCATCTTGAAGTCCTTCTCCCAGATCGTCCGTTGACCGTTCTTGTCTTCCATCTTGATGAAACCCGTGGGGCAGACGAAGGCGCAGGACCCGCAGCCGATGCAGGCGTCGGCGATGTATTCGATCTTCGGCTCGTCGATGTTGCGTCCGGGGCCCCTATCCATGAACGTGAGGGCATCAACCCCCACAACCTCGCGGCAGGTTCTCGTGCAGAGCCCGCAGAGGATGCAATCGTGGTCATCGGCTCTCCCCTCGGCCACATCCACGCCGAGCTTTTTCGCCATTTCGCGGACGGCGCCGGTCGTCGGGTAGCGGTAATACAGGAGTTCCGCCGCGAGTTTTCTTCCCTCCCTGACACGGTCAGTGTCGGTGCGGACTTCCATCCCCTCCTTCACCGGTGCGTCGCAGGACGTCGAAAGCTGCCAGCTGCCGTTTGTCTTGATCTCCACAACGCAGAGGCGGCAGGCGCCGAAGGGGCTCAAATCCTTGTGAGAACAAAGAGTGGGTATTTCGATCCTCAATTTATGGGCGTTCTGAAGGACCGTGGTCCCCTTTTCGGCCTTGACCTTGCGTCCGTCTATCTTGATATTCACCATTTGCGTTCCCTCGGTTGAACTCTTTTCATTCATCCCTCTCTTCGGCCTCCTCAGTCCTTCGTTCCGACAAAACAGGCAAAATAGACCAGACGGACCAAACGGACCAAATTACTCCCAGACCACCAGCCGGTAGCAGCGGAGGCACCTCTCCGCCTCCTTGATGGCCTGTGCTACGTCGTAACCTCCCTCGACCTCCGCGAAGCTCCCCCTCCGTACGGCGGGTTCCAGAAAGCTCACCTTCTCCTCGGGCCTTGCCGCGACAAAACCCTCGACTCTCTGCCTGCCGACATCGATTCCCTTGAACGAAATGTCGGGTTGGTATTGCACGCCCCGGAGGTAGGCGTCGATGCTCCGGGCGGCCTTGTTCCCCGCATCCAGTGCCTCGATGAGCGTGGCGGGTCCCAGGACGCAGTCGCCTCCCGCGAAGACCCCCTCGATCCCGGTCCGGTATGTCACGGGATCCGCCTTGATCGTCCCCCAGCCGGTCACGCCGATCTGATCCTTGTCGACAATGAAACTGAGATCCGGAACCTGGCCCGTGGCCGCGATGACCATCTCGGCCGCAACCTTGTATTCAGACCCCGGCACGGGGATGGGGCGGCGCCTGCCGCTTTCATCGGGCTCCCCGAGTTTCATCTTCCGGCACTCGATGGTCGTTACCTTCCCGTCCTTTATGAACACACAGACGGGCGCGACAAGGTAACGTATCTTCACACCTTCTTCGAGAGCGTGCTTGATCTCTTCGTCTCTTGCAGGCATTTCCTTCCGCGATCGTCTGTAAAGGATCTCCACATTTTTGAAGCCGAGCCGCAGGCAGCTCCTGGCGCAGTCGACGGCCACATTCCCGCCGCCGATGATGACCACCTTCTTTTTGGGCTCGATCTTTTTCCCGAGGCTCAGGTCGCGGAGGAACTCGGCCCCCTGCACGAAGTCCGCGCAGGCCGCCTCCTCCCCCTCGCAGCCGATCTTGGTCCCCACGTGGGCGCCCACACCAAGGAAAACGGCCTTGAAGCCCTGCCGCTTGAGATCCTCAAGGTCCAATGTATCGACTCTTCTGTTGTATTCTATGTTGACGCCCATGCGGCGGATGAGATCGATCTCGTAATTGAGAACATCTTTCGGGAGCCGGTAATCGGGAATGCCCACGGTGGCCATCCCCCCGCCACCGGGAAGGGCTTCAAAAATCGTGACTCCGTAACCCATGAGGCGGAGATGATAGGCCGTGGCGAGACCCGCCGGGCCGGCGCCGATGACGGCAACCTTGTCGTCCTTTTCTTCCGGCGGCGCACCGAGGCCGCTTCCGCCCCGGTCACGGTCAAAATCCGCCGCCGCCCGCTTCAAAAGCCGGATGGCCAGCGTCTCGTCGATGTCGTTCCTCACGCAGGCATCCTCGCAGGGGTGGGTGCAGGCGCGTCCGATGACACCCGGCAGGATGCATCGCTCGCGGATGAGGTTGAGGGAATCGACGAACTTGTTGTTCCGGATGAGTTCGATGTAACCCGGTATGTCGAGGCCTGCCGGGCAGGCGGCCACGCAGGGCGCCGTGACGGCCGAGGCATAGGGCTTTTTCTGCAGTTTCTTCCGGCCGTCCGCCAGGGCCCGGAAGTCATCACCGAAATACCGGATGGCATCCAGAATGGGGACAAGGGCGGAGGCCCTGCCGAAGTTGCACTTGCTGAGCTCGGAGACCCCCTTGATGATGCGCTCCATCTCGGCCAGGTCTCCCTTCGTTCCTTTGCCCGCCGCCATGTTTTCCATCATGTCGATCATCTTGTCGATGCCGATCTGGCAGACGGAGCACTCGCCGCAGGAGAGCTTTCTGGCCTCCCGGAGATAGGCCAAAGCAAGAGAAGGGATATCCGCCTTCGCGTCGGTGACCACCAGGCCGTTCCACCCCATGAGGGCCGCCACCGGGTGACCGTTGAGCTTTGTCGGCACACCCGCACCGACATCCTTCTTTTCCGCGGCCTTGCGGTTGTCCAACACCCTGCCGTCCCAGCTGCTGAATAATACGTCGCTCATTCCTGACACATCCTGTCTTTTTATTTTTGCCTGTTATATCTCATCCCAGCCCTTAAGGCCGCTCACCTTGTCCATCAGCTTCTTCATTTCGTAATCCACCTTCTGCTGAACCAGCTTGATGTCCTCGGCGTTCAGGTGGCTGAAGCGCCCCTGATGCTTCAGGTAGTCTTCGACAGGTCTTCTTCTTTCCGGCATCTCCACGGTGATGCGATATTTCCCGTTCTCCACCTCGTAGAGGGGAAACACACCGGTCTCAACGGCAAGCCTCCCGATCTTGATGGTCAACTCGGAGGCGCATCGCCAGCCCGTGGGGCACATGGAGAAAACATGGAGATAAGAGGGGCCCTTGACCGCCTTCGCTTTTTTCACCTTGTTGACAAGATCGATCGGATAGCTCGGGCAGGCCGTCGCCACATAGGAAACGCCCTGGGCAACCATGATCTCGCACACGTTTTTCTTTCCGGTCCTCTGCCCCTTGATCTCCCTGCCGGCGGGGGAAGTGGTCGTGGCCGCCATGAAGGGCGTCAAGCTGGAGCGCTGGATGCCCGTGTTCATGTAGGCCTCGTTGTCCAGACAGACAAACATGAGATCGTGTCCCCGCTCCATGGCTCCGGAGAGCGCCTGGAGGCCGATGTCGGCCGTCCCGCCGTCGCCGGCAATGGCCACGGATTTGACGTCGCGATCGGGAATCCTGCCTTTGCGCCTGAGGGCCTTGACAGCCGATTCCACACCGGAGCCCACGGCACCGGCGTTTTCAAAGGCTACATGAATGTAAGGGACCGTCCACGCCGTCTGGGGATAGGCGGAAGAGACGATCTCCATACAGCCCGTGGCATTGGATATGATCACATCCTCACCGAGAGCCTTGAGAATATGCCTGAGGGCGAGGACCTCTCCGCAACCCTGGCAGGCACGGTGCCCGGCGCTGAAATATTCCTCGCTGTCAATCAGCTTGGGGGCGAATAATTCGTAATTTTGTACGATCGTCATTATTCTCTCACTCCGTAAAATTCGTAGGTTTCGTCTTTTTTCTTCTTCGCACGATCCACCATGGCGATGAAATCATCGACGGCGACGTCGCGGCCCCCAAGGCCCATGATGAAGTCCACGATCCTCGGCCTTTTTCGGTCCTGGAACAGGAAGGACTTGATCTCCGTTGCCACGGGACCGCCCGCACCACCGAAGGAGACGGCGCGGTCCATCACAATCAAGGTTTTCGCGCCCCCGATGGCCGCCCGAAGCTCCTCCACCGGGAAAGGTCTCCAGAGCCTCAGCTTCACGAGTCCGACGGATCGGCCTTTTCCCCTCATCTCGTCGACGGCGATGGACGCCGTCTCGCCCATGGAGCCCATGGTGAGGATCAGGGTCTCCGCCCCTTTCGCCCTGTACGTTTCCACGGGCCTGTAATGGCGCCCGAACATCTTTCCCCATTCGTTCCAGATCTTCACGATCGTCTTCTTCGAATTCTTGAGCGCCGTGTCCTTCGCCTTCATCGTCTCCGTGAAGATATCCGGCATGTTGAAGCACCCCATGGAGACGGGGTTGTCCGGGTGCAGCGTCGCGAAAGGTTTCCGCGGGGGCAGGAATTTGTTGACCTGGGCCTGGGTGGGAAACTCGAGCGGTTCGATCATGTGGGTGAGCTGAAAGCCGTCGATGTTGAGGACCACGGGGAGCATCACGTCCGGATGCTCGGCAATCTTGAAGGACTGGATCGTCATGTCGACGACCTCCTGGCCGTTTTCGGCAAACATGCAGATCCAGCCGCTGTCCCGCTGGGGCATGATGTCCGTGTGGTCGTTCCAGATGTTGAGCGGCCCGGAGACGGCGCGGTTGGCGTTTCCCATGACGACGGGAAGCCTCATGGCCGAGACGATCGGGAGGATCTCGTGCATGAGCATGAGCCCCTGGGAACTCGTGGCCGTGTAAGCCCTGGCACCCACCGCCGAAGCGCCCGCACAGGCGCTGATCGAGGAATGTTCCGACTCCACGGTGATGAACTCGGCATCGATTCGCCCGTCATGGATGATGTCGGCCAGATGCTCGGCCATGTGCGACTGGGGGGTGATGGGATAGACCGCCGCCACATCAATGTTGCAGAGGGCCACCGCCTCGGATGCGGCGATGGCAACTTCCATTCCGACACGCTTTCCCATCTTATTCCTCCTCTTCCTCCATTGTGATGGCCTCCGGCCAGCACTCGTGGGCACAGATCCCGCAGCCTTTGCAGTAATCCAGATCCGCCCTGTAGAAACCCTGCTCATTCGGCTTGATGCAACCCTCGGGACAATAAATATAACAAAGCCCGCACTTGATGCATTTCTCATCATTCCATACCGGGTGTCGGGCCTTCCAGCTGCCTGTTTTGTAAGTCCTTGCATTGCCAGGCGTGAAAACCATGCAGCCCGGTGTCACTTCATGCCATTTTTCCGGCCAGCTCGGTCTGCGCAATCCTTTTTTCAGCGGCTTTTTCATACGATGTTTACCTCGAGTTCATTACGCGGCTTTGGAGAGGTTTACCTCACCATAGGCTCTCTTCAATGCGGACAGATTTTTAAAGGCCAGTCTCCCGAAGCGCACTTCCAGCGGATGCTTGAGGGCCTGAAGCTTGAGGATACCCGTTGCTTTCAGAACGGCTCCAAGCATCGTCGTGTTCGTGATGGGGACACCCAGTTCCTCTCTTGCAATGCGGGTGGCATCAACGGTACAGAGTTTTCCTTTGTAGTTCAGTATTTTGCGGATCTCGGAAGCCTGCTTTTTTGTATTGACGATGAGCATGCCGTCAGGTTTCAGCCCTTCGGTGACGTTGACAAGACCCACCAGGCTGGGGTCCAGTACAACAACGACATCGGGGCGATAAATGCCGGAGCGGACCTTGATGGGCTTTTCGGATATTCGATTGAAGGCCATCACCGGCGCCCCCCTTCTTTCGGGGCCGAAGGCCGGAAATCCCTGGGCATATTTTCCTTCCTCGATTGCCGCAAGAGCCAGCATCTCAACGGACGTCACCGCCCCCTGGCCACCCCTTCCATGCCACCTGATCTCGATCATCCCCTGTTCTCCACGCTGGTTTTATTGCACTGCAGAAATGATGTCAGAGCCGATATGAAAACATGAAGAATTTTCTTATATGAACCGTCCCATCCTGTCAATAGCTATTTAAAAAACTGTTTCTTTTTGCTGAAACGCTTGAGGGCCTTTTCGTAAAGATCGCCGCCGTTCATGTCGTTGATCACCACGAGGGGAAGATCCTCGACGGCAAGCCTCAATATGGCCTCGGGCCCGAGATCCCCGTAAGCAGCGACCTCGACCCGCCGAACGCATTGTGCCATGAGAGCCGCAGCACCGCCGATGGCACCAAAATAAACGGCACCGTGCTTCCGGATGGCCCCGATGACCTCGGCGGAGCGTCTGCCCTTGCCGATCATCCCCTTCAAGCCCATCTCCAGGAGCTTCGGGGTGTACGGATCCATCCGCGAGCTCGTCGTCGGACCCATCGAGCCGATGACCCGTCCGGGTCCTGCCGGCGTGGGCGCCGCGTAAAAGAGGGTCTCTCCCCGAATCGGGATGGGGAGTTTTTCGCAACGCAAGATCGCTTCGTAGAGCCGCCGGTGGGCCACGTCCCTCCCCGTGAAGACCTCCCCGCTCAGGAGAACTCTGTCTCCTGCCCGCAGTCCACGGCAGACCCGGTCATCGAGGGGTGTTTTGATGGATTTTATCTTGCTCATCTCAGATCACGGCCTCTTTGTGTCTCGCAGCATGGCACTGGATGTTGACGGCAACAGGGAGGCTTGCGATGTGGCAGGGCATCATCTCCACGTGGACGGCAAGGGACGTTGTTCGGCCCCCGTATCCCTGGGGACCGATACCGAGTCTGTTTATTTCTCTAAGGGTTTCAATCTCGAGCTTCGCCAGGCGTCTGTCCCGGCGGTTCTTCTCTCCCAGCGGTCTGAGGAGTGCCTTCTTGGCGAGGATCGCCGCCTGTTCCATGGTGCCGCCGATACCGACGCCGACGATGGTGGGTGGGCAGGGGTTCGGACCCGCTTCCCTGACCCTGTCCACGATGAGTTTCCGGATCCCCTCGACACCCGCTGCGGGCAGGAGCATCGTCACGGAACTCATGTTCTCACTGCCGCCGCCCTTGGGCATCGCCGCGATCCGGATGCGGGAACCGGGGACGATCTCCGTATGAATGACGGCGGGAGTGTTGTCGCCCGTATTCGCACGACTGATCGGATCGCAGATGGATTTTCTCAGGCGGCCCTTGCGGTAGGCTCTCCGCACGCCTTCCTGGACGGCGTCCCGGAGATTTCCGCCCGTCACGACAACGTTCTGGCCGACCTCCAGGAAAAGGACGGCCATGCCCGTGTCCTGGCAGATCGGGAGCCCTTCTTTCCGGGCAACTCGGGCGTTTTCCACGATGCGGTCCAGGGCGAATCGGCCGAGCCCGGACTTCTCGGCGGAGGCGGCCTTCTTCAGCGCTCCGAACACGTCCTTGCCGAGGTCCGTGCTTGCCGATAGAAAAAGCTTCTCGACGGTGTCCCGGATGGTCCTGCAGGAAACCTTTCGAAGGGATGACATGGAGACTGCTCCTCGAATATCTTCCCGGCGGAAAAGTCGCGAGCCGGAGAGCCTCAGGGCTTGTGTTTCTTCCCCGTCTCCTCCATGCTTCTGCGGAATTCCATTGCCTTGGCGAGGGTCATCTTGTCGGTGTACCGGAGATCCCCGCCCACAGGGACACCCAGGGCGATCCGTGTCACCGCGACGCCCTTATCCTTCAGGAGCTTCGTGATCAGAAGCGCCGTGGATTCCCCCTGCACGCTGGGGTTCGTGGCGATGATGACCTCTCTCACGTTGTCGGCCGATACGCGGTCCAGGAACTCGTTCATGTGCAGCTGCTCGGGGCCGACGCCGTCCAGAGGCGCGAGGGCCCCGTGGAGCACGTGGTACCTCCCGTTGAAAACGCCGCTTTCCTCAATGGCGATCAGAGCGTCCGGCTCCTCGACGACACAGAGGGACTCCCTCTCACGACCCGGGTCCCTGCATATCTCGCAGAGATCCCCTTCGGAGAGATTGAAACAGTTGCGGCATAGACGGATCCTGTCCTTGATATCCAGGATGCTCTCGGCCAGTTTTCGGGCGTCTTCATCGGATGCCCGCAGGATGAATGTGGCCAGCCTTGTGGCCGTCTTCTCCCCGATCCCGGGCAGTTTGGTGAGCTCCGCGATCAGCCGCCTGATGGGAAGTGCGTAACCGGTCATGGAAACCCCTTCACAGCAACCCGGGAATCCGAAGACCGCCCGTGAGTTTCGACATTTCCCCGGAGACCATCTCCTGGGCCCTGCGGATGCCCTCGTTGACGGCCGCCACGACAAGGTCCTGAAGCATTTCCACATCCTCGGGGTTGACGGCATCCTTCTCGATGCGAAGAGCGACCAGCTCGAACTTGCCGTTCACGGCGGCGACGACCATCCCGCCGCCCGCCGAGGCCTCCACGGTCTTCGCGGCGAGTTCCTCCTGCAGGCGCGCCATCTTTTCCTGAAGCTGCTGGGCCTGCTTCATGATCTTTCCGATATCCTTCATGGAAGGCTGTGACCTCCTTACGTATGGTTGTTCCTGATAATCACCTCGCGGACCTCCGCGCCCTCGAACACATCCATGATCTTCTGCAGGATGGGGTGATTGAGGGCTTCCCGCCGGATGTCGCCCACCCGGTGGTTCGGCGCGGAGGCGGCCGTTTCGTGGTTTCCAGCCGACGGATTCCCCGCCTTCAACGTCTCGATTTTCACCGTGACCGCCTCCCGGTAGAATTCGGCGGCTATTTCTTCCAGACGGGCCTGCTCTTCTTTCTCTTTGAAATGCTCGAGGAAGAGATACCCCTCGGGGAAGCCGATCCGGAGGACTCGGTTCTCGTATCCCAGGAACTGTCCGGGCTCGATCTTCGACCAGAGGGGATGGCTCTTTTTCTTGACGAAATCCCTGAAGGCGTCCCAGGGGTCATCCCCCGAAACCGGATCCGCCGGCGCCGCGGTGACGGGATCCATCACCGGCCCCCTGTCGGTGGGCGCTTTCTCGCGCTCGGAAGCCGCCTCCCGCCGGGCCGGCGGCGGTTGCCCGCCGCCTTTCTGCAAAAGCCTTCTTTCCATGTCCTCCATCCGGGAGAGGATCTCGTCGACGGCGATCATCGGCTGGAGGCGGGCCATCCGGACCAGGGTGAACTCGAGGTTGAGACGCGGTTCGAGACTCCGTCGCACGGCCTCCTCTTCACCGAGCAGGATGTCCAGGAGTCTCTGGAGGGTTTCCCCGGAGCTATTCCCCGCCTGTTCCTTCAATCGTGAAATGTCGTCGGGCGAAAGTTCGACAATGCCCGTGTCTGCCGCCGTGATCTTGACCAGCAGAAGATTGCGGAAGTGGTTGAGGAGCATGCCGTAGAACACCTTCATGTCCAGACCCGCGAAATAGGCCTCCTCGATGATGCGCAGACAGGCGGCGGCATCCCTGGCCAGGACCGCCTCGGAGAGGCTGAAGAGAAAACGCCGGTCGGCGGTGCCGAGCAGTTCTTCGACCTCGCCGTCCCCGATTTCGGTCCCGGCAAAAGAGATGGCCTGATCGAAAAGGCTCTGGGCGTCCCTCACGCTTCCCTCGCTCGCCTCCGCGATGAGGGCGAGCCCGGCGTCGCTGATCCTGATGCCTTCCATGGAGGCGATCCGCCGGAGGTTGTCCGTGATGTTCCGGAGGGAAAGTCGCCTGAAATCGAATCGCTGACAGCGGGACAGAATGGTTGCGGGAACCTTGTGCGTCTCCGTCGTGGCAAAAACAAATATGACGTGAGGCGGCGGTTCCTCGAGGGTCTTCAAAAGGGCGTTGAAGGCCTCTTTGGTCAGCATGTGGACCTCATCGATGATGTAGATCTTGTAACGCGACGAGGCGGGCGCGAATTTCACGTTTTCCCGCAACTCCCGAATTTCGTCGATGCCGCGGTTGGAGGCGCCGTCGATCTCGTTGACATCCATCGAAGAGCCTTCGGTGATCTCGCGGCAGTTCACGCATGCGTTGCAGGGGATTTCGACCGGGCCTTTCTCGCAGTTCAGCGCCTTGGCGAGGATGCGGGCGACGGACGTTTTGCCGACACCGCGAGGTCCGCTGAAGAGGTAGGCGTGGGCCACGCGGCCGAGCCGGATGGCGTTCTTGAGCGTCTTGACCACATGCTCCTGCCCAAGGACGTCTTCAAAAACCTGGGGTCTCCATTTGCGGGCGAGGACGAGGTATTCCATTGAAACGTACGGCGCTCCCCGGAGATCGATCCGGCTTCACGTGGATGAAAAAAGGTGATAGCCAGGATTCCCGTAGCACACATCGGTTATTGCTACCGCTGCTTCCTTCCGGACCTGACGGGGTTCACAATCCTCTGTCGCACGGGGCCCGGCTATCATGTTCTGGGAAGACATCTGGCGGAGAGAGGGGGATTCGAACCCCCGGTGCACCTTTTGGGGCGCACACACGATTTCCAGTCGTGCCCATTCGGCCTCTCTGGCATCTCTCCCTGAAACATACCCTGCCGGATGCGGACCGTCATTCACAATAATAATGGCGGAGAGAGGGGGATTCGAACCCCCGTGAGAGCTTTTGGCCCTCAAACCGATTTCGAGTCGGTCCCGTTATGACCACTTCGGTATCTCTCCGTCAATCGTTTTTTATCCTCTTTTCCCGAAAAAATCTACTCAAAAGTTCCGCGCAAAGGCCTGCTAAAACGCCCTTTTTCACTTCTACCCGGTGATTGAGCCTCCGGTCCTCGAGCATCCGGTAAAGCGAGGTCACAGCGCCGCTTTTCGGGTCTTCGGCACCGTAAACGAGTCTCGAGACCCGGGCATGAACGATGGCGCCGACACACATGACGCAGGGCTCGATGGTGACATAGAGGGTCGCGCCTGCGAGGCGGTAATTGCCGAGCCTCGCCGCGGCCTGTCTCATCGCGAGAATCTCCGCGTGGGCCGAGGGGTCCTTCAGAGTGATGGGGCTGTTATGGGCCCTGGCAAGGATGTCTTCCCCGAGGACGATGACGGCGCCGACGGGAACCTCCCCCCTGTCGACGGCCCTTTCCGCTTCCGCGAGGGCAATCGCCATGAATTTTTCATCCCTGTCCCGGGGTTCTTCGATTTTACGCCGCACCGATCCGCCGCTCGCGGGGCATGATATTTGCTAAACTATATACTGCATTGTCTCAAATGAAGTCAAATATGGCCGGAGGACTCACTCGGGATTTCCGGTGGTATGCCCTTGATTTTCTGCCGACCCATCGCTTATAAAGCATCTTGAACCGGGAGTGCTTTCGGATATGATCCCCTCCAGAATGATGACCCTCTTTGTCCTGATTTCTCTGGCCGGCCACATCACCGTTCTTTCCGCCGCCGGTCTCGTCGGGCTCTCCCCGGAGCCGGCCGGGGAAGAACTATTCCAGGTTGAACTCACGGCACCGGCGCCCGAAGACTCCACGAACAGGACGGCGCTCCCGAGGGGGTTTAAGAAGGCATCGGGGACCCCCGGCCTCGGTCGTTACCGGGGCGAGGACACCGTCGAGCTGGGCGCTCAGAACAGGAAGTACACCCATTATCTGAATCGGCTGAGACAACAGATCGAAAGCCGCTGGGAGTACCCTCCCGAGGCTTACGCGAAAAAGAAAACCGGGACGGCCGTTCTGCAATTTTCCATCGCCGGGGACGGAAACCTCCTGAACGCCGTCATTCTCTCATCCTCCGGCTTTGAAGATCTCGACAGCGGCGCCCTTACCGTCGTCAGGGCGGCAGCCCCTTACGACCCCCTCCCGGAGCAATTCAACCTCTCGCGGCTCAACATCGTCGCCCGGTTCCAGTACGACATCTTCTGAGGGCGCAGCGGCCCCGTCTCCGAATCATCCCTTTGCCCGGACGAAACACCCGTGATATGAAGCAACGGAACTCTGTGGAGGATAGAAGCGGTGATGAAAAAGGACTCCCTGCGATACGCGCGTGACATCGTGGCGGCGGACCCCATGGCCACCTTCCTGGGGATCCGGCTCAAGGAACTCCGGAGGGCATATGCCTGTCTGTCACTCGACATCCGGCCCGAGTATCTCAACTCACTGGGCCGGGCTCACGGCATGGCACTTTCCGCCCTCGTCGATCAGGCTGCGGCGGTTGCGGCAAATTCAACGGCGTCCCCCGCTCTCATCGCGGAGATCAAGGTCCACTTTCTCGATGCCGTGCATCCCGGCGACACCGTGACGGCCGAGGCGAAGGCCATCGACATCAAGAACACCCTGAGCCTCTGGCAGGTCGATGTTCGCGATTCCTCGGGTAAGCTCGTCGCCGCAGGTCAGGCCCTGGGTTATCACCGGCCGCCGGAGGAGTGAGCGGGAACAACCCCCCAACTCCGCCGACGCGGCTCAGGCGGCCTTCTCGCGATCGTCCCTGTCGGTGACGCAGTAGACGCCCGCACCGACCAGGGCCGGTTTGAAACAGCGGTTGTCGGAGACACAGGCGGCCCGCCTTCGGTCCCCTTCACGCCAGCGCCTGACGAGGCCGGGTTCGCGGATGAGGGGACGGCTCATCGAGATGTAGTCGGTGATCCCTTTACTCACGAGTTCCTCGGCGACCTCGAAAGACCGGATCCCGCCCACGAGGATCAGCGGGACCCGGAGTTTCGTCTTGAAGGCTTCGGCGGCGTCCCTGAAATAGGCTTCGTCCCGGACCGTTTCAATCCCGCGCCGAGAGGGGCTCAATTCCCCTGAAAGGAGCGTACCCCCGCTCAGCTCGATGGCATCGACCCCGGCATCCTGAAGGTCGCCCGCCGTCTCCAGCGAGCCCTCGAGATCGAGTCCGCCCTGAATGAAGTCCCGGGAGTTCATCTTGACGAGCAGCGGGAAGTCCTCCCCCGCCGTGTTCCGGATCTCCCGCACGATATCCATGAGCATCTTCGCCCGTCCCTTCGCGTCTCCCCCGTAGGAATCCCGCCGCCGGTTGAAGAAGGGGGAGAGAAACTGGCTCAGGAGGTACCCGTGCGCGGCGTGGACCTGCACGCCGTCAAATCCGGCGGTCCTCGCCCGGAGGGCCGCCTTTCCATACGCATCGATCAGGTCATGGATGTCCTCAACGGTCATCTCCGAGGACCGCTGGGACCGTGAGATTTCCTCGACGACGGAGGGACCGACGGGTTGAAGACCCGTCAGCTTCTTGCTCGAGAGAAGCCCCCCGTGGGCAAGCTGAAGGACGATCTTCCCGCCGTGTTCGTGAACGGCCTCCGTCATTTTTCGGAGACCGGGGATAAAAGCATCGTTGGAAATGCCGAGCTGCTTGGTCGCCGCCTGACCTTCAGGCCGGACAAAGGCGTGCCCCGTTATGATGAGTCCCACCTCCCCTGCGGCCAGACCGCACATCAATTCCACGAGCTGCGGGGTGCAGCCCCCCCCATCCGTCGCCATGCCTTCCCAGGTGGCGGAACGGATGAATCGGTTCGAAACCGTCATACCCCCGATCTTCGTTTTTTCAAAAAGCCCGGACACGGCAATCCTCCCTGCAGGTCATCGGGTCATCGAAGAGGCTTCCCGGGAAAAACCGGGTTGACAATCCTCCTCCACCCATATATGGCAAAAAAGCGTCCTTTATTCAACACATTCTGTGAAAAAAACATGAAGGGTTTCGACGGTTCATCATGAAACCGCAACAAGTGCTCATCGGGGAAAAGTGCAGATTCCTGCGGAGAGGCTTCGCGAAGAGAGCTTCTTTCCCCGCGGTCCTCTTTTTTCTCCTCCTCGCCGTTCCGGCGGCCCTGCCGGCCGCAGTCTATCACGACGATACAGGAAGGACCGTTGAGATCCCCGCTCAACCCCGGAGGATCGTATCGCTCGCGCCGAGCATTACGGAAACCCTTTTCGCCCTCGGCCTGGACCGGGAGATTGTCGGCGTGACGGATTTCTGCAACTACCCTGAAGCGGCTCTTTCCAGACCGAAGGTGGGGAGCTTCATCAGTCTCTCGGCCGAGAGAATCGTCTCGTTGAACCCGGACCTGGTCCTGGCGACGGCCGACGGGAACCGGAAGGAATCGGTTGATCATCTGACGAGGCTCGGGCTGCCCGTTTACACCGTCAGCCCGGCCAATCTGGATCAGACGTTCCGGATGATCGCCACGATCGGCAGGATAACGGGAAGAGAGAAAGAAGCCCTGTCCCTCCTTCACAGGCTCCGTCGGAGAGTCCGTCACGTGACGACGGTCACGGAGCACCTGCCGCGTCCAAAGGTCTTCTTCCAGATCGGCCTCGACTCCCTGGTCACGGCCGGCCGTGATACCTTCCTGAACGAGCTGGTCCGTCTCGCCGGCGGAGTGAACATCGCCGGCGACTCAGACACCCGCTACCCGCGCCTGAGCATCGAACGGATCCTCACGGCGGCGCCGGACATCATCATCGTCACGTCCATGAAAGGCGAGGGGAGTTTCGCCCAGGTAAAAAGGAACTGGATGCGGAGGTCATCCCTCCCGGCGGTGCGCAGGGGGCAGATCTACCTCATGGAAACGGACGTCGTCTTTCGTCCCTCTCCGAGAATTGTGGATGGTCTCGAGGAGCTCGCAAGACTCATTCACCCCGAAGCCCGGGACAGGCTTTGATCCGCCCCATGAAAAAGCGGCCGGATCAACGCCTCCCTTCACTTACGTTTCGGCGATCCCTTCACTCACGAGACCACTTCGAGGACTCGACGTACTGCACGATTTTTTCGGCGAGCGTCCTCACCGTCTGCTCGAACTTCGACGCGTCCTTTTCCAGAAGGGTCATGCGGAAACCCTGCAGAGGAGTGAAAAAAGAGGTGAGCGGGACGACGCAGATGCCCGTCGACCCGAGCAGATAATAGACGAACCGTTTGTCCAGCTCGATTCTCTCGCTGCAGATCTTTTCGATGAACTGACGGATATTGTTGTGTTCGATGGGAAGGGTCTGTTTGTCATTCAGGACCGCTTCATTGAAAACGATGGACATGTAGAACGCGCCGTTGGTGCGGTTGACAACGACGTAGGGGACGTCCTTCAGGATGTTGTAGGCGACATTGGACAGCTTTTCATAGGTGCGGAGCCTGTGGTTGAGGTATTTTTCGTATTCGGGATGGGCCATGAGCCTCGGGATCGAGACCTGGGGAAGGGTCGTCGAGCACACCTCGGCCATCTTCTGGCTCAGAATGGCCTGGATGTAACTGACGAAAGCCTCATCCTTATGCCCGTTGTAGACCTCGATCCAGCCGCACCGGGCCCCGGGCCAGGGGAACTCTTTTGAAATTCCCTTCATGCAGATGGCGGGTACATCCTCCACAATGTCTGAAAGGGGAATGGTCTGCTGCCCGTTGTAGACCATGTTGATGTAGATCTCGTCGAAAACGAGGAACAGATCATTTTCCTGAGCTATTTTCACGATGCGCCTCAGCGTCTCCTCCGGGTAGACAAACCCCGTGGGGTTGTCGGGGTTGATGACGAGGATCCCCACGATGGCCTTGTGGCTCTTGACCTTGATCTCGAGCTCGTTCATATCGGGATGCCACTTGTGATATGGGTTCATCCGATAGGTACTCGGCGGGAAGGACGCGTGATGCACTTCGGCGAGGAAATGGGTCGAGTAGGTCGGCTCGGGAAGGATGATCCTGGCGTCGACCCGGATCGCACTGTAGGCCCTGGCGATCGCATCGCCCAGGCCGTTGAAGAAAATGATGTCGTCGGCTGTGATCTGCGTTTTGCCCCTCTTGTTGACACGCTCGGCGATAAACTCACGCGTTTCCTCATGCCCCTGCGTAGGGGAGTAGGCGTAGTTGATGTCCTCCTTCAGGAGATCCACCAGAACCTCCTTCATCCAGTCGGGGATTTTTTCCCCCTTGTGAACGGGATCGCCGATATTCTCCCAGGTGACCTCCATGCCGCAGGACTTGAGCCGGTTGGCAACGCCCACGATATTCCGGATCTCATAGGTGAGGCCTTCTCCCCGTTTTGCGATGTCGAATCTCATTGTCTGCCCCTCTTATTTTAATATTGCCGATACCAATGCAACTTCTCTGCACATCTAATATACCTGAAGACAAATTTCTACTTTTTTTTACGATCCGTCAACCCGGGTCCCCCCGGAACCGTGTTTTTGATGGGGAGCCGCCGTACATTCGTATTGAAATATGGCGGGCTTTATAGTACCGTCTGACCACCGATTTTGAGTGACTGCCGGGGCACGGCCGCCCGCTGTTTTTATCTCTCATCCAATTGATATTTATATGTATCTCGTCCAGGCGCCTTCGCCATGATCATCAACCCTGAAGACCCGACTGTTGTCAGGAGAAAACCATGAAAAAGACCCCGCTTTTTGAACGTCACAGACAGCTGAACGCCACCATGATCGAGTTCGGCGGCTGGTGCATGCCCGTGCAATACACCACCGTCATCGAGGAGCACCGCGCGACGAGGTCGGCGGCTGGAATTTTCGACATCTGCCACATGGGAGAAATCGAACTACGCGGGCCCGGCGCCAAGGACCTCCTGCAAGGTATCATGAGCCGTAACCTCGAAGGGCAGAAAACCGGCCAGATGAAGCTGAGCGTCATGCCGAACACCTGCGGAGGCATCATCGATGACCTCACGATTTACAAACTGGGAGATGAGCATTACATGGTGGTGACCAACGCCGTCACCCGGGAGACGGATTTCGAGTGGATCTGCCAAGCGCGGAATGAAAAAGGACTCGCCGGCGTCACCATCCGGGACATCAGCGACGACACCGGCAAGATCGACCTGCAGGGGCCGAAGTCGGAAGCCATTCTCCAGAAAATCACAAAAGGGAGTCTTGCGCCGCTGCGGTTCTACCATTTTATGAACACGGAAGTCCTGGGAACGGCCTCCATCGTCTCGAGGAGCGGGTACACGGGAGAGGACGGCTTTGAGATCTACGCCGACAGCCGCCGGATTGGCGAGATTTTCGATGCCCTGCTCCATGCGGGGGAGCCCCTCGGACTGAGACCGGCGGGCCTGGGAGCCCGTGACACGCTGCGCATCGAAGCGGGCCTGTTGCTCTACGGCCACGAAATGGACGAAACGATCACGCCTTTCGAGGTGATCTACGGCTGGCTCGTCGATCTGACGAAACCCTTCACCGGTTGCGAAGCCTTCCGGAAACAGCGGGAGGAGGGTGTGAAGAAAAAGCTGATCGGCTTCGAAATGACGGACCGCGGCATCGCGAGGCACGGATACAGAGTCTTCAGCAACAGCCGGGAAATCGGACGCGTCACGTCGGGGACCTTTGCGCCCACCCTGGGCAAGGCCATCGGCTTTGCCTTCGTCGACGGGGCCCACGAGGGTGCCGGAAGTGAAATCGACATTGAAATCCGCGGCCGGAAAGTGAAGGCAAGAGTGGTCCCCTTGCCTTTCTACAGAAGACCAAAGGCACAGAATAAAAGTTGAATCCCGCCGGAAAGGAGCAGGAGATGGCCAAGCCCAGCCCAGCAGACAGGAAATATACGAAAGAGCACGAGTGGGCCCTCGACCGTGGAGACGGTATCGCGACCATGGGCATCACCGATCACGCCCAGGAGCTTCTGACGGATATCGTATACGTGGAGCTGCCGAAAATCGGAAAGAAAATCAAGCAGATGGAAGCGGTAGCCGTGGTGGAATCCGTCAAATCCGTCTCGGACGTCTACTCGCCCGTGAGCGGCGAGGTCATCGAAGTCAACGGGAGGCTCGAAAGCGAGCCGGAGTTGATCAACAAGGACGCCTTCGGCGACGGCTGGATCGCCAGAATCAGAATGGATCAACCTGCTGAACTGAACAGCCTCATGGAAGCATCGGGCTATGAAGCCATGATCAAGGAGGCGGGCCACTGAAAAACGAGGCCTGCTTCTTCCTATCCCTCTCTCCACGCTGTAAAAGACCGGACCGCTTCGACCAGAAAGGAGATTCCCATGGATTATGTCCCCCACACAGCCGAAGACCAGAAGGCGATGATGCGGACCGTGGGGATCCGATCCCTCGAAGATCTCTTCGCGGACATTCCCGACCGCTACCGGCTCAGACGACTGCTCGATCTCCCGACGGCAGGGTCTGAACCGGAGGTCTTCGACCTCATGAAAGGCCTGAGCGCCGAGAACACCCTCCCCCGGATCACCCTGGCGGGGGCCGGTGCTTATCACCACTACATCCCGGCTGTCGTCGGGCACGTGATCTCACGATCGGAATTCTACACGGCCTACACGCCCTACCAGGCTGAAATCAGCCAGGGCATCCTGCAGGCCATTTACGAATACCAGACGATGATCGCAAAACTCACAGGAACAAGGGTGGCCAATGCTTCCATGTACGACGGGGCGTCGGCCATGGCGGAAGCGGCGGTGCTGTCGGCCAAGACTCTCAACCGCAGGAAGATCGTCGCGGTCAAATCCGTCCACCCCGAGTACCGCGGCGTGGTGAAAACCTATGCCTGGGCGAACGGGTACGAGGTCGTCGAGACGGGGTTCGGAAAATCGGGGCGGCTTGACGCGGAGGAACTCCGGGCGGCCCTTGACGAAAACACGGCGGCGGTTCTCATCCAGAGTCCGAACTTCTTCGGCGTCATCGAAGACGTCGGCTCCATCGAGAAGGCCGTGCACGAGAAAGGGGCCTATCTCGTGTGCGGGTTCACGGAGGCCACATCGCTGGGCATTCTGAAGCCCGCCGGTGAAGCGGGCGCCGATTTCGTAGTCGGCGAAGGCCAGAGCTTCGGAAACCCCGTGAACTTCGGCGGACCCTACCTCGGGATCTTCGCCGGCACAGACCAGTTTCTCCGCAAGATTCCCGGACGGCTTGCCGGCGCCACGGTGGACAGGGATAACAGACGGGGGTTCGTGCTGACGCTTCAGACCCGGGAGCAGCACATTCGCCGTGAAAAGGCGACCTCCAACATCTGTTCCAACGAAGCCCTCTGTGCGCTGGCGGCGGGGGTGTATCTGGCCTGCCTCGGCAAGAACCTGCGTCGCCTCGCGGAACTCAACATCCAGAAAGCCCGGTATCTGCGTGAGAGGCTGCTGACGCTCGGGGGCTGGGAGCCCGTCTTCCAGTCGCCCGTCTACAATGAATTCGTCCTGCGGTGCCCCGACCCCCGGCGTGTAAACGAGAAACTCCAGGCGGAAGGCATCCTCGGGGGCTGCGAAGTCGGACGATACTACCCGGGGCTGGAAGACGGTCTTCTTCTCTGCGCGACGGAGATGCTGAAAAAGGAGGACGTGGACCACGTGGTTTCGATCTTGTCCTGAACGACGTCACCAGCGCCGTGACCGCCTTTATGGCACGACGAGAGGAGGATTCCATGGATTTGATCTATGAAAAAAGCCGGCCGGGCCGCAGGGCCTGCAGCGTTCCTTCCTGTGATGTGCCGGAGAAGCCCGTTGAAAAGCTCATCGAAAAATCCCTCCTCCGGGATGACGTCGACCTGCCCGAAGTCGCCGAAATCGACCTCGTGCGGCACTACACGGGCCTCTCCAGGAGGAACTTCGGCGTCGACATCGGCTTCTACCCCCTGGGCTCCTGCACGATGAAATACAACCCGAAGGTCAACGAGGAGGTGTCGCGACTGCCGGGATTCACGATGCTGCACCCCTGCGCGCCGGAGGCCTTCGCTCAGGGGAGCCTGAAGCTCATGTTCGAGCTTCGGCGCTATCTGAGTGAGATCTTCGGCATGGCGGATTTCACCCTGCAGCCGGCCGCCGGCGCCCATGGCGAACTCACCGGTGTCATGATCATCAAGAGGCACTTCGAAAAAAAGGGGCAGGTGCGGTCGAAGGTCCTGATCCCCGACACCGCACACGGTACAAACCCCGCATCGGTCGCCCTCTGCGGCTTCCAGGTTGTGACGGTTCGTTCCAACGCCGAGGGAGGCGTGGATCTCGAGCAGCTGCGGGCGCTGATGACGGAGGACGTGGCGGGACTCATGCTTACAAACCCGAACACGCTGGGGCTTTTTGAAAGAAACATCGAGAAGGTCGCGGCGATCGTCCACGGGAAAGGAGGCCTTCTCTACTGCGACGGCGCAAACGCGAATGCCTTCCTGGGAATCACCCGCCCGGGGGATCTCGGCTTCGACATCATCCAGCTCAACCTTCACAAGACCTTCTCGACGCCTCACGGATGCGGAGGGCCGGGCGCCGGTCCCCTCGGCGTGAGCGCCGATCTCGTTGCCTACCTCCCGGTGCCGAGGGTGATCCGAAAGGGAAATCTCTACGCCTGGGACGAAAACCATCCGGACAGCATCGGGCGGGTGAGGTCTTTCTTCGGGAATTTCAACGTGATGGTCAAGGCCTACACTTACATTCGTTCCCTCGGACCTGACGGTCTGAAGCGGGTCAGCGAAAACGCCGTATTGAACGCAAACTACGTGAAGGAGCGTCTGAGGCCATACTATCACCTGCCTTACGACCGGGTCTGCATGCACGAGTGTGTCTTTTCCGGGGAAAGGCAGCTCAGGGAAAGCGGCGTGCATACGACTGACATCGCCAAGCGCCTGCTCGACTACGGCTTTCATCCGCCGACGATCTATTTCCCGCTCATCGTCCGGGAAGCCATCATGATCGAGCCGAACGAAACGGAGAGCAAAGAGGCGCTGGACGCCTTTTGCGACGCCATGGTCGCCATTGCGGGTGAGGCGAAGACAAATCCTGAGATGCTCAAGTCGGCGCCGCACACAACGCCGGTAAAGCGTCTCGACGACGTGCTGGCGGCGCGCAGGCCCGACGTCTGCTGGCTTGACGATTGCAAGTGATGGTCCTCTTGATTCGTGTTATAAAATAATAAGGAATCCATCAAAGACCGGGTCAGCATGAAGAATTTCCTGTTCATGACCAAGGATCAGCTCATCGAGCAGCTCAGATCCACAGAGCCGAGGATATGGAAAATCCTCAAAAATTCCAGGCATGTAGAAGAAGCCCGCCATGTCATTTTCGACTACCTGAACCGGCTCGATCGGGACCTCTACAACTTGAAGTCCGACACCTACTTCGTGAATCTGAACATCATCGAAAAGCGTAACGCAAAGGAGTGCATCCGGGTCCTCATGAACACGATGCGCTCGGAGAACGAGTATCTCACGAAGGTCTCACCTCTCGAAGCCCTGTACGATATCGCCCACGGGAAGGAGAAGGCCCTCGAAGCCGTGACGGAGGCCTTTCTCTGCGACTATCTCGCGCTCTTCCTCGGCATCACAGGGAAGGCGGGGAAGCACGTCAGGAGCAAAGAGCTTTTCGTGCACGCCGATGGCCGTGAGGCGGCCGTCATCCGGTCGGATCAGCTCGACGAGTACGGTTCATACGTCAGAAAATACTTCAGGCGGTACAAAACAGGGCTGGACCGGAGCGTGATCAGGGAGAGGAAGGCTTTCAAAGACGTCATCCTGAAGTATTTCAAAGGCAACGAGGAAGACTGGCGGGATTACCGATGGCACCTCAGGCATACCATCAAGGACATCAAAACGTTGAGGGGCCTGGTAAAGCTGAGCAAGAGTGAAACGGAAGGGCTTCGTTGCGCCGAAAAAGAGAACATTCCTTTTGAGATCACTCCGTACTATCTGTCCCTGTTTCACAGGGAAGGGCAGGCGCCCGAAGATCGGCAGATCCGAGCACAGGTGATTCCCAGCAGACGCTATTGCGAGAGCGTCGCCGAAAGCCGGCAAAAGGGGTTTGACATGGATTTCATGGGAGAGAAATCCACGAGCCCCATCGACGGCATCACGAGGCGTTACCCGGAGATCCTCATTCTCAAGCCCTACAATGCCTGCCCGCAGATCTGTGTATATTGCCAGCGGAACTGGGAAATCAAGACGATGGACGAAGATGTGATGATGAGCAGGAAGAAAATCCGGGATGCCATCGCTTGGATCAGCGAACATGAAAGCATCTCGGAGGTGCTGATCACGGGGGGCGATCC
The DNA here is from genome assembly GCA_035450185.1 of Syntrophales bacterium. Classification (GTDB taxonomy): domain Bacteria; phylum Desulfobacterota; class Syntrophia; order Syntrophales; family UBA2192; genus JAPLJU01. Next base: position 37,341 of record DAOTMG010000011.1, on the reverse strand, counting down.
ACTGACGCTGGACAACAAATATCTGGATTGGCTGATCGGGGAGGTCGCGAAGATCGGGCACGTGGAGCGTATACGGATCGGGACCCGCACGCCTGTAACACTGCCGTTCAGAATCGACGACGGCTTTATCGCCGTAATCAAGAAATACCACCGGTGGGGTCGGCGGGAAATTACAATCGTGACGCACTTCGAGCATGCCGCCGAGGTCACGCCCGACGCCGTGGAGGCCATTCGCAGGCTCAAAGAGGCCGGCGTCAACGTATACAACCAGCAGGTCTTCACCTACTACAACAGCAGGAAGTTCGAAACGGCCCTTCTGCGCAAGACCATAAAGATCGCGGGCGTTGATCCTTACTATAGCTTCAGCACGAAAGGCAAGGAGGAGACCATCGATTTTCGAGTGCCCATTGCGAGGATCGAGCAGGAGCGCCGGGAGGAGGCAAGACTCCAACCGGGACTCGTCAGAACGGATGACCCTGTTTTCAACGTTCCTAAACTCGGAAAGTCGAACCTGAGGGCGTGGCAGGACCATGAGGTCATCATGGTAAGGCTCGACGGAAGCCGGGTTTACCGCTTCTATTCCTGGGAAGTGAGACTTCTCACGGCCCTGGACTACCTTTACACAGACGTCCCCATCTACGACTACCTCAAGAGGCTGAGCCGGGACGGTGAGAACGTCAGCGATTATATCTCCATCTGGTACTATTTTTAAGAGACCGATCCCGGCCATCCGACACAGGTAAAAAATCATAATTATTTGATATTAAAGGAAAATAACAAATTCTTGATCTTTATATCGCATGCCCAAACCACAGTGGCTGAAAGTTAAAATCCCCTCCACCGACGAGTACCGCCGGGTAGTGAAAAGACTGCGACAGTTCGGTCTTCACACGGTCTGCGAAGAGGCAAGATGTCCCAATGTCGCGGAATGCTTCCATGAAGGGACCGCGACATTTCTGATTCTTGGGACGATCTGCACCCGTGGGTGCCGATACTGCAACGTGACGCAGGGTACACCCCGGGATATCGATAGCGGTGAACCCGAGCGGCTTGTCAAAGCGGCGAAGGAAATGGGACTCAGGCACGTAGTCATCACATCTGTCACCCGCGATGATCTGCCGGATGGCGGTGCCTCTCAATTTGTCAGATGTGTTGAGCTTATGCGGCGGCAGCTACCGGAAAGCCGGGTGGAAGTACTGATCCCCGACTTCCAGGGAAACGCCGAATCGCTGAAGCTTGTTGTTGAGTCAAAACCGGACGTGATCAATCACAATATGGAGGTGGTGAGACCCCTCTTTCATGCCCTTAGACCGCAGGGGGATTACGGACGCTCACTGGATCTGCTGCATCGTATTAAAGAATGTCAGCGAGGCATACGGACGAAATCGGGATTTATGGTCGGTTTTGGTGAAAACACAAATGATATCGAAAATTTAATAAATGATTTGGCGTTGGTCCGATGCGATTTTCTCACCATCGGTCAGTACCTTCAGCCAACGCGCGGTCACTGGCCGGTCCACAGGTATTACACACCGGAGGAATTTGAATCGTTCGCCGAAACGGCCTATCGGAAGGGTTTCAAGAAAGTCGAATCGGGGCCTCTCGTCAGGAGCTCATACCGCGCTGCATACTACGAATAGGCTCGGTCTTGATGCACTTGCAAAAAAACCGGAAGAACACCCGTGTTTTTCCATTTTCCCCTGCGGCCGACGCCTTTATCCAAAAGCTTCCTGCCTCTTTTTCTACTTCACATAAATCGGATTGGAAAAAATCCAGGGTCTGTACCTCAGATAGCGCTTCAGGAATACTTCAACCCGGTAGACACCGGCCTGATCAATCCCCATCACCAGGCTTTCCGTGACTTCCTCGTTCACAAGCTCGCCGTCTTTTATGATTCGGATTTTTGCCTCGGCAGGAACATAGACCCGCAGGATAGCCATATCGTCGAGGAAGAAATCATCCCCCATGGTGGCAACCTCGGTTTCATCCATGATGATAAAAGAAAACCCTTTCGCCGGCCGAAAATACTCGAGGGCGATGTAGGCACGGCCACGCTTCAGTGCCGATAGTATCAGATTACGGTCAAGAGACTCGTCTTTAAAAAAGGGCGTCTCCGTCAGAATGTGAGTTGTCACGAAACGAAAGGCCCTGTGGAAGGGAAAGATCTCAAAAGGAATCCCGAGCAGCTTTTTCACCGTATCGTGATTATCCAGCTCACCGATACCGACGATCTTTCTATATCTGCTAAATTCATCCCAGCGGGTCAACGTTATCTGTTTGGGGCCTTTCAGAATGTACGCCGGGAACAGATACCCGAAAATAGCGCTGGCGTATCCATTCAATTTACTTTGCCAATCGGTCATGAAATCCCATATTCCAATACCAGTGTAGCCGGTGACTCCCCAGTCAAGCCACGGATGCTGTTTCACGTGAAACTTCAATGCCCCCTCATGATCGGGATGGGCGATAAATCCGATTCCGCCCCTTCCGCGCACCCAGTCGATATAGAACTGTGGCTTTACTTCGATGTCCTCATCATAAGGGAAGACCCAGGGGATGTCGCAAACGATCAGGGGCTCATCCACGCCGAAGGCGATGTAGTGATTGTATCGCGGCGTCACCTCGACACCGACCATCACGAGGACATCTCCATACCATTTCTCACGCCCGTCATACCTGGCCTGGTGCCAGTTATGGTCTGTCAACATCAAAAAATCGATGCTATTCCGTCGTGCCGCCGAAACAATCTCTTCGATGGTCCTTCGCCCGTCATGGGAGTAATCGGAGTGCAGATGAATCGCTCCTGTATAATCATATGTCTTGAGGATGAAGAGATCTCCCTTCTCCTTGAGTCTCGTCTTCATCAACTCTTCTCGCACGAACATCTTTTATGGCCTCTCTCTATAAGACCTGTTCGGCCTGTCGTTTTTTCAACAAGTACCGTTTGCGCTATCCGTTCCCCTGTTCTGTCACATTTACATAACAGAGAAAATCATGAAGTCCAATCCTCTTTCGGTCTTCCCGTCATCTTGCCGAGAGGGCATGAGGAACACCGGGGCGTCTTCTTACAGAAGTCCTTTGCTGCGTTGACGAGCAGCGCATGGTACTGGTTATATAGCGCTGCATCTGCCGGCAATCTTTCCATGAAGAACCTCTGAACTTCCCCGTAAGTTGCATTCCCATCGATTAACCCATGCCTCGAACAAAGTCTCTTTGTGTATTGGTCCACGACAAACACAGGTTTCTGACCTGCGTAAAGCAAGATACTATCCGCCGTCTCTTCACCAATACCCTTGACCATCAACAGTTTTTTTCGCAATTCACCCCAGTCGGCACTGAACATGGCCTCGAATGATGCTTCGTATTCGTCGAAGAAGAAGTCGAGAAATGTTTTGAGCCTCCTGGTTTTTACCCTGTAGTACCCGCAAGGTTTGATCAGTTCCTCTATTCGTTTATCCTTCGCCCTCCTAAGCCTCTCAGGACTGAGCAGGTTTCCCAACCGAAGGTTGTCAATCGCCCTCTCAACGTTCCTCCAGTTTGTGTTCTGCGTTAAAATGGCCCCCACAATGACTTCGAAAGGGCCATCGGCCGGCCACCATTTCAGGTCGCCGTAATACTCATCGAGAATTTTGTATATTCTGAGGAGTTTGTTCTTCTTAGTCATTATGAGATTGCACTGGATCAGTCATGGCCCTGTCCCCGGGTGGCACTCTTAAAGGTCTGCCCGCTGGGTAGGCCAAACGCTGGAGAAGAAGAAGGAGAGAATCTTTGCCGTAACTTTCCCTGGTCATCGTTCCGGCAGTGTCACTTCGCAACGATATAACTATATGTATTTATTGAATTATTGACGATTTTGCCGTTTGTTTACGGCCAGGGGCCCCCTCTGTATCGGCGAGCCTTCTCTCATGTTTTACCTGCGTTGAAATCTAACCCTATTCCTTCCTGATGGCCACGTAGTAAGTTCCTTTTCCTCTCTTGATCAGAAGCAGAACCCTGTCCTCTGCGGTCTTTCTGGTGATCTCCCGCTGGTAGTCTCTCAGATTGTAAATCTTCACCTTGTTGATCTGGAGGATGACATCCTGGGGTTGAATCTGAGCATCTTCGGCCGGGCTGCCCTCCTTGACCTGTGTCACAATGACCCCTTCCGCCCTCGCCATTCCGAGCCTTCTCGCTATCTCCGGTGTCACCTCCTGCACGGTCATTCCGTAATTTTCCCTTGTGTCCCTCCGTGCCGAAGCCAGTTCCTTGCCCTCCTCGCGCTCAGCCACGGTGACCTGGAAGTCCTTTGCCGCGCCGTCTCTTAATACTCTCACGCTGACTTTTTTTCCAACAGGAACCATCGCAACAACCCTGAGAAGCTCGTGAGTGTCACGAACGGTTTTCCCGTCGACCTCCTTGATGATATCCCCCTGTTTGATGCCGGCTTTATCGGCAGGATCGCCTTCGAACACTTCCGTGACCAGAGCACCTGTCTGATCCTTGATATTGAGACCCTTTGCGATATCGTCGGTGATATCCTGAACGGAAACGCCGAGCCAACCCCTTGTGACCTTCCCTTTTGCCTTCAGTTCATTCAATATATCCTTCGCCATGTTGACCGGGATGGCGAACCCGATTCCCTGCCCGTGGGCTACGATGGCCGTGTTGATTCCCACGACTTCACCCGCCAGGTTGATAAGGGGTCCGCCGCTGTTTCCCGGGTTGATCGACGCATCGGTCTGAATGAAGTTATCGTAGGGTCCCGCTCCGATCACTCTCCCCTTCGCGCTCACAATTCCCACGGTCACCGTGTGATCGAGCCCGAAGGGATTCCCGATGGCCAGCACCCAGTCCCCGACCCGAAGTTTGTCGGAATCCCCCAGCCGGGCCGTCGGTAGACTTCCTTCCGGATTGATCTTGATCAGCGCAATGTCCGTCCGCGGGTCTCTCCCCTTGACGGTTGCGTCGTATTCTTTGCCGCTCGACAGTTTCACCTTGATCTTGTCGGCCTTCTCGACGACGTGATTGTTCGTGAAAATGTACCCGTCGGCACTGATGATGAAACCGGACCCAAGGCTTCTCTGCTTGAGTTCCCTCTCCGGCATTTCCTCGAAGAACCGTCTGAAAAAGTCGTCCTCGCCAAAGAATCGTTCAAAAGGACCTCTCGGGCCCTGGGGAGATTTTGTTCTGCCCTCCATCCTGAATGTCTTCGTCGTGCTGATATTCACGACGACGGGACTCAGCTTCTCCGCAAGGTCTGCAAAGGAAAACGGCGCTGATCCGCTGACGGGGAACGGCGCTTTCGCAGCCGATACCGCCGTCGCCGCGCCCGTGCCTTCCGATCCCGCCAGGCCCATGCTTGGTCCGACGGAAAAGCGAAGCACGCCTGCTATGGAGACGGCGAAAAATCCGATCAGCAAAATCAAAAGCACCATGAAAAAAGGCTGCCTGTACCTGAAATCCATCTTCATCAAATCCCTCCCTGCAATGACCTCGCCCGGCTCGGGCGATCAACACTCAACATATGACAACCGTTTGATTTATTAGCATATCTTGGATCGAAATGCCAACCTTTCTTCACCATCGGTCCCCGCGGGCTTGCCCGTACCGTACCCTTCAGCCCCGATTCCCACCCGGGCTTTCAGGGTTCCCGGATGACCGGGTTCGTCAGCTCTCCAATTCTGTCGATGAAGATGGAAATGATGTCCCCCTCCTTCAGAAAAACGGGTGGTTTACGCGTGAAACCGACACCGTCCGGTGTTCCCGTCATGATGACCGTCCCGGGCAGCAGCGTCATGGAACGGCTCAGATCGCTGACAACCGACGCCACATCGAAGATCATGAACGCCGTCGTTGAATCCTGCATGACCTCCCCGTTCAGAACCGCCCTCAACCGGATGTTTGCCGGGTCGGGAATCTCCTCCTTCGTAACAATGCAGGGACCCAGCGGGCAAAAGCTATCGAAACTTTTCCCGCGGGCCCACTGGTGTCTCTGTTTTCTGATCTGCCAGTCCCGGGCGCTTACGTCGTTTGCACAGGTGTAGCCGAAAACATAATCGAGTGCTTCCTTCCTGGAAACGTTCTTCGCCGCCTTTCCGATGACAACGGCAAGCTCCGCCTCATAGTCCACCTCCTCCGGTCCGGCTTTCGGCAGCAGGATCGGTTCACCGGGCCCGATCACGCTGTTGGTTCCCTTCAGAAACAAAATCGGTACCTCCGGGTAATTCTCCTTGAATTCATCGGCATGGCTTCGATAATTGAGCCCCAGGGCCAGCACATTCGGCGGGTCCAGGGGTGCGAGGATTCTTTTTACCTCCACCGTCTTCTTCGACAGCCGGGTCTTGCCGAAAAGATCGCCCTCCACGACCCTCGCCAGAGGCAGTCTTTCGGGTTCGTAAAGACCCCTCCGGACTCGATCCTCACCGCAGACAAAGCGCATCAGTTTCATCGTTTCCTCCTGATCTTTAAAAAACGTCTTCCCTGTCTGTATCAATTCCGGCGTGATCCGTCATCCAAATTCTTCTTGCTAAAGACGGAAAAAAACGAGTAATAAGTCGCGGTTGGAATGATGGTAGAAGGCAGGCCTGCTGGTATCGGGAATCAACGGCTCGCGATCACGCGCGTTTTCCATGAACGGAATCTCTGCGAGCCTCGAGGATGACGCGGCCATGGTCTCACATCACAGAGGGACGCTGTGGAAGATCCACACCTTCCTTCTCTGTCTCAAGGTCCCGTTTTTTCTCGCCCCCGCGGGTTTCGCCCTCACTCTCAACGAAGCCGTCGCCGTGGGGCCCTTGGCAACCGCCCGCGAGCAGATGACCACATCAAGGCAGAACCTCATTCCGTCGCGGTCTCTGCCGGAGCGCAATGCGGCTGTCGAATGCCCGGATAGCCTGAAAGTCCCTTCTCCGGACGAGAGGTGCTCCGCCGGGCGTCCGTTTCATCCTTACGGCTGAAAAAATTGACCGCCTGGCTGAAAGGCTTTATGATATTGTTAAAACGGTGTCGCTTCATGAAAAAGCTTTTCTTCATCCTATGGATCGTGTTGTTGGGCCCCGCCCTGGCGGCGGCACAGGGCCCGATCAAAAAAAACGAACTCGTTGATCTTCAGCGAGCGATCCGGATCGCCCTCCAGTACCACCCCGTCATCGCAGCGGCTTCCGGCGCCGTCCGGGCGAATGAAAGCAAAGCCGGGCAGGCCAGGTCGAACTATTATCCCCAGGTCAACTGGCAGTCCAACTACAGCAAAATCCACCCCTACACATCCACGTCCGCCCGGTCGAACAGCAGCACCTACGATCTCTATGCGAGCAACCTGAACCTGACACAGAACATCTTCGATTTCGGGAAGACATCGTCCCAGGTCGAGATCGCCGATCTCAACACCAATGCCTCCCAGCAGGACCTCGACAATGTCAAGACCCAGATCGTCCTCGGCGTGAAGCAGACCTATTACGCTCTTCTCCAGGCGCTGAAGAACCGGGAGGTCGCCCAGGAGACGGTCCGGCAGTTCCAGCAGCACCTCGACCAGGCGAAGGGGTTCTTCGAGGTCGGTGTGAAACCGAAATTCGATGTCACCAAGGCCGAAGTCGACCTGAGCAATGCAAAACTGGCCCTCATCCGCACCGAAAACACCGTCCGCATCGCGAGGGTCAACCTCAACAACGCCATCGGTGTGCCCGCCGCCCCCGAATTCAATCTTGAGAACGACCTGCTCTTCGAAAAATATGAGATCGGTTTCGAGGAGGCTCTGAAACAGGCCTATGACCATCGGCCGGACCTGCGTTCTCTGATGCTGAAAGAGGCCGCTGCGAGTCAGTCGATCGAGCTGGCCAAAACGGGGCATTACCCCTACCTGACCGGCAGTGCCGCCTGGGGATACAACGGCACCCAATTCCCTCTGGATGACGGGTGGAATGTGGGAGCCTTTCTCAACTTCCCGATCTTCAGCGGCTTCCTGGTCCAGAACCAGATCGCCGAGGCGAAGGCCAATCTCGATGTGACGAAATCCAACGAGGAACTTCTCAAACAGCAGGTCCGCCTGGAGGTCGAGCAGGCATACTCCAACATGGTCGAAGCGGCGGAGAGGATCGTAACGGCTCAACTCACCATCCGGCAGGCGGAGGACAATCTCGAGCTTGCCAACGGCCGGTATGCAACGGGCGTGGGAAACCCCATCGAAGTGACCGACGCCCTCGTGGCCGTCAGTGCCGCCAAAATCGCCTATATATCCGCTCTGACCGATTACAAAAGCGCCCAGGCAAGCCTGGAGAAAGCCATGGGCATGAAATGACCCGTTTTCCCCCGCACCGGACAGGGCTTGAGATCGGCACCTGATTCACGATCGCAGTCCTTTCGCAAAAGTGATGGATTCATGAACAAATCACTGACAGCCCTCATGAACAGGAAAATCGCCGTTGGCGCTGCGCTCGTCCTTCTCCTCCTGGCCGCCGGATTGTTTTTCTATTTTCGATCCGGGAACAACGGGCCGAAGTTCAGGACGCAAACCGCAAGCCGGGGGGATATCCGGGCCACGGTGACGGCCACAGGGACCATGAACGCCGTTACGACGGTTCTCGTCGGCACCCAGGTGTCCGGGACCATCTCGAAGCTGTACGTGGACTTCAACTCCGCCGTGAAAAAAGGCCAGCTCCTGGCGCAGATCGACCCAGCCTCGTTTCAGGCCCAGGTCGACCAGGCCAGGGCCAATCTGCTGGCCGCCCGGGCGAACGTGCAGAAGGCCGAGGCCTCCGTTGTGGACACGAAACGGACCCTGGAACGGAACAAAACGCTCTTCGCCCGGGACCTGATCGCAAGGAGTGACGTGGATACGGCGGAGACCAATTACCTTTCGGCCGAGGCCCAGTTGGCCGCAACCAGGGCCGCCGTCGCGCAAACCAAGGCTGCCCTCGATTTCGCCGAGACCAACCTCCGATACACGAGGATCGTATCTCCCGTGGACGGGACGGTCATTTCCAGAAACGTCGATGTGGGCCAGACAGTGGCAGCGAGTTTTCAGACGCCCACCCTCTTCAATATCGCCCAGGACCTGACACAGATGCAGATCGATACAAGCGTTGACGAGGCCGACATCGGGAAGATCAAGGTCGGGCAGCCCGTTGAGTTCAGCGTGGATGCCTACCCGGACATGACCTTCAAGGGAAAGGTTTCCGAAGTCCGGATTGCCCCCATCACGGTTCAGAATGTCGTCACCTACGATGTGGTGGTCCGTGTGGAGAACCCCGAACTCAAGCTCAAACCGGGAATGACGGCCAATGTCTCCATCATCCTGGAAGACAAGAAAGGCGTCCTCCGGGTACCCAATGCCGCCCTGCGTTTCAGGCCCGCCGAGAAAAGCAGGGAAAAAACGGAACCGAAAGGATCCGTCGAACAGAAGGGCGCCGCCGTGTGGATCCTGGAAAACAACAAGCCGAAGCGGGTGGCCGTGACGGCGGGCATCAGCGACGGCAACGACACGGAGATCCTGTCGGGCGACCTCAAAGAGGGCGCTGCGGTGATTGTCGAGTCCATCGGAGGAACGAAGAAAAGCGACAGCCCCATCGGCCGCCCGGGGATGTTCAAATAAAGAGCCCGCAAACGGCAAAGGCCGCACAGGCAAATGGCATTGATCGAAACACGGGACCTGCATAAGATCTACGACGTCGGCGAGAGTCCGGTCCACGCCCTCGACGGGGTGTCCGTCACGATCGAGCGGGGCGAATTCGTGGCCATCATGGGGCCGTCGGGCTCGGGAAAGTCGACGTTCATGAATGTCATCGGATGCCTCGACCAGCAGACACGGGGGCAATACCTGCTCGACGGAATCGACGTGAGCCACAGGGACCGCGACGAACTCGCCGCCATACGGAACGCGAAAATCGGTTTTGTCTTCCAGGGGTTCAATCTGCTCCCGAGAACCTCCGCTCTCGAGAATGTCGAACTCCCTTTGCTGTACAACAACATCTCCGGCGCCGAGAGAAGAAAAAAAGCCCTTGCCTCACTGAAAGCCCTCGGCCTGGAAGGGCGTGAACACCACAATCCGAACCAGCTATCGGGCGGCCAGCAGCAGCGTGTGGCCATCGCAAGGGCCCTTGTGAACGACGCCCCGCTTGTCCTGGCCGACGAGCCCACCGGCAATCTGGACACGAAAACCAGCATCGAAATCATGGAACTCCTCGTGAGGCTCAACCAGGAGTCCAACATCACCATGGTCCTCGTGACCCATGAACCGGACATTGCCGAATACAGCCGCCGGATCATCCGCTTCCTCGACGGCCGGGTCATCAGCGACGAACGAAGGCAGCCGTCGAACTCTCCTGGAACGGCCGAGGGCGCAGAGCAATGATCAACATTCCGGCGACAGTGAAAATATCCCTCCGGGCCCTCCGGATCAACAAGATGCGCTCGGCCCTCACCATGCTCGGGATCATTATCGGCGTGGGTGCCGTGATCGCCATGCTGGCCGTCGGAACCGGCGCAAGCGAGAAGATCAGCCAGCAGATTTCGAGCATCGGCAGCAACCTCATCATCATCCTTCCCGGAAGCACGACGTCGGGCGGCCTGAGGATGGGCCTGGGGTCCCAGCCCACCCTCACAAGGGATGACGCCGATGCCATCCAGAGGGAATGCCCGGCCGTCCAGGAGGCGGCGCCCGTCCTCAACGGTGCGGCGCAGGTCGTCTACGGCAACCAGAACTGGTCGACGGGGGTTTACGGCACCACCCCGAACATGCTGATCATCCGGGACTGGCCCATTGCCATGGGACGGTCCTTCACGGAGCAGGACATCCGCAACGCCACCAAGGTCGCCATCCTGGGACAGACCGTGGTGGAGAATCTCTTCGGAAATATCGACCCGGTCGGCCAGATGATCCGGATCAAGAAGGTTCCCTTCGTCGTGATCGGTGTGCTGGACGGAAAGGGCCAGTCGCCCCAGGGCCAGGACCAGGACGACACCATCTATATCCCTGTCACGACGGCCCAGAAGAGAATCTTCGGGACCACCTTTCCCGGCATGGTCCGCACCATCATGGTGAAGGCAAGGAGCGCGGAAGACCTCCCCGCCGCAGAGATGCAGATCAACGAACTGCTCCGGCAGAGGCACCACATCGGCCCGAGGCAGGACAACGACTTCACCGTTCGCAACCTGACCCAGATCATGCAGGTCGCGGAGCAGTCGACGAAAGTGATGACGCTGCTGCTGGGGGCCATCGCCTCGGTCTCCCTTCTGGTCGGCGGCATCGGGATCATGAACATCATGCTGGTCTCGGTCACGGAGCGGACGCGGGAAATCGGAATACGGATGGCCGTCGGAGCGAAGACCTGGGACATCCGGCTTCAGTTCATCATTGAAGCGCTGACCCTGTCGCTGATCGGCGGTCTGGCCGGGATCACCGCGGGGGTCGCCGGTTCAAAAATCATCTCGGCCCTTGCCGGCTGGTCGACGATCGTCTCGGCGTTCTCGGTCATGATTGCCTTCGGCTTTTCGGGACTCGTAGGGATCTTCTTCGGGTTCTACCCGGCCTACAAGGCATCTCTCCTCAATCCGATCGATGCGCTAAGATACGAATAATGCCTTCCGGCGATTTTCGGGCATGAAGCCCCTGAGAAAAGGAACTCTGTCATGGCGGAAATCAAAAGCACTCTCGACATCATCATGGAAAAGACAAAGGGGCTCAGCCTCTCGGCCGAGGAGAAAGAGGCCCTGAAGCGCGATGAACAGGCAAAAAAGATCCGGGGGTGGCTGACGAGATTCCTGGACGACCAGGTCACCTTCGAGACGGTCAGACGGGAGCTTCAAGAAAACCTGAAGGACCCCCCCGCCAGAGACCTCCTGCGGGTGGAACTCATCGCCCATCTTCACCCCGAGGGGGACAACCGGAAGGTGTATCGTCTGATGATGGAACTCCTGAAGATCGGTACCGAACCGATCGAGGAAAAGATCGACGCCTTCCTCAAGGGTCTCATTGCCGAGCGGGTGCAGCGCCTGAAACACCTGGAGGAAACGCTCGGCCGCAGCGGCGTATCCGGCCCCGCCGTCCTGCCCAATATCGCCCGGGATCCCGAATGGACGTCCTTCTACAAAAAGGCCCTCACGGAATTTCGGGCGCAGGTTCTGAACCTCACAGGTATTTGAACCAGTAATCCTCGATCATCTTGAAATTGGCCTTCACGGCTTCCCGCCCCGAAAGCAGCTCCCCGTGACCCGGCAGCAGGTACTCCACGTCGAGCGTCGCGAGGCGCTGGATGCTTTCCTTCAGAAGGCGTCCGTCCCCGCCGAGAAGGTCGGTCCGGCCGATCCCACCGCCGAAGACCACATCCCCCGTGAAGAGCGCCTTTTTCAGGGGCCAGTAGATGCAGATGGACCCGGGGGAGTGCCCCGGTGTCAGGAGGATCCGGAGAGCGACATCCCCGATCAGGCAATCCCCCTCCCGGAGGAGAAAATCCGGTTCAGGGATCCTGTAATAGGAGGCGTAGGCCTCCCTCGTGAAATGGTACTCCTCCTCGCCCATGCCGATCAGGGTCGGCGCCTTGAAGTGAGCCGCCATCTCGAGGTGATCGGGGTGACCGTGGGTGACCAGAACAACGTCGATCGTTTCCCGGGGGATCTTCAGACTCGAGAGTTCGCTTCGAACGTGGTCGAAGAAGTCCCGGTGCCCCGGATCGACGAGGATCCGCTTTGAGCCCTCGATGAGGTAGGCGTTGCAGTTGTTGGCACGGTTGTCCCGCCAGATGAAAGCGTGAAGTCCCTCGAAAACCTTCATTCCCTTTGTCTCTCCATTGGAAGGCGCCGGTCAGGCGGAGGCTTTCACGAGCTTGAGGATATTGGTGCTCACCACCTTTTCGTAATCCTCATCCCGGAGTTTGAGCCGCTGGACCTTGGCGAGCTCGCTCCCCGGGTAACCGAAAGGAAAATCGCTCCCGAAAAGGAGCCGGCCGCTCCCGTAGCGCTTCAGGAAAATGTCCATCTCGTAGGGGGTGGCGAGAGCCGTGTCGGCGAAGATCGTTTCGTCATCCCATATCTTCGCCTGAAAGAGGGCCGTGAACCCTCCGTTCAGGCCGCCCATGTGCGGGATGATCACGGGCGTGCGCCCGTCGATCCGGCGAAGCATGTAGAGCGTGTTTTCGAAAGATTCCTCGAGAACGACGGGGAGCTGCAGCCGGTAGATTTCCTGGAGGAAATCCTCGCAACGCGGATCATCGTAGTTGTACAGGGGCTCGTACTCGTGCCTGTGCCACTTGACCCCCCGGTAACCCTTCTTCAGTTCCTCCCGGCGGAAATCGTTCCACACGAAGTAGTAACCGAAGATGTTCTCGTTCGACTGCTGGAGTTTCAGCACGTATTCGTTGGCCCGCTGACGTGTGGCGATCCAGGGCGCCGAGTCCTCGAAATGTTCGTCGTAGCGGTTGTAGATGTCCTCGACAGGGGCATAGAGACAGGCCCCCTGAATGCCACCGCCGGCAAGGTATCGCCGGATCAGTTCGAAAGGCAGGTCGGAATTCTGGATGCCGCAGTGGATGTGGGAATCGATGATCTTCATGCCGGCGTGTCAGTCCTTTTCTTTTTTGTAGATTTCTCTCACCCGCTCCAGCTCCTGGGGGGTGTCGACCTCGATGGAGTCCTGCCGGGTTTCGACCACCTTGATGCGGAAACCGTGCTCCATCGCCCGCAACTGCTCGAGAGCCTCCGATCGCTCCAGATAACCCTCCGCCAGCTTCGTGAAGGTCGAAAGGAAGGACTTTCGGTACGCGTAGATCCCGTGATGCTTGTAATAGACGGGGGAGGCACCGGCATCCCGGAAGCAGGGGATCGGCGACCGGGAAAAGTAGAGGGCAAAGTGCTCCCGGTCGAAGACCACCTTCACCGCATTGGGGTCGGTGACCTCCTCCGCCCGCCGGATCCGGTAGATGAGGGTGGAGAAATCCACCGAGGGGTTGTCGATCAGCGGTTTCACCACCTCGTCGATCTGAGAAGGTTCAAAAAGGGGCTGGTCCCCCTGGATGTTGACGACGATGTCTCCGTCCGCCGCCGAAAGCCCTGATACCGCTTCGGCGATCCGGTCGGTCCCGGAACGATGAGCCGTCGAGGTCATGACGACCCTGCCGCCGAACCGTTTGACCGCATCGAAGATCCTTTCGTCATCGGTCGCCACGACCACATCGGACACGGTCCGCGACCTCAGGGCCCTCTCGTAGACCCGCTGAATCATGGGTTTTCCGCAGATGTCCGCCAGGGGCTTGCCTTCGAACCTCGAGGAGGAATAACGAGCAGGAATGACGCAGATGACCCTCATGAAGGAACCCCCCTGTCCTTTACAGGTAAGGATCTTTTGTCTTCAGGTGATTGACGACGTAGTCGTAAACGGCGTCCTCCAGGGAGCGGAAGGTCACCGGACATCCCGCGGACCGGAGTTTGTCGATCCTGGCTTCCGTGAAATACTGGTACTGGTCACGGATGGCTTCGGGCATCTCAATGTAGTCGATCTGTTTCTTCGCGCCCACGGCATCGAAAACGGCCTGCGTGAGGTCATTCCAGGTCCGGCTGTAGCCGCTCCCGAGATTGAAGATGCCGCCCGCTTTCCGGTTTCGGTAAAACCACCAGAGGACCTCGACGCAGTCCTTGACGTAGACAAAATCCCGGCGCTGCTCGCCGTCCCCGTAGTCGGGCCGGTGGGACTTGAAGAGCCGGACCTTTCCCGTGTCGCCGATCTGCCCGAAGGACTTGTGGACCATGCTCCGCATGTCTTCCTTGTGGTATTCGTTGGGGCCGAAGACGTTGAAAAACTTGATCCCGACAACCCGCTTCTGCAGCCGGTTGGAGAGGACCCAGAGATCGAAAAGCTGTTTGGAGTACCCGTACATGTTGATGGGCAGGAGGCTTCCCGTCACCCCGTCGTCGTCGGAAAATCCCCGGGACCCGTCGCCGTAGGTGGCGGCGCTGCTCGCGTAGATGAAGCGCACACCCTTCGCCAGGGCCCATTTCGCCAGCTCCACGCTGTAGCGGTAATTGTTGCTCATCAGGTAGTCCGCATCCCGTTCCGTCGTCGACGAACAGGCCCCCATGTGGATCACCGCCTGAACGGGGTGACGGAACCGGCCTGTCCGGATCGCCTGCAGGAATTCATCCTTGTGCATGTAGTCGGCGAACCGGCGCTTGGCAAGATTCTTCCACTTGTCCGTCGTGCCGAGACGGTCCACGATGAGGATCCGGTCAAGGCCCTCTTCGTTGAGTTTCCAGACCATGGCGCTTCCGATGAAACCGGCGCCCCCCGTGACGATGATCCGGTCTTTCTTCGTCGATGATTTCTTCATAGAACCTTGGTCGCCTTCTCAACGGCGAGGGAGATCGCATCGAGGCGCTCCTTCGGCATCCGGACCGAAATGGACATCACGAGCGTCCGGCCCAGGATGTCCTCCGCCCGGGGGATGTCCTCCCGCCGGTATACAACCTTCCCTCTGTAGCAGGGATCCGTGAAAGGATACTTCGTGGAACTGGCCGTTGCCTGCGCCAGGAAATGCTCCCAGTTAGGCACGTAATGCCACCGGTTTTCCCTGTAACAAACCGCTTCCACCCCGTTTTCTGCGAGAACCTTCTGGAACTTCTTGGCCAGAGACGCCTCGGGAAGATTGAAGGCAAGAAAGGTTGCCGTGTCGCCGTCCGGATCGGGGATCTCGCGGAACCCGATCCCCGGGACCCCCGCGAGGGCCGCCCGGATCGCCGCCTTGTTCTTCCGCTGCTCGCCGATGACGGTGTCGAGTTTCGAAAGCTGGGCGAGCCCCAGGGCGCCCTGGATTTCATTCATCCGGTAGTTGAACCCCAGGATGAAATGGTCTTCGAGAGCACGCGGTATATCGGGATTGTGAACGTGGCCGTGATCGTGATACCAGTCGGCCCGCAGGTAGAGTTCCCTGCTGTCCGTGAGAATCATGCCGCCTTCGCCCGTCGTGATTGTCTTGTTGTAGTCGAAACTGAAAATCCCCATTTCGCCGAAGGTTCCGAGCTTCTTGCCCTTGAAGCTGCCGCCGCAGCCCTGGGCGTTGTCCTCGAGAACCTTGAGACCGTTCCTCTTCGCCACCTCCAGGATCCGGTCAATATGGGCCGGCGCACCGCACATGTGAACGGGGATGATGGCCTTCGTGCAGTCCGTGATCCTGGACTCCGCCGAGCGCGGGTCCAGGTTGAGGGTTTCGTCGATGTCGGCCATAACGGGGATCGCACCGACTTCGAGAACGGCCTCGTAGGTGGCCAGGAAGGTGAAGGCCGGGATGATGACCTCGTCACCGGGGCCGACATCCAGGGCCTTCAGGGCGACCTTGAGAGCCGCCGACCCCGACGTGACGCCCAGGCCGTAGCCGGCACCGCAGTATTTCGCGAAGGCCTCTTCGAAGGCCTGAACCTTGTAGACCCCCTTCCGCTCCCTGTCAAAGCCGTACCGCATCAGGACGCCTGTACTCAGGACGTCCATGACCTCCTTGATCTCTTCCTGACCGATCAACTCAGCACCTGCCATTTTGTCGCCTCCCTGTCATTCAGTGGATATAAAATGAGCGCTGCGGCCGCAAACGCCGCTGCAACGATAGAGCCCGGGTCACGAGCCCCGTCAATAGGCGGCCCGGTACATCTCTACGGCATCCTCGAAGGTGACTTTTCTCGGGTTGTTTTCGAGGGGCCGGACAACGGTCAGGGCGATCCTGGCCAGTTCCGGGAAGTCTTCTTCGGCAACCCCCAGTTCCCGCAGGGTGGTGAAGATGCCGCAGTCCTCGATGATCGATTCGACGGCGTCCACGGCGAGATAGGCCGCCTCCCGCAGGGGGAGCCCTTCCGTGCTCTCCCCCATGGCCTCCGCCACGAGGACGAACTTCTCCTGGGCCGAGGGCACATTGAAATCCATGACCCGGGGAAGCATCAGGGTGTTGGCAACACCGTGAGGAATTCCGTAACGACCCCCCAGGGGATAGGACAGTGAATGGGCTGCGCCCACGCCCGCGTTGGCAAGGCCCAGGCCGGCATAGAGGCTGCCCAGGAGCATGCGTTCCCGGGCCGCGAGATCCTTGCCGTTGTGAACGCAGGTTCTCAGGTTCTCCGCGATCAGCCGGATCGCCTCCAGGGACACCATTTCGCTCATGGGGCTTGCATTCACAGACGTGAAAGACTCGATGGCGTGGCAGAGGGCGTCGACACCCGTCGCCGCCGTCGGCTGCGGAGGAAGCGAGAGGGTCAGCATCGGGTCGAGCAGCGCCAGTGAGGGGTACAGGTAGGGGCTGTTCATTCCCTCCTTCCTGTTGAGGTTCTTGCGAAGAAAAACGGCCGTGAAGGTCACCTCGCTCCCTGTCCCCGCCGTGGTCGGGACCATGATGGTGGGAAGCCCCGCCCCGGGGACTTTATTGAGCCCCAGATAATCCTGCGCCTTGCCCCTGTTCGGCAGAAGGACCGCCACGGCTTTCGCCACATCCATGGCGCTTCCGCCGCCGATGCCGACGACGATGTCACATTTGCCCCTGCGGGCGGCTTCCACCCCTTCGTCGGCCAGTTCCAGCAGGGGTTCCGGTTCCACCCGGTCGAAGACCACGGCCTTGAGAGAGCCCCGGGCCAGGACCTCCATCGCCCGCCCACGGAAGCCGGATTTCGACAGGTTCCGATCGAGAACGATGAGCGGTTTCCGTCCGCCCAGCTCCTTGACGTGATCGGCAAGGCGTTCAAAGGCGGCGCACCCGAATACGATCTTTTGGGCTCCTGTGAAGGAAAAAGTCTTGTACATTCGTTTCATCCCCCGGTATTTGCGACAGGTTGTAACGGGTGTCGCCCGCGCAGCGGCCCGGGCCCCCGACGTCTTTCCGTTGCACGAACTAATAAGTTTTCCACCCCGTGAAAGTCAAGCTTTTTTGTCCTTTACGTACCCGTCGATCCGGCGACAGAGCCCCCGGATCATCTTCACGTCCCGGGAACGGAGTTCGACCCGGGAGAAAAAACGGCGAACATTCAACATCCAGTACTCGGGGTTCTGCGGGTTGAGGAAGCCGATGCGCACAAAGAGGTCCTGGACCTGACCGTACATCCCCTCCAGCTCGGCTGACGGGGCCAGGCGCGGCCTGAACCGGTCCGGAACGGCCGTCGAGGCGAGAAAAATCTCGTAGCAGACGATCATGACGGCGTGTGAGAGGTTCAGGGACCGGAGTTTATCCGATGTGGGGATGGTGATGAGTGCCTGGCAGTGCTTGAGTTCATCGTTCGTGAGACCGATATCCTCGGGACCGAAAAGGACGGCGACCTTGTTTTTCTGAGACAGACCCACAAGGGTTGAGGCGACCTCGCGGGGGCTCCCCGTGGGCTGACGCATGGAACCCGTTCTGGACGTGGTTCCCACGATCCAGTGAAAACCGCCGATGGCCTCCTCGAGACTCTCGACGAACCGGATCCTCTCGACGACATCGACGGCCAGGTGCGTCGACATCTGCCGGATCTTTTCCATGTCGGGCTCGTCGCGGGTCACCACGACGATGTTCCTCATTCCCATGTTCTTCGCGCAGCGCGCGGCGGAACCGATGTTCCCGTGATGTTTCGGCCTGTGAAGAACCAGGGTGATGTTTTCGCGTCTGGCCTTGAGCGGTTCCATGTTTTTCATTGCCCTCCCGTTACGCCTCTGCTATTCAAGCGGAAAAATGCCCTCCCGTAAACCGAGGTTTCATGTCCCCAGCGGATGAATCCACAGGGCTCGCCGAAATCCTGTCCGGCGCCTCCGCCCTAACCGGTCTTGTGCCCGGCGAGAAGGAGATTTCGCTCCTCGAATCATACAGGAAGGCGATCCTTTTCTGGAACAGTAAAATGAGCCTGCTCGCCCTCCGGTCCCCCCCGGATCTGACGGTGAAACACTTCGTCGATTCTCTCACCGTCGCCCCCTATCTCCCCGGGGAAGACGCCAGAGTGCTGGACATCGGCACCGGCGCGGGGTTTCCGGGTATCCCCCTGAAAATCTTCATGGGCTCTCTTCGGCTATGGCTGCTCGAGTCCCGGAGGAAGAAGGTCTCCTTCCTCAAGCATGTCGTAAGAGAACTCGGCCTTCGTGAGGTCACGGTCATTCACAGGCGCACGGAAGATCTGATCGCGGAAGGATCCTGCAAGGCCTTCTTCGATGCCGTCGTCTCCCGGGCCCTGTGGAAACTCTGCAGACTTATCCCCGCAGGCGGCCACTTTCTCTCCACGGGCGGCGTCCTCATCGCGATGAAAGGCGCCGACATAGAGGAGGAGCTGCGTGACGCCCTGGACCTCTGCCCGGCTCACGGCATGGCCTTCGTCGCCGCTCACGAGCTCACCCTACCCGGAGAGGCCGGCCGGAGAAAAATCGTCCTTTTCAGGAAAGTTTAGCCCCTCTTCGCGCGCTGTCTAATCGGTCGATTTTGCGCCGCTTTAGACCCCGACTTTCCGGCCTTGCAAGCCTGTGGATAACTCGGGCGTCATCGCTGAGCGTGGTTTTATCCAACTCTCTGAAATCACTGATTATTTTTTTTTAAATTTCCCTTTGAAAAATCACGTTTGTATGTTAGCATCGCCGCAACGAAAACCCAGCCAGAGTCAATTCCCGATCAGAAAAATTTAATGAGCAAAATCATAACGATCGCCAACCAGAAAGGTGGGGTGGGTAAAACCACGACGGCTATCAACCTGTCGGCCTCCCTTGCCACGTCGGAAAAAAAGGTTTTGCTCATCGACTGTGACCCCCAGGGGAACACGACGAGCGGTGTGGGCATCGACAAAGCCGTCACCCGGGAAAAGAATCTGTACCGGGTGCTGATCGGGGAACTCCCTCTGGACAAGGTCATCACCCAAACGCAGATCGCAACGCTCGACGTGATACCGTCGAACCAGGATCTCATCGGCGTCGAGGTTGAATTTGTCGCGATGGAAGACAGGGAGAGAAAGCTGAAGAATGTCCTCAAGAGCCTGCGGAGTCCCTATGACTTCATCATCATTGACTGTCCGCCCTCGCTCGGGTTCCTGACGATCAACTCGCTGGTGGCGGCGGACTTTCTCATCATCCCCCTCCAGTGCGAGTATTTCGCCATGGAGGGGCTGGGACAGCTGTTGAACACGGTCAGGCTGGTGAAAGCGAGGCTCAATCCATCGCTTGCGCTCCAGGGAATTCTCCTCACCATGTTCGATGTGAGGAACCGGCTTTCACACAGGGTGGCCGAGGAGGTGAGAAAGCACTTCGGCGAAAAAGTCTTCAGGACGATGATCCCGAGAAACGTGCGCCTGTCGGAGAGCCCGAGCCACGGCATGCCCGTTCTTCTCTACGACATCAACTCGCGCGGCGCCATCTCCTACATGGAGCTGGCCCACGAAATTCTATCCAACGGGAGGGTCTAAATGCCGGCAAAAGAATCTCTGGGCAAGGGGCTGGGGGCCATACTGCCTGATATTCTCGGCGAGGTCACCGATCGGGCCAACTATATCATCTGCGGCATCGAGGAACTTGTTCCCAACCGCTACCAGTCCAGAAAGGAATTCGACGGTGAAGAACAGAAAAACCTCGTGACCTCCGTCCGAAAAAGCGGGATCATCCAGCCGATCGTAGTCCGGAGGCTCGAAAACGGCTACGAGATCATCGCCGGTGAACGACGCTGGCGGGCAGCCCAGGAGGCCGGGCTCAAGCAGGTGCCCATCATCGTCCGTGAGGCCGAGGATCTGGACATGGCCGAGATCTCCCTTGTCGAGAACATCCAGCGTGCCGATCTGAACCCCATCGAGGAGGCCGAGGCTTTCCTCACGCTCATGGAAAAGTTCGGCCTGTCCCACGAGGAGATCTCCGCCCGGGTGGGGAAGGACCGGTCAACGGTTGTAAATGCCGTCCGGCTGCTCAAGCTGACCCCGGAGGTGCGGGAGGCCCTTGCGAAGAGACAGGTCACGGCAGGTCATGCCCGGGCGCTTCTGTCCCTGTCCTCCGCGGCGGAGCAGGTCCGCCTGCTGAGGGACATCCTTAAAAAAGGCCTCAATGTCCGCGAGACGGAGCTCCTGGTCCGGGGCTTGAGGAAAAAGGCTTCGATGACCCGGAAAGCGATCAAAGATGAACAGCTGGCCTTTCTGGAGGGGAAACTCTCCAGGAGCCTTATGACCAGCGTACGGATAAGGACGGTGAAAAACGGCGGGACGATCGAGATCGGGTTTTCCTCGCCGGAGGAGCTGGACAGGCTCCTCGGAATCCTCATGCGGTGACCGGTAGAGCGAAGGATTCGCCCGGAAGTATAGACAGATAATTCGTCAACAAAACCGGGTAGTTGTAATATCAACATGCTGTATTTCTCTCTGGCCGGTCAATTTGTTAACAAATGTTTATAAACTTGTGCACAAGGTAGGCGCTTTTGGAACATCTCTGGGAAAAAAGCCTTGTATTCATTAAGGAAAAAGTGTCGCAGCAGAATTTCGACACCTGGATCAGCCCCATCCGAATCCTTTCCGTCGAAGGCTCAAGCTGTCAGCTTTCGGTTCCCAACAAGTTCTTCAAGGATTGGCTGACCGATAACTACGTCGATATCATCAGGGATTCAATCGCCAAAGCGAGCGGTCTCGACATAAAGATCGCTTTCGTTGTTGATAAATCCATCCCGGACAAGGTCGTCTTACCGGAGGACAGGGGAGTTGAGGCACAGAGAAAGCCGGTAAGAAAAGGAGACATCGTGAGGCTTCGCATCCACCAGTCTCTCAAGCCGAACTACAATTTTGATCGTTTTGTCGTAGGTCCGAGCAACCAGTTTGCCCATGCGGCGGCACTTGCCGTCGCTGAACAACCGGCCAGGAACTACAACCCCCTCTTCATCTACGGCGGCGTGGGTCTCGGAAAAACCCATCTTCTGAACGCCATCGGCATCCACACGCTCGCCCTCCACACGGAAAAAAACGTCCTCTATGTCTCCGCCGAGGAGTTCATGAACGAGATGATCAACTCCATCCGCTATGACAGGATGCCGAAGTTCCGTGAAAAATACCGCAACATCGACTCTCTGCTGATCGACGACATCCAGTTCATCGCGGGGAAAGAAAGAACGCAGGAAGAGTTCTTTCACACCTTCAACACTCTTCACGACTCGGGCAAGCAGATCGTCGTCACGAGCGACCGGTTCCCGAAGGACATCCCGAACCTGGAGGGGAGGCTACGGTCCCGTTTCGAATGGGGTCTTATCGCCGATATCCAGGTCCCCGATGTGGAAACAAAGATCGCCATCGTGATGAAAAAAGCGCAGGAAAACAACATCGCTATCCCCCAGAGCGTGGCCTACTACATCGCCTCCAAATCGGAGTCGAACATCAGGGAGCTCGAGGGATTCCTGATTCGGATCGGCGCCTACGCCTCTCTGACAGGCAGAGAGATCGACATGGACCTCGTCAGGGAGGTTCTGAAGAAGTTCTTCAAGCAGGGGGAAAAAAAAGAGATTACCGTCGACGAGATCGTCAAGACCGTCGCCGGGAAGTTCAACATCCGGATATCGGATCTGAAATCCCAGAAGAAAAACAAAAACCTCGTCATTCCAAGGCAGATCGCCATGTACCTGTCCCGGAAGCTGACGAGTCTTTCTTTTCCCGATATCGGGGCCAAAATCGGCGGCAAGGATCACTCCACGGTCATATACGCGACGAACAAGGTCAAGGACCTTCTGGAAAAGGATCCCAAGATTATGGCTTCCGTCAAGGAAATTGAAGACGCCCTGAACAGGAGTTGACAGATGACCGGACGGTTTTATCCACAGCCTGCCGCCCGCAGAGCCTCGAAATAACTTTGATAAAGGTATTCATGAACAGATTCACAAATCCTACTACTATGTCTGATATCTATTTTATTATGATATAGTAATATCAGTGAATGTTGTGGATTAAATATTTCAGGGGAAGGAAGGGATCGACATGGAATTCAGTTTGACGAGAGATGTATTCCTGGGGGGCGTGCAGAGGACGCTGGGGGTCGTGGATCGGAGAACGACGATGCCGATTCTCAACAATGTTCTCATCAAAACGGATGGTGACAAGATAAAAATTGTGGCGACGGACAGAGAAATCGGTCTCATCGCTGACTACGAGGCTAAAGTCGTGAAGGATGGGGAAATCACCGTTGCCGCGAGAAAACTGTTCGAGATTCTGAGGGAAATACAGGGAGAAACCGTCCAATTCAGGGTGGATGACTCGAACTGGATCCGATTGGCCTGCGGTAAATCGACGTTCAGGATCGCGGGGATGCCCGCGGAGGAATTCCCGAGGGTTCTGGATGACGAGGGCATCCGGTACGTGAAGGTGAAGGGGAGCGTCCTCTCCAACATGATCAGCCAGACCTTTTTTGCCATGTCGCTGGACGAGACGCGCATCAGTTTAAACGGCGTCTTTCTGAGAACAGAGCGGGACGCCGGAAAGATTGACTTGAACATGATCGCTACCGACGGTCACCGTCTTGCCATGGTCAGCGTGCAGCCCGTCATGGAATCGTCGCCGGAACTCGAGCAGGGAATCATTATCCCGAGAAAGGGGGTCAACGAGATCCGGAAGCTTGTGGACGACGGCGAGACGGAGATCGAGTTCGGGGCGAAAAAGGGCATCTGCGTTCTCAAGAAGAACAACGTCGTCCTCAAGGTGAGCCTCATCGACGCGGAGTACCCCGACTACAAGCGCGTCATCCCGAAGGACAAGGGCGTGACCGTTGAACTTGAAAAAGACGCCATGATCCACGCGCTTCGGCGTATGAGCGTCATGTCGAGCGAGCGTTACAGCGGTGTTAAGATCAAGCTGTCCGAAGACAGGGTGGTTCTCAATTCGACCAACCCCGACGTGGGGGAAGCGCAGGACGAGATCGAGGCGGCCTACAGGGAGAAGGAGACCGAGGTGGGGTTCAATGTCCGCTACCTCCTGGAGGGCATCGAGGCGGTTCATGAAAAGAAGTTCATCCTCGAGGTGAGAAACGGGCTGAGACCCGCCGTTGTGAAGCCCATGGAAGAGCAGAGGTACATATGCGTCATCATGCCGCTCAAGATATAGCGGTTTTTCGAACGCAGGCATAAGGCCTCCGGCTCCGACAGAGAGGTTTCGAGAGTCTGGGGCGGAGGGTGCAAAAAAA
This sequence comes from Syntrophales bacterium, assembly GCA_035450185.1. Classification (GTDB taxonomy): domain Bacteria; phylum Desulfobacterota; class Syntrophia; order Syntrophales; family UBA2192; genus JAPLJU01. The sequence continues at coordinate 13,271 of DAOTMG010000011.1, read as the reverse complement.
CAAAGAGGAGCAAGAAATTTACAGCATGTCTGAAACCTACAGCGCGGACAGCATCAAAGTACTGGACGGCCTCGAGGCCGTGCGGAAAAGACCGGCCATGTACATCGGGAGCACCGGCAAGGACGGTCTCCACCACCTCGTCTACGAAGTGATGGACAACAGCATCGACGAAGCCTCGGCCGGTTACTGCGACAACATCACCGTGAGGATCCGGGTGGACAACAGTGTCATGGTCGATGACGACGGCCGGGGCATCCCCGTGGATCTCCACAAGGACGAAGGGGTGTCGGCCGCCGAGGTCGTCATGACCAAGCTTCATGCCGGCGCGAAGTTTTCCAGCGATAACTACAAGATTTCGGGCGGTCTCCATGGTGTGGGTGTCTCCGTCGTGAACGCCCTTTCGAGCCACCTGGAACTGGAGGTCCGGCGTAACGGCAAGGTCTACCGGCAGTCTTACGAGAGGGGCGTGCCCACGGGTCCGCTGAAGACGGTGGGGACCACCAAGGGGAAGGGCACCCGCGTGACCTTCAGGCCCGACGAGGAGATCTTCGACGACATCGAGTTCAGCCTCGATGTCATTTCGAACCGGCTGCGCGAACTCGCCTTCCTGAACCGCGGGCTCAAGATCACGCTGATCGACGACCGGGTCGACGAGAAGAGGGTCTTTCACTACGAGGGGGGAATCGTCTCCTTCGTGGACTACATCAACAAGAACAAGGGTGTCCTGCATAAAAAACCCATCTACATCGAGGGCGAGAAAGAGGGTACAGTCGTCGAAGTGGCTCTCCAGTACAACGACACCTACACCGAGCACACGTACTCCTACGCCAACAGCATCAACACCACCGAGGGGGGGACCCACCTGAGCGGCTTCCGCTCGGCGCTCACGAGGGTCATCAACAATTACGGTCTCGCCAACAACATCATCAAAGGAGACAAGGAGTCCATCAAAGGTGAGGACGTCCGGGAAGGGCTCGCTTCCGTCATCAGCGTGAAACTGCGCGAACCGCAGTTCGAGGGGCAGACGAAGACCAAGCTCGGGAACAGCGAGGTCAAGGGGCTGGTGGAAGGCATCATCTACGAGAAGCTTACCAGCCACTTCGAGGAGAACCCCTCCGTCGCGAAGACCATCGTCAACAAATCCCTCGAGACCTCTCGCGCCCGGGAGGCGGCCCGGCGGGCCAAGGAGTTGACGCGCCGGAAGAGCGCGCTCGAGGTGGGCGCCCTGCCCGGGAAACTGGCGGACTGCCAGGAGAAGGACCCGGCCCGGTGCGAAATTTACCTGGTCGAGGGCGACTCCGCGGGCGGCTCGGCCAAGCAGGGACGGGACCGGCGTTTCCAGGCCATCCTGCCGCTGCGCGGGAAGGTCCTGAACGTCGAGAAGGCCCGTTTCGACAAGATGCTCCAGAACGAGGAAATCAAGATCATCATCACGGCCCTGGGGACGGGCATCGGCGACGACGAGTTCGATGTGAGCAAGTTACGCTATCACAAAGTGATCATCATGACCGACGCGGATATCGACGGGTCCCATATCCGGACGCTTCTGCTGACCTTCTTCTTCCGGCAGATGAAGGACCTGATCGAGCGGGGCTATCTGTACATCGCGCAGCCGCCGCTTTACAAGATCGCGGATAAAAAGAGAGAACTTTACATCGGCACGGAAGAGGAGATGAAGCGTTTCATCCTCGAAAACGGGGTCAACCGCGTCCAGCTCGTCACCGGCGACGGCAGCAGCATCACGGGGAACCGCCTCTTCGGCCTGATCAACAGGGCGGTGAGGCTGGAGACCATTCTCGACAAGTTCGAGCGGGAGGACAAGAACAAGGAAATCATGCGGATCCTGGCCGGCGACCCCGCCTTTTCCCCGTCGGACTTCAAGAACGAAAGCGCCCTGACCAGGATCGGGAAACGCACGGGAAAGGCCTTCGGAGAGCAAAGTATCCGGTATGCCACCCAGGTCAACCAGGAGCACGGAGGCTACAGCCTGGTGTTCACGATCCGGGCCAACGGCATCGAGAAGACCACCTACATCGAGGAAGACATCTTCCATGAACCGACCTTCGCCGAGGCCAAGACGCTCATGAACCAGCTCGCGGCTCTGGGAGAGAGACCCTTCACGCTCGTCGTGAACGACGAGGACGGCCGGGGCAACCGGACCCTCGAGAGCCTGCCGGCCCTCATCGAGTACCTGATCGGTCTGGGGAAAAAGGGCCTGACGCTTCAGCGCTACAAGGGTCTCGGCGAGATGAACCCCGAGCAGCTGTGGGAGACGACGATGAACCCCGAGAAGCGCACCCTCCTGCAGGTCCGGGTCGAGGACGCGCTGCTCGCCGATGAAATTTTCACGACCCTCATGGGGGATCAGGTGGAGCCCAGGAGGGAGTTCATATACAAAAACGCCCGGTACGCGACCAATCTCGATATATAATCTCAGAATCCCGTCGAGACCCGAGACGCGGTGATATTTACCTCCCCGGCTTCCAGGATCACCGAAAGCAAGGGTCTTTCCGGAAAGACAGCCAGACAAGAAGCGGAGCACATGCAGGAAGATGGAACAGCTTTATCAGAAGAACCTTCCGGTAAACATCGAAGATGAGATGAAAAAATCGTACATGGATTACGCCATGAGCGTGATCATCGGCCGGGCCATCCCCGATGTCCGGGACGGACTCAAACCCGTGCACCGGCGGGTGCTCTACGCCATGTACGAGATGGGGAACCGTTACAACAGGCCCTACAAGAAATCGGCGAGGATCGTCGGAGACATCATCGGCAAGTATCATCCCCACGGGGACGCCGCCGCCTATGACACCATCGTCCGGATGGCCCAGGACTTCGCCATGCGTTACGCCCTGATCGACGGCCAGGGCAATTTCGGTTCCATCGACGGCGACCCGCCGGCGGCGATGCGTTACACCGAAATCCGCATGTCCCGCATCGCCGAGGAGCTTCTGGCCGATCTGGAGAAGGAAACGGTCGGTTTCGTCCCCAACTACGACGAGTCCCTCACGGAGCCGACAGTCCTTCCGGCCAGGGCCCCCTTCCTCCTCCTGAACGGAACGGCCGGCATTGCCGTCGGTGTCACGACGAACATCCCGCCTCACAACCTGGGCGAGGTCGTCGACGGGACGATCGCCCTGATCCGGAACCCCGAGATCACCGTTCAGCAGCTCATCCAGCACATCCAGGGCCCGGATTTCCCGACGGCGGGGTTCATCAACGGCCGCGACGGCATCCTCCAGGCGTACACGACGGGACGCGGGACGGTACGGATGAGGGCCCGGGCGCTCATCGAGCGCAACGCCCGAAGCGACCGGGAGAGCATCATCATCACGGAGATCCCCTACCAGGTCAACAAGGCCAATCTCATCGAGAAGATCTCCGATCTCGTCCGGGACAAGAAGATCACGGGGATCGCCGACCTCCGGGACGAGTCGGACCGCGACGGTATCCGCATCGTCGTCGATCTGCGGAAGGACGAGGTGGCCGGTGTGGTGCTGAACCAGCTCTTCAAACACACCCAGATGGAGTCCACTTTCGGGATTGTCATGCTGGCCATTGACAACGGCCAGCCCCGTGTGTTCAACCTCAAGGAGCTCCTCCTGCGGTTCATCGACTTCCGCAGGGAGGTCGTCACCAAGCGGACGATCTTTGAGCTGGCGAAAGCGAGCGAACGGGCTCACATCCTCGAAGGCCTGATCAAGGCGCTGGAGAACATCGACAAGGTGATCGCCGTCATCAAGGCCTCGAAGAACCCTGAAGAGGCAGCAACGGCCCTGATGAAGAGGTTCGGTCTCACGGAGATTCAGGCCAGGGCCATCCTGGACATGAGGCTCCAGCGGCTCACGGGGCTCGAGCGGGAGAAGATCCTCTCCGAGCACGAAGAGCTCGTGAAGCTGATCAAAAAGCTCAAGGGAATCCTTGCCGACCCCCAGAAGGTCCTGGACATCATCGTGGAGGAGCTCGAGGACATCAAGAAGCGTTACGGCGATGAGCGCCGGACGGAAATCGTCGCCTCCACGGAAGACATCGATATCGAGGATATGATCGTCGAGGAAGACATGGTCGTGACCGTCTCCCACCAGGGGTACATCAAGAGAAACGCCGCGAGCCTTTACCGCATCCAGAGAAGGGGCGGGCGCGGCAAGGTCGGCATGGGGATCAAGGAAGAGGATTTCGTGGAGCACATCTTCATCGCCTCGACCCACAGCTACATTCTGATCTTTACCGATCAGGGCCGGGTGCACTGGCTGAAGGTGTACCAGGTGCCCCAGGCGGGACGGGCGGCGAAGGGGAAAGCCATTGTCAACCTCATCCACATCGCCGAGAAGGAAAAGGTGGCCGCCATCCTCCCGGTGAGGGAGTTCGAAGACGGGAAGTTCGTCGTCATGGTCACGAGAAGGGGGATCATAAAGAAGACGGAGCTGGGGGCCTTCTCGAACCCCCGGTCCGGAGGCATTATTGCCATCACGATCGACGAGGGAGATGCTCTCATCGACGTCAAGCAAACTCTCGGCGACCAGGAGATCCTTCTGGGAACCAAGAAGGGGATGGCCATCCGCTTCAAGGAGGACGACGTGAGGGCCATGGGCAGGACGGCGATGGGGGTCATCGGTATCCGGATGGACGCCGACGACGAACTGGTGGGCATGGAGATCCTCACGGAGGGGCACACGATCCTGACGGTCGCCGAGCGCGGCTACGGCAAGCGCACCGAGGTGAATGAGTACAGGCTTCAGTCGAGGGGCGGCAAGGGCATCATCAACATCCGGACGACGCAGAAGATCGGGGATGTCTCCGGCATCAAGCAGGTGACCGGCGAGGAGGACATCATGCTGATCAGCAGCACCGGGAACATCATCCGGCTGCGGGTCTCCGAGCTCCCGATACTCCACCGCAGCACCCAGGGCGTGCGCCTCATCGAGCTCGGGCCTGAGGAGAGCCTCGTCGGCATCGCCCGCGTCGAGCGGGAGACGGAAAGCAGGGAGGACGACTCCGCCGAGGAAGAGACGGCGCCGGAGGAAACGGAAAGCGCAGAGCGCTGAGGCGGGCCGCCGACTTGCCGGTCTTTTCGGAACATGAAGACGTACAGGCCCATCGACCATACCGCAGACCTGGGTATCGAGGTCTCCGGGAAGAGCGAAAAGGAGCTCTATCGAAACGCGGGGATCGCCGTCCATGACATGATCGCCGACCTGCGTAGCGTCCGCCCGCGGGAGGTCCGGAATATCGGTGTCGAGGGGAGGGACCGGGAAGACCTTATGATCAATTTCCTGAGGGAAATCCTCTACCTTTACAATGGCGAATCCTGGCTTCTCAAAAACCTCACCATTGTAAAGATGGAGGGCGGCCGGATCGAGGCGACCCTCAGGGGCGAGGCCTTCGACCGGTCGAGGCACGCTCTCAAGCAAGAGATCAAGGCGGTGACCTACCACCAGGCCGAGGTGAAGGAGACGCCCCGGGGGTGGAAGGCGAAGGTGATCTTCGATGTCTGAGATCAAAATGAGACAGCTTGATGACTATCGCTGGGAAATCCCTGCCTTCGGGGGGATGCGGGTCCCGGGGCTTATCTATTCCAGCGAAAAGCTCATGAAGGGCCTCGAGAAGGACGAGAGCCCCAGACAGGTGGCCAACGTCGCCCACCTGCCCGGTATCGTCCGGTACTCCCTCGCCATGCCGGACATCCACTGGGGCTACGGGTTCCCCATCGGGGGTGTGGCCGCCTTTGACCTGCGGAAAGGGATCATTTCACCCGGCGGTGTCGGTTATGACATCAACTGCGGCTGCAGGCTCGTCGCCACGAACCTGAAACACGACGACATCCGTGACCGACTGGAGAAGGTCGTGACGGCTCTCTTCAGGGACATCCCGGCCGGCGTGGGGTCCACGGGTGCGCTCAGGCTCAAGCCGAGGGACGAAAAAGAGGTTCTCGTCGAGGGCGCATGGTGGGCCGTGAAAAACGGGTACGGCACGGCGTCCGACCTGGAGGCCACGGAGGACGGGGGCCGGATCGGGGGCGCCGACCCCGACAAGGTCAGCGCGAGGGCTATGGAAAGGGGGCGGGGGCAGCTCGGCACCCTGGGCTCGGGTAACCACTTCTTGGAGATCGAGATCGTCAGAGACATCTACGACGAGAAGGTGGCTGCGGCTTTCGGTCTCGAGAAGGACCAGGTGGCCTTCATGATCCACTGCGGATCCCGCGGACTCGGCCACCAGGTCTGCGACGATTATCTGGCACGGATGATGAAGCACGTGAACGCCCTCGGGCTTCAGCTCCCGGACAGGCAGCTCGCCTGCGCCTACGTGCAGTCGGAAGAAGGGCAGGACTATCTGGCCGCCATGGCCTGCGCAGCCAATTACGCCTGGGCGAACCGGCAGGTGCTCATGCACTGGACGGGGGAAACCCTCCAGCGGACGCTCCAGATCGGTCCGCGCGAACTGGGTATGCGGCTCGTCTATGACGTCTGTCACAACATCGCCAAGATAGAGGATTTCGACGTGGAAGGCTTGAAAGCGAAGCTCTGCGTCCACCGGAAAGGTGCAACGAGAGCCTTTCCGGCAAACCACCCGGCTCTGTCGGAGAAATACAGGCACGTGGGACAGCCGGTTTTAATTCCCGGGGACATGGGGACGGGATCTTATGTCCTGGTGGGGACGGAAAGGGCCCTGGCGGAGACCTTCGGGAGCACCTGCCACGGTGCCGGGAGGGTCTTGAGTCGCGCACAGGCCATAAAGGCGGGCAAGGGGAGAGCCATCCGGAAGGAGATGGCGGAACGGGGCGTCCTCGTCATCGCGTCCGCCAAGGGAACCCTGGCGGAGGAGATGCCCGAAGCCTACAAGGACATCGACGAGGTCGTCGAAGCGGTTCACGGGGCCGGTATCTCGCGCAAAGTGGCGAGACTCAAGGCTGTGGGATGTATAAAAGGGTAGACTTTTCCTTTATTTCTCCACTCCCCACTGACAAATCGTCGCTATGTTTGTCCGGCGCACGGCCGAGCGATCATACCCCTCAGGTGCCGCCGTAGCCGATCCTGACCTTGTCCCCCTCGACGATGACGGGAACCTGGCGCTTGCCGCCGGAGTGTTTCAGCATCTCCTGGAGTTTCCCCGCATTCGTCTTGACGTCGTAATACTCGGCCCTGGTTCCGTAAGCCGACCTGGCCTCATCGGTGTAGGGTCAGCCGGCCTTTCCGTAGATAATGACTTTTCCTGCCACGGCTTCCGTCCCTCCTCGCAGTTTGTCTCTCAGGGTTTGAAAAATTCTTTCCGTGATCCCCCTCCGTATTTCTGCAACACGCTGTTGCGTGCAGTTAATGATAACAGAAAAAAAGAGGATTTGGAAAGCGAGATCCCCTTCGCCGTTATTTGGAGGTCCGCTTTCGTCCACCCTTTTCGCGACGGGGAATTGATAGGGACGTTGAAAAATTTCTTTCAACGCCTTGAACGTTTCTTTAAAAAAGAGGTCATCCGCGACAAAAGACGAAAAACGTGACATGGAAATAAACCCTTGAATTACAAAAACTTACAAAAAAATTTTTCCTGAATTCGCTCTGGCATGCTTTTCTCAATAGTAAGAAGGCAAATAGGAAATAAAAACTCTCAGGAGGATTAAGGATATGAAAAAGACACTTTCAATGATCGGACTCGTAGCATTCATCATTCTTGCAACAGGAACCTTCTGTCTGGCCGAGTACGCCGCAGGCGGCGCGGTCAACTTCCCCTACTTCCACTTAGGCGCGCTCATCGTCGGCGGTCTCACGATCATCTCCCTGAAGCAGAGATACGGGAAGCTCTACCTGGGTGAGGCGATCGCATCCTTCGCGATGTACACCCTGCTCGTGGCCCTCTTCACCGCCCCGGTCGTCGATGCCGTGCGGAATCTCGTCGGATAGTCGGGATCAGTCAACTGAGAAAACCCCTCGTCGGTCGTGGCGGGGGGTTTTTTATTTGAGCACCGCGGGAGTGCACGAAGTAAGGTTGGACCGGGCCCTTGGTCCGTTATCGGAAAGTCTTTTCACACCGTAAACCCATGCCGCCGGGAATAGCCCCTGGTCCGCGGGCAAACGGGGATGCGGATCCCGCAGGTCGGCAAATCCGACAGGGGATGCCCCTTCGCCTCCGAGTTTTTGTTCAAGTCCTGCCCGGAGGGCCTTCATGATTTCCCCCGGCGGCTGCTTGCGAACTGCTGAAGGATCACACCGCTTATGATCAAAACAAGACCGACCACCGTGGATAGGAGGATTTCCTCACCGACGATGAAATGGATGAAAAAAAGCGAAAGGAAGGGTGCCGCGTAGACGAGGTTGCTCACCTGGGCCGTCGTTTTCGAAAGCTGAAGGGCTTTCAGCCACGAGACGAAGGTGATGCCCATCTCGAAGAGACCCACATAGATGACACCCAGGAGTCCCGGCAGGGGCGGCCAGTAGAACTGTCCCGTGGCAGAGACGACGGCAAGGGTGTAGAGAAAGCCGAAGCAGAAATTCAGAAAAAGTTTCATCACTTCGTCCCGCCTGTCCCTGATATTGTAGATCCAGAAGAGGGCCCAGATGATGGAGCTCGAAAGGGCCAGGAGGGCGCCCGGCAGGTTCGTGAACTGAAAGGAGAAAACGTCGCCGTGGGTCGAGATGACGAAGACGCCGGAGAAACTGATGAAAATGGCGATGACGTTCAGGAGGCCGATGGGCTGTTTCAGGATCACGATGGAGAGGAGTACGAGCATGATCGGCCAGGTCCAGTTCAGCGGCTGGGCCTCCTGAGCCGGCAGGACCGAGTAGGCCTTGAAAAGGATGGTGTAGTAGAAGAAAGGATTCAAAAACCCGAGGAGGGCCGAGGCGAGGTATTCCCGTTTCGAGAACTTCCTGAGTTCCCCGAGCTTGCCCTGGCACAGGATGATCAGAAACAGGACCGTCATGGAGACGAACGATGCGTAAAAGAGAAGCTGGATGAAATTAAGATGGCGAAGGGTGATCTTGAAGGCCGAGGCGACGGTGGACCATAGAAAAACCGTGAGCACCGCGTAGAGATAAGCCTTTTTCTGCCTGTCCATGGAAATCCTTTGTTTTCCGGGGTCCGGGGGTGAAAATCTATAACTTATGTGGGTAGGCGTTACAAGGGCTAATTGAACGGGGCGCTCGCCGGGCGCATTTTCGTTGATTTATTGGTCCTGGGAATGCATAATGGGCAGACATTTTTTGCGTTTTGCCGATGGAAAGGAAAACCTCATGAAGCTGACCGACGACCTTTATGCCTACGAGTGGAAGAATTACTTCGAGAACAACTGCAATAGTTTCTATATCGGCGGGAGCGTGCAGGCCCTCATCGATCCGGGCCTCAAGGCGCACCTGCCGGGGCTCCTGGAACAGATGGCAAAGGACGGGATTAAAAAAGAGGATATCCGCTATGTCGTCAATACCCACTCCCACCCGGACCACTACGAGGGGTCCGAGCTTTTCAGCGGCACGGAGGTGAAGATCGCCCTTTCCGCGGCGGAAATGGATTTCATGACGAAGGGCCGGGGCGCCTACCTGTACGAACTCTTCGGGCTGAAGGCGCCGAAGGTCCAGGTGAACCTTGTCCTCAATGACGGGGAGGTGAAGCTGGGGGAGGAGATTTTCAGAGTAATCCACACCCCGGGGCACTCACCGGGGTCCGTAAGCCTCTACTGGCCGGCGAAGAAAGCTCTTTTCTCTGGGGACGTTATCTTCAGCCAGAACGTGGGGCGAACCGACTTCCCGGGGGGTGATGGCAGCCTTCTCAAAGAGAGCATCCGTGCCCTGTCGACGCTCGGGGCCGATTATCTCTTGGCCGGGCATCTGGGGTTCGTGAAGGGCGGCCCGAACGTGGCCCGGAACTTCGAATTCGTGATGGAACGAATCTTCTCCTTCCTGTAGGACACACCGATTCTCCCGGGACACGCATCGGACCAATCGAGATGACCGATCATTTCCGTTACGTTGCCGGGATCTACGACCGTATCATCGGGCCTTCTGATCCCGGAAGACTCACCCGGATACTGAAACTTCCCGTCGACGGAAGGATCCTGGATCTAGGGGGCGGGACGGGGAGGGTTACCTACCCGCTCCGAACGCTCGCCGGCGCGGCCGTCGTCACCGATTTATCCATGCCCATGCTTGACCAGGCTGCCGTGAAAGGGGGTCTCCTTCCTGTCCGTGCCGTCGGTGAAGCCCTCCCTTTCCCGGACGGTACCTTCGACCGGGTACTCATCGTGGATGCCCTCCATCATTTTCGCGATCAGAGGAAAGCCATCCAGGAGTCCCTGCGGGTCCTGAAGCCGGGAGGCAGACTGGCCATCGAGGAAGCGGACATTAGGCGGTTCATCGTCCGGGCCGTTGCCTTCCTGGAAAGGCTGATTCTCATGCGAAGCCGCTTTTACACGCCCATGCAGATCATGGAAATGATCGAGGGACAAGGGCTGAAGCCCCGTATTGGAGATTATTATCTTTTTCGGGTATGGATCGTGGCCGACAAGCCGCGAACGGATAAAAAGCTCTCAACGGAAGCGGGATGGGAAGAATCGGATTGAATATCGGGGAAAAGCCGTTACATAAATCCGGAATCTTTGGACTGTGAGAGACTGCTGTCAATGGGGGGGATTACAGCAAACGACAGAATAAAAACAGCCTTTTCTGGTGAGAGGCCATAATGCAGATGAAAAGGAATCCGTCAGGTCTTCTCCGGGCGGGATAGACAAAAGAGACAACAATGACCGGACAGACGAGGCGCAACTCTGTGTCTGTCACTCCCATCCCAGGGGCTCGTACCCCTTTTCTCTGAGGCACCGATTAACGAAGTCTTTATAAATGGGGCTCGGCTCCGCCGATTTGAAGATGCCATGGGTGGCACCACCCGCGGCACCGCCGGCCGCACCCGCGGCGAGACCGCGGCCGAAATCGCCTGTCACGGCTCCGATCGCGGCGCCCGTTGCCGCACCGATAGCCCCGCCCTTGAGGGCGCCTTCAGGTATCTTCGAATCCTGGTGTTTCTTGACGTAGGCTTCGGCCATCTGCATGCACTGATCGATGTCCCGCTCGGCCTGTTCCTTGCCGGCGCTGTTCAGCTTTACATTGGGGTATAGGACGGGCCGCTGATGGGCCCCGCAGCCGAGAAGAACGAATAGGGCGACAAAAACCAGAATTTTCTTCAATCCATCCTCCCTGACTTCATCTGTGCGCCTATAACGATCAATACCCCCTCTCGGAAGACATGGTTTGAAGGGTATACGATCAGACCGGTTCATCAACCTTAAACCCTTTCGATCCGGATCTTCGAGGCTCCCTTTTCCTTTTTCAGGACCCTTGCGTCGTCCCTGATCTTTCCGACGAGGTTCACCTCGCTTGCCGGTACGGGGTCGGGGCCTGTGCTCATTGGTGTGGGCCCGAAGAAGACGGCAAGGGCCTCTCCCGGCGGCCAGTAGCCGATATGACCGACTTTCACCCTTGTTGTCGCCGTTTCGTCCGGCGGCATCTTGAGGCCGATGGAGAAATAGAACTCGTCTCCCCACTCGTTCGGCTGCGCCTCGATCGGAAGGTGATTGTAGACAGCCTTCGCGCAGGCCGTGTCGTAGAGCTCTGCTTTAAGGGTGCTCTTTCCGATGATTATATTTATCTCATATGACATCGGCCGGCTTTCTCTCCGGGCAACAAGCGGCTGACGCTCCTCTCTCAACGTCTATCGACCACGGCATAGATGACGGTCACCAGGATCGAGAAGGACTGTTCCCCCGGTGATACCGGCACGGACTGAGCCGCCCTGGCGTCCAAGCGGGCGACCGGGTACGGGGCGAACCTCCCCGGCTGCTCTTCAATGGCGATCGGCTTTCCCAGTTTCAGTCCCGCTGCCTCTGCGTATACCCGGGCGCGATGCTGTGCGTCGGCCATGGCCCTCCGGCGCGCCTCGTCGAGAAGCTTTGCGGATTCGGTCACCTCGAAGCTGATCCCCCTGATCTGGTTCGCCCCCAGGGAAACCGTCTCATCGATGAACTCCCCCAGAATGGAGAGTTGCCGGATCTTTACATGGACCTCGTTCGTCACCTGGTAGCCCGAGATCGTCGGCGGTTCCTGCTGCGTTTTTTCGTATATGTAGCGAGGCGTTACGCTGAACTGGACGGTCTGGACGTCCCGATCCACGATGCCGCGCTTTCGGATCATGGCCATGAGGCGGTTCATGGCCTCGTTGTTCTTCCGGACCGCCTCTGCGGCTTTTGCGTCCTCGGTGACAATCCCCAACTGGATATGGGCGAGGTCCGGCTTACCGAAAGCCTCCCCGGTACCGATAACGGTGATGGACGGGAACCGGAGCCCGGGACGCTCGGGTGCCTGTGCCATGGCGGCTTCCGATGCTGTAAGAACAAGTGTGCAAATGAGGAGGACAGCAAGTTTTTTCACGTGAACCTCACGCCGGAATCTATTCAGTCGATGTTCCTACTGCCTGATGCAAAAGAGCATTTTTGTTTCATACCACCATAATTTGGGCTTATGCAAAGAGTTTTTCACCGGGGTTGCGGGACGACTTCTTCGCTATATCTTCTTCATGGCGAAAAATGTGCCCAGGCTGTTTCCGCCCGCGAAGGCCATGATGTTCATAAGGCCCTCCGTTGCCGAGTCCTTCAGGATCACCGTGATAAGAACAAAATTGGCGATCGTGATCATCCCTGAGAGCACCGACGCCCGGTAGACCCTCTGCTGGGCGACGTCGCTCGTGTACTTGGTGATCAGGAGATCCACGACGAATCCCGCGATGAATATGAGAATGATTTTGAGGATCATGGCACACCTCCTCTTTGGTTATTTCAACGTTCGCTGACATGATGGCCCCGCAGGGTCGGAAGGGAAGACATCCCCCGGTTCCGGAGACAGGGGGACAATCCTCTGCGCTTTCGGGTTTTCTCGACTGGCTACAATTTCCGGTTTTTAAAGGGGGTTACGGGCTGATGCGGCCCGTGGGGTTTGCGGAAGGGCAACGACTTATCACGGAACCCCTTCACCCATAACCGACTGGTTGTTCAACGGACTCCAAAACGTCCTCCTGTGAAAAGCTGCAGGGAACACCCGCGCGAAATCTGAAATCAGTTTTATTATAGGAGAAAAACGGAAAGGGGGCAATAGCGGGAATGATGAATGATTTCGTTGTGTTGGACAGATTTCCGAAAAACTTTCATGATTTCGGCAACTTACGCAAGCAAATCGGGGGTCTACCATGGGATTTTACAGGTGACCAGGCAGCATCTTTCCTGTAAGATGCTGTTTGGC
>DAOTMG010000010.1:0-67770 GCA_035450185.1 Syntrophales bacterium | reverse complement strand
GATAACCGCTGAAAGCATCTAAGCGGGAAGCCCCCCTCAAGATGAGATATCCCTCTCAGTGGAGACACTGAGACTGAAGATCCCTCGGAGACGACGAGGTTGATAGGCCAGATGTGTAAGCACGGCAACGTGTTGAGCTTACTGGTACTAATCGATCGTGCGGCTTGACCATAATTATTAATATACCGGCTGCGAAGACATTCATAATATGTGGTTGTTGGACTCATCCATAAAAGAATTGCCGGTGGCTTTAGCGGAGAGGTTCCACCCGTTCCCATCCCGAACACGGAAGTTAAGCTCTCCAGTGCCGATGGTACTGCACGGGTGACTGTGTGGGAGAGTAGGGCGCTGCCGGTATAAAAAATGAACCCCTTCCCGCCGTCGGGAAGGGGTTTTTTGTGTTGTCAGGGCACTACCCCTGTGATATTTGAAATCAAATTTCTGTGTGTTTCAGGGGGAAAAATCCGCCATGTCCGGACATTCGAAGTGGAGCACCATCAAGAGAAAGAAGGGTGCCGCCGACGCGAAACGCGGGAAGATTTTTACGAAAATCATCAAGGAAATCACGCTGGCGGCGCGCCTCGGGGGCGGAGACCCGGACGGGAACCCGCGCCTGAGGACGGCCATCCTTGCGGCGAAGACCGAGAACATGCCCAAGGACAACATCGAGCGGGCCATCAAGAAAGGGACCGGTGAGGGCGGTGCTTTTACCTATGAGGAGGTCACCTATGAGGGATACGGTCCGGGAGGGGTTGCCGTCTATGTGGAGGTCATGACGGACAACAGGAACCGGACGGTCGCGGAGATCCGGCATATTTTTTCCAAACATGGCGGGAATCTGGCGGAGAACGGCGCCGTCTCCTGGATTTTCTCCAAAAAGGGAAGCATTCTCGTCGACAAAAAAACGGTCGACGAGGACAAAATGATGGAGATCGCCCTGGACGCGGGGGCGGAAGACATCCGGGAGGCAGAAAACGAGCTGGAGATCATCACGTCGCCCGGGTCCTTCGAGAACGTCCGGAAGGCGCTTGAGAATGCGGGGCTTCAATATCTCGAAGCGAAAGTGGACATGGTCCCCCAGACGACGGTCAAGCTCGACGGCGACAAGGCGGTCTCGATGCTCAAGCTCATGGAGAAGATGGAAGACAACGACGACGTCCAGCATGTGTACGCGAACTTTGATATACCCGACGCTATCATGGAAAAGTTGAGTTAACGGCTGGTGTCAGGCATCGGGCATCAGGCACAAGGAAGAGAAAGAGAAGAGTGAGGACGCTGGGCATTGATCCGGGAAGCCGTGTGACGGGGTATGGGATCGTGGAACAGACGGGCGGCCGGATCGTCCGGGTGGATCACGGAGAGATCCGGATTCGAAACGGCGAGCCCTTCACCCGTTGCCTCTCCCGCATTTTCGATGAGCTGACGGACGTCATCCGGCGCACCAGACCCGAGGCGGTGGCCCTGGAAGATATCTTCTTCGGCAAGAACGTGAAGAGCCTGATCAAGCAGGGGCATGTGCGGGGAGTGGCGCTGCTTGCCGCCTCGCGAAACGGGCTTCCGGTGTATGAATACACGCCGCTCGAGGTCAAGAAGGCGGTCGTCGGTTACGGGCGGGCGGAGAAGCATCAGGTCCAGCAGATGGTCAAGGCGATGTTGAACCTCCCGAAAGTGCCGCCGGAAGACGCCTCCGATGCGCTGGCGGTGGCCATCTGCCATGTGAACACAAGGGGGAATGCGGTCCTGTGACCGCACTCTTTCGACGAATGGCTGAAGACAAATGGCTTCAGGGAAATCGGGAACGAATCTTTTCCAAGTCGCTTGCCTTTAGCCCCATGCCTTAAGCCGGGTTTTTATGATCGCGAGCCTCAACGGTAAACTGACATACAAATCACCGGGCCACATTCATGTCGAGGTCAACGGTGTCGGCTACCGGGTTTTCATCCCGCTGTCCACTTTTTACGTACTCTCCGATGAAGGGTCGGAGGTGCAACTTCACATTTATACCGCCGTTCGGGAAGACGCCATCCATCTGTTCGGCTTCTATACCTCCGAGGAGAGGCGGCTCTTCGAGATGCTTCTGACCGTGAACGGCATTGGTCCCAAACTCGCCCTGAACCTCCTCTCCGGGACCGCGCCGGCGGATTTCATCGGGGCGGTTTTCAGCGAGGATCGGGCGAAGCTCACCCGTATTCCCGGCGTGGGGAAGAAAATGGCCGAAAGGATCATTCTGGAATTACGGGACAGGCTGGTGAAGATCGATACGGAGACGGCCGAACAGACGCCCCAGGACAAAATCGCTCCCCTCGATGTCGTTCGCGAAGAAGTGTTGTCCGCTCTCGTAAATCTCGGCTACAAGAGAAACAGGGCAAAGACAGTCGTCGACCGCGTCTTTGACGAGGCGCCCCAGACCATGAATCTCGAGCAGGCCCTCAAGAAAGCCCTTCGGCTGATCTCGTGAAAGCGATAAAGAAGATTGACGCATAAAGGATGAAAGAACTGAAAGACACAAGAAACCCGCTGGTGGATCCGGCAAGCCGGGATGAGGAAGCCGTCGAGGAGATGTCCCTCCGCCCGAAGACGCTGAAGGACTATGTCGGACAGGAGAGGATCAAGGAAAGCCTTGATCTTTTCGTCAAGGCCGCCAAGGGCCGGCGGGAAGCGCTGGATCACGTGCTCCTCTCCGGGCCGCCCGGCCTCGGCAAGACGACCCTGGCCTACATCATTGCCCGGGAAATGGGCGTGAACATCCGGGTGACGGCAGGCCCCGTCATCGAGCGGCAGGGGGATCTGGCGGCCATCCTGACCAATCTTCAGGACCAGGATGTCCTGTTCATCGACGAAGTCCATCGGCTCCCGAACATCGTGGAGGAGGTCCTCTATCCCGCCATGGAGGATTATCACATCGACATCCTGGTGGGCCAGGGACCTTCCGCCCGGTCCATGAAGCTCAATATCCCCCGTTTCACTATGGTCGGCGCAACCACGCGGACAGGGCTTCTCACCTCACCGCTCCGTGACCGGTTCGGCATAAGTTTTCGGTTGGATTTTTATCTGCCGGCGGAACTGGCCACCATCATAAAGCGGTCCGCCCGCATCCTCATGATAGAGATCGATGATTCAGGGGCCGGGGAAATCGCCGGACGCTCCAGGGGAACGCCCCGGGTGGCGAACCGGCTGCTCAGGAGAGTCAGGGACTTTGCCCAAGTCCGGGCGGGAGGTCTGATCACAAAGTCCGTGGCCTCCGAGGCCCTCGAATTTCTGGAAGTCGATCGCCGGGGTTTCGACGCCATGGACCGCAAGCTCCTGCTGGCCATGATCGACAAGTTCAACGGCGGACCCGTGGGCATCGACAACCTGGCCGCTGCGCTGGGCGAAGAAAAAGGGACCATCGAAGATGTCTACGAACCGTTCCTCATCCAGGAGGGTTACGTCCAGAGAACACCGAGGGGCCGTGTGGCCACGAAAATCGCCTACGATCATTTTGGGAGAAAGTGGTCGGGGGATCAGAAAGAATTGTTCTGAAAAGGCGGGCATAAGGCGTAAGGCATAAGGCTAAAGGCGGAAAAGATTGTGCCGTTTGCCATTAGCCCGAAGCCCTATACCATTTTCATCATGAAACTCCTTCTTCACATATGCTGTGCGCCCTGCACGATGTTTCCCGCCCGGATCCTGCGTGAGGAGGGAGTCGAACTCCTGGGTTTTTTCTTCAATCCCAACATTCATCCCTATCAGGAATATCAGAAACGGTTGGATGCGCTCCGGGAATACACAGCGAACCAGGGTCTGAATGTTCTCGTTTCCGAAGGATACCCCATGGAAGACTTCCTGAGAGGCCTGGTGCAGAGTGAGGGGGATCGGTGTGCTTTCTGCTACACCCATCGGCTTCAGGCTGCGGCCGTGATCGCAAACAGGGAGGGGATCAGATACTTTTCGACGACGCTCCTCTACAGCCGGTATCAGAAACATGATCTGGCTCGAGACATCGGGGAGGAGATCGCCCGAACATATGGTCTCAAGTTTTACTACCGGGATTTCCGCGAGGGCTGGACGGAAGGGCAGAGAAAAGCCCGGGAATCCGGCCTCTACAGACAGAAATACTGCGGCTGTATCTACAGCGAAAAAGATAGATTTTTCAAGGGATGATGGCTGCTCGAAAAAAACCATCTGCATCGTTGCGTCATTGAACTTCGCAGCTTCAGGGCCTCTTGCCTTCTTTCTGTCCCGGGCGCCCTGCGTCCGGTCATTTTTCAACAGCCGAAACAGCCTTCTGAGGCATTTACCGGGCCGTTGCAAAAAAAACAGGGCTTCCCTGAAAAGTGTGTCTTTTTAAACACAATTCCACAAGAATTCCGCCTCTGCGTCACTGCCAAGAACACTGCGGATATATGTCGATATAACTTATGAATACAAAGACTTGCGCACATTACCATGCGGGACCCGCCGGGAACGGGTTCCTGGCATACGGTTTGCTCTAAAGAAGCCGCCGAAACGAAGGATATTTTTTATGGATCTTCAAAAGACCCTCAATCAGGAAATACGGTGCTTCAGCGTCGGCGTGCACTCCGGCCGAAAGGTGGGCATGACCATCAAGCCCGCGGGGACCGACGAAGGGATCGTGTTTGTCCGCAAAGATATCCCGAACTCCGACCGCATCTCGGCCTCGGTGCACAACGTGACGGACACCACTCTGGCCACGACACTCGGCATGAACGGAACGAAAGTCCTGACGGTGGAGCATCTCCTGTCGGCCTTCAACGGGATGGGTGTGGACAACGCTCTCGTGGAAGTGGACACCTTTGAGGTTCCGATTATGGACGGGAGCGCCCTTCCCTTCGTGAGTCTGATCAGGGACAGCGGATTAAAGCTCCAGGACAAGGCCAAGAGATACATCGTGATCCGGAAACCCATCTCCATATCCGATGGGGAGAGCACGGCGATGTTCAAGCCCTCGGCCCATTTTGAGATCACCTACAAGATCGATTTCAACCATCCGGCGGTCGGCCGGCAGTCTTATCATGTCGTTCTTTCGAACGGGGCCTATGAACGCGATATCTGCGCTGCCCGGACGTTCGGCTTCCTCCGTGATGTCGAGTACCTTCAGGCCAAGGGACTTGCGCTGGGAGGGTCCCTCAGCAATGCGATTGTTCTGGACCATGAACGAGTCATCAACAAAGAGGGGCTCCGTTGCCCCAATGAATTCGTCAAACACAAGATTCTCGACGCCGTCGGGGATCTCTACCTGCTCGGGATGCCCATCATCGGCCACTTCGTTGCCTACAAGTCGGGCCACAAGCTCAATGTCCAGCTTCTCAAGGAGTTGCTGACCAAAGAAGACTGCTGGGAAATGCTGAGTCACGAAGACTTCAGAAAAGAAACGTCGGAAGCCTCTTCTGCTTTTGAGCCCGCCTGACATCCCCCCGCTTTTCGGTCGCCTGATCCACCTCGTATTTAAACTCGAGAGATTTCCTATGTATCCCCTTCCATCCGGACGGGTGCGGGGTCTGGCCGTTGAGGGTTCATCGCACGGCAGAGACCGATCGCGCAAAAATGTTCAGGAAAAACGGGGCGTTGACAATTGGCTCAATTGGGGGTATTGCCATAAACCATGATGCCGGATGCGATGCAGCTTAGGCGATCGTGGCATCGAAATATCTTGCGGCGAATCAACCGGTGAATCGAGCGAACGAAAAAGCTGAACCGAGAGAGAACCGCGAAGCCCGCAGACGGCGTCGTGAGCGGAAGATCATCTTCGCGACCCTGGTGGTCATCGTGGTCCTCACCTTCATCATGAGCTACCTCTCCAGCCGCGAGACCGTCATCCCGAGGTTTCAGGACGTCCTCATCTTCGGGATGATCAATATCAACATCATCCTCATCATTCTGCTGATCTTCCTCATCGTCCGGAACGTGGTGAAACTCGTTTATGAGCGTCGTCACGGCATCCTCGGTGCCAAGCTCCGGACGAAACTTGTGGCCGCTTTTGTGGGACTCACCATTGTCCCGACCATTGTGCTTTTTGTCGTCGCCATCAACTTTTTGTCCGCCAGCATCGACAACTGGTTTGATATCAAAGTGGGCAGTGCGCTGAATCTCTCCCTGGATGTGGCCCAGAGCTATCAGCAGCAGATGGCCGAGAATGTCAAGGATTACGCGAGGCAGATTTCCTCGGATATCACGAGGAATAAGCTCTACGAGAAAAGCCGGGCCGATTATCTCAAAACACTGATCGAGCAGAGACAGAAGATCCTGAAACTCGGTCTGATCGAGATCTTTCTCGATCAACAGAATGAAAAAATGGTCTATCGGGATCCCGAGCATCCCGATATTCCCAGCATCGGGATCTCCGATAAACAGAAAGATCAGGTACGGGCCGGCAGGGAAATCTCGGCGATCCAGTCCTTCGAAAAGGGGGATTTCATACGGGGCATCGCCCCGATTTACTCCGGCCTCAGCCCGAAAGAGGTCATCGGTATCGTCGTGGTCAATGACTTTGTGCCGAAGGGCCTTCTGGACAAAATGACCATCATATCGAAGACTTCCGATGAATACAAGCAGTTCAAGCTGCTCAAAAACCCGATCAAGGCCAGTTATGTCATCATTCTTCTGGCGGTGACGCTTCTCATTATCTTTTCAGCGACCTGGTTCGGCTTTTACCTGGCCAGGGGCATCACGGAACCGATCCAGGACCTGGCGGAGGGGACGCGGGCCCTGGCGCAGGGCAATCTGGACTACAGGATCGATGTCGAAGCCGACGATGAGATCGGGGTTCTCGTGGACTCCTTCAACCGGATGACGGGCGATCTGAAGAAAAGCAAAGAAAGTCTCGAACAGGCCAACATCGACCTCGATCAGCGCAGAAAGTACATGGAGACCGTCCTCAGGAACGTTTCAGCCGGTGTCGTGGCCGTCGACAAGGAAGGGGCCATCACGACCATCAACCGGGCCGCCGAACGGATGCTTGGCATCAAGACCGAAAAGGTCCTGAACCGGAAATACGAGGAGGTCTTGAAACCGGAACACATGAAGATGGTCAAGGTCTTCCTGGAGGAGATGCAGCGAAGCAGCGAGGAGATCACGGCGAAACAGATCACCATCCATATCAAGGATCGCGCGTTGACTCTGCTGGTGACGACCGGCGTTCTCGTCGATGATGACGGCCAGTATATGGGACTGGTCGTCGTTTTCGAGGACATCACCCAGCTCCAGCGCGCGGAAAGAGTCGCCGCCTGGCGGGAGGTGGCCCGCAGAATCGCCCACGAGATCAAGAACCCCCTCACCCCGATTCAGCTCTCGGCGCAGAGGCTTCAGCGGAAGTACGCCGACAGGCTCGGTGAGGATGAGACCATTTTCACGGAATGTACGAAGACGATCATCAGTCAGGTCGATGTTCTCAAGAACCTGGTGAACGAATTTTCGCGGTACGCCCGGATGCCCGTATCGCAGCGGACCCTCAACGATCTCAACGCGGTCGTCAAAGAATCCGTCGTCCTCTTTCAGGACGCCCACAAGGGGGTCATTTTTGATGTTCAGGAAGACTCGAATATACCCCGGTTGAACCTCGATGCCGAACAGATCCGGCGAGTCATGGTCAACCTTCTGGACAACGCCGTCGCGGCGGTCGGCAATGACAACGGCCGTATCGAGGTGAAGACCTATTATGACGGGACGGGCCGGCAGGCCAGGGTCGATGTCATCGACAACGGCTGCGGTGTGACGGACGCCGACAAGATGAAGATTTTCGAACCCTATTATTCGACCAAGAGGTCGGGCTCCGGCCTGGGCCTTGCGATAGTCAACTCCATCATATCGGATCACAGGGGGCGTGTCAGTGTGACCGACAACACCCCCAGGGGGACGATCGTTTCCTTCGAATTGCCCGTTGACTGAGAGGAATCGTCGTTCCGTCTTTCCCGTGTTTGTCTCGGGAAACGTGCAGTTGTTCTGTTCAACTCGGGGAGCGTCTATGGCATATCTGGTGACCGGAGGAGCGGGATTCATCGGTTCCAACATCGTGGAGCATCTTCTCCGCAGGGGAGAGAAGGTCCGTGTGCTCGACAATTTTTCAACCGGCAGGAGGGAAAACCTCTCGTTCGACGTCCGAAACGCCGTAGAGGTTATCGAGGGGGACATACGGGATGTCGGCACCTGCCGCAAGGCGGTGAGAGGGATGGATTACGTCGTCCATCAGGCGGCCCTGGCATCCGTGCCGCGATCCGTCGACGACCCCCTGCTGGCGAACGACGTCAACGCCACAGGCACACTGAACCTGCTCGTCGCATCGAGGGATGCGGGAGTCAAAAGGCTCGTTTACGCCAGTTCTTCGTCCGTTTACGGTGACGAGGCCGGAAGAGGGGACGAGATCGATACCGTCACGCCCAACTCGGAACACATGAAGCCGAACCCGCTTTCACCTTACGCGGCGAGCAAACTGACGGGGGAATACTATTGCAGGCTCTTTTTCCGCCTCTACGGGTTCGAAACGGTATCCCTCCGGTATTTTAATGTCTTCGGCCGGCGGCAGGATCCTGCGTCGGAATACGCCGCCGTGATCCCGAAGTTCATTGAAGCACTCCTTCAGAACCGGCCGCCCGTCATCTATGGCGACGGAAGGCAGACCCGGGATTTTACCCATGTGGACGATGTGGTGAAGGCCAATCTCGGGGCCTGTTTCGCCCGGAAAGAGGCCCTGGGGACCGCGTTCAACATCGCCTGCGGACGGCGTTACAGCCTGCTGGAACTCCTCCGGGAGCTTCAGTCCATCACGGGCAAGAGGCTGAAGCCGAACTTTGCCGATGCCCGGAAGGGGGATGTCCGGCACTCCATGGCCGATATCTCTCTCGCCAGAACCGTCCTCGGTTTTGAACCTGAAACCGGCTTTCGGCAGGGGTTGGAAAAAACGGTCGAGTGGTACAAAGTAAATATGGGGAATCGGGTATAGGGTATCGGGTATGGGATGAGGACAAAGAAGTTGTGAAGTTTAGATTGAACAGCCGATGGGTCCAGAGGTCGGCGTTCAGGGTAGAAAGGAAAAGACCCGTCTCGTTTTCGAAGGGCCCTCGTCCCAATCAGGTTCTTGCCTTCTCAACTTTTAATCTTTCTTGGCCTCCAGGCCGTGTAATTTTATTTTCCTGTGGAGGTTGCTTCGCTCGAGGCCGATGGCGTCCGCTGTTTTGGACACGTTCCACTCGTTTTCCTCCAGCTTCCGGGTGATGAACTGTCTTTCAAAATCCACTCTCGCGTCCCTGTAGGACTGATGGGCGAACACCGCACGGTTGTCATTCGACGTCTCTCCTTCCCGGACGAACGGGGGGATGTCTCTGGCGGTGATGATCTCCGACGGGGACATGATCACCAGGCGCTCGATGATGTTTTTCAGTTCTCTCACGTTCCCCGGCCAGTTGTGTTCCATCATGCGGCTGACGGCCTCGTCGGTCATCGTCTTGGGCGCGATTCCCTCCTTTGTGCAGAAGGTCTTGATGAAGTGCTCGATCAGCGGTTGGACATCTTCCTTTCTTTCACGAAGAGGCGGGATGGTGAGCGGGATCACGTGCAGGCGGTAGTACAGGTCCTGCCGGAAGCGGCCCTCTTCCATCTCTTTTTCAAGATCCTTGTTCGATGCCGCCAGAACCCGCACATCCGTTTCGAGGATCTTGGTTCCTCCCACCCGTTCAAATTTCTTTTCCTGGAGGATTCTCAGGATTTTTGCCTGGGCCTTTGCGCTCATGTCGCCCACTTCGTCCAGAAAGATCGTTCCCTCATGGGCCAGCTCGAATTTCCCCCTTTTCTTCGTCGTGGCACCGGTAAAGGCCCCTCTTTCATGACCGAAAAGCTCGCTTTCGATGAGCTCCTCCGGAATGGCGGCGCAGTTCACCTCCACCAGGGTTCTTTTGGCCCGCCGGCTTTGCAGGTGGATGGACCGGGCAACCAGTTCCTTCCCCGTGCCGTTCTCTCCCATGATGAGAATCCAGGCGTTGGTGGGAGCGACGATTTGGATGATCTCCTTGAGATCCTTGACGGCCTTGCTCTGGCCCACCAGCTCGTAATCGCTGTGGGCTTTCATCTTGAGGAGTTTGTTTTCCTCCTCCAGCCGTATCAAGTCAAGGGCATGATTGACGATGAGGACGACCTTTTCCAGTGACAGGGGCTTTTCGATGAAGTCGAAGGCACCGAGTTTTGTGGCCTTCACGGCGGTTTCAATGGTCCCGTGTCCGGACATCATGATGACCTGGATCTGGGGATGCTCCTGTTTGACGTTCTTCAGGACATCGATTCCGTCTATCCCGGGAAGCCAGATGTCGAGCAGGATGAGGTCCGGCTGTTCCTCCTCGATCGTTTTCAGGGCTTCCTCGCCGCTTTTGGCCGTCAGGACTTCGTATCCCTCGTCGGACAGGATTCCCTCCAGGGACCGGCAGATGCTTTCTTCATCATCGACAACCAGGATCGTTTTGTACATAGTTACATCATGAACAACCGGAGAGCAGGCTGCGTTGCGGCTCTCGGTCGACGTCTCTGTCAGCTCATGGTCAGATTTTCAGCAAGCTTGTCGTGTATGAGTCTGGATGACAACTCATTTCCCATCAAGCCTACCCGGACACTCACGGTGGTGATGTCTTTCCCGGTGGAATCTTTTCCCCTGTACTTGACGGAGATCTGGACTTTTTCCTCCTCGATCACGGCGCTGATCTTGCCCTGACCCATACCCTCATCCTTCCGGGGCCTCACGTCGTATCCGCGCAGGTCCGCAATGGTTTTTTCACAGCCGCTCCAGACCTTGTCGAACGGGTAGTAGTAATCCCTCTTGAGTTCGCCCTCGACGTAATAATAGGTGCCCGTTCCCCCGGCGACGGCAGCCCCCCCGACGAGCAGCACGGGACACCCGTACAGGGTCAAACAGCACGCCAGCAGAATGATTGCGACAGCCGCTTGCTTCCGATGAGTCATAGGCCTTACTCCCCTTTCTTTTGGTTCTGGTTGTTTGTTTCCTCGGCCGATCTTTGCGGTTTTCCCTCCTCCGCAAAGGCCTTCAGCCCCTCCGCGAGGGACCGGAGGTTCCTGTCGACAAGTGCATTGACCGTACTTTCAGGGTAGTTTCCCTGCTTGTCGGCTTCGCCGGCCGGCACGCCGGTGAGGAGCGATATCCCTTCATCGATGGTACGAATGGGGTAGATGTGGAACCGACCTTCGGAGACGGCCTTGACCACATCCTTTCTCAGCATGAGGTCCGGAATATTGAGAGCAGGGATCATCACCCCCTGTTTCCCCGTGAGACCCTTGGACCGGCAGACATCATAGAAACCCTCGATCTTGAGATTGACACCCCCGATGGGCTGCACTTCGCCTTTCTGGTTCACGGAGCCCGTGACGGCGAGATCCTGCCTCAGCGGCAGGTCCGCCAGGCTGGAGAGGATTGCGTATATCTCGGTCGACGACGCACTGTCCCCGTCAATGCCCCCGTAAGACTGCTCGAAGCAGATGCTGGCGCTCACCGTGAGGGGTTTGTTCTGGGCGTATTTTCCCCGGAAATATCCCTCGAGGATCAGGACGCCCTTGTCATGGGTCTTGCCGGAGAGTTTGGCTTCCCGCTCGATGTTGATGATCCCCGCCCGGCCCATGGAGGTCTTGGCCGTGATCCGGGACGGTTTTCCGAAGGCATAGTCCCCCATATCGTAAACGGAAAGGCCGTTCACCTGTCCGACGACCCCGCCGTCCGTGTCAATCATGATCGTGCCGTCTTCGATCATCTCCTGTATTTTCCCCTCGATGAGATTAAGACGGCCGATCTTTTCATCGTAGGCCCTGTCGACGTCACGGTCCGTGACCAGCGAGTGTCCTTCCGTCGCGGCCCAGTAGCTCGCTTCACGGACAAGATCGGCGATGTCGCTGAACCTCGTGGTCAGCTTCTTCTGCCGTCCGGCCAGGCGGACGCCGAATTCGATAATGGCCGCCACGGCCTTTTTATCGAAGGGCAGGAGCTTCTCCTCTTCGATGATCCGTTTGACCAGGCAGGCGAATTCGTGGATGTTCTCCCCCGTGTTGGGCATCTCCGTGTCGAAGTGGGCCTTGGTCTTGAAAATTTCCTTGAAGTCCCTCTCGAGGTTGTAAAAGAGGTGGTAAAGGTAGTCGTCACCCAGCATGATGACCTTGACGTCCAGCGGGATGGACTCCGGTTTGAGGGCGAAAACGGCCAGGTTGAAGGGGTCATAGGGCGTCATGTTGAGGACGCCGCTTTTCAAAGTCCTTTTGAGAAAAGGCCATACCCCGGGCTCAATGAGGGCCTCGAGGGCGTCGAACACGATGTACCCCCCGTTGGCACGCAGGAGGGAGCCCGCCTTGATGTGGGTGAAGTCGGTCTTCCAGTACCCGAATCGATCGATTTCCCGTTCGATGGTGCCGAACAGGTTCTTGTACGTCGGCGCCGTCTCGATGACGACGGGCGTCCGGTCGGTCTGGGAGTTGTCCACGAGGATGTTGACCCTGTATTCGATAAATTTCTTCGCGCCCGTCGGGGGCATCATGAAGGGAGGCACCTGCTGTTGCTGCTGTTGTTCCTCCTCCTTGTCCTGAAAGGCCTTGAGGTTCGAAAGGACGTGCTCCTGGACCTCGTCGAGGTAACCGTTGATCTTGTCGTTCTGGGAACCGTACCGGACGCGCATATCGGACAGGAGACCGCTGACCACGGGAAGGCCGTATTTGTGCTCGAGGGCCCCCAGCTGGACGCGCATCTCCCGCTCGATGTCACGGGTCTCCCGCATCACGGAATCCAGCTCCAGGCGAAGCTCCAGAAGCGTTTTCTTGATTTTTTCCAGATCTTCCCTGTTGAATTTGTCCTGTTCGACCAGTTCCTCCAGCTGTTCCACGGGCACCGGCTTTCCCTCGAAAACGGGAACGATGTCCTGCCGCATGAAGGGGCCGACTTGAAACTGGACCAGCTGGAAGTTTTCCTTCTGAACCCGCTCATTGAATTCCTTGATGATCTCCTTCTGTCGGGCGCGGAATTCGCTGATGATGGCCTCGGAGCTCTTCTTGAACTCGTCGCTTTCAAAGAGAAGGGGGAAGTCCTTCCGGAGGTGAGTCAGGAATTCATCCATGTCCGTCTGGAATTTCTTTCCCTGGCCTGCCGGCAGTGTGATCACGCGCGGCATGTCCGGGTCCCTGAAATTATTCACGTAACAGATGTCGTCGGGAATCTTTTTTTTGAGGTCGATCTGATTGAGAAGATTCTTGATGGTGGTGAGTTTTCCCGTCCCCTCCACACCGGAGGCATAGATGTTGTACCCCGGGCTCGAGATCCCCAGACCCATGACGATCGCCCTGCGCGCCCTTTCCTGCCCGATGATGCCGTCCGACTTTTCGCAGTCGAGCGTTGTTTCAAAACCCAGCGATTCCGGATCACAGATCCAACGCAGTTTCTCGATGGGCAGTTCTGCTGGTGTTCGTGCTTCTCTGGCCATGTCGCTTCCCTCGTCTGTGTTTTAAGCAGGCTCCCGAGTGCGTACGTTCTTCATATAATTCATGCTTTTAGAATTGTCCATCTTTTTATCCTCGGGACCGCCGGTGATGTGCGGACGTTCTGTGAAATGCTCTGAAAAGGCGATTGCAACGCCTAGCCTTTTCACGGATCAAAAGCCAACGGGGGGCATCAGGCGGCTTGAAGAATAGATTTCGAAGGGGGGCGGCGTACGCGGCAAATCACTCGCCCGAGAGTTTGGCGAATTCGCGCAGAAGGTCTTCCTGCTTCTTCGTCAGGTTGACGGGCGTTTTGACGATGATTTGAATGATCTGATCTCCCCGCCCGAACCCCTTCAGGTGCTGTACGCCCTTTCCTTTGAGGCGGAGGATCTTTCCACTCTGCGTCCCCTTGGGGATTTTGACCGCTTCCGTTCCCTCCAGGGTCGGGACCTCTATGCTCCCGCCGAGGGCTGCCTGGGTGATGGACACGGAAATCTGGCAGAGAATGTCGTCGCCGTCTCTCTCGAAGAAGTCGTGGGGCGTCACATGGATGAAAATGTAGAGGTCGCCGCCGGGTCCGCCGAATTCACCCTCCTCCCCCTCACCCCGGAGTCTCAACCGGGAGCCGTTGTCCACACCGGGCGGGACTTTCACCTGGATCTTTTTCTTTACCCTCGCCTTGCCGGTGCCGAGGCACCCCTTGCAGGGATTGCGGATGATCCGGCCCTGTCCCCGGCACTGAGGGCAGGTGGAACTGATGGTGAAAAACCCGCTGGACTGCGTGACCTGGCCCCGCCCGGCACAGCGGGAGCAGACCTCGGGTCGAGTTCCCGACGATGCGCCGCTGCCGCCGCAGTCCCGGCATTGCTCGAGCTTCTCGATCTCGATCTCCGTCGATTTGCCGAGCACCGCTTCCATGAAGGAAATTCTCAGGTCATAACGCAGGTCCGCCCCCTGACGGACGGCGGTACGCGTTCTTCCCCTTCTCCCCGTGAACCCGAAGACGTCTTCGAAGATATCGCCAAAGCTCGAGAAGATGTCCTCGAATCCGGTGAAACCCCTGAAACCCGTACCGTCGAGGCCTTCATGGCCGTAACGATCGTAAATCCCCCGCTTTTCGGGATCGCGGAGAACTTCGTAGGCTTCGGCCGCTTCCTTGAACTTTTCTTCCGCCTCTTTGTTTCCCGGGTTTCGATCGGGGTGATGTTTCAGTGCGAGTTTCCGGTAATTTTTCTTGATTTCTTCATCGGTGGCGCTGCGATTGACGCCGAGGATGTCGTAATAATCCTGTCTGGTCATGACGGCCGGGTGGTTCCTTCCGCGGAGATCATTTTTTTCACGCGTTCGATTTCGTTTTCGTTCCTGCTTCTCTCGAAGGCCTGCAGGGCGAAGGTATATTTCTGAAGGGCCAGGGCCTTTTGGCCGATCCGTTCCCAGTCCGAATCGGCGGCATCCCTGCCGAGGGCTTTGAGGACCTGCTGGAAATCCATGACGTCGCCGTTCTCGACGGCCATCTCCAGGATCTTTTCCAGCCCTTCCCGGTAGCCGGCTTTTTGAAAGAATTCGATTGCATCGGAAACCCGGTCCTCGTTGAGGTACCGTTCCCCGAAGGATATCAGGGTCTTGGCGGGTGTTGCGTCGACGTAGAGGATCTTCTGCTTTTCCTTGTAATCCGGCAGTTTCGGCATATCGGATTTTTCGCACACCTATCGCAAAGGGTAGCTCAAACCGGTTTTAAGATAATGACCGTCACCGGACGTGTCAAGGAAGGGCCGAAAATTTCAGGTCGTGAAACGTCGAAGGGCTTCCAGGTATTTTTCTTTCGTTTTATCAATGATTTCCTGCGGTAATTCCGGGGCAGGGGGCCTCTGGTTCCAGGCGATGGAAAGCAGGTAATCTCTCAGGAACTGTTTGTCGAAGCTTTTCTGGGGTCGCCCCTCCCCGTAGTCGTCGCTGGGCCAGAACCTCGAAGAATCGGGTGTGAGGAGTTCGTCGATCAGAATGAGTTCCTCCCCGAGGAGGCCGAACTCCATTTTGGTGTCGGCGATGATGATGCCCCGACGGTCGGCAATCTCCGAAGCACGCCGGTAGATCTCGAGGCTGATCTCGATGATTCTTCCGGTCAGGGGCTCCCCGATGGCTTTCGCCATTTCCTCGCGGGTGATCGGCAGGTCATGCCGGCCCTCCGGCGCTTTCGTGGACGGGGTGAAGATGGGTTGCGGCAGTTTGGAGGATTCCCTGAGCCCCTTGGGGAGGCGGATGCCCGATATGGTTTTGCCCTCCCGGTAGTCCTTCCAGGCCGAGCCGCTGAGATACCCCCTCACGATGCATTCGACGGGCAGGGGCCTCGCCTTCCTGACGAGCATGCTCCTGCCTTTCAGGATCTCCCGGTAGGGCCTGCAGGCCGGGGGAAAATCGTCGACATCCGTCGACTGCACGTGATTCCCGATGATATCGGCCATTTTCCCGAACCAGAAAATCGAAAGCCGGGTGAGAATCTCCCCTTTCCCCGGAATGGGATTCGGCATGATCACGTCAAAAGCCGAGATCCTGTCGGTGGCGATGATCAGGAGACTGTCGTCGAAGGCGTAGATGTCCCGCACCTTGCCTTTGTTGAAGAGCTGCAGGCCGCTGAGGTCGGTTTGATACAGGATGTTTTTCCCCACGTTCCGGCTCCTCCTTTTCACCGCAGGAAGGGATTTTGCCTTTTCTCGTGTCCGATGGTGGACGTCGGCATCCGGCCGTAGTTGTGGCCGGGAAGCACCACCGTGTCTTCGGGCAGGGTCAGGAGCTTTTCGCGGATCGCCTTCACCATCACTTCCCAGGAGCCCCCGGGCAGATCGGTTCTCCCGACGCTCTCCACGAAGAGCGTGTCCCCCGTGAAGACGTAGCCGTTGCTGTAAAGCGAGATTCCGCCCGCCGTGTGACCCGGTGTGTGTAACACGGTGAGACTCACGCTTCCGACGCGGATGATGTCTCCGTCTTTCACGGTGATGTCGGCGGCCGGCGAACTCTTCGCTCTGAACATGCTCAGGATCATGGCCGGCGTGGAAACCAGCATGTCGGCGTCGGCCTCGTGGACGATGATCTTCGCGCCCGTTTTCTTCTTCATGTCGGCGTTGCCCGATATGTGATCCACGTGGCCGTGCGTATTGACGATATATTTTATCTCGATGCCGTTCTTTTCCGCTTCGGCGACGATACGATCGGTCTCTGCCGCCGGATCGATGACCAGTCCGGACTTGCTTTCCCGGTCGCCGACGATGTAGGCGAAAACGGCCATGTGGCCGACCTGCAGCTGTCTCAGGTACATATCATCCTCCGGAGTCGCATGCTCCCCGGAAGGGCCGATCTGTTCCCCCCGGGGGCAGATGATGCCCATAGCATTCTTGTCCCGTGGAAGTCAATGCCATTTGGACAGTTTCAACCCTTCCACAGAACGGCGCCGTAGAAACCATCCGTTCCGTGGAGATGGGGATCAGACCTGAAAACCCCGTCTTGCCCGATCATCTCCCGGGGGATGGTGTCCGGAGGAGCCGCGAGTTGAAAATCCCGGTGAGACCGCAGGAAGGACTCGATGACGTGATCGTTCTCCTCGGGCATGATGGTGCAGGTGCTGTAGACGAGCACACCGCCGCTTTTTACGCAGGTGGACGCCTCCTTGAGGAGCCTGAGTTGCAGGGGCGGAAAAACCGACAGGTCCTTCTCCGTGAGGCGCCACTTGATTTCAGGGTTTCTTCGCAGGGTTCCGAGACCCGAGCAGGGTGCGTCCAGGAGAACCCTGTCACAGGGGCCGTAAGCGGCGGTTCGGGAAAGCCGGGAAACGTCGCCGCATCGCGCCTCGATAATGCGTACCCCGAGTCTCCGGGCGTTTGCCCTGAGGGCCCGGATTTGACCGGCATTTCTGTCCATGGCCAGGATCGCCCCTCTGTTGCCCATCCGCGCAGCCATGTGGGTTGTCTTGCCCCCGGCTCCGCAGCAAAGATCGGCTACCCGCATGCCCCCTTGCGGGTTGACCAGGTAGGCGATCAACTGGGAGGCCTCATCCTGGACATGGAGATGACCTCTGCGGAAGGGTTCCAGTTCCCTGAGCGGCCTGGCGAAACCGGGCGACAGGGAGACGCCGTCGGGCGAATAGGCGGTCGCCTCCGCCCGGAGGCCCTCTGCGCGAAGTTCTTCGAGCACCTCCCGTCTTGATGTTTTCAGGGTGTTTGTCCGGAGCCCGACAGGGGGAGGGTCGTTATCGACCCGGCAGAGCGCCATCGTTCTCTCGGGGCCGAAAAGGCCGATCCAGCGCTTCACCAACCAGAGCGGGTGGGAGTGGAGGACGGCGATGTGAAGGGCCGGGTCACGGTCATAATCGGGGAAAGCCATGGTCCGGCTCTTGCGGATCGCATTTCGCAGAAGGGCGTTTATGAGCGCCTCGCGCCCCGGACGGACGCTCCGGGTCAGCTCAACGGCCTCATCGACGGCTGCGTAATGGGGAATCCGGTCCAGGCAGGTGATCTGGAAAAGGCCGACGCGAAGGATGTTCTTGAGCGTCCCCTCCAGGCTTTCGAAGTCTCCTTCGTAGAGGTTCCCGAGAATCCAGTCGAGGCGGTTCCTCATCCGGAGCGTTCCGTAGACGATCTGGGTCAGAAGGCTTCTGTCGGCGGGGTCTTCAACGCCATTCCCGGAGAGTACCCGGTCGAGAAGCGGTTCGGCGAAGGCCCGGCTCCTGTCCACCCGGTTCAGGATGTCGACGGCGATCGCCCGGGGGTTGTCTCTCAGCTTGCTGTGCCTCTGCATCCCGGGGGGGGCTCCATGCGCATCATTCGGCGTCAAGGCGATGAGGGTCGGAAGAAAGGAAGTGAGGAAGAGCGGAACGGAAAGAAAATGCTTTTCCCCTCCGCTCTTCTGCTCTTCATCACTTCCTGACTTTACGATCCGCTGCCCGGGTCTTGAACGCGGTCATGTGTAGACGGTCCCGAAAGATTGTACCCCTCGACGGTTACCCCAGTTTCTTTCCCGGCACGAACCGGAATCCCCGGAGAAACTCCGTGATGGGCATGCGCTTCTTGCTCTCGAGCTGGACGTCCTTGAGATACACGTAGCCACCGCCCGCCGCGATCTGCAGCCCCTTCGGGCCGGCGCCGACGATCGTCCCCGGCTCTTCGCAGACCGGGGCGGCATCCTGGGCCTCGGCGGCGAAGACCTTGAGCACCTTGCCGTCCAGGTGTGTGTACGCGCCGGGCACGGAAGACAGACCGGCTACGAAATGGACGATGTCGCGCGCCGGGGCCTCCCAGCGGATGAGACCGTCTTCCTTCTTAAGACGGGGCGCAAGAGTGGCGAGCGAGTGGTCCTGGGGGATGCGGCGGACGGTGCCCGCGGCCAGCCCCTCGATCGTGCGGAGCAAACACTGCGCCCCCAGGACGGCGAGGCGGTCGTGGAGATGGTCGTAGGTCTCGCCGGGCTCGATCGGCGTTTCCTCCTGCAGCAGGATGTCTCCCGAGTCGACCCCTTCATCCATCCACATGATCGTGACGCCTGTTTTCACCTCGCCCCGGATGAGGGCCCAGTTCATGGGGGCGGCCCCGCGGTATCTGGGAAGAAGCGAGGGATGGACGTTGACGCAGCCCAGCGGAGGGCTGTCGATGATGTCCTTCGGCAGGATCTGGCCGAAGGCGACGAGGACGATCATGTCGGGTGCAAGACCGCGGAAAATCTCCAAAAACTCCGGGGCCCGGACTCTTTCGGGCTGCAGGACGGCGAGGCCGTGCCTTTCGGCCGCCTCCTTCACCGGCGAGGAGATGAGGCGCCGGCCGCGCCCCTTGGGCCGATCGGGCTGGGTGACAACACCGATGACCGGATAGGTCTTCTCGACCAGAAGCTCAAGCGACGGGACCGAGAACTCCGGCGTTCCCATGAACAGTATGCGGGGCTTGTTGTTGGACATGTTCGACCCTTCAATGGCTTAAGGATAAGGATGGGGAGGCAAAATTCGGATGCGCCTCATCCTCGCCTTTCGCCTTATGCCGTACGCCTGCAGTTATCACATAAAATTCACCGGATCCACATCCACTCTGATTTCGCAGCCCGGCGCATTCACGCCCGATAGGATCTTCTTCGTCAGTTGCTGCAGAAGCCGCGCATTCCGCCCCCTGATCAGGATCTGCCACCGGTGCCTGCCTCTGATTCTCGCGATGGGCGCCTCGACAGGGCCGCTCATCGAGATGCCGTCGTACCTCTCATTCGACTGCAGGACATTCCGGGCCTTTCCGGCGACCCTCTCGGCGTTTTCCGCCGTCCTGTCGCGGTTCAGGCCGGTGATCAGAAACTGGATCATTCTCGAGAAGGGCGGATATCCGGCCGCCTGTCGCAGGACGATCTCCTCCTTGTAAAACCCCTGATAGTCGTGTTCCTTCGCCCGTTCTATGGCATAATGAGACGGATTCAATGTCTGGATGATCACCCGTCCGGGCATGTCGCCTCTGCCGCCCCGCCCCGACACCTGGGTCAGGATCTGGAAGGTTTTTTCCGATGCCCGAAAATCCGGGATGTTCAGAGCCGTATCTGCCGACACGACACCGACGAGAGTGACATTCGGATAATCATGACCCTTCGCGATCATCTGGGTCCCGACCAGAATGTCGATTTCTCCGTCGTGCAGGTCTTTGAGTATCCTGTCGAAGGCCCCTTTCCGGGCCGTCGTGTCGCTGTCCATCCGCCTCACCCGGGCGTGGGGGAAACAGCCCCGGACCTCCTCCTCGAGTTTTTCCGTTCCCAGACCGAAGCCCTGAATCGCCTCCTTCTGACAGGAAGGGCAGCGGGGGGGGATCTTCATGACGAAATCGCAATAATGGCACTTCAGAACCTCCTCCCTCTGATGAAAGGTCAGTGACACGGCGCAGCCCGGGCAATGAAAGACGTGGCCGCATTCCGAGCAGTGCATGAAGGTCGTGAACCCGCGCCGGTTGAGGAAAAGAAGGGATTGCCTGCGGCGCTGAAGTTCCTCCCCCAGGGCGTCCCTGAGCGTCCTGGAGAGGATTCGGATTTTCCCGTTTTCGTCCCGTTCGTTTTTCATGTCCACGACGAGAACACCGGGCAGCGGCCGCTCTTCGACGCGCCGGGGCAGTCCCAGATAACGGAACGCCTTCTGCCGGGTGTTGAAGCAGGTCTGGATGCCGGGGGTTGCGGAACCCAGGATCGCGACGGCGCCGTTCAGTTTGGCCCTCACGACCGCCAGGTCCCTGGCATTGTAAGGCATGCGCTCGTCCTGCTTGTAGGCGCCGTCGTGCTCCTCATCGACGATGATCAGCTTCAGGTTCCGGACCGGCGCGAAAATGGCCGACCGGGCACCCAGAATGATTCTCAGCTCCCCTCTTTGAATCCGGCGCCACTGGTCGTATCGTGCCCCGGCGGATACGCCGCTGTGCAGGACGGCGGTCTCGCCATCTCCGAATCGCCGCCGCAACCGGCTCTGGAGCTGAGGGGTCAGTGCGATTTCGGGGACCAGATAGATGACGCTGCCCTTTCCCTTCAGGACCTCGCTGACGGCCTTCAGGTAGACTTCCGTTTTTCCGCTTCCGGTCACCCCGTGGAGAAGATAAGAGGAAAATCGCCCGGAGGAAAGACCGGCGTTGATCTCTTTCAGCGCCGCTTCCTGTTCGGTGTTCAGCCGGATCTCCTCCGTCAGGCGGTGAATCTCCGGGGGGCACCCCGGTGCCCTGTACGTCTCCTGCTCCCAGGTGCGGGCGAGGCCCCTGCGGGCCAGTTTCTCAACAGCCTGACGGGCGTTCCTGAAGTTGACGGAAATCTCCGAGAGGGCGAGGCATCCGCGGTCTTTGATGAAATCCAGAATCCTCTTCTGGCTCTCCGGGAGGTCCTCCGGGGTCACGGCTTCGCCGACGGGGGACACGAACTTCTCTTTTTTCGCGCTCACGCGAGGCCGGGTCAGCCGTTCTTCGACGAGGATTCGCTGTTTTTCCTGAAGCGGCTTCAGGTCCGCGGCGAGAGATTTCTTTCCTGTCTTCCGGCCGAGTTCCCTGAGGGACATGCCTGCCGGTACGCCGGCGAGGATCGACAGGATCCGGCGCTGGCCCGCGGACAATTCCTTCTCCGAAGCCTTGCCGGACCCGTTTATCGGGGTGACCCACAGGTAACTTTCGATGTCGATGCCGACGGGCAGGACCTCCCCGAGCATCTTCCCCAGGGGGTAGAGGTAATAGTCCGCAGCCCAGCGGTAAAAATGCAGGTCCTCCTCGCTGAAGAGGGGCTCGGGATCCATGATCTCGAGGATCTCTTTTGTTTCCCCTAGGGACACCGCTTCGAGACATTGAATCGTGTAGCCCGTGACGGATCGTTTTCCGAGAGGGACGAAGACGCGCTTCCCGACGGCGACGGATTTTTCAAGACCCCCGGGTACCCTGTAGAAAAAGGTCTTCGGTGATCTGATGTTGACGGCAACTTCGACGAACATTCTCTCCCGCTCCCGCAAAAGTGGGGGGATTATATCCCAATACGGTGAGGATTTGAAGCGACGGAATCGGGGCGAATGGCCCCACATTCCATGTTACCCGGGGGGACACGCACTCCGCGGCGCAAGGAACAGCCCGGCTTGACATGATTCAGCAGAAGAAGGGATAGTTTCGGTAAGGGCTTCTCTGGAGGGACGGGAGAAGTGGTCACTCGCCCCTGAGTTTTTCGAGCTTCTCTTCCCTGGTCTTGCAGTCGATGCAGTGGGTCGTGACGGGTCTCGCCATCAACCTTTTTTCGGAGATGGGCCCTCCGCACTTCTCGCAGATCCCGAAGGTGCCCTCGTCGATCCTTTTGAGGGCTTCCTGCATCTTGCCGATCAGTTTCCGCTCGCGGTCTCTGATCCTGAGTTCGAAGTTTCTGTCCGACTCCAGGGATGCCCTGTCATTGGGATCGGGGAAGTTCTCCTTCTCGTCCGTCATCTCGGAGACCGTCTTGCCCGCCTCCGTCAGAAGCTCGTTGATTTTCTGATTCAGAAGTTTCCTGAAATATTTTATTTTTTCAGGTTTCATCCGGCGAAATCCCCACTTGCGAAAGGCTCTTTCGCTATTTTGAAGCGATATCGTATACAGAAAAATAGAAAGTTTGTAAAGAAAAAAAATTCCTTTCCCGGCTGCAACGCAAGGGCATGGACTCTCATTTCCGACCGCCGTATACCTGCATGATCTTCTCAATGATGTTGGTTGTGGAGGCGCCTTTGATTTCAGGGATGACGGCCACCGTACCCCCCCATTTCCTGACGGCGTCCCCGCCCACGATATCCTTCTCGGCCCAGTTCCCGCCTTTCACGAGCACGTCCGGTTTCAGAAGCTCGATGAGTTCCAGAGGAGTGAGTTCGTTGAAGATGGTGAGATAGTCGACCGACTCGAGCGACGACAGGACATCGGCGCGCTCCGCCTCGGGCACAATCGGTCTTTTTTCTCCTTTGATGGAGCGGATCGAGTCGTCACTGTTTAACCCCAGAACGAGAACATCGCCGAGTTTCCTGGCCTCTCTCAGGTAGCGCGTGTGGCCGGTGTGGAGAATGTCGAAACAGCCGTTCGTGAAGACGATCTTTTTCCCCGCCTGCTTCAGTTTTTCAACTTCCTTCTTCAGTTCGACCCGTGAAAGTATCCGACCCATAGACCCTCCTGCCTACAGGGCCCGCGCGAGGGTGAGGACCCCCACGCTTCCGGCGCCCCCTTTCATTAAAACCCGTGCACACTCCCGGACGGTGCTGCCCGTCGTGTAGACGTCGTCGATGACAAGCACTTTCTTTCCTTTCACGCGGGATCCGTCCGCAAGTTCGAAAGCCCCGCGCACGTTTTTCGCACGATCCTCCTTCTTGAGCCCGGTCTGGGACGCCGTACCCACGGCTCTCCGAAGGGTTGTGAAGTCAAGCTCGGCCGGGGACGTCCGAGCGATGGCCCTGGCGAGCAGCAGGGACTGATTGAACCCCCTTTCCCTGAGCCGGTTCACGTGAAGGGGGACGGGCATGATCACGTCGTATTCGGTCCTGTCGAAGGCCGGATAGAGATGGGATGCCATGAGGGAACCCAGCGCCTCCCCGACATGGAGGCTGCCCTGGTACTTGAAGCGCTGAATGGCCTTGAGGAGCGCATTCTCGTAAACGCCCAGGGAGCGGGCGGCGGTGAAGTGCTGTTTCCGGGAGAGACAGTCCCCGCAGGGGTGATCACTCGCCGACCCGGCGGCGTAGGGCATACCGCAGCCGGGGCACAGGGGGGGGTCAATGAACCGGATTCCGGAGAAACAGTCGCGGCAGAACGAAAAGGGGAGGTCCTCGTCAAGGATCTCTCCGCAGACGACGCATGCCGGCGGAAAGAGAACGTCGGCGAGGCCTCTCAGGATCGTTTTCAAGAATCACATCCCCTTGCGGAGGCGGGTTACTCTGTCGGTGTCGTTTTCGACTTCCATTCGAGGGGCATCCGACCAGAGTCGCTCGATATCGTAGAAATCCCGGACAGGTTCGTAGAAGACATGAACGATGATGTCGGCGTAGTCCATGAGGATCCACCGGGCCGTTTTTTCCCCCTCGATGCCGAGAGGCAGAAAACCGTTTTTCTTCATGTGTTCCTCGATGGCCTGGGCGATGCTCTGAACCTGCCGGTCGGAATTACCGCTACAGATGATGGCGTAATCGGTGAAGGAGGTCACCTTTTGCATGTTCAATATGGTGATATCCTTCGCCTTTTTTTCAAGGGCCGCATTAACGCAAAGAAGGACTTTTTTCTTCGTATCGTCTTTTTTTCTTTTCAAATAACCCTGCCCTGCCGCCGGATGCCCCGATTCTTCAGGTAATGGATAAGCCCTTGTTTTGCTAGCAGATTTTTACTATACTGTCAAACTGAAAATGCCCGGGTGGGTTCGTGGCGGCCGGGTGACGGAATTCCTTCCGTTCGACCCCGGTCGCCACGGCAACACCAATTCGCGGTTGTTTAATCACCCCCGGTATGGTACAAAACCGCTCGCCGGGTTCATGAAGTGCTGAAAGGCCGTCATGCGCGATATCCTTAAAAAAATACAAGTGAACCTTCCCTTCCAGCAGCTCCTTCACCAGTATCTCCCCATTGTCGTCAAAGAGAAGATCAATCCCGAAATCGGCTTCAACTGCCATGTCCTCGACGGCACGCCCAGGGGAGAATTTCTTCGCGTGGCCGATATCCTGCGGGAAACGGGGGTTCGCATCACCTTTCATGCACCGTTCATGGATCTGAGGCCCGGGGCCCTGGACCCGCGGATCCGTCAGGTAACGATCGACCGACTGAACCAGGTCTTTGACCTGGTGCCCGCCTTTCAGCCCAGTTCCGTTGTCTGTCATCCGTCCTTTGATGAACGCTACTACGTGACCACCGGTGCCCGCTGGCTCGAAAACAGCGTCCTGACCTGGAGGATGTTCTCGGAAAAGGCGAAGGACATGAATACCGTCATCATGCTCGAGAATGTTTATGAATCCGATCCCGGCTGCCTGGGGGCCCTCCTCGATCAGGTGAACTCCCCCTGCCTGCGTTTTTGTTTCGACACGGGGCATTTCAACGCCTACTCGAAGACCGATCTCACCCTGTGGCTCGAGAGGCTGGGGCGATATGTGGGGGAACTGCACCTCCACGACAATGAGGGTTCGACCGATGATCATCTGCCCGTGGGGAAGGGGAATTTTCCCTTCGATCGACTTTTCGCCTTTCTCCGGGGAAAAGGGATATCCCCCATTGTGACGGTCGAACCGCATACGGAACAGAACCTCTGGGATACGCTGGCGTATATCCGGGAGACGAACTTATTGGATCATCCGGGAGGGAACCTATGAAGCTTGCGTTTGTCGGGGCAGGGTATGTGGGACTCGTCGCCGCCGCCTGTTTTGCCGAGATGGGAAACGAGGTGATCTGCGTCGATGTAGATGAAAAGAAAATCGAGAACCTGAAGAAAAGCATCATACCGATCTTCGAACCGGGCCTCGAGTCGATGGTGAAAAGAAATTACGAGGACGGGCGGCTGAAGTTCACGACGGCCCTGGAGGAGGCCGTCCGAAATGCGCTCGTGGTCTTCATCGCCGTGGGCACGCCGCAGGACGAAAACGGCGCGGCGGATACGACCTATGTCGAGAACGTCGCCCGGGAAGTCGGCGAGTTCATCGAGGAGTACAAGATCGTCGTTCTGAAATCGACGGTCCCCGTCGGGACCTGCGACAGGGTCAAGAAGATCATCCAGGCGAGACTGGCCGCCCGGGGGCTCACCGTCGAGTTTGACGTGGTCTCCAACCCCGAGTTTCTGAAAGAGGGGGACGCCATCAACGACTTCATGAAGCCGGACCGCGTCGTCATCGGGACGGATAACGTGCGAACGGCCGAACTCATGAAGGAACTCTACTCGCCCTTTGCCATGGAGCGGGAAAAGCTGATCATCATGGACAACCGGAGCGCGGAGATGACGAAGTACGCCGCCAACGCGATGCTCGCCACCCGCATTTCATTCATGAACGAGATCGCAAACATCTGCGAGCGGGTGGGCGCCGATGTGTCCCTCGTGCGCAGGGGGATCGGATCCGACCGCCGGATCGGCTACAGCTTCATCTATCCGGGGATCGGCTACGGCGGGTCCTGTTTTCCCAAGGACATGAAAGCCCTCATCAACACGGCGAAGGAGAACCAATGGGATCCGGGGCTGCTCGTGGCCGTCGACGACGTCAACCGGCGCCAGCGCCTGATCATGGCGGGCAAGGTGATTCAGTATTTCGAGGACCGCGGGGGAATCAGGGGAAAGGCCCTCGCTGTCTGGGGTCTTGCCTTCAAACCGAACACCGATGACGTTCGGGAATCGCCGGCGCTCGCCATCCTGTCGATCCTGGTGCAAGAAGGGGCCAGGGTTCAGGCCTACGACCCCGAGGCGATCCCCAGCGCCAAGAGGGTGCTGGGCGAAAACCCGAACGTGACCTATTGCGACAACCCTTACGACACCCTGGCCGGTGCCGATGCCCTGCTCCTTCTGACGGAATGGCGCCTGTTCCGGAAGCCGGACTTTGAACGGGTGAAGAAGCTGCTGAAAACGCCGGTGATCTTTGACGGCCGGAATCAGTACGACCCCGTGGAGATGAAGCACAAGGGGTTCGTCTATATCTGTGTGGGTCGAGGGTAGGGGAGCGCTCCGTGCTTCGTTACACGCTGAGAAGAATCGTCTTCATGATCCCCCTCCTCTTCGGGATCACGATCATCTGCTTCTCCGTCATGCACCTTGCCCCCGGCTCGCCGACGGACCTTCAGACCCAGATGAACCCCAGGGCCTCTGCCGAGCTGAGGGAGCGCCTGAGGGCGATGTACGACCTTGACAAGCCCCTCCACATCCAGTACTTCCTCTGGGTGCGGAAGCTCGCCGTCCTCGACCTGGGGACATCCTTCTCGCCCGATCGCAGGAAGGTTTCCGACAAGATCCTCGAGCGGCTCCCCGTCACCATTTCCCTGAACATCCTGTCCATGCTCCTGATCCTGTCGCTCGCGATCCCCATCGGCGTGCTGTCGGCGGTGCACCAGGGCTCTCTCTTCGACAAACTGACCGGTGTCTTCGTCTTCGTGGGCTTTGCCGTCCCCACCTTCTGGCTGGCCCTCCTGCTGATGATCCTCTTCGGGGTGAATCTCGACTGGTTGCCCATCTCGGGTCTCCGTTCCCTGAATTACGAGTACATGCCGCCGCTTGCGGCTGCGCTCGACCTGCTCAAGCACCTCATTCTTCCCGTGACACTCGCCGCCTTCGGAGGGCTCGCGGGGCTTTCCCGATACATGCGTTCCAACATGCTCGAGGTCATCCGGCAGGATTACATCGTGACGGCCCGGGCCAAGGGCC
This sequence comes from Syntrophales bacterium, assembly GCA_035450185.1. GTDB lineage: Bacteria > Desulfobacterota > Syntrophia > Syntrophales > UBA2192 > JAPLJU01. The sequence goes on along the minus strand of DAOTMG010000010.1, from coordinate 40,473 downwards.
TGTCGGAACGGACGGTGATCTACAAACACGCGCTGCGGAATGCGCTTCTGCCCGTCATCACGCTCCTGGGGCTTTCCGTGCCGGGGCTGATCGGCGGAAGCGTGATCTTTGAGACCATATTCGGTATTCCCGGAATGGGCCAGCTCTTCTACATGTCCGTCATGTCCCGGGACTACCCCGTCGTCATGGGCATTCTGGTGATCGGGGCCGTGTTGACCCTTCTGGGGAATCTCCTGGCCGACATCTCCTACGCCCTGGCCGACCCGAGAATCCGGATCTCCTGAAGGGGGTCTGTGTGCTGCAGTCGGGACGCCTTCGTCCCGGAGGGTTCAACGGATGGAAAGAGATTTCTGGCGGCGATTCGCAAAAAACGAACTGGCCCTCGCGGGAGCGATCATCGTGGTATGCCTCTTCGTCGTCTCACTTTTTGCACCCTGGATCTCCCCCTACGACCCGACGGAGATTCACCTCGACAACATCCTCGCCGCACCGTCGGCGAAGCACTGGCTGGGGACGGATCAACTGGGGCGTGACGTTCTGAGCCGGATGATCTGGGGATCGCAGATCTCCCTCAAGGTCGGATTCGTCTCCACGGGAATTGCCATTCTCATCGGGACCCTGCTCGGCGCCGTAGCGGGGTATTACGGCCGCGGGGTGGACGCGTTCATCATGCGGTTCGTGGACATCATGCTGTGCTTCCCCACGTTCTTTCTCATCCTGGCGGTCATCGCCGTGCTGGAGCCCTCCATATGGAACATCATGATCATCATCGGGATCACCGGCTGGATGGGCATCACGCGCCTCGTCCGGGCCGATTTCATCAGCCTGAAGGAGAGGGATTTCGTGCAGGCCGCGAGGGCGATCGGCGCCAGCGATTTCAGAATCATCTTCGTTCACATCCTGCCGAACGCCATGGCCTCGATCCTCGTGGCGGCGACTCTGGGCATCGCCGGGGCCATTCTCACGGAGTCCGCCCTGAGCTTTCTCGGGATCGGCGTCCAGCCCCCTACACCGAGCTGGGGGAACATCCTCACGGCGGGGAAAGACAACATCGATATCGCCTGGTGGCTGTCCCTGTTCCCGGGGCTGGCCATCCTGGTGACGGTGCTCGGCTACAACATGCTGGGCGAGGGAATCCGGGACACCCTCGATCCCAGGCTCCGTGATTAGGGATCGATGTTCCGTTTCTTGTAAATGTCAGGAAAGTCCATCGGATCAGGGAGGGGACCGAGAGATGAAAAAGGAGAAGGCAAAGCATGAGGACTTGTTGGACAGGAGGATCGTCGCCCTGAAGATCGTCCGCGGGGAGATGACACCTCAGGCGCTGAAATCTTATTTGAAGAACGTCCCTGACGCGTCGGACAACGCCGTGGAGGTGATCATCGAACCGGTGAAACGAAGAAAGAAGACGTAGCATGCCGCCGGAAGCTTTCGTCGTCGACACCCACGCTCACCTGGAGATGAGCGCCTTTGACCGGGACCGTGATGCCGTCATCCGCCGGGCGCAGGAGGCCGGTGTCCGGCACATCGTCACCGTCGGGACGACCCTCGCGGAGTGCCGGAAAGCCGTCGACATCGCCGGCCGGTACGAATCGGTCTACGCCTCCATCGGCATTCACCCCCACGAGGTGAAGCACATCGACGGCCGGACCTACGACACCCTCGAGACACTTGCGAAATCACCGAAGGTCGTTGCCTACGGGGAGATCGGCCTCGATTTCTTCCGAAACCTCTCGCCGCGGAACTGGCAGATCAAGCGGTTCGAGGAACAGCTCGAGGTGGCCGACGCCCTGGGGCTTCCCGTCGTGATCCACGACCGGGACGCCCACCGGGAAACCCTGGAAGCCCTGAAGCGCCGGCCGGGTAAAAAAAGAGGGGTCATCCACTGCTTTTCCGGCGACGAGGCCATGGCCAGGCAGTGTCTGGACATGGGTTTCTACATTTCCATACCGGGGACGATCACCTATGAGAAGAACGAACGCCTGAGGTCGATTGTCCGCAACCTCCCCCTCCGGAGCCTCCTCGTCGAAACGGATTGCCCCTATCTCACGCCCGTGCCGAAGCGGGGCAAGCGAAACGAGCCTGCCTACGTTCTTTACACCGCCCGCCGCATCTCGGAGATCAAGGGGGTGCCGCTCGAGGAAGTGGCCAGGGTGACCTCCGAAGGCGCGAGGGTCCTTTTCGGGATCGGCTGACCCCGCCCGGGATACCCCGGCAGGCGGGTTAGAATATCGTCTTGATCATCGGGGGGAAAAAGGGTATATAAGAAAAAAGCCTGGGGGTGCCCGAGCGGCTGAGATCATACCCCTTGAACCTGACCTGGGTAATGCCAGCGTAGGGAGCGGTTGTGAAAATCCGGACATCGTAGGGCACATCCTGGATTGCCAGGCCGTGCCTTTTTTTTTTGGTGTCCACAAATTTTCCAACCTTCGCCGTCAAGCGGTCGCTGATTTCATCGAAGACGACCTCGATCCTCTTTTCCCCGGGGAAAATCCAGGTGACGGAGATGAAGCAATGAAAGCGATAAGAGTATTGACTGTGGCGGGATCCGACTCGGGAGGCGGTGCGGGTATCCAGGCCGACCTCAAGACCATTTCGGCCCTCGGGGGTTTCGGCATGACGGTAATTACGGCCCTCACGGCGCAGAATACGCTGGGTGTGCAGGGGGTGTACGAGATTCCCGTCGATTTCATCGAGAAACAGTTCGATTCCGTGGTATCGGACATCGGCGTCGATGCGGTGAAGACGGGGATGATTTCATCGGCGGACATCATCCGGACGGTGGCGAGAAAAATCCGTCAGTACGGGATCGAAAAGCTCGTTGTCGACCCCGTCATGGTGGCGAAGGGCGGCGGAAAACTCCTGCGGGACGACGCAAGGGAGACACTGATCAAGGAACTCCTCCCGCTTGCCCTCGTGGTTACACCCAACATCCCCGAGGCGCAGGTGCTGACGGGGATGGGCATATCCAACGTCGACGATATGAGAAACGCCGCAGCGGCCATCCACAAACTCGGCGTACGGCACGTGGTGGTCAAGGGGGGGCACCTTGCGGGCGATGCCCTGGACCTGCTGTACGACGGCAAGACATTTCATCCCCTTTCGTCTCCGCGCATTGATACAAGGCACACCCACGGGACGGGCTGCACCTTTGCCTCGGCCATTGCAACGGAACTCGCGAAAGGAAGGTCCGTGCAGGAAGCCGTGACGAGGGCGAAAATCTATGTGACGGAGACGATCCGCCACGGCTTCGCCATCGGAGGCGGCCAGGGGCCGACGAACCATTACGCGCCGCTCATCCGGCAGTGCGAACGGTACAGTTGCATCGAGGAACTGAAGAATGCCATCGGGAAACTCCGCAAGGAAAGGGTGGGCAATATCATTCCCGAAGTCCAGTCCAATTTCGGTTACGCCCTCCCCTTTGCCGTTTCCGACGCCGATGTGGCCGCCGTTCCCGGCCGCATCGTTCGCGTGGGGGAACAGGCCGAGGCCCTTCACGACCCGGCTTTCGGGGCCTCACGCCACATCGCGAAGGTCATCCTTGCGGTCATGAGCTTCGACGTCGACTATCGGTCGGCCATGAATATCTGTTTTTCCGAGGAGGTTCTGGATGCGCTCCGGACACTCGGGTACCGGATGGCGAGCTTCGACAGGGCGGATGAACCCCCCGATGTGAAGGCCAGAGAGGGTTCTTCACTGGAATGGGGGACCGTTCACGCCCTGAAACGATTCAATGGTGTTCCGGACGCCGTCTTCGACCGCGGAGACATCGGCAAGGAACCCATGATCCGCGTCCTCGGGAGAAACCCCGCCGAAGTGGCGGAAAAGGTGCTCAGGGTGTCGAAGGCGCTGCGTAAATAACGAAGCTGGGAAGAGCAGAAGGTAGGAAGAGCGGAAAAGACAAAAAAAGAGATGTAAGTACCGATTCGAGCTTCCTCACCGCCCAACTTCATAAACTGCCGGCTCATGCCGGTGTAAACGCGAAGCTGATCTGGGATTGGCTGGAGGAAGGAGGGCTTGAAATATGCCGCTCAACGAAGTCACCATCACCCGGGCTATCGTCGAGACATACATAAAGAAAATGCTGACGCACCTCGACGTCGATGTGGCCGTCGTCGGCGGTGGACCCGCGGGTCTCGTCGCGGCCTACTTCCTGGCGAAGGCGGGGAAGAAGGTCGCCCTCTACGAAAGAAAGCTCAGCATCGGCGGCGGCATGTGGGGCGGCGGGATGATGTTCAACGAGATCGTCGTCCAGGCCGAGGCCAAGGGGATCCTCGATCACTTCGGGGTACGGACGGAGGAATACGAGCCCGGCTATTTCACCGCCGATGCCATCGAGGCGGTCACGACGATCTGCTCCCGGGCCATCCAGGCCGGCGCGAAGGTCTTCAACTGCATCACCGTCGAGGACGTGGTGATCCGCGACAACCGCGTCATGGGGCTCGTCATCACCTGGTCGCCCGTGGAGATGGCGGGGCTTCACGTCGACCCGCTGACGATCCACGCGAAGGCCGTCATCGACGCCACGGGGCACGACACGGAGGTACTGCGCGTCATCGAGCGCAAGGCCGACGTGACGCTCAACACGTCGACGGGCAAGCTCTTGGGGGAGCGCTCCATGTGGTCGGAAAAGGCCGAACGATTGACGATCGACAACACCCGGGAAATCTGCCCCGGCGTCTACGTGGCCGGCATGTCGGCCAACGCCGCCTTCGGGGGGCCGCGCATGGGGCCCATCTTCGGCGGAATGCTCCTGTCGGGTCGCAAAGCGGCTGAACAAATCCTGGCCGGGGGCTGAAACGGAAATCCATCATGAAAGGCAACCGCACACAGTTGGAAGCGGCGCGAAAGGGGATCGTCTCGGAGGAGATGGCCGCCTGCGCCCGGAGTGAGGGTGTCGAGCCCGGGTTCATCCGGAAGGGCGTCGAAGACGGCACCATCGTCGTCATCCGCAACAACCGGCATGGAAAGATTCCCCCCCTCGCGATCGGCAAAGGCCTCCGGACGAAGATCAACACCAACATCGGGACATCGAAGGACAGGACAGATACGGCTCTGGAGCTCGAAAAAGTCCGCGTCTCCATTGCCGCGGGGACGGATACGGTCATGGACCTCTCCACGGGCGGCGATCTCGGGGCGATCCGGCGCGCCGTCATCGGCGCATCGACCGTCCCCGTGGGGACCGTGCCCATCTACCAGGCCGCCGTGGCGGCCGTGAAGGCGGGCAAGGCGATTGTGGAGATGACGGCGGACGATCTCTTCCGGGCGATCGAGGAAAACGGCGGGGATGGCGTGGATTTCATCACCGTCCACTGCGGGGTTACAGGGCAGAGCGTCACCCGGATCGAACAGCAGGGAAGGCTGCTGGGGATCGTGAGCCGGGGGGGATCCATTCTCGCTCACTGGATGGATTTCAACAACAGGGAAAACCCGCTCTACGAGGAGTACGATAGGCTCCTTGCGATTGCGAAGAAATACGACATGGTGCTGAGTCTCGGCGACGGGCTTCGGCCGGGATGCCTTGCCGACGCCACGGACCGGGGCCAGGTGCAGGAACTCATTCTCCTGGGGGAGCTGACCCGCCGGGCGAGGGAACAGGGCGTCCAGGTCATGATCGAAGGCCCCGGCCATGTGCCGATCCAGGAGATCAAGGCCAACGTCCTCATGGAGAAGAGCCTCTGCAACGGGGCGCCCTTCTATGTCCTGGGGCCCCTCCCCACGGACGTCGCCCCCGGCTACGACCACATCACGGCGGCCATCGGCGGGGCCATCGCCGGATGGGCCGGCGCCGACTTCCTCTGTTACGTCACCCCGTCGGAGCACCTGCGTCTTCCCACCCTCGACGACGTCCGGGAAGGGGTGATCGCTTCGAAGATCGCCGCTCACATCGCAGACATCGCCAAGGGCATTCCCGGTGCGATCGATCGGGACCACCGCATGGCCCGCTGCCGGAAGGCATTTGACTGGGACGGTCAGATCGAGGCCTCCCTCGACCCGGTCCGCTCGAGAGCCTGGCTCGAGAGGAGCGAAAGCGCCGGAGAAAAGGGCTGCACGATGTGCGGGGATCTGTGCGCGGTGAAAATGGGACGAAAGAAAAAAGTAAAGGAGGGCTGACCTGCAGGCCGGTCAAAAAGGGCCGGATGCAAGGCGACCGGTAAGGACGGAAGACGGGAAATGAAGAAGGTGAGACGAGCCGAGAAGTTTCATCCCGGGTTCTCATCTACTCAACCGCTCAACGTCTTTCGTTTTCAGCGGCTTTCAGGCCGCCTGTGCCTCTCGTCGAGCAACTCGTTGATGCGGTCCATGACGATCTTTGTCACCCCTTCGAACTGGGCCTGAAATTTCTGCTGGGACTCCCTGGAGAAGAGTTTGAAGGGTTCCGTGATGCGAAACTCCTTCAGCGCCCCCTCCACGGACATCGGCTCCCCGATACGGTATGTGATGGCGCCTGTTTTCGCGAAGGGGAGAGAGCCTTTGTACACGAGGTCGGAGTTGTTGCACCCCACGGGAATGATTTTCTTGCCCGAGTAAAGGGCGATCTGGGCAAGCCCCGTTCTTCCCACGCCGAGCCTCAGCGAGCGAGTCCCCTCGGGGAAAATGATGAGATTCAGGTTCCACTCCTTGACCGCTTTCGTGCTCAGTTCGGCCACTTTCTCCATAAGCGTCTGGTGATAGTCCTTGAGGTGCTCGATGAAGCTCTGCTTGAAGAGGGTCAGCGTCTCCGCTTTCAGTTTCATCAGCGATGCGGCTTCGTCGATTTTCCCGTCGATCCAGTCCTTGATAACCCGGTATTCTTCCTTCCCGATCTTCCGGCTGAAACGCCGCTTGTAGAACTCCTCCACCAGATATCCCATGGAGGGCACGGGAATGACGTTGCAGGCGTCCAGAAACTTCCCGACGGCCCTGTTCCGATAGTACTTTCCCTTGGCCCAGACCGTCGTGTAGGGAAAACGCAGCCTCCAGAGCTGGTACTGGAAGGGCCAGTAATTGTAACGGTCGGTGTGGTTCATGGCAAAGATGACCGTCTCATTGGGGGGGATCCTCTCCACGTTCTCGAGACGGATTTCAACGTGCTGGAAAATGTGATAGTTGGGACCCAGAACAAGGTATGCCATGATTCTCTGCCCGATGGGTGCGGAAGAGAGTCGGATGTTGTCCAGGTGCTTCTCGTCGATCATACATGTCTCCTGTTGGGCAATAACCGAAGTTCCTTCTTTATCACAAGTTTTTCATTTCGCAAGGGGTTTCTCGTGTGGCCGAATCCTCTTTACTTGACCCTTTGTCTGTGATTTATAAAACCTTCCGCCTCGCTTTGGGAGAGTACGAAGATGCCTCTTTGGTCCGAGAGAAGGTCCATCCTGATCACCTGCGCCCGCGGGGTCGCGCCCGTGCTCGCAGGGGAGCTCCGGGACCTCTCCTTCCCGGTCCTGTCCGAGGGGGATGCCGTCGTCGAAACGGAAGGCACCCTTTCCGACACGATCCCGCTCAATCTCTCGATTCGCACGGGGCAGCGCGTCCTTTACTTCCTGAAAGCTTTCCCGGCCGGAAACGCCCGGGACCTCTACCGCGCGGTCTCCGAAACAGCCTGGGAGGATATCATCGACGACGACGGTTACCTCTCCGTCACGGTCACCGGGGACACAACGGCCGTCAGCGACTCGCGCTTTGCCGCCGTGAAGACGAAGGACGCCATCGTGGACCGCATACGGGAACGCAAGGGGCGAAGACCCGACTCCGGTCCGGACCGGCATGCCGCCGTCGTCCACCTCCACTGGGCGGGTGAGCGTGCCCGGCTCTATCTCGACACTTCCGGGGAGCCCCTATCCCGGAGGGGCTACCGCAAGATACCGCTGGAAGCTCCCATGCAGGAAACCCTTGCCGCCGCCGTTCTTTTGACGGCCCGCTGGAGAGGGGAAGGGAATCTCGTCAATCCCATGTGCGGGAGCGGTACCCTCGCCATCGAGGGGGTCCTCATCGCCCTTCGTCGGGCGCCGGGGCTTCAGCGGGGGAACTTCGGCTTCATGCACATCAGGGGATTCGACGAGGGTGACTACGGCAAGACCCGGCGCAGACTGAAAACATCGGCCGAAAAGACGCTGAAAGGCCGGATTATCGCCACGGACATCCGGCCCGAGGCCGTCGAGGCGGCCAGGCAGAATGCACGGACGGCCGGCGTGGATCATCTCATCGATTTTCGCGTCTGCGATTTCCGGCAGACCCCCGTCCCCGGAGGCGGCGGGGTTGTCATCCTGAACCCGGAATACGGCGAGCGGATGGGTGAGATCAACGCCCTCGAAAGTGTTTACGGGGCCGTCGGGGATTTCTTCAAAAACCGGTGCCGGGGATATCGTGGTTGCATCTTTACCGGGAACCTCGGCCTTGCCAAGAAGGTGGGACTCCGGACATCCCGCCGGATGCCCTTTTACAACGGTCCCATCGAGTGCCGCCTCCTCGAGTATGAACTCTACGAGGGGAGCCACAGGCGCCCGAAAGATCCGGGGCCCGGCCCCGCATAAAAGACTGCTACTTCCTTCGCTCCACGGAACGAAGGGCCTCGTCCATCTTCCGCAGCTCCTCGCCGTAGGCGGCCCAGTTGCCCTGTTTCATGTGTTCCTGCGCCCTGCGGTAGTGCTGCAGGGCCTCCAGGGCAAGTTCCCGGTCCGCCTTTTGCCGCGCGACAGGCGCTGCGGCGGCGGGTCTTGCCCCCTTGTCACGGATCAGCTCGCCCCCGAAGATGCGCTGCAACGAAAGCTCAAGTGTCTCCTCCATGGCAATTGAATTCCCGAAAGCAACGATGACCCGCTTGAGCTCCGGCAACTGCCCCTTTTCCGCGGAGAGGTAAAGGGGCTGAATGTAAAGGATCGATTTCTCGATGGGGATCGCGAGGAGGCTGCCCCGGATCGCCGACGAGCCACGCTGGTTCCAGAGAGAGAGCTGTTTGGAGATCTCCGCGTCCTGGTCGATCCTGGCGTCGATCTGGCGCGGTCCATAGATCAGCCTCTGTTTCGGGAACTGGTAGACGATGAGCTTCCCGTAGTTGGGAATATCGCAGCGGGCGGCCATCCACGCGGCCATGTTGTCCTTGCGGCTCGGCGTGAAGGGCACGAGCATGATGAACTCCTCTTTCTTTTCCCCGGGGAGCCGCATGATCGTGTAGTAGGGGTCCATCTCCTGCTCGCCGCCGCGTCCCGGTTTGCCCGGAATGGCCCAGAGGTCTTCCTTGTTGTAGAAGACCTGGGGATCCTCCATGTGATAGGCCCTGAACATGTGAGCCTGGACGCCGAGCATCCCTCCCGGATAGCGGATGTGATCGCGGACCCCCTCGGGGATGGCCTCCAGGGGCTTGAAGACGCCCGGGAAGATCCGGTCGTAGGTCTGGATGATCGGGTCGGTCGCGTCGCTGATGTAGATATCGACGGACCCGTCGTAGGCGTCGACGATCGCCTTGATGGAATTACGCAGATAGTTGCCCCCTCCCGGCAGGGGCTCCGAGTAAGGGAATCGATTCGTCACGGTGTACCCGTCGACAAACCACAGGAGCCGGCCCTCCGGGGAGATAACGAGATAGGGGTCACTCTCAAGGTGCGCGAAGGGAGCGATCCGGGCCACGCGCTCCCGGGCCTTGCGGTAGTACATGATGCGGCTCTCATCGGTGATCTCGTTGGCGAGCAGGATGGTTACCGATCCGAACCGGGCGGCGAAGAGAAGCTTCCGCAGGAAGGACAGGGGAACACCGCCTTTCCCTTCATATTTCGAATAGACATTCTTGTCGCCCACGGGGTAATCGAACTCCGGCGCCTTCGTTCGCACGAAGACGTAATCGTTCGACGTTTCGCCGTAGTAGATCTCGGGACGTGTGATCCGGAGGTTGGCCGACGACACCGGCGGGATATCCTTGATGAAAAACTCCGGAAGCCCCTCCGTGGTGACCCGGTTCACGGGACCCACGACGACGCCGTAGCCGTGGGTGTAGGTCAGGTGTTCGTTCACCCAGGTCCTGGACGGCAGGGCCTGATAGGAGAGTTCCCTCGGCGACAGCATGACCTGGCGGTACTCTCCGTTGATCATGTAGCGGTCATTGTCCACCTCGACGAACTTATAGTACGTCCGGATCTCCTGGAGCTGGCCGTAGGTTTGAAGCAATGGTGCGTCGTTCCACAGGCGGACATTCTTGATCGTCAGATCGTTCCGCCGCAGGTCCTCGCGGTTCAGACTCTCATCGGCGAAGAAGTCCCGCTCCTCGATCAAGTCGAGCTGATAGGCCATCCGCGTGTACTGGATGTTCCGCTCGAGGTAGGGTTTTTCCAGGACGATCTCGTTGGGGATGACCTTGAATCGTTGCACAAAGGCCGGATAGAGCCCGCGGCCGAAGATAAAAAGGATCAGAAAGAGGATGATCGCCAGGGCGGGGATCCGGACGTCTCTCAGGAAAAGAGACCCGATGATCGATGCCCCGGTCAGGAAACAGAGTCCCATGAGCGCCTTGAGGACCCAGAGCTGGGTCGTGATCTCCGTGTAGCCGGGACCGAAGACGACCCCCCGTTTCGCGAAGAGGATCTCGTTCAGCGTCAGCCAGAATCCGAAAATGCCCCAGAAAAAGAGGAGGGCAACCAGGATCGTCAGGTGAGCCCTGGCAGCCGGGACGGCCCGCCAGGTTCGAGGCGGTATCAGGATGAAGGCCTTCCGGCTGAGGTAGGCGACACCCGTGGCGATCGTCGTGATGATCACGAGGATCAGGAACCACCCGAAGAGATAGTTCAAAAGAGGCAGTTTGAAAACGTAGAAACCGATATCCCTCTGGAAGACGGGGTCCTTGACGCCGAAAGGGACGGCGTTGAAGAACCGGAGATAATTCTCCCATTGGCCCGTGGCGTTGAGCGCCGCAAAAGCGCCGAAGAGAAGGCAGAAGGCAAGAATTGTGGTCTGGATAGCGGGGTTTTTCCCGTTCAGGGGGATACCCTGCACGAGCGGCTCCGCCTCGACTTCGGGCAGTCGGGAAGTAACACGAAAAGCGATGAAGAGATTTGCGTAGAGAAACACAAAGAAGGCCAGGCCGAAGACGGCGGCCATCGTCATCTGGGATTTTAAGGTCGTGACGAAGACACTCTGATAACCCACTTCGTTGAACCACAACCAGTCCGCGATGAAGCCCACGGCCTGCCGGAAAACGACGAGCAGACCGAAGAGAAGGACGAAAAGACTCAACCCCCGGATATTCCTGATTCCGGGTTTCGGGATTCTGAAACGGTTCATGGGTGACCTCTTTCTCCGGGAGAGGAGGGACGAATCAGGGCACTCCGCGGCCGGATTTCGGTTTTTCCCCTGCTGTGGGGGACAGACTATAAAGGAACAGGGCAAAAGGCAAGGACCTTGTCGGGTTGCCTCAACGGGGGAATTCTGGTATTTGTGAACGGGCCGTTTTTTCTTCTTCCCATAGCGGGCCCGGGGCAGTGAAACAATCTTTTTCATCCGACCGCAAAGGAGTGTCCGTTCCGGTGGTGTGGAAGCCTGGTCCGACCTGCAAGACGATGAGACCCTGGAAGACGGTCGGCCTCCTTCTCGTTTTTTTCTTTCTTTCGGCATGCGGGGGCAAAACGGCCAAGCCCGTGGAGACGGGACGTCCGGCGAAGAAGACCCGGCTTGCAAAGCTCGGTTACACCATCCAGGTGGGTGCCTTCGCACAGGTCGAAAACGCAGCGCGACTCACGGACTCCCTGCGGCGGGAGGGGCTGAACGCCTACTATTTCGTCTACCGGACGGGGCTCTACAAAGTCCGCTTCGGCGATTTTTCCACAGAGAAGGCCGCGCGGACGGAAGCCGGTCGTCTCCGGTCGGCCGGCGTGATCAATGAATATTTCATCGTCAACCCCGGGGAGTACGCGGCGGCCAGGAGAGATGCCCGCGGAGAGGCTTATCTGCGGGATGAGATCGTGCGGACCGCCGAGAGTTTCATCGGCGTCCCCTACCATTACGGCGGCGATTCACCCGATGAGGGATTCGACTGCAGCGGCCTCACCATGGCCGTGTATCAGCTGAACGGTCTCGATCTTCCCCGCTCCTCGAAGGAACAGTACCGTCTCGGGGAACCGGTGGGGCGAAACGATCTCGCCCGGGGGGATCTCGTGTTTTTCAGCACCGGCCGCGACGGGAAGGTCTCACACGTCGGCATCTACGTCGGCAATGGACGCTTCATCCATGCGCCCGGCCGGGGCAAGAAAGTCTCGGTCGACTCCGTCTCCCGCAGCTATTTCGCCAGGTGCTACGCCGGAGGACGGACCTACCTGTAGACGGACCGGTGAGAGCGATTCAGCGTTGAAATGACGGGAGAAAAAAGCTCATGGAAAGAAAGAAGGTCAAAGACTCCATGGTCGTCATGACGCGCGGCATGAGCCCGCTTCGAACGGTGCCGCGGCCTCCATCAACCGGCTCGATTTCCACAACCCCGTTTTCATCGGCGACCTCATCGCCGTGAGAGCCGGCGTCAACCATGCGGCCAAGGGCTCCATGGAAACGGGTGTGCGGGCCGAGTCGCAAAACCTCTTCACGGGAGAGACTCGGCACACCGTTGCAGCCTGCACGACCTTCCTGGCCCTTGACACAAACGGCAAACCCACCCGGATCCCGTCCCCCATTTTCGAGACGCCCGATGAAAGGCGCTGCAACCGCGAGGTCTGCGATTAGTTTATATTTTCGGACATCTAAAAGAACGATCCCCCCATTGTCTCTTCCCCGCCTTAAACCGGGTTCCGGGCATCCCGAAAGACTGTAAACCAAACATCCCATCGGTCGTTATAACGGATCAAAAAAGGCAGCGGGTTGTTTCAACAGCCGTGGGAACAAAACCGGGGAGAGGCAACCCCGGGGAAAGGAAAGGGAAAATGAAACGCATTCTGTTAGTCCTTGCGATAACCCTGTTTGCGGTCCCGGCAGCGCAGGCCGCCGGTGTCGGCGTGTCGATCCGTATCGTCGAGCCGGGCTTTTACGGTCATGTCGATCTTGGCCCGTATCCTCAGCCGATGATTGTCTATTCCCCCCCGGTCGTGGTTCGTCCCGCGCCCGTGGTCGTTGCCCGCCCGGTTTATGTCCACGTCCCTCCGCGTCATGTAAAGCGGGGGTACAGTCGTTATCACGAACGGCCCGTGTATATAGTGCACGAGAGGTGGTATCCCGTGCCCGTGCATCGCTGAGACAGGGTCCGTTGATCGGATCCGGCAAATCGGGCATGAACGGGAAAACCCCGCATTTCGTCGGGATGCGGGGTTTTTCTTTTACGGCACACCATGATTCAGGGGACCCTGCAGGAACCGGTCGGTGAGAGTTAGAGATCATTGATCGCATTGATCAGGCTTCGCAGCCTGCCGAAATCCCTCCGGTTGAAATCGACCGCAAGCCTCGGCAGGTCGATGACATCCCCGTCGTCTCTTTCCTCTTCCAGGGCGCCTGTTGACACAATTCCACCACCGGCGACGAGGATGTCCTGGAACTGCTCTGCCAGCCTTTGAACTTCCTCCCGGCGGAGCGGGGTCGTCAGGCGGATCACGAGCCGCCCGCGTACATAGCGCATGCTGTGATACCGGCGGTAAAAGCGCTGAATCGTCTCCAACGCGGATAATGCCGAGCTGACCCGCTCGATGATCGCGAAGTCCGACGGGCAGATGAAGTTGCGCGTCAGGAGTTCCTCTTCGAGAAACCGGATCACGTGCTCCCAGTAGGAACCACCGGGCTCATCCACCAGGACGAGCGGCATGGGGTTGCGTTTGCCCGTTTGAAGGAGGGTCAGCGCCTCCATCGCCTCGTCGAGCGTTCCGAACCCGCCCGGGAAGAGCGCCACGGCGTCGGCCTCCTTGAGGAAAGCCACCTTCCGATTGAAGAAATACTTGTAATTGATGGCCCGCGGGTTGCCTTTGATCACGGGATTCGGTCTTTCTTCAAAAGGCAGGCGGATGTTCACCCCGAAGGAGTGCTCGGGACCGGCGCCCTTGTTGACGGCTTCCATGATCCCGGCGCCGCCTCCGGTGATGACCATGTAGCCGGCCTCGGCGAGTTTTTCCCCGAGAAGCCCGGCCATCTCGTACAGGGGGTCCCCTGCCCGGACACGGGCGGAGCCGAAGACGGTGACTTTGCGCACGTTCCGATAGGGGCTGAAGACCTTGGAGGTGAAGCGCATTTCCTTCAATGTCGAGTTCATGAGCTTGATGTCCCCTCCCTCGTCGTCCTCCTGCCCGGCTTTGAGCGATGCGATGATCATCTCGCGGACGAATTCCGGCCTGCGGATGTCCCCGGCTGTTTCCATCAACTGATCGATGATCCCGTCCACGGGGCCGTTGTTGCGGGTGAAATTGATTTTCATGGTTTCTTCCCCGTTATACCCGTCGAAAGTGTCACGGTTCTATTTTAACGTTTTTCAGGTTTTTGTCGAGAGGAAGAGCAGAGAAGAAGAACATCCAGGAAGCGGACAGGGACCGCGCCGGAAACCGGAGTGGATCATCGAAGCCACATCCCCGCGACCCAGAAGAGAAGCATTCCTGCGACAACGGTGAGGCCGAGGGAGCGTGTTTTCAGCGCGATGATGAAGGTCGGCACGGCGACGAAGAGCTCCGGTCTCAGGATATCCATGTGCCGGGGCTCCCCGGATGTGATCAGCGCCGGCGCCACCAGCGCGCTCAGGATGGATACGGGGATGAAGTCGAGCCATGTCGTGAACCACCCGGGAAGCCGGCGCCTGGAGAGAAAAGCCAGGGGGAACCATCGGGGGATGTAGGTGACGAGACCCATGAAGAAGGAAAGGAGGAGGATATCGGTATTCATGACTTGGCTTCTTCCGTTCCCATTTGCAGAGCCGGGGTTCCCGGCCGTCTTCGGATGAAGACGAGGCCGAGGGTGGCCGCGATCACGGACGCTGCGACGATGTAGAAATTCCCCGGGAAGAGGAGCGAAAACAAGACCGCCACACCACCGGAAACGACGGCAACGGCCGTGTAGAGGGGACCCCTCAGCTGAAACACGAGCAGGCAGAGGAACATCGCAATGAGAGCGTAATCCAGCCCGAAGGCGCCGGGAGGCACCAGTTCCCCCGCGTACCCGCCGATCACGGTGCTTCCCACCCAGGCGGCATTGGACGTGTGATTCACGACGAGGGCCCGCCTCCAGTCCCAGCTTTCGTCCCGGAATTTCGTGAGATTGACGGCAAAACTCTCGTCGGTGACGCCGTAACCGTAAAGGGCCGTCCGCCACGCCCCCAGATCCCGCAGGAAGACCGACAGGGAGGAACTCATGAGGAGGTGCCTCAGGTTCACGACAAAGGCGGTCATCACGACGGGAATCAGGCCGGCCCCGCCGGTCAGCATGGAAACGGCGATGAACTGGGCACTCCCCGCGAAAACCAGAACGGACATGAGGCCGATATCCAGGGGAGACAGTCCCGCTTTGCCGGCGATGACGCCGAAGGCGAGCCCGATGGGGAAATAGCCGAGACAGATGGGCCAGGCGGTCTTCACGCCGTCTTTGAGGACGGCCGCAAGATTTTCCTCTTTCGGGGCGGGCGCCGTCATGGGATTACAGCTTGAACTCGGCGACGAGGATGGTGTGATCAGAGGGTTTCTCGGCCGTCCGGGGCTTCATGTCGATGTAGGAGTCGACGGACTTCGCCGCAAGGGGCGCCGTGGCCAGGATATGGTCCACGCGCCATCCCAATCCCCTCTCGACGGTCTTGGGGATTCGATAATCGAAAAAGGTGTAGTGGCCGGGCTCCCCCGTGTGGTGTTTCCTGAAGACGTCCGTGAAACCCCAGGCCTTGACGGTGTCGAAAGCTTCCCACACTTCCGGCGTGAAATCGACGTGACCCAGCAGCCTTTTCGGGTTGTGCACGTCGATCTCCTCGCGGGCCACGTTGATGTCGCCGCACCAGATGAGCGGCTTCCGGGGGGAGTCGTGCCTGGCGAAATGTTTCTTCAGACGCTCGAACCACTGAAGCTTGTAGGCGAACTTGGGGCTATCCTTCTTCTCCCCCTGGGGGACGTAGGTGTTGACGACGGAGACGCCGGAGAAGACACCGCGGATGAGACGGTCCTCGTCGGCGGGGCCTCCGTCATCGAGGCCGTACCGGACCGCGCCGGGTTTGTCAAGCGAGGCGATGGCGACACCGTTGTAACCTTTCTTCCCCCTGAAGACCACGGCGTAGCCGGCGGCCTCGAAGGCCCCGACCGGAAATTTGTCATCCTCCACCTTCGTCTCCTGGAAGCAGATCACCGTGGGTCTGTTCTTCTCGATCCAGGGGATGACGATGTGCAGTCGGGTCCGGATGGAGTTGACGTTGTACGTGGCAATCCTGAACGTCGCCATGGATCCTCTTTTTTTCGATGAGGGGTCACGGTACTCGGGAATTCCCATAGCACGATCCCCGGAGGTCCGACAAGGCCTTTTCAGGCATCGGCGGATATCGCCGGAACTTTCTTCTTGATCCTGCCCGGCGCTTCACATAAAAATGGGACAAAACCTTGCGCGGGAGGGGTGAGTTTCGTGGATGCCTACGAGAAGATCAAGGAACTTCTGCGGCGCCTGGGCGTTGCCGGCGAGGAAATCGATCATCCGCCCGTGAGCGGATGTGAAGACTCGCTGAGATTCCGCCGGGAGGCGGGCTGGAGCGGCGCCAGCAGCAAGTGCGTCCTCTTCCATGCCCGGGGGCGTTACTACCTGGTCGTTACGACGGCGGAGAAAGAGATCGTCGCCCGCATGTTCAAGAGAGAGTTCGGGACAAAAGATATCCGCTTCGCGAAACTGGAGGAGTTGATCCGGTGGACGGGGTGCGAGCCGGGAGCCGTCTCGCCCTTCGGCCATGCGAGTGAAGAACTGCCTTACTATGTCGACGAGGAAATCTTCCGGTCCGGCTATTTCATGTTCAACCCTGCCGCCCCCACGCGGAGCATGCGCATCACGACCGGCGATCTTCGAAGGGTGTATGCCTCTCTTCCCAACCCTGTCCGCTATTTCTCCGTGGATGATGAGGGGCGGTTTTCGTTCCGGGGGAAGGAAGACATACGCCCGGCCTGAAGAGAGTTTGCGCAGAAGGACGGAGGAAGCCATGGAGACCCGCCGACCCGGAAGAACCTGGATCAACGAACCCGTTACCGCCCTGACGGATCTGATCCTGTCGGCCATGGCCGTTTATTTCGCTGTTCACCTGGGCCGGCAGCAGGAACTGGGGGGGATGAAAGTCCATCTCTATTTCTCCCGTGCCTTCTGGGCCCTGGGGCTCGGGGCGTTTCTGGGTGCCGTGACGCACGGCATCGGGCGGCACCTGTCCGTCGAGATCGGCAGGCTGATCTGGCGGGTCACACTTCTCTCGCTGGGGGCGGCGGCTTTCTTCCTGATCCTGGCCGTGGCCCGCCACGCCTTTCCCGCCCGGCATGTCCCGGTCTTCGAATGGTCGGGCGTCGTTATGATTGCCCTCTATGCGATCATCATTCTCCGCGATGACCGGTTCCTGTGGGCCGTCATTTTCTACAGTGCCGCCCTGCTGATCGTTCTGGCGGCGATGCTGCACGATCTTGTTTCCGGGGTGCGGGAGGGGCCCGGTCTTGTCGTCGCGGGGATCCTGGTCAGTTTCGCCGCCGCCATTGTCCAGAGGAGCGGTCTCTCCCTTCACAGGCATTTCAACCACAATGATCTCTACCATGTCGTGCAGTCGGTCGGGCTCTACTATCTATACAGGGGCGCCATGCTGCTGAAGGATTGGCCTTCCCCCTGATTGCCCGCTTGTTTCGTTCCGCCGGAACATTCCGATGAGTCCCCCTGTCTTGACAACCCCGAAGCCATTATTAATTTATGATCGAGACGCAAGGTCCGACCGTTTGTACGAACAGACGAATATGATACAGACACATTCTGGAAAGGAGGTTGATGGCCTATGTTCTGGCAGGATTTTAGACGTTTGGGAAGAGGATGGGACCCCTTCCGGGAGGTCGAAACTCTTCGCAGGGAGATGAATCGCCTTTTTACTCAGGCCGATCCCCGGAGTGCGCAGGGATCTCCGGCGCTGAACATCTGGGTCCAGGATCAGAACGTTCTCGTCACGGCGGAGCTTCCCGGCATCGATGTCCAGGACATCGACATATCGGTCATCGGCGAGACCCTGACCTTGAAGGGTGAACGGAAAGCCGATGTCCTGAAAGAGGGTGAGAGTTATCATCGCCGGGAAAGGGGGAGCGGGTCCTTCGCCCGAACCGTCAAGCTGCCCTTCAGGGTCGAGGCGGACAAGGTGACGGCAAAATACGAAAGGGGCATTCTCCAGGTCACGCTGCCCCGTGCCGAGGAAGACAAACCCAAGAAGATTCAGATCAAATCAAAATGAAACAGGGAGGGTGATGATATGGCGACCAAAGACATCGAGAAGCGCGAGGCACAGTCCCCTTCCGAAACGGAGAGAACAAGATCCGGGAGGGTATACATTCCCAGTGTGGATATCTATGACAGCAA
This sequence comes from Syntrophales bacterium, assembly GCA_035450185.1. GTDB lineage: Bacteria > Desulfobacterota > Syntrophia > Syntrophales > UBA2192 > JAPLJU01. The sequence goes on along the minus strand of DAOTMG010000010.1, from coordinate 21,999 downwards.
GGATGCGGTCCTGCTCGTCGCGGACATGCCCGGTGTGAACGAGGAGAACGTCGACATCACGCTGGAAAAGAACGTGCTGACGATCAGTGGAACCGTCGATCCCGTCGCCTTTGAAGGGTATCGGCTCGCGTACAGCGAATACGGGGTCGGCGATTACCAGCGGTCGTTTACGATTTCCGACGAGATCGATGGGGATCGGATCGAAGCCGCGGTCAAGAACGGCGTGCTGCGGCTCACACTGCCGAAGACCGAGAAGGTCAAGGTGAAGAAAATCATCGTCAGGGCGGAATGAAAATGGAAAGGGAAAGGAGGTACGACCGATGGACAAGAAAATTCGAGATCTCCTTCCAGCCGTCTGGAGCGGGAGAGAGAGTGATGAGGATTGGCCGCTGCAGTCCCTGCAACGGCAGGTGAACAGGTTGTTCGACGATTTCTTCCGAGGAACCGATCTGCGGCCCTTTGCAGAGATGGGGCGGGTCGGCGAGTTTGCACCCCGCATCGATGTCAAGGAATCGGACAAGGCCTTCACCGTCACGGCGGAGCTTCCCGGCATGGATGAGAAGGACGTGGAAGTGATGCTGTCCGCCGACTCCCTGACCCTCAAAGGGGAGAAGAAGCATGAGAAGGAAGAAAAGGGCGAAAGTTTCTACCGGATGGAGAGGTCCTACGGGTCTTTCCACCGTGTGATCCCCCTGCCGGATGGGGTGGATGCCGGGAAGGTCGATGCCGGCTTCAGCAAGGGCGTCCTGACGGTCAACCTTCCCAAGACCGCCAAGGCCAAGGAGAAGACAAAGAAAGTCACCATCAAGACGGGGAAATGATAAATGCAGAGCCGGCGCCGGTTGACGACGCCGGTTTTTTTATTCGCTCTCCTGTTTTGCCTTCAGGGCGGGACGTCGAAGGACATGAGATCCTGCGCTGGATCCAGGCGTCCCGTATAGCTCTTGCGGCACTGGCCCTCGATATCCGCATCGTCGCATTCCGGGTAGAAATGGGTCAGAACCAGTCGCTTCACCCCGGCGCGGGTCGCGATTTCACCGGCGAGCGACGGTGTCAGGTGCCCTGAGACCTTTTGGTCATCGGGGAAGGCGCTCTCGCAGATGAAAAGATCCGTTCCTTCCGCAAGTCTGACCAGGTTCTCGCAGTAATCCGTATCCCCCGAATAGGCGACGGAGAACCCTCCCGGGAACCGTACACGGTAGCCGAGGCTGCTTGTGATGTGATTCATGGGGAGGCTCACAATCTCCAGTTCTCCCGCGGAGCATCGGTCGGGCCCGGCGTTGCTCAATTCGACGATCTCCATCAGGCCTTCTTCCAGGACGATCCAGTCGCCGTAAGCGCCCTTCAATTTTTCATAAAGATCCCGAAGTCCCGGGGCACCGACGATCCGGAAGGGGGTCCTGCGCCGCAGGTTTTCGGGGTACTTCGTGGCAAAGAGGAAGGAGACGAATTCCCCTGTGTGATCGGGGTGGAAGTGACTGAAGAGGATCTGGGTGACCTCGGAAATCCTCACACCGGCTTCGAGCAGGCGCCTCATGGTACCGGCGCCGAGATCGAGAACAAGCTTTGTTCGGCCCCGTTCGATGAGCACCGAGCAGGTGCTCCTTCTGAGCGAAGGAACGACCGTTCCTGATCCGAGGATGACAACCCTGTTTTTCCCCATGTGCCGAGGTTCCTGCCGAAAATTCACCGTCCGATGACGGCGCCTCGATGCGGGCCGGAGCGTGGCGTATCCGGCTTAAACGTTCCGAATGACCCTGACGAGAACCCTCCTCGTCCGGGGACCGTCGAATTCGCAGAAGAAGACGGACTGCCAGGTCCCGAGCACGAGTTCCCCTTTTTCGATGATGATCTGTTCCGAGGCGCCGACGAGGGAGGCCTTGATGTGGGCGGCCGCGTTGCCCTCCAGGTGCCTGTAGTTGTCATGAAGGGGGATGAACTTGTCCAGTCCGGTCAGGATATCCCGGGAGACGTCGGGGTCGGCATTTTCGTTGATCGTCACGGCCGCCGTTGTATGGGGGACGAAGACGAGGCAAAAGCCGCTGGTCACCTCGCTGTCCCGTACCGCCTTCCGGATATCGCCCGTGATGTCCACCATCTGAAACCTGGCTGTTGTCCTGATCGAGAGATTTTTCATGAGCCTCCCGTTGCATGACCGTTTTCTGGTGCTTCCCGAAGAAAAGCTGCAACCTTGATTTAATAAAATAGGGACCTTTTTTCAAGTGAAAGTGAGAACGGGTGCCCTGCGGGCAAGAGTCAAAAACACGTATTCTTTTTCAGTTATTAGCGGGTGTTGAAGCACAAGCCTCCCCCGGGCTCCATCGAGCGTCCCCGCGAGCGACATTTTCCAGGCGGGATGTCATACATTTTTTATAATGATTTCAATTGATTGTGAATTTCATTCACCGGGCTCAAGGGGGAATGTGCCCTGTTGTCAAGGAGCCGGCCATTTGTAACGGTCTTGAGTACTCTGGCACGCAATCTGCTTATCTTCTTTCGACATCTGAATTTTCTCTTCAAAAATTGGAGTCGCCGGCTTCAAGATTGGAGAGCTGAAAGCGTTCATAATTTCTTGAGGTTTTTCGTTTCGCCCTTGTGAGCACAGCGATGAGGTGTGAACAGTCGTTGAGAAATGGGTGCCTCTTTAAAAATTCTTGACAAATTAGATTAATTAGATAATGTTTTCCAATATTTTGGACATTTTCATATTTTGTTGCTCCGATCCAATTCAAGTATTCGTCGACGAAGGGCGGGAGTGGCCGTTGTCTGAGAGGACATTGACCGTATCGGGATGATGATGAAATCGGACCGGGAAATCAACGCCACAGAGAAGCTGCTGGATATTATTCGCGGCAAAAAGGTGTCCGGCGGCTTCGGCGGCGAGAAGACGAATGACGTGATCAAGGTCAAGCGTAAGAGACCCTCCCTCACGGTTTTCCGTTTCAAACCTTTTGAATCGAAAGTGACCATCGGTGTCGATATCGGCTACCAGGATCTTCTGATGGTCAAAATCCAGGAGATTGCCGATAAGCAGTGGAAGCTGCTCGACTACAGGTCCGTGCCGCTCCCGAAAGCGTCAGCCGGCTCCTTTGAGTTCACGGGCTTTATCAAATCGGAGCTCAACAAGTTCTGCGGCACCTCAAAGCGTCTGAAAATCTGGTCACTCATCCCCGCGTCCAAGGTGGATGTCCGGTTCATCAAGATTCCGAAAGTCCCCAAGAAGCAGGTCGAAAACGCGGTCTACTGGACCGTGAAGAAGGAAGTGACCTTCGAGGACAGTGAAACCATCCTCGATTTCGACGTCCAGGGGGATATCAACGAGCTGGGCGTCCAGAAGACCTCCGTCATGGTGTACACGACCCCCCGGTCTGAGGTGCAGGCGGTGCAGGATCTCTTTTCCGATGCGGGCTACCAGCTGGCCGGGATCACCATCGCCCCCTTCGCCATACAGAACCTCTTCCGTACCGGCTGGGTGCCCGTGGTGGGGGATGTGACGGCAAGCCTTTATATCGGCCGGGACTGGACCCGTATCGACCTCTATTCCAAGGGAAGCCTGATCCTCACCCGCGGAATCAAGGCGGGCCTCAGCAGCATGGTGGAAGCTCTCATCGAGAGTCACACCGAGAAGAAGAGAAGATCCCCGGCAGACAGGGCGTCTGCAACGGAAACCGACCGGGGCTTGACGACGGAGCAGGCCCATAAGCTCCTGCTGAGCCTCAACCCCAACGCCCCCCCCCTGACCCGCGAGGACTTCGGCCATGAGCTCAAGGAAGAGGAAATCTTCTCCATGGTCCTGCCGGCCCTCGAGCGGCTGGTCAGGCAGGTAGAGCGGACCTTTGCCAACGTCGGGGCGGAGAGGGTCGGCAAGATCTACATCGCCGGCGTCATTGACGGCTACCGGCCGCTGGTCGACTATATCGGCGACCAACTGGGCATCGAAAGCGGCATCATGGATCCCCTGTCCCCCGATCATCCCTCCGTCTACGATATCGCCCCTCCGACCTCCCTGTCCGAGCGGGTCGCCTTTGCGCCGGCAGTGGGGCTGGCCCTGTCGGACAACGAGCGCACACCCAACGTGACCTTTACCTACAAGGCCAAGGAGAAACTGGTCCGGACGGTCCGCGTCAACCGCATCATCATGCTGGGGATCCTGTTTTTCATTCTCGTCGGAACGAGCGTTTTTTACTGGCAGGTCCATCTGGCGGACCAGAAAAAAGCGACCTATGAAGGCCTCCGGAAGGAACTGGATCGATACAATCCGAGGATCGACAAAAACTTCATCCTCCAGATCGCCACCAAGGTCAAGGAGGAACAGCGCATTACCCGGAACTACAGTGAAAGGTATCTCGGGATGGCCGTCATCAGCGAACTTTCGGCACTGACCCCTTCCCATATCCGGTTGCTGAAAATGAGAACCGACCTGACACCGGTCACGGCCCCGAAAAACCCGGAGGCTGCCCCCAGGAAAGAAGGGGACAAAGAGGCAGGCCGGACGTCGAGACACCTGGAAATCGAGGGGGTCGTCCTGGGGGAGCGGGGCAGGCTGGAAAGCCTCCTTTCCTCCTACGTGCTCAAGTTGCAGAGTTCCCCGCTCTTCAAGGAAACAAGGGTGCAGAGCAGTAATGTCGAAGCGTATCAGGTGACACGCGGGCAGAACGAAGTTCTGCGATTCAGTCTGTCCATCAAGATGCTGTAGGTCGACCCATGAATCCCAAGGAAATACTTGAAGCGTTGAAAGGAAGCCTGTCGTACCTGATCGTCGGGGCGTTCGTCATCCTGGTTTTCGGCCTCATCGGTTTCTACAATTACCGGTCCCTCAACGAACTGGACCGCGACATCAGGGCCGTCAAGGCCGATATCGAGGAACAGCGTATCATGGCGCCGCTGTACAGGGAGCAGATCGAAAAGATCCAGATCAAGACGAAGAAGCAGTTACCCTGCCCCGCCCGAGTTCAGTTGCCGAAGGAACAGCACGAACAGATCACGACCATCTTCGGGGACCTGGCGAGAGAAGCCCGGCTCGAGGTCGTATCGATGACCCCGGACATCAATTCGCTTTCCGGCGGGACGGGGCTTATGGTGGTCAACGCGGCCTTGAAGGGTGATTTTCAAAATTTCCGGAATTATCTGATCGCCCTCGGAAACGTTCCCTCCCTGGCGCATCTCGGAGAGATCCAGATACAGACGATACCGGGCGGCAAGGAGTTCCGCCTGAAACTCTGGGTGGCCGTGGGGTGAGGGATCGGGATGTGGAGCGTTGATGTCAAAGGGGGATCGGAGTCCCCCCATCGTCTCAGGGCTGTATGGAATTAAAAAAACGCGAAAAAATCATTCTGGGCATCATGGGTGCGGTCATCCTGTATGCCGTGTATTATTTTTTGTTCTCGGGGCCGGGCACCCCCACCGTGGCCGTGAAAGGGGGCAGTTCCGTCGATTCGGCGAAAATGATGACGGAACTCGCCGCCAACCTGAAGCAGGACGACACGACGGGGCCGGACGCCTATGTCATCGCCCGGGCGGAATCCAACTGGGAGGCGGATCCTTTCTTCAAGGGGGTTTTCGTCTCGGCGAAAGACAAGCCCGCGGGCCCGGCGAAAGGGCCGGAGATCGTCTACTCCGGTTACGTGGATCTGGGGACGAAGCGGATCGCCGTCATCAACGGGAACCCTTATGAGATCGGCGACAGGCTGGAAACGGCGGGGGCCTATTATGTAAAGCAGATCGATTCGACCAGGGTCGTCATCGTGGACAGGGAGCAGAGCACCAATCTCACCATTCCTCTGAAGGAGGAGATTTTTTAAGGAGAAGAGCCTTGAACTTGAAAAGACTGAACAAGGGAGCCTGGTGCCGGGTTTTGATTCTCGGCCTGGGTCTCATGATTTCCTGTTCTTCCCCGGGCACGGAAGTCAAGAAAGATCCCTTCTTTGAAAAGTGGGGCACGCTGGCCGAGGAATCCAAGGGACATTCGCCGACGGCCAGGGCCCGGGTGATCGAGACACCGCCCATGGGCCCCGATGAGATCGCGGAGGCGCAGGTCACGGCCACAAGGGAAAGACCTCTTCCCACCAAGAGGGTCACCCTCCGGATGCACAACGTGGACATCAACGTCATCCTTCGGGCCATGGCGCAGGCGGCCAACCAGAACATCCTGATCAAGTCCGGCGTCAAGGGTCAGAGCAGTATCCACATCAACAACGAACCCTGGGACGAGGCGTTCAAGGGCATCCTGAGGACCAACGGGCTGGTCTACACCTGGGAAGGGAATATCATCCGGGTGATGGCCCTGGAGGACATGGAACACGACATCCGGCTGGCGACCACCGTGGACAGGAGGCGGTCGCAGAAACTCGTTACCATGATTGTGAATGTGGATTTTGCCGATGCCAACAAGCTGAAGGAGAGCGCCAAAGAATTGCTGGCGAAGGACAGGGACGGTAAGGCCCGCGGGTCCGTCAGCGTGGACGAACACACAAACGCTCTCATTATCCAGGCCACCCGGGAGGACCTGGAGCGGATCAAACCCATGCTCGAGAAGCTCGATAAACCCATACCGCAGATCGCCATCAAGGCCAACATCGTCGAGGCCACGAAGGACACGGCCCGCGATCTCGGTGTGATGTGGGGCGGTATTTATGGGAATACCGCCAACCGCAACCAGTACTTCATCACGCCCGGAGGCAGCGCGGGGACGACCACGGCAAGCCCCTTTACCGGCGCCTACACCCCGACGATGGGGTCCACCGGCATCGGCGGTCAGGGGATGGGTGTGAACTTCCCCATCGATCCGACGAAGATCTCCGCGGCGGGCGGGTCGGGTTCCCTGGGGCTTCTCTTCGGGACGATCGGGGGCAGTTTCCTCGAGGTCCAGCTGCAGGCCCTCCAGCGGGACGGCAAGGTGAACATCCTTTCGAGCCCCTCCATCACGACACTCGACAACCAGACGGCTTACACGGAGAACGGCGAGCGGGTGCCCTACGTGGCCACCACGTCGACCGGGGGTCAGGTCACGCAGGAGGTGAAGTTCGAGGACGCCGTGCTGCGGCTCGAGGTCACGCCGCACGTGATCGACGGCAAGAACCTGAAGATGAAGATCAAGGTGAAGAAGGACGAGGTGGACACCACGCGGACCGTCCAGGGGAACCCCTACATCATCAAGAAGCAGACGGAGAGCACCCTCATCGTGCAGGACGGCGAGACGATCGTCATATCCGGTCTCACGAAACAGAGCACGACCTTGAGCAACACCGGGCTGCCGGGTCTGAAGGACGTCCCGGGTCTCGGGTGGCTCTTCGGTGCGGATAGCACGGGCAGATTGTTCCAGGAAGTCCTCGTGTTCATCACGCCCCACATCCTCAAGATGCAGGTCGCGGGCGAGTCCGGGGAAACCGGAGCTCCGCCTGCGCCGGCGGAACAGTCGCCCCTGCCGGAAAACCCGGCGAACTCCGGTGAGACTCCGGGAAAGTAGAGGAATGAGTTACTACAGGCTGTTAGAACTGAATAGCGAGCCCTTCTCCAACTCGCCCGAGCCCGACCTTTTCTATCAAGCCCCTCAGTACGTCCAGTGCCTGCAGAAGCTCGAAATCTCGATCCGGCTCCGCCGGGGGCTCAGCGTCGTCGTCGGTGACGTCGGGACGGGCAAGACCACCCTCTCGAGGATGCTCATTCGCAAGTTCCGCGGCGAAGGGAACGTCAAGCTGTATCTCCTTCTCGATCCTGATTTCAGCAGCGCCCTCGAATTCCTGGTCGCCGTCGCCAGGATGTTCAGGGTCTACACGAGCGAGGCGGCTTCCAGCGAGTGGCAGCTCAAGGAGAACATCAAGGATTATCTCTTCCACCAGGGGATTCACAAAGACAGGATCATCGTCCTCATCATCGACGAGGGGCAAAAACTCCCGCCTTTCTGCGTTGAACTCCTGAGGGAATTTTTGAACTACGAAACCAACACCGCCAAGCTCCTCCAGATCGTCCTTTTTGCCCAGAGGGAATTCAAGAGGATCCTGGAAGAGCACGCGGGATTCGCCGACCGTGTGAATTTCCACTATGTCATGAAGCCGTTGAACTTCAGCCAGACCCGGGCCATGATCCGTTTCCGTATCGAGCGGGTCAGCGAGGCGGGGAAGAACCCGGTTCTATTCACGGCGCCCGCGCTCTGGGCGATCTACAGGGCCACCGGCGGGTATCCGAGAAAAATCATGATGCTCGGTCACCAGATTCTGCTCAAGATGATCGTCCAGGACCGGAAACGGGCCGACTGGACGCTCGTACGCACCTGTCTGAGAGACACGGCGCCGCGGAGACCCGTCGTCAGAACGTGGCGGCTCATCCTCGCCCCCTCCGGAATCGCTGTTGCGGCGCTCATCCTGGGTTTGACCTTCGAGAAACCCTCTGCCTGGCTCACCCAGGCCCTCAGCCGGTCAGGCATCCCGGCATGGCAGAACGACGAGACGACCCAGCCCGTTTCGGTCGCCGCGTCGGCGGTCCCGTCCCCGGTGCCGGCCGGGCAGGAGATGCAACAGGCTTCTCTGGAACGTTCGAGCCAGGCGACGCCCGGGCCGTCACCCGGACTGACGGTGGACGTGCCGCCCGTTCCCATTCCCCCATCGGTGGAATCGGCTCAGGAAAAAGGTGTCCCCGAATGGCTGGGCCGGCTGACCATTCAAAAGAGGGATTCCTTCCGGCAGGTTCTCGAGCAGCTCTACGGGTCCTCTGCGGAGATGCATTTCGAAAGCCTTGCGAAGGCCAACGGGAAAATCAAGAGCATGAAAACCGTGAAGGCCGGAGACGTGATTCGCTTCCCGGCCCTCCCCGCCTCTTCCAGGCCCGACCAGCATGCCGCGTACTGGGTGCAGCTCGCGGAGATGGACACGCTGGAAGATGCCTATGAATACATCCGGCATTACACGATCCGTGTCGCCCCGACCCGGATCCTTCCTTTCTGGAATCCCGGGGGGGGCTTGAGGTTTTCCATCCTGCTGAAAGAAGGCTTCAACCACGAAAAATCCGCCCGGAAGGCGATGAGAGATCTTCCCCGGAAGATCTCCTCTTCCGCCAGGATCGTCAGCGAGTGGGGCGAGGGGACCGTCTTTTTCGCCGATCTGGGCTGAAAGCAAGGGAGGGAAGGTAGGGACAGTGAAAGTCAGGAAAAAATTAGGGGAAATGCTCGTAGAGGCCAAGCTGTTGACGGACGATCAGCTTAGGCAGGCGCTGACGGATCACAAGAAGACCGGTCTCAAGCTGGGGAAATATCTCATCCAGCAGGGCACCCTGACCGAATACCAGATCATCGATGTCCTCAGCCAGCAGCTGAAGATCGAAAAGTACCATCCGGACAAATATCCCGTGGACATCACCCTGGTTCAGATAGTTCCTTCGGACATCGCGCAGCGGTACCAGGTCGCACCGCTCAAGAAAAAAGGGCACCTCCTGACCGTCGCGATGATCGACCCTGTGGATATCAATGCCCAGGACGCCATTGAAATGCTCACCAACCACGAGGTGGAGCCCGTGGTCTGCACGGAGCGCGAACTGAACCAGCTCATCGGCCAGGTCTACGGCATGCAGTCGGGACTGGGCGGAGTGCTGGAGAGCATCGAGGAACTCAAGATTGATTCGGGCGCCGATGCCGACACCGTCGCGGGCCCCGCGACGGATGACCTGCAGGTGAGCTCTCTCCAGGGGATGGCCGAGGAGGCTCCGATCGTTCGCCTGGTCAACTCCATCATCTCCCAGGCCGTTCGCGAGGGGGCGAGCGATATCCATCTGAGCCCGCAGTTGAAGAACGTACAGGTGCGGTTCCGGATCGACGGCAGGCTCCACGAGGTCCCCGCACCGCCCAAACCCATGTTCCTGCCCATCATATCGAGGATCAAGATTCTGGCGAACATGGATATCGCCACGTCGAGAATCCCCCAGGACGGGCGATTCACCGTCAAAATGGAAAATAAGGATATCAACGTCCGCGTCTCCTCGATCCCGACCATCTACGGGGAGAACCTGGTTCTGAGGCTTCTCGATATGGGCGCCGGCGTCTACTCCCTGGACCGGCTGGGCATGTCCAGGGACGACAAGGACAAGATCGATTCCATTATCAACAAGCCCTACGGCATGATTCTCAGCACGGGGCCTACCGGCAGTGGCAAGAGCACGAGCCTCTACGCCATCATCAAGGAGATCAATCGGCCGGACATTCACATCATCACGCTGGAGGATCCGGTGGAGTACCGGGTCGAGCGGGTCCGGCAGGTGCAGCTGAATCGGAAAGCGGGGATGACCTTTGCCAGCGGTTTGAGGTCGATTCTCCGACAGGACCCGGACGTGATCATGGTCGGCGAGATCCGCGACGGCGAGACGGCGGGGATCGCCGTGCAGGCGGCCCTGACGGGTCACAGGGTTTTGAGTACCGTTCACACCAACGATTCGGCGGGTGCGATTACCCGTCTCATCGACATGGGGATCGAACCGTTTCTGGTCTCGTCGGTTCTTCTGGTCTCTTTCGCCCAGCGGCTCGTGAGGACCATCTGCACCTACTGCAAGGAACCCTACAAACCCAACCCCAAGGTCATGGATGCCTGGGGCCTCAACGGCGTGAAAGAGGGCCAGTTCCAGCGCGGCCGGGGATGCCCCGCCTGCATGGGAACGGGTTACAGGGGACGAACGGGAATCTTCGAGATCCTCCTGAATGACGACATGGTGCAGGATATGATTCTCCGAGGGGCCTCGGCGCAGGAGATCAACCGCGCGGCCAAGCAGGCCGGCAGGCTCCGGAGCCTGAAGGAGGATGCCGTGATCAAAGTTCTCAACGGGGTCACGACGCTCGAGGAAGCGGCATCGGCGGTGATGGTCTAACGGCATCGGGCCGACGGGCCGGGGTGCCGGCGCAACGACAAGAGGATTTCACATGGCGAAATTCACATACGAAGCAATCTCGGACAGCGGTGCCGCCCTGTCGGGAGTCATCGAAGCGGAGTCCGTCGAAATGGCGAATACCCTGCTCGCCACCCGCGGCTACATCCCGTCGAAAGTCAGGAGAATGACCGAGAAGGGCATCGGCGGGAGCACGGCCCTTGCCCCGATCCAGGCCCGGCTGACGGCCGTTAAACCGACGGAGCTCATCCTCTTCACCAAGCAGTTCCGGACCATGTTCCGGGCGGGTGTGCCGATCATGCGGATCTTCGAGGTCCTGGGTTATCAGTCCCAGAACCCGAAGCTGAAGAGGATCGTGACAGGGATCGCCGGCGACATCCAGGAGGGCGCCACCTTTTCGGACGCCCTGGCAAAACACCCGGACACCTTCACGCCCCTCTACCGCAGCATGATCAAGGCCGGTGAAACAAGCGGCAACATCCCCGAGGTCCTGGAACGGATGATTTACATCCTGGAACACGAGCACAAGATCAAATCGGATATCCGCTCGGCCATGCAATACCCCATGATTGTGCTCATCGCTCTGGGCATTGCCTTTTTTGTTCTGCTCACGTTCGTCATCCCGCGGTTCGTGACAATTTTCTCCAGGGCGGGCATCGAGCTGCCCTGGCCGACGAAGGTGAGCATGGTGCTGTATTCCATCCTCAGCAACTACTGGTATATCTGCCTGGCCCTGCTCGTCGTCGGGATTACGGGCATCCGGATGTTTTTAAAAACGCCTCAGGGTCGGTATCTGGTGGACGCCTTCATTCTCAGGATCCCGCTCATCGGCACCCTCTTCGTCCGTGCGGCCATGTCCCGTTTTGCGAGCATTTTTTCCATCCTCCAGTCGAGCGGCGTTCCCGTCATGACCTCCCTGCAGATCCTCTCCGGGACCATCGGCAATTCCGCCATCGCAAGGGAATTCGATCGTGTGCGGGACCGTGTGGAGGAGGGGCGGGGCATTTCGGGTCCCCTCAATGTGGCGAAGTACTTTACCCCCATGGTGATCCAGATGGTCGCCATCGGGGAAGAGTCGGGTCAGCTCGATGAAATGCTCCGGGCCGTCTCGACCCACTATGATGACGAGGTGGCCTATTCCGTTCAGCGTTTGTCCGATGCCGTCGGCCCGATTCTGGTCGTCGGACTCGCCGCTGTGGTGGGTTTTTTCGCCCTGGCCATTTTCCTTCCGATGTGGGACCTCACCCAGGTCGCGCGGAAGGGATTCTGATCGTCGCTCGAGCCGTCGGTTTTCGGTTCCTCGAGGAGGGGTTGAATGGATTTCGATCGGGCGGGGCTTCATTGAGAAATGTCACGGGGCGTCGATGCCATGAAGCAGTCCAAGATCCACGTCAGCCTTTATGTTCTCATTCCGGTGATCTTCAGCGGGATTTCCGTCTTCGCGATCATCGTCACCTACCGGATGATGGAAACCTACGCCCGGTATCCGGTGGAGTCCCTGTCCCACCTCCAGTGGTGGGGGCTGGGGATCACCGTTTTCACCTTCCTCTGCGCGCTGTTTATTACGTGGCTCATCCTGCGGCCCATCAAGCAATTCATCAAAAAGACGGAGAACCTGCCCGTCTTTCCGAAGACCCAGATCGAAGGCGTGAAGAGCGCAAAGATCGATGACCTGTCACAGTTCAACACGGTCTTCGAGCAGGTCACCAACATCCTGAACAAGGTCGAAGCCAAGGAGCTCTTCCCCGAGATTGTCGGGCAGAGCAAGGCCGTCCGCGGGATCTTCAGCCAGATTCTGAAGATCGCGCCGACGGACGCAACCGTGCTCATCACGGGAGAGAGCGGAACCGGCAAGGAACTCATCGCCCAGAGCATCTACCAGCACAGCATGCGCAAGGAGAGGCCCTTCGTGAAGCTCAACTGCGTGGCCATTCCCGAGGGGCTGCTGGAGAGCGAACTGTTCGGTCATGAGAAAGGGTCCTTTACGGGGGCGACGGCCCAGAAGAAGGGCAAGTTCGAACTGGCCAACAACGGGACCATCCTGCTCGACGAAATCGGGGACATGCCGCTTGCCACGCAGGCCAAGCTCCTCCGCGTCCTGCAGGAAAAGGAGTTCGAAAGGGTCGGGGGGACCCGTTCCATTCGGGTCGATGTCCGTTTTATTGCCTCCACCAACAAGAACCTGACCAAACTGGTGCAGGACGGTGTTTTCCGGGAAGACCTCTTCTACCGGCTGAACGTCCTTTCACTCTACCTGCCGCCCCTGAGGGAACGGCGCGAGGACATCCCCCTTCTCGCGGAGCATTTCCTCTCCAAGGCTTCGAAGCCCGTGGAAATCTCCTCCGCGGCGCTGCAGTCTCTGATCGGCTACACCTGGCCCGGCAACATCAGGGAACTTCAGAACACGATGGAAAGGGCGGCCGTGATGGCTGAAAACGGGATCATCGAGGTCTATCATATACCGCCCCAGATTTCGGGCGGCGTCGTCGGGCAGGCTGTGAACGAACTTCCCGAGACGGCCACCATCGATGACAGGCTCCAGGAGATTGAGAAAAAAATGATCATCGATGCCCTGATACGGTCTGACGGCATCCAGGTAAGAGCCGCACAGGTCCTGGGGATCAAAGAGCGCAGTCTCTGGCACAGGATCAAGAAATATGACATCGATGTCGCAGCGATAAAGAAATCATCATAAATTGGAGGGGCATCATCAATAATTGCAAGTATTTCATATTTTTCGGGATTCCTGCCCTTTGGCGTCCCCGGGGAAAAGTAAACTTTAATTATCCGATTTGACTTGTCATTTTGAGTTGATTCCACACTTTCCCCGGCACATGGCATGGATAATGCTAATTCCAACGGTCAGTGCATCCCATTTCAAAGCAAATTCAGGGATCTCCTAAGGCTTTCAGACAGAGGCTCTTTGGAATTAACAGAATCACCGTCAGCCCCCTGCGCTGCAAGATTCCTAAAGTCTTGCGGCGGCAGAGACGATTAAAAGCATGTATTACGCGAGGCGGAGAACAAGGGTGCTGTCTCAGGGTCGGGGTAAATCAGGTAGGGCTTGAACAGAATGTCGTTGCCCGCACCGGGGAATTCAGTAGCACTTGAGAATATTGGAAAAGGAACTGATCAGAAGTCGCGAATACACAAGTCTGCAAGGAGGTTTCAGATGCTTAGTAAAACGCTCATCAAAAATCAGAAAGGTTTCACATTGATCGAGATCATTGCCGTCCTGGTGATCCTCGGAATCCTGGCTGCGGTGGCCATTCCGAAATACTTCAGCCTCCAGGAGGACGCCAAGAAGAGGGCAGGTCAGGCCGCCATTGCCGAGGCCAAGGCAAGAATCACCCAGTACGCCGCTCAAAACTTGCTGAGAGAAAGTACCTGGCCGACGGGTGCTCAAATAGCGGCTTCAGCGGGTACCGATGCAGGAGACTTCACCCTGACGTATGATTACAGCCACTCCCCGACGTTCTCCATTACGGCCACGGGGAGGGCCGGATCGACTGTTGCTTCAGCCACTGCCGTCGGCACCATGCGTCGTCCCGGGTTGTAGCGGATCTGACAAACCAATTGTGTGAAAAAGGGTGAGGGCTGTCGAGAAGACGGTCCTCACCCTTTTTTATGGGTTGTCCCGGAACGGGTTGAGACAAGACGGATCCGAACACGAAAGAATGGAGTCCCACCGGCGCCCGACGGCTCGGCGCCCTCGGGCCGTTTGATCTTATGACGGGGCTCTGGCGGTTTTCTTGAGAATTGCACGGATGCGATTTTCGTCGGGAACGTGGGCAAACATATTTTTTCGTTCCTGGATCCTCCGCATGATCTGGCATACCTGATCCCCCCCGATCCTCTGGATCAAATGCTGCAATGTGGCCTCGAGGGCCGCCTCGTCTCCTGTTGAATCATACAGGTCCATCAGGGCAAGGTAGGCGTAATACCGCTCCGGTTCTCTCTGGACATACCTTTCCCAGTAGATGATGGATTCGGCCTTCAGCCCCTTCTGATGAAGCGCCTCGGCGATGATGCCGTTCGGCGCGCCGTAATCCTTCTTGAGTTCCAGCGCCTTTTGGCCCGAAGAAATAGCCTCGTCAAGTCTCCCCTGTTTCAAGAGAACGAGTGCGTAATTGTTCCGGTAATCCGGTATACCGGGTCTGATTTTTATGGCCTGCTGCACGAGATCTTCGGCCTGGGCCAGATTTCCCCTTTTGAGGTTGACCATCGCCATTCCGTTGAAATATTCGTGAGAGTAAGTGTATTCAAGAGACTTCTCATAGTGGGACTCGGCCTTCTTGTCGTCCCCCATGACATCCAGGAAAAAATTCCCGATGTAGCACTGATAGATTGCCGGTTCCGTGAGGTTCACCCATCTTTTCAGCCGAATTGCCTCCCGGAATTCATCCAGAGCCTGCTGATACTCCCCTTCATTCAAGAGTGTTTTGCCGAGAAGGGCGTGAACCCTGCTTGAATTCGGAGCTTTTTCGAGATTGTCGAGCCAGAGTGTTTTCTCATCGGAAAGGATTTCATTGCGCATGTAGGTCGTGTGTCCCTGGTCCGCCACGACAAAACAAAACGCCGCGATCAGCAGCCCCCGTAGAATTCTATTTCCGGAGAACTTTCTGAATACCCAGCATGCGGCCATGGCGACAGGGACAAAGAGGAACATGGAAGGTATATAGTTCCGATGCTCGTAAATGAGTTCCAGGGGGAGAAAGGAACCCTCAATGGCGTGATTGATGAAAAAGAAAAGGACGCAGAATGAGACAAGAGGCCACTGGCGAGCCTTGACCAGGGCAAAGGCCACGATCAGTAAAAGACCGACCATGGCGGGCAGCGTTGTCCACGGGTCCAACAGGGATTTCGATACATCGATGTCGTACAGGAGCATGAGCCGGGACGGTATGGGGTAGATTAGGAGGGTCAAATAAAACAAGATCACCCTGGGCTGTGTCATCAAACGCTCTGCCATGCTGAAGGGCCTCGTGTCATACCCTTCCAGGATCGATGAAAAATCTCGGTACAGAATTCCGATCACCAGAACGACGATGCAGGGCAGGACGACGATCCGGGTGTTCTTTTTGACATGGTCTGCTGTTGCTCCCTGGATGAGAAAGAGATCGTAGAGATAGATCGCGACGGGGAGCATGAGGGCGTTTTCCTTTGTCCAGAAGGCCAGCAGGAAAAAAATGGCGCAGAACGTGAACGACACGACCCTTCCGGCGGTCCGTGCACCCGTTCTTCCCTTCAGATAAAAGGTCATCGACAAAATGTAAAACAACCCGGCCATGCTCGACATTCTCTGGACGATGTAGGTGACCGATGTGACATGAACGGGATTCACCGCCCAGAGGAGTGCCGCAACGAAGGAAATGGAAAAAGCATTTTCCCCATAGCGGTCCTTCAAAGAGGGCAGATTCAGGGTGTTGCGGATGAAAAAGAAGAGAAAGATCGATGTCAAAACGTGGATCGCGAGATTCACGACGTGATAGCCGACGACATCGAGGCCGCCGAAATAATAATTGAGTCCGAATGTAAAATAGGCGAAGGGTCTGGCAAAATACCCGCGGATAAACAGAGACTTTTTTATTTCCGTCCAGGAGAGGTTCTTGACGTGGACGTTTGAATTCGTGCCGATATTGTCAAAATCGTCGAAGTGCCAGGCCGCGTGGAAGCTGTTCGAATAGATGGTCATGAGGATGATCGAAAATGCCGCAACAGCCAAGGCATATTTCCACCTCTCCGCAAACGATACGATCTGCTGGGCGCCCACCCTCAATGTGATCCTCCTGTACTGCCGGCCGTTCCATTTTCGGCCATTTCTCTCGCAAGGAGCATGCCGAACAACGGCCCGAGGGTAAATGCCGCAGCCATCATGGCCCCGCGAATGAGGAGAGCGGCCATCAGGCCCGGGTCGGCCCCTGCCCCGAGCATGGCGGCGGCAAAGCTGGATACGGCTTCCTGCACGCCTAAATTCCCCGGTGTGACATTGATGAGAAGCGAAAAAGAAGTGATGAGGTAGATCAGAAGCGCCGTTGTAAACGCCACGGGGAATCCGAGCGCCTCGAAGGCAACATAAAAGAGAAGCGCCCCTGCGGAGACGTTGACTGCGGTGAGGAAAAGAATTTTTGCCACCAGGATCCGGTCTTTCATCATCTCCTCCCACCCCTGGAGGGCATGATTCAAAGCGTCCACATACCGGTGGGCCCCATTCATGGGCACCCGTTTGACCCTTAACAGAACCAGGATCAGGGCGGCGACCATCGCGAAGAACAGGAGAAGAACACGGGAAGAATCGGCAGAGGATAGAGAGAAGCCGATCAGCAGAATACCGGCAAGGGCGATGATCAGATAAACGAGCAGATAATTGGCGGCCGACAGCATGGCAAATTTTGAGTAAGAGAGGTTGTGGCGCTTGTTCAGGTACGCGGCTCGTGCAATCATCCCGCCGGAAAAGGGGGTCAGGTAATTGCCCATCGTCGTGACCACCGCCAGCCCGAACCACTCTTTCGCAAGGAGCTCAACT
This sequence comes from Syntrophales bacterium, assembly GCA_035450185.1. GTDB lineage: Bacteria > Desulfobacterota > Syntrophia > Syntrophales > UBA2192 > JAPLJU01. Next base: position 4,610 of record DAOTMG010000010.1, on the reverse strand, counting down.
TGATACTTCGCTGCAAAGGTCTTCAGAAAAAGACCGTTGACGGCGATCGTGAACACGCCCAGAACGAACAGGAATGCGCCGTCCCGGATCGAAAGACCGGAGACCGCCCGGAAGGAATCCTCGTGCGCCCGGATATAGAGAGCAATGACCGCAAGCGCGGCAAGCAGCAGGATGAAAGACAGAACCCTCGCCGTCCTGGATTTGTCCGGATGGTCCCGCATGAAAAAGCTCCCCTATTTTTTCTCAGCAAGCATGACGATATTTCGATAGCCCGGAACAGGAATGACCAGGCTCTCCATCCGAACGCCCCACTTCGTGGATGAGAACACATTTCTGTCCGGTTGACGGATCCAGCCCGCTTTTGCCAGGACACGGTACAGGAATCTCGCCGGTGAGTAATGGACCGGGGAGGAGGCTGCCCTGACAATGTTGAAACGGTCCTCAAACAGTGTGAGGAATTCTTTTGCGCTCCGGTATTCCCGGACGTGCGTCGGGTCCAGTACCCACCTTCCCTGATTCCGATAAAAGTACCATCCGTAGGGCAACCGGATGACAGAACTGACGACGAGGCAGCCGCCGGGTTTGAGAACCCTCTCCGCTTCCCGGACAAAGCCCGAGTCGTCCGGCACGTGTTCGATGACCTGCGTGGAAACGATCATGTCGAAGGACCGGTCGGCAAAGGGGAGATGCATGGCGTCTCCGCAAACGACCTCTTTGCCTGTGAGGGACCGGCAGGTCCGGCAGCGGATCATGGATAGATCGAAGGCCACCAGCCGGGCGGAAGGCATGACCCTGCCGAGGTGGAAGCTGTTGCGCCCGTCGCCGGAACCGAGGTCCAGTATCGACTTGCAGGTCCGGACAGTGTCCATCAGGGAAAGCCACTCCGGCTCCCGGGACAGGAATTGCATCTGATATCTGGCGTAGCGGAATGGATCGTCCATGGATCAGTGAGATACGGACATGCCGAGTCGCGAAACAAAGACCCCCCCCCCCGTGAATGGCATGTCCTTCATCTTCCCTTCGATCAGCCGCCACAGGGGAATACAGGTTTCATAACGAATGACATCTCTGATTCTGAATCCCTGCCGATGCAGGATGTCGCCGTACTCTCTCTCCGTCCGCACTCTGATGTGACCGGTGACCTGCCGCAGGATGCCCTTTTGCTTCAACCGCTCGATCCAGTGACTCCCGGACGGGGTGAAGAATACAAAAAGGGCTTCCTCCCGCATGAGCCGCTTCACTTCGGCGAGGACTGCCCGCAGGTCATCGTCGGAGAGATGTTCCAGGACATCGATGGCAACGATTTTGTCAAAGGAGCGATCGAGGAATATCCGCAGATCCCGGATATCGGCCTTCCTCAGCTCCATGTTGGGTCGGGTGCTTTCTGAAAGGGCCTTCTCAATGGCTGCGGCGGAGAAATCGACACCGACGATTCGCCGGACACGGTCGGCAAGGACCCTCGTGTAGCGGCCGGTGCCGCACCCGAGTTCGAGGACGTCATCGGAGGGTCCCGGCCGGCAGAGGGTTTCGATCGTGTGCAGGCGCTGGCGTTCCCGGAAGGCGTTGTTGCCGATGAGATTGGACCGGTTGAGCTTCTCGTAATAGCTGCGGTCATAGAGCGGTTTCATGATCCCGACCTCTTTCCCCCGATCCATTCCCTGACCTGCCATTTCAGGATCCCGAGCCCGAAGGAAAGAACGACCGCGGGCAGGCAGAGGCCCACGACGATCAGGTCGGACAGGCTCCGGCTCAAGTAGAGCACGGCTGCCGTGTAGGTCAGGAGGAAGCCGGCCAGCACAGCCCCTTTGGCCCCGGGAAAGAGAAGGACCGCCGTGAGGGAAAAAAGGATGACGGACCCGATGAACAGGTAGAGCAAGCGATATTTGCCTCCCGGCCGGAGATAGTAATCGGCGAAGCGCGGGCCGCGCTGGTAGGTGTGGATCATGACGTCCGAGAAACCCGACCTCGGCCGGTAGGTCACGGACACGGCATCGGTTCTCAGGATGGGTCTCTCCCGGACGATCTGCCTCAGGATCTTCGTGTCGTCATTGCTGTATCTGTCCGTTTCCCGGGGCTGACTCTTCAGCCACAGGGAGCGGTCGCAGACGAAGTTCGTCGTCCCCTTCGGGACGTCATCGAAGTTGTCGGGGGTGATGAAATACTCCCCGGCCTTCTCCGAGAGGGGGTAGTGCGGGGCGTAGAGCCTGCATCGGAGAAGGTGGAAAAACCGGGCGAAGGGGCTTCCATCGTGGACGACGACGGACGGCAGGAGGGGCTCATAACCGCGCCGGCTCACCTTGGCAAGAAGATTCCCCTCCGGGATGACCCGCGCGTCGTTGAAGACCAGGGTCTCGAACCGGGCGGCCCGGGCGCCCGAGTTGCGGGCGACGATGCGGCCCTCGTTGGATTCGAGATGGATCAGGCGGACGGGGTAACGGGCGGCGATCTGCGGCGTTTCGTCCGTCGAGCCGTCGTTCACCACGATGACCTCGAACCGGTCCCGCGGATAGGACTGGCCGACGAGGGCCTCCAGGCAGGCATCCAGAGTTTCCGCGCCGTTGTAAACCGGGACGATGATGGAAAAGTTCTCAAGGCTCATCGATTTTCAGCCCATCAGGCATAAGGCATCAGGTGATCCACAATCGTCTTCGAAGGGGAAAGGCCCTCGAAGGGGGACCCCCTTCTCCTGAACGCGGAAAAGGAGTTCAGAAAACGATCGATCCTGTCGCCGTCGAAGCCGGCCAAGCAGGCGTTTTCACCCATGCCTTCGGGACGCTCCGTCCGGGTTCGCATGACGAGGCAGGGGACGTTGAGGTAGTAGCTCTCCTCCTGGATGCTGCCCCCGTCGGTGACGATGAAATCGGCACCGGCCAGCAGGTTGACGAAGGTCAGATAGGGCTGGAGGGGCATCAGCACGACGGTCGGCAGGTTTTCGAGTTCTTCATAGAGGCCCAGGCCGGAGAGTTTCTTCTGCGTCGGCTCATGGAGGACGAACAGGACTTTCCTGTCCCGGCCGATCCTCTCGATCAGCGCGACAATGGCCGCCAGCCGGGACCGGGAGTAGAGGGTCTCCACGCGGTGAATGGTGACGACGACATAGGGTCCCGCCGGACGTTCCCCTCCGTCCCGCGATCCTGCGAATCGGAGCGTGTCGATGATCGTGTTGCCGCCCGCATGTACGGTTTTCTTTCCGTAACCCATCTTCTTCAGGTTTTCGAAAGCCCACTCGGAGGGGGCGAAAAGGATGTCGCTGTGCCGCATGGTGATCAGGCGGATGACCTCCTCGGGGAAGGGGTCGAGGAGGTTGAAGCTCCGGAGGCCGGCCTCCACGTGGGCCACCTTGATGCCGCAGCGCTTGGCAAAAAGGAGTGAAAGGAGGGTGGTGAGCGTGTCGCCGTGGATCAGGCACACCCCGTCCTCATCCCGAAAGACGTTCCGCCGGATGTCGCCGGGCCTCAGGGCCGAGCGGCCGATGCCCTCCGCCGTCCACCGGATGGCTTCGGAGAGCCGGGTGATGCTGGTCCTTTCGTCCCGGAGACGGACGTCCGGTCCGCGCAGCCCGAAGGGTCCGAGGAGATCCCCGGTGATCCCGGCGTGCTGCCCCGAATCGATGAAATTGAAGCGGACGGCGCGGCGATCCAGTTCCTGCATGATGGGGGCCATCTTGATGAACTGGGCCTTGGTTCCGATCATGATGTGGATCATAAGGAGCGCCTTCCTCTTCGAACGCCTTTTTCCTCACTCCGCCGGGGGTGCGGGGATCCGGTCCTCGCTGCGGTCGAAACGCATCTGGGCGACCTGCTCGGAGACGAGGCCGACCATGAAGACCACAACGGCCATGGTCATCAGCATGGCGGAGGTGGGGCCGTATCGGCCGCCATAGACGATTATCTTGACGAGACCCCAGGCGAAGCCGGTGAGGAACATGGCGGCGCTGACGGGGATGAAAATCCGCATGGGGGAGAAGAGGGTAGCGATCTTCACGATGATCAGGAAAAACCTCACCCCGTCCCGGAGGAGCTTGATCTTGCTCTTTCCGCTTCGCTTCCCGGCTCGGATCGGCACGTAGGCCAGGCTGTAGCCCGATCTCACGACGGCGAGGGTGATCGTTGTGGGGTAGGAGAATGTGTTCGGAAGGAGATAGACGAATCCCCGGGCGATGTGCGCCTTGATGGCCCGGAACCCGGAGGTGAGATCCTCGATCTTTCTCCGGCATACGTAGGTCGCCAGCCGGTTGTAGATCCTGTTGGCAAGGTCGCGATGGAGGCTCGTTTGGGATTCCCGGGTTCTGGCCCCGACGACCATGTCATAGGGCCCGATCTTCTCCAGGAGCCGGGTGATATCGGCCGGGTCGTGCTGACCGTCACCGTCGAGGATGACCAGGATTTCCCCCCGGGCGTTTCGAATGCCCGTTTTGACGGCCGCGCCGTTTCCGATGTTGTAGGGGTGCGAAATCACCCGGGCGCCCGCCCGGCGCGCCTCATCAGCCGTCCCGTCCCCGGAACCGTCGTCGACGACGATGATTTCGTAACGACGGGTCGTTGCGTCGAGGGTGTGCTGTATATTGGTTACAACCGTTGCAATTCCTTCCTTTTCGTTGTAGGCAGGAA
>DAOTMG010000009.1:0-76362 GCA_035450185.1 Syntrophales bacterium | reverse complement strand
CGCTTATACCACATACGCTTGAAAATGTCTATACTATTATGGACTGATTAATAACAAGACGCCCCATAAATCATTTTGTAAAGGCATATATGCCTGAACAACCAGAGATATACGACCTCAAATTTTTGAAAGGTTTTATCAGAAGGCGGAAGAGGGTTTTCCTCATAGTCGCTTCCGGCGTTATGCTGGCGACCATCCTTTTTGCGATTTTTGCCCCCAAGACGTACGTCTCCACAGCCACCTTCCTGATCGAAGGGCAAATGTCCGATGACATCGTCAAGGGAACTGCAGCCGTCGCAATCGAGGAAAAACTTCAAGCCATCACCACGCAGATACTGAGCCATGACAAGCTGCTGGAGATCATCAAGGAGTTCAAGCTCTACCGTGAGCTGAAAAGTCCGGCCGATGTGGAGTACGTGGTGAGAGAGATGCGCGACGACATCTCCGTCCGGACCATCAAAGCGGAGGATCTCGACCAGAGGCCATCCCGTGCGCGATACAGCACCGTCGCATTTACATTGTCCTTCCAGGGTAAGGACCCCGTCACGGTACAGAAGGTTGCCAGCAAGCTTTCCTCACTTTTTATCCAGAAGAACATTCAGACAAAGGAGCAGGTGGCTTCCCAGACGGTCGCAATCCTGGAGAAGAAGATAGCAGAAATGAAGGAACGAACCGGTTTGTTGGAACGGAAACTCAACGACTACAAGGTAGCCCATGCCGGCGAGCTCCCCGAGGCCATCCCGTTCAATTACGAACAGATCAACAAGTTGAACATCCAGATCGACGAACTGAACCAGAAGATAAGGGTTCTCGAGGAGAGGAAGAGAAACCCCGACGCGGTCTTCGCAAGCCAGACGGCATCGGACACGGTGGCGAGTGCCGCCGCGGCAACGGATCCCTGGACACGCATGTCGCAGCTCCGGATGCAGCTTGTCAGCTTGCAGTCGAGATACTCGGACAAGCATCCCGAAGTGATCAGGACGAAGAGCGAACTGCGGCAGCTCGAGGCAAGACTGGGGATCTCCAACGAGCTCAACGAGAAACAGAGGAAACTGGAGGACCTCAAAAGCCAGGAAGCTGATCTGAAAGCCGGCAAGGGGCCGAATGATCCCGAGGTCAAGAAGCTTCAGGCGGAGATAGTCGTCCTGGATAAAGAAATACAGAAGATAAAGGGCAGCGGAGCCGCGACGGACCCGACGGAGAGGGAACTGAAACGTCTCACCCAGCAGAGAGCGGATCTGCAAAAAAGGCTCAATGAGTACCAGAGGAAAAGCCAGATCGCCCCTTTGGTTCAGAAGGAATACAGCCGGATCGCCTCCGAGTACGATGACGCCCTGAAACAGTACAACGAAACGATGAGCAAGCTCGCGGAGGTGAGACTCGCCCGGGGTATCGATCAGACTCAGCTGGGCGAGCGATTCACCATCATCGACGAACCCCAGGTGCCCCAGAAGCACGACAAACCGAAACGGGCAAGAATCCTCCTGGCGGGTCTTCTCCTGTCGGCATTCTGTGGGGTTATGGTTTCATTCACCGTGGAGAACATGGATCATTCGATCAAATCGGTGGAGAAACTCCAAAAGATGACGCAGGTCCCCGTACTTGCGGTCATGCCGTTCATGGAAAACGGCAAAGAGATAAAGAAAGAGGACCGGGTGAAAACCGGGCTGATGCGTCTCGAGAGGAGCAAAGCGGGTTTGATCAACCTCCTGGGCGGCATCAGGAAAAGGCTCGGGAAGCAGCAGAGTCAGGGGGACCGTTAAGAATGGCAGGCGACCAGATATGAGCAGGCTGAAAAAGGCACTTGAAAAAGCAAAGGAAGCGAGGGGCGAAACCGGTGAGGCGACGACCATGCGGATCGAGCCGGCCCCCGCGCCGGAAGGGAAGATCGAGCCTGAGCAGAAGAGGGATGTCGGACCGCTGAGGCTGCTTTACAAGAGGACAAAAACGGTCAGATGCGACCCGTCATTGCTGAAGAAAAACAATATCATCGCCGTGTGCACAGAGGATGAAGGGAGCACGCTGAAGATCCTGCGGACGCAGGTTCTCAACAGGATCAGCGAAGACGGCAAGAAAACACTTCTGGTCACGAGCGCGAACCCGGGCGAGGGGAAAACCCTGACGGCCATCAACCTCGCGATCAGTTTTTCCCATCAACTGGACAGGACGGTCCTGCTCGTCGACACGGACATCCGGAAACCCTCGATACACAAATTCTTCGGGCTGGAAGACATGCCCGGACTGTCGGATTACCTCATCGGCAAGTGCGAAATCGAAGACGTTCTCATCAATCCCGAGATCGATCGGTTCGTCCTTCTGCCGGCCGGGAGGCCCCTGACGAATTCAGCAGAACTCCTGGGTTCTTCGCGGATGCAGGTGCTCCTCCGGGAGATGAAAGACCGCTACAGGGAGCGCTTCATCATCTTTGACTCGGCGCCCGTGCTGACATCGGCGGATCCCCTTGTCCTCGGCGGGTTGGTCGACGGCATCCTTGTCGTTGTGGAGGCGGAGAAGACGTCGCGGGAGGACGTGAAGAAGGTTTTCGACATGATGAAGGACAGGCCCATCATCGGCACGGTGTTCAACAAAATGATCGAGTAAGGAAGAGAAAAGAATGTACGAAGCCTTTTACGGCTTGAAGGAAAAGCCCTTCAACCTCAACCCCGACCCGGACTACCTCTACATGAGCCCCGGCCACGAGAATGCCTACACGCACCTCGAATACGCCATTCAGGAGAGCAAGGGGTTCGTCGTCGTCACGGGCGAGGTCGGTTCGGGCAAAACCACCCTGATCAATTACCTCCTGCGCAAGATCCCCGAGACTGTTCACGTGGGTATCATCAACAACACCTTCGTCGACCCCCAGGAACTGCTGAAAATGATATGCCAGGAGTTCGAACTGGAGATCGGTGACTCGGACAAGACGGTTCTGCTCACACGATTCTACTCCTACCTCATCGACCAGTACTCGCAAAAGAAGCGTGTCATCCTCATCATCGACGAGGCCCAGAACCTGCCGGAGGCTTCCCTGGAAGAGATCCGCATGCTTTCCAACCTCGAGTCGGAGAAGCACCATCTCATCCAGATGATCCTCGTCGGTCAGCCGCAGCTGAAGGAAAAGCTTCAGAGAAAAAGCCTGGAGCAGTTTGTTCAGCGCGTGACCGTTTACTGTCACCTCGACGCCCTGGACAAGGTGCAGGTGGAAAATTACATCCATCACCGGCTCCGGGTCGCCGGCGCAGAGAACCTCGACATTTTCGACCCCGATGCCGTCAAGGCGCTGTACAGGCACTCCCTAGGCATCCCCAGGCTCATCAACACCCTATGCGACGGTGCCATGGTATACGGCTACGCGGATGAAGTGAAGGTGATCGGACGGGATTTGATCGAGGCGGTAGCGCAGGCGAGGGATCTTGGGGGGAAAGAAAAGGAAGAAGGAGCCATCCCCCCGGAGAAGGCCGATTTTGAAAGGTCGGAACCGGCGGCGGTCGCGGGGTTTGTGAAAGAATTGGAGAGCCGGATCAACGCCCTGGAGAAAAAACTGGCGGCTCAGGATGAAAACCTGATCGCCGTCCAGCATGCGCTCCGGACCATGAACGGCCAGAGAGATGAGAAAGACAAAACCATCATCAAGCTCATCCGGATGCTGAAAAAAAGCATGGAAAGCCGTTCCAAGCTGATCGTGCAGATCGCCCGGCTGCGTGATAAATACGAGCCGCAGGAGACGACTGCCCCGAAAAAGGTGTCCGTGAAATCCAAGGAGAACAGCACCCAGAAATCGTTTTTGCCGATCAACAAAGGGAAATAGCAACAAAACAGTTCAGGCGACTACCAACCTGACATCAAATATCCCGCCCGAGTTTGACACTTTTCCCCTGAATTCCGGCCGAAGGCCGGAACAGCACGTTCCAATCAATTTTCTCGGATCGTGATCAGGATAATATCCTTGAGACCGGAGAGCACAATCATGAAAATCCCCGTCAGCTCAAGCACCCAGTTCATTTTCAGGCCGAAGATACGGTACATGATCACGACGTCGAAGTGATAGAATGAGGCTGCCCGGATGATGATGAAAGTCAAAAGGAAGAAAAGACCGAGAAAGGTCAACGTGAACCGCCTGAACAAGCCTTGCATCCGAATCGCCAGAAAAACAAACAGTGAAAGAGACGCAGCCCCAAAGATCACGACAAACCAGAACTGAACCGTTCTGCGGTAATCAAACCATCCCTGTGCCTTCGCGATCTGTCTCCCCATTTCCGTAAAGAGCGACTGGAGGTCGAGCTGCTTGTTGATGCCGAGAAGCAGCATCAGCACGGCGAGCACGAACCAGACAAGGAAAGCCTGCCTGTCCGCCCTCTTGCTTCGATTGAGCCAGGCGGCACAGGTTGCGGTCAGGAAGCAGGCAAAATAGGCTCCCACGGTGAACCAACCCATAAAGTGAGGGTCCCCGATTCCCGGTCGCCACGAGCCCGCCAGGTATTCAAGAGAAAAGGTCAGGGAGTTCATCTCTCGACTTTATTTTTAAGACGCCTTTTTGTTTCCAGGCCGTGACGGGTTCTTTCTATACTCCTTCAGCTGCTTTCCTCGTTACGGGCAGCATGTCTCTGAGAACCCGGGCGAAGCGGGTGATGGGCTCCACGCTCCGGTAAACCGCGAGAACAAGTATCAGATAGAAAATGAGACATACGATACCGGCGAAAGCGATCCGCAGGATGACGGGCAGACCCGCGTACAGGCTGGGCAGAGCCCCTGTCTTGTTGAGCAGGAACCAGCTCAGAATGCCCGCGACCAGGGCGCAGAAAAAATATCTCCAGATGATAGAAAGTATTGCGGCGAATTTCAGGTCCACAGGCTGCCCCGCGTAGCGAAGACCGGGGAATATGAGGATGTAAAAAGACAGGGTCCAGGCCGCAGCGACGCCGGCGGGTCCGAAGGCAAGACCGACCGTGAAAAGAAGCAGAGTGACGGAGAACTCAACGATCCCCCAGCGGAACCATCGGTCCGCTCGGCCCAGCGAGAGATGCAGCCAGCCGTTTGTCGCGTAGATGAGCATCACCCCGATCCCCATTCCGAACCAGGTGAAGATTTCACCGGCCTTTGTCCACTGGGGGCCCAGGATCAGCAGGATGACATCCCTGCCCGTGAGGGTGAGAAACGCGCTCAGGGGCATGCCGATGAAGGCAAGGTTTGAAATGGACTCCAGGTAAGTCCGTCGATATTTTTCCGGCTCATTTCGGATCTTGCTCAGTGCCGAGAGGGCCACACCGGCGAGATTGGACGTAAGGAAAGTCGCAGGCATCGCGAACAGGTCGTAGGCTTTCTTGTAATAGCCAAGGGCCGGCGAACCGAAGCGCCACCCGACAAGCAGGTTGTCGGAGTTCCTGGATGAGTAGTTGAGGGAATAGTTCCCGTAGGTGTGAAGGGCAAACCGGATCAGGGGGAAAATGCCTGGGTGCACCGCAGGTCGTCCGGGTCGCCAGCGGCAGAAGATCCACGCTCCGGCGGCCGTCGAAGACGTCATGGCCAGTTGGCCCACGACCAGGGCCCAATAGCCCCAGCCGCTCCAGGCAAGGGCAATGGCCAGTCCGACACTGAGCACCTTGGAGGTGATCGAGATGATCGACGTCTCATAAAACTGCATGTTCCGCTGAAGCAATCCGATGTGAACCGTGGAGAGGTTGCAGGCGACGATGGACAGAGCAATCCACAGGGCCACTCCCCTGACCATCGGTTCCCCGTAGAACCCGGCAATCCATGGAGACAGGAGCATGAAGACCGCACACAGCAGGAAGCTCACGAAGACGGTCAGCCAGAACAGCGATGTGATCTTCCCGTGGTCGATTCCCTCTCCCTGAATGATTGCCTCGGTGACGCCGATGTAGCCGAAGTTCTCGAGCAGGAGGCTGAAGGTCAGGACCATGGCGAGGAGGCCGAAATCAAAAGGGGTCAGGAGCCGGGCCAGAATCATGGTGCCGGCCAGCTGCACGGCCACGGAGAAGGCCTGCGAGAACACGACGGCTCCCGCGCTTTTCACCGTTTTCTTTCTGAGTCCCGATCTCAGATGATCCGTGCTGAAATAATCCTGCTGATCCATGTGCTGTTCCGAGATGCCGGTAACCGAGGGCTCCTGATGCCGGTAAGCCCGTTTTGCGCGGATGTTCAGTCCCTCATGACCCTGTCATTGCCCGTCATGATTCCGAGCATCTTTCTCGCGTACTCCAGAGCGATGATTCTTTCGGCCGGAAGCGGCGGGTTCTCGAGGCTGCATCTCTGCAGGTGCCCGGAAATGCCGTCGGTGATCATGCCTCCCGTGCCAAAGGAAATATCCACGGTGCTTCCCTCGCGAAGTTTGCGGAAGAATTCCCTTGAGACCGCGGCATCGTTGTGGGGAAACGCAAAAGCGCCATAGGGAAGGTCGAAGAGTTTCCGGATAGATCGAACACTCTCGACGGTCTGCCTCAATTGCTCCTTGATGTCGATAGCGCCGTACGGCGGGTGATCGACGCTGTGCGCGCCGATTGCGAAGCCTTCCCGGATGAGCGCACGAATCTGGACGGCCGTCAAATAGGGTTTGCGATCCCTCAGAAAGGCATTGAAATCCAAGTCCACCTTTTCTGCGATCCGGTCCAGGATGGACCGCTTCCCGTAGGGAATAGAAAGAATCCATGCGGCAAGCTCGCCTGAGTCCCTGAAGTTGTGGCCCGTGATGTCGAGGACCCGCGCGAGGGAAGATACTGAAACGGGGGCTTGCAGTCGTTCGGCAAGAAGACTCGCTTTGTGGAGATAACAGAGCTGCCGGTTGTCGATGAAACCGCTGTTGAGGAAAAAAACGGCGGGGATTCCCTTCTCCCGGAGGATGGGGGCCACGATGTCGCGCATTTCGCGGAAACCGTCGTCGAAGGTCAACAGGAAAACGCGGTCCGGCAGGATGATCCCCCGGCGCACATGGTCCAGCAAGTCGTCAAGAGCAATCGGCGAATAATGGCGCAGGATGAAATCCAGCTCGGCACGGAACGTCCTCACACTCTTGTATCGGTACAGGTGCTTCACGTGGGCGACGTCGTCATCGCTGACCATGTGGTAATAGAAGATGACGGGGTTCACTCGCGTCATTCGCGCCCAGAGGGGAGGGGAGATCGTCGACGCGAGCATTGAGATTACCCTGTATTTCAACGCGTTTTTGTTCATCGCCGCTTTTGCCGGAAAGAGATGCCGATCGAAGCAGGTTCCGGGGGGCACGTCACAGGGCACCCGACACAAAAAAAAGGCTCCCTGATCCGGGAAGATCAGAAAAACCCCTCCAATACCCGGCAAATCAAAGACGCAGAAACTCGATCATCTCCCGATTTGCCCCTCATGGCGCAGCCGGCGCCTCCCGATCAGTCTCAGCCCGTACCGGGCAAGGGCGGCCATGCCCGCGACGAAGACGGCCAGCAGCATCATTGTTTCGAACACCCCGAAGTTCAGCATCAGGGAGCAGATATTGATGAGAGGCAGAAGAGCCCATCTCACGATTGCCTTCACGACATCATGCCTCTCCATGAAGTTCGCCGCCACGGGGGAGTAACAGTAGTACAGATCGACCAAGACCCTCCCGACGGGGTGGCTCATCATGAAGCGATCCCGGAAGGCGCGGAGCACTTTAACCTGGGGCTCCTTGTCAGAACCGAAAGCGGCGCGGGCGATAAAGCACCCGCCGCCACCCGAGGTCGATGCCGGGGCGGAGACCGGAGCGTCGGGAAGCGGGGGCGGCACGAGTTCCGTCATGGCTTCGAAACGCGCTCTGGCCGGCAACTGTCCCACCATGGGGTTCAAGTCAGGGCCGATGGCCGGCCAGGCCAGGCTGCCGAAAAAGGCCGGTTTCGATGCGAGATAGTAGGAAGGAGGAAAGTTGTGGTCCGCGATGCCGGGGTCCCATTTCGTCGTGTTTGTCAGGTAGTCGAAGTTGCCGTGACGGATCAGAGTTGCCTCCACCTGGGGATCCGTCGATGTCTGGCTTCCGGCGCAGAGGTAACCGAGGTGCCAGATTTCGGCGTCGACGAAGGCCGGGGCCTGATAGACTCCCGTACATCCCGGATGGCACAAGACGTTCCCGACGACATTGATAAACCGATTCTTCGCGCCGAGGACGACGGCGAACAACCCGGAGTTGATGATGTCCTCCGGAGGGGATGACCTGCGCTCGATCCAGTTTCGAAATGCCGTGTTGTGTGATCCCGAACCGTAGTGGCCGTCGAAATCCAGCTGAACGATCACGTTGCCTTCGACGAGGTTCATGTACGGGTGTGCACCGTGTGTGCCCATGTCCGCGAAGAGCCAGTGGTCACCGATGTTGCCCTGGGAATCCTTCGAGTAATTGTAAGCCAGCACGTTGCCGGAGCCGCCACCCTCCAGAACCATGGAATGGCGGAGCACATAGAAGATGTTGTCCTCGATCAGATGGTCCGAATTCACGAAGTGCAGCATCACGCCGTAGGCCCAGTCGCCTGGATAGTTCCCCCACCCATGGTGGAAGTAGCTCTGCCTGACCTCGTTACCGTAGCTGTTGCGAATGCTGACATGGTGATTCCGCACCTTGTATGTTTCTACGTTTCTGATCCAGCAATGGGCGCACTGGGTAATCTGGATGCCGTTGCGCGTCCCGCTTCCCACCTGCGCCATCTCCAGGGTCATATCCTCCACCCCCGCCCTTTCCATCATGGAGAGTTTCAGCACCTCCGGATCCTGAGTCGCTTTGAAGGTGTAATAGAGAGGACGGTTCAGGGACAGGTTATTTCCGCTCTTGGCCGTGATCCGGACGATCTGGGTCATCGCGTGATTCTCGTCGTCGTTGAGGCCGCACCATGTGCAGGTGCCTCCGCAGCCCGTAGGGTCGACGGGGAGCTCAGGGTCGTTGTCCTGGTAAACGACGATGTAGTCTCCCGCATTGAGCGAGGAAGCATTTTCGACAATAATCGCCGTGCTGTCCTTCGTGTACCCGCTGACAATGTTAACAGGGAATTCATCCCGGATTTCAATGTAGATCGAAAGGATATGGCCGCTGGCGGCGTAATTCCTCAAATGGGTTCTGCGCTGGCCGTCACCCCGTAAGACGATCGATTTTCCTGAAATGCGAAGCTCGCCGGTCAACCGGTACGTTCCGGCGGGGATGTAGACGACCTGGCCGTTGGGGCAGTTGTCGATCGCACGCTGGATAGCGGCCGTATCGTCGTTCACGCCATCCCCTTTCGCATTGTAAGGCGAATTCTTGACGTTGGCGCAGGTCGTCGTGCGCTGGGGAATCCCCCCCGGTATGCCGGGGCTCCACGTGATGCGACGCTCGAACGGAATAATCTGTGCCGGAGCTTCAAATGCCGGAAGGAGCAGGAGGGGGCAGAGGAGGAAACCGACCAGGACCAGGGTCGCTCGAAAAGGGAAGCACCCTGCCGATATATTCTGGAGACGCGATGAAGACATCGGGTTATCCTTGCACTGCGATGTCGATGCTCACGGGGCAGGCACGGGAGGTGACACAAAGCGTGTCAATAACGTTTGAATACTAACCACGAAGCCAAAGCAGAGTCAACGGTGAATTACCCGTCCCCGACATCCACCCCCTGCTGCCGGGACCCGGGCATCGGGTATTCCGTGTTCAGCAGAAGCAAAAAGAGCCAGATCGGTGTGAGGGCCCGGAAGGATGCCTCGGTGATATTGTACAGGATTGCGACAATGAAGAACGTGACCCGCAATGTTCCCCAGTCGTATTGCTTGTAGAGTTCCGCCTTACTTTTCTTGTAGAAGGAGACAAGCACGGCGCACAGCAACGCAAGACCGATCAGTCCCAGATTCAAGTAAATTTCCAGAAACCCGTTGTGGGCCTGGTTCGGCTTCCAGTAGTATTCGTACCAGAGTTTCGCCGCACGGTCTCCGAGCCAGAAACTGTCGAATCCCGTCCCGATCAGGGGGTTGGTGCCGACAGAAATGACATCACGCCAGAAATCAGTCCTGCCCGTCATGGTTATGTCGCGGCCGAGCATGGCGAACAGCATCGGGAACACGTCCGCGATCAGGATTGCGACGGCCGCAAGGACGAGACATGAAAGGAAAAACAGACCGATGTACTCGGGACGTCTCCTCATGAAAGGAAGTGACAGCATGGCCAGGAACCCGATACTGATCACGAGCGTGAAGAGAGCGGTCGCGCTTCTCGCCAGAATCAGAAGCCAGAAAACGAACACGAGCATCAGAGAACACAGAATGATATCCCTCCTGCGGCCGGACGGATCACTTTTTTCCCGAAGCGCCTGTATCAGGTAATAGAACAGGAAGAATCCGAGCATCATGCAGAGCAACCCCAGCGTGTTCTTGTGAGTCGTCACACCCGCGTACATCGTCTCACCGGTCCAACGGTGATAGATTCTCCCATATTCGGGAAAGTACTTGATGAAGACAATGGACAGAGGCAGAAGAATAAACGCGATTCTTTTGATGGTGCTCTTGATCGTTTCGTATGTATTGGACTCCGTGAGAAGGATCAGGACCATGATGTAGTCCCCGATCGCTTTGACCCATCGTTTAAACGCCGTGAAAGGGAAATCCGACCAGGTCATGCTCAGTGTGCAGTAAAAAATAAAAATGAGGAGCGGGACGTTGACGTGTGCCAGCACACCCCACTTCACCCGTTTCATGTAGAGGATGACGAACCCCACGATGAGCAGGGTAGAATAGTACAGCCTGTCCACCGGGCTGCCTTCGAGGGTGTCATACGGCGAATCTGCGACGGTCCCTGCCGGATTCAACCACAGGGAAAAGGGCCGCGACATGACGATCAGAAACCAAAGAAGCGGGACCCAGGACGCGTAACCGGTGGCGGCATTCTTCCGGTAGTCGAGGATAAAGAGGCAAACGATAAAAATAATGCAGCCGAGGAGGGCTATTTTCGGCGACATGATCGGCCTTTGCCGGTTCTGCTTCTTGCGGTTTTACCCTTTATTTTCTTTTACCCGTTGTTTCGAATACCACTTCTTCCGGAGTCCCTTCAGGCAGTTTTTGACAGGTACCGGCATCACGGACGCGTACCCGTGGTGCAGTCCCAGCCGTAAGGCCGCGGCTCCTTTAAGGCTCAGTGGGACATAGTACCGGGACAGGTCGATTTTTTCACAGCCGTTGTGACGCTTGAAGTCGCCCAGGCTGTCGTCAAGCCACTTTCCGTAAAGCAGGTAGGGGATGCCTTTCTTTTCGCAGACTTCGATGGCCTTTGCCAGTAAGGCGTTCTGGGGGGACTTGTCTCTGTGCTCTATCTTCGAGACCATGCCAAAGGGAATCGCCGCTATGCCCGTGTTTCCGAGCTGAATGAACCCGATCAACTCCCCGTTGTAATAGGCCCCGATGAAGTCGGAGCGATGGCTGTCCTTCAACAACTCGCGCTTCACGGTGCCGGCATCCTTGCCGTAATGCTGGTAAGGGCGGCCCTGACGGATGGGCGTTTCGTTGAAAATGGCGGTGACGCCTTTCACAAACTCGTCGTCGAGTTCCACCACCCTGACGATCACACCGCTTTTTTCCGCCTTCCGCACCGCTTTTTTCGCGCTCCTCTCGATCTGGTTGTTGAACCAGTGATCGTAGCTCCGGATGGGGATGACGGCCGCCGGGTCCGGCTCGGCATGGTAGTCGTACCGGATTTCAAGCTGATTGAGCCGCTGCCAGAAAGTGAAGAGGTCCGCCTTCAGGCCTTCTCCCCTCATCTTTCCGACGAACGCCTCGGGGTCATCGACGTAGTCGTACCACTCATCCTTCAGAAAAGCGGTCTTCAGAAAACGACCCGTGACAACGATTTCCTTGTTGTCGATCAACATGGTATCCTCCTTTTGTCACCCCGTTTTTTTGAGCCGGCGTTGCCCGGCCCGGGGGATCGAGGGCAGTCTTCCCGCCATATCCGCTGAGAAACAAAGATCAGGTCTCGTTGTTCTCCCTACCGGTGTCATCTAGTTTCCACTTCAGAAGCGCTAAAGCCCGGTATGTCGTTGTCTGGGCCCAGTGCAACATCGGGGTTTTGGCTGTGACGAAAGGGTAGCGCCGGTAGTAGAAATAGCCCGAGGCGTCCTGCATGTTGTCGATCCACCAGTTCGCGACTTTCAGCGCAAGAGGCAGAGCCCTTTCGTCCCGGTCGGAGAAATGGGCCAGGGTTTCGATGGCCTGGGCGGCACACTGCGAATCGATGGGATAGACCCTGTTGTGGTAGTATTTCGGCGTGCCGTCGTCTTTGAAGAAGTGATTGATGAAGAACTCAAAACCCCGATCCAGATGACCCTCAAAGGCGCTGTCCCCGGTATTTTCGATGTAGCATTTCAGGCTGTCGAGGTTGTAGCCTGTGTGGAAATTATCAATCCAGTGATGTTCCGGCGTTTCGGCATAATACCAGCCGCCCCCGGCCAACTGACGGGAGCAGCTGTAGACCATGGCCTCCTTCGCAACGTCGAGATAAGCGGAATTGCCGGTCATCTTTCCCGTCCGGGCCAGCATGGCCGCCCCCAGCATGTTCGAGTTGTGAACGGAACTCTGGTTGAATGCCACGTAGCTCAGGCAGGTGCCGGAATTCGTTTTCTCCCTGGGCAGATCCATGATCCAGTCGCATGCGCTGATCGCGACATCCATGTACTTCGGGTCACCGAGGATCTCGCAGGCGTCGAGAAAGGCCTGGCCGATGAGGCTTGTCCAGACAATAATGGGTTCATGCCGTTTCAGTTGTCCGCCCCGGCTGGCGTAGTCGAAATGATTCCCCCAGCTGTGGTGCTCGTAGTTTGGCGCCTTGTGTTCGTCCAGCCAGTCGAGACAGGCCCTCGCTCTTTTCCCGTAGGACGGATTTCCGGTGAGTCGCAGCATTCCCAGGTATCCCCGGGCCATGTAGCCCCTGCCCTTTGTGGAGTCCTGAGGCCTGACGCCGAGGAAGGGACGGAGATTGACCGGGGACTGACGCACGAGTTGCTGAAGAAGCCGCTCCAGGAATGCGTTGCCGAATGTGAGGGGGTGTAAAAACGAAGAGAGCCCGTCGAAGGGTTCATACCCTTTGTAGTCGCGTTTTTCGATCCACTTCTCGAGCCTGAGGAGGCTATCCATCATTTTTGTTTTTGAATCCCTGTTCATCCCTTCGGCCTCAAACAGGTTCAGTCCGTCCCCGCGTCGGGATTGCAATGTGCACGGGGCTTTTTCCCCGCTATCCTGCAAAGACTCCCCTTTCAACCCCCTCGAGACATCTCGCGAAATCGTCGCCCATCAGGAAGTCATATTCAACGGGCGTTTCGGGATGAACGGCCAGTTCCACCGCCGACAGGCGAGCGAGAGAGGCGATACCGTCGATGCGGCCCGCCGGGGAGAGCGGAAGGAGACGGAAGAAATAATCGGTGCAGAGGTACCGCTTGCGCAGCCAGGCGTCCACCGCCGCCCGGTACAGACGGTTGAAAAGACTCTTTTCGCCGGCGAAGAAGGAAAAATTCCGCCTGACCCTCAGCCCCGGCGGAATAAGTCCCGCGCAGAGCACATTCGCGCAGAGGTGCATGTGGTGGTGGCCGTCAATCCGGGAAGGGGTCTTTCCATAGAGCCGTGAAAATTCGTCGACCTGCATGTCGTAGACGTAAAGGAAGTCGTTCTTGAGAGCGGGGTTGTAGAAAACGGGCCTGTACTTGTGACCGAGAAGATGGCCGGCGATTCGTTTCTGGCGCTCTTCCAGAAGGCCGTTTCGGCCGATGCCCGTGAAGGGTTGTGTGAGGTTGAGGTGCAGACCGATGTCAAGGTCGTTTGCCCTTGCGATTTCCGCCGCCCGCGCCGAATCCTCCATGAAGACCATGGCGCTTGCGGTGGTGATCCTGCCTTCGCGGAGGCAATGGAGGCTTCGGTCCGTCGCGGCCCTGTTCCGCCCCCAGTCGTCGGCGTTGATGATCAGCACTTTGCCTGTCCCCCGTCAGGATCCCGATGCCTTTGCCAGTGTCCCGCGAAGCCTCCGCATCTGCTCCCCGCGGTAGAAAGCGACCAGTTCGGCCGGTACGGGCCTTTCGATCCTCCTGGCCGCGGAGACCGCGTACCCGAGCAGGATGAAGAGACCCCCCAGTACATAGGGCCTGTTCCGCATCTGGTAGAAGGCCCGGAGAAAGGCCCAAAGGGGGTGGCTGCCCAGGTAGTAGTCCTCCCGCCCGAGCCGGAATTTCGCGGACAGAACGCCCCCTTTGCCGGTACCCATCTTGCGGTGATGGAAAGCGACTCTGTCCGTGAAGGTCCGGGTCTTCCATCCCTTCATGCGGGCCGTCGTGACGGCGACCCAGTCGATCCCGCCCCCCTTGATGGGGAGGTACCCGCCGATGGATTCGAAACACTCCCGGCGGAACATCTGGCAGCCGCCGGATACGTGTTCGATGTTGGCGAAACGGTAATCATAGTGCCCGGCCGCCTCCTCGATAAAAGGTGTGCCGGCCACGCCCAATTCCGGCTCCCGGTCAAACTGATCGAGGAGATACTCGAAATAGTCTTTCTCGAAGGAGAGGTCGGCGTCCAGGTTGCCGATGATATTGTAAGGGGTGTCCTTTAATTCATTGTAGCCCGTGTTGAAGCAAAAGACCTTCGAGGCGAAGCTGCGCTCCGTGGTTTCCGCCCTGCGGATGAGCTTCATCCATAGGTGCCGGGGGGTGTACCTTCCGACAATGTCGTCCGTGCGGTCCGTGGAACCGTCGCTCACGATGACCCATCTTGCCGGCAGGACGGTCTGGGAGACGACGGAGGCGATGGTTTTTTCTATGAAAGCCTCCTCGTTGCGAGCCGGTGTGATGAGCACATAGGCACAATCGGGATTTTTGCCAGTTGGTTTCATCATCAATACTTGATCTGCCTGAAGATGTCGTCCATGATCCTCGAGGTGAGAATGATTTCACGGTACGGGATCGGTGCCGGCTGATTTTCCCGGATAGAACGGTAGAAAGACTCGATCAGCTTTTTCATTCCGGACTTCATATGAAAGTCGTTTTTCAAGAAGTACTTCATGTTGACGTGAGCGTTCGACAGGTACTGTTTCGCGTAGAGGTAAGGCGGGATGAATTTTTCGAGATAGCTCTTGAATCGGTCGCCCCTCACCCCGATGAGCGTCTGCTGGTCGTGGTCCAGGAAGAGGGCGTTTCGTTCCCCGTATACCCGGAAGGCGCGCAGGGTAGGGCGCATTCGGGATGAGAAGGTGAAATAGGCCGTAGAGGAACGGCCGTCCCGGATCATCACCCTCAGTTCATCGATGACTTCGTCTTCGCCCAGGTCTTTGAGAAAGGTACTTGTGAAACCCTGCGCGATCACCTCCGGCTGTTCCCCCCGGATGTACTCGGAGATGCGGGCGATGCCGTGGCTGATGTTGTTCTGCAGAAGCGAGCCCGGCAGTTCACGGATCCAGTGGGTCCTGTCACCGAGAAGCGCACGGGCATACTGCTGGTTGCCGAAATCGTAGCAGTAATAGCTCTCCATGTGAACGGGCGGACCGCCGAGATAACCCTTTTGAATCATTTCCCTCATGCGGATCGCGGCATGTGTAAACTGTTCGTCATGGTCCACCGTGATCTTCAGACCCTTGCCCTCCGCGTGGCGGATCAACGCCTTTGTTTCCTCCGCCGTGATGGTGAAGGGCTTTTCCATGAGCACATGGCAGCCCGCCTCCAGCGCTTGCATCCCCAGCTCGTAATGGCTTTGCGGCGGGGTCGTGATGTGAATGACCTGCGGAGCCGCCTTTTCAAGAAGATTATCAAGATTATCGTAATATCCATTGATTTTAAAACGTTCTGAGAGCTGCCTTGCCATCAGCTCCTCCCGATCGCAGACGCCGACGATCGCGCAATCGGGGATGCGCCGGATCTGGAATACATGCTCGTCGGCGATCTTGCCGCAGCCGACGATACCCACCCTCAGTGTCACGGCTTACAGACCCCTCTCGTGTTCAAAAAAACGTTTCGAAGCCTCCGGGAAGGACACCCTCGGTTTCCAGCCCAGCCGGGTCTTTAACTTTTCGTTGGAGTAGCGGTTGCCCTTCCAGTCGTTGGACCATCTCCGGGTGTTGAAGACGGGGGGGAGCTGGCCCCTGGACCAGCTGGAATACTTCTCCCAGAGAGAGCACAGCAGGTAACCGGCCGCTCGGGGAACCCGGATCGATCGGAAGCGCCTCACATGTTTCTTGTAAAGATTCAGGAATTCGCGGCTCGTGGGCAGATCGTCGTCGACCACGTTGAAGACCTCACCACCCACCCCCGGCCTCAACCCGGCGAGAACGATGGCCTCGGCGCAGTTGTCGACGTAGGTGAAGGGGATCCGGTTGGAGCCGCCCAGGTGGAGGAAAAGGCCCAGGAGGTCGATCCCGATCCTGCCCGGCAGACCCCGGTTTCCCGGTCCGAACACGGTTCCGGGCCGCACGAGGACGTAGGGTATGCCATTCCTCCCGCAGAAGTCGACCGTCAGTTCATCCTGCCGTACCTTGGCGTAGCAATAGGCCTCACCCCTGAGCTCGGGTTCCCTGTCCATCTCACAGGTTTCATCCAGCACATCCCGGCGCCTCAGCTTGAGATTGGAATAAACGGAGAAGGAGCTGACGCCGACAAACCGTTTCAGCCTGTTCGTACGGGCGGCGGCCTCCAGCAGGTTCCTGGTGGTGACGACGGAATTCAGAAAGGCGTCGGGGTATGATTTGACGCCCCGGCCGGCCGCCAGGTGATAGATCACCGAGACGCCCTCGGTGATTTTGTCGCAGTCCTCGCGGGACAGCAGGTTGCCCCGGCAGATCTCAATCGGGGGACTGCCCCTCTCAAGGATGATCTTCATCAAGGCGGAGTTCTGGCCCGAGGGCCTCATCAGGCAAACCAGATTCCTGTACCCGTAACGCAGCAGGGTATCGACCACGCGGGTGCCGATGAAGCCGTTTGCCCCGGTGATCAGGACCCGGTCGTTGTCATTTATTATGTCATCAGTGCTCATGCCTTGGAATCCGCAAAGGAGCTACTGCGTCACGTATTTCTCTTTCACGACGTCGATCCCCGCCAGCGCAAGCAATCTTCCGATGTGATCGAAGTCCCTGATCAGGACTTTCATGAACACGTGATGTCCCAGGAGTGGAAGAACCGGGAGGGCCAGCGTGTACAGAGGGATGGCCAGAAGAGATTTGGCGTAGTCCACGGGGCGGAAATGGGGGATCTTCCCCCTCACCAGAGCCCTTTTCAGCATGAAGGATCGTTTGAACCGCTCCGGCGGTATGGATTCATACACGGGGGCCTCGGCGCACCAGATGAAAACATGCCCCTTCCGGATCATTCTTCTGAAGAAATCCCGGTCTTCCCCTCCGCCTCCGAATTCCTGCCTGAAGAGATTGTCTTCCTCCTGAAAGAGGCTTCTCCTCAGAAGCGCATTGCCCGTCCGGGTGTTTTTCCAGTCCAGTTTCGTCCCCGTTGCGTGCGAGGGCCTTTCGTAGAACCCGCCCCTGATCACCCAGGATGGCGGTTCCGTTTCGTAGTGGGGGATCACCGGCCCCAGGATGCCGTCGGCGTTCCACCGCTTCTGCGCTTCGACGAGCGTGATCAGCCAGTCCGGGCCGGGGTATTCGTCGTCGTCGATGAAGGCCAGAAAATCGCCCGTCGCGGATTGGACGGCCCTGTTGCGGGCCAGGGCGATGTTCTGGACGGGTTCCACTTCGTATCGGAGGTGCCAGCCGGCCTGAGCCCTGAATTCATCCACGGTCTGCCTCGCCGACTGCCCGACGTCGTTGTCGACGACGATCACCGAGCAGGTGAATAAACTTTCTGTCCGCTGTTCCCGGAGACAGGTCAGGAGCTTTTTTAAAAGCCTCGGTCTTCCGTAGGTGCAGATGCAGACGTCGACGTGCTGTGACACCACTCAACCCCCGAACGCCCTGATGGCGTCGACGATATGCCTGATCTGCGGTTCCGTCAGCTCGGCGTACAGGGGAAGCGACAGGATCTCGCTCGATGCCTCCGCGGCACGGGGGAATTCCCAGGCCCCGAATTTCCGGTGGGAATAGGCCCTGAGCTTCGGCAGCGCGATGGGGTAGTGGATGCCCGTCGAAATGCCGTATCGCCCCAGGTGATCGATCAGATCCTCCCGAGTGCCGTTCCCGGCGCGGACGACGTAAAGATGATAGACAGCCCTGACGTTTTCAAGTTCGACGGGCGTTATCAGTGACGTGTCTTTCAGAAGCTCATTGTACAGGTAGGCGGCCCTGCGTCTCTTCTCGGTCCACTCATCCAGGTGTTTGAGCTTCACGAACAGGATGGCGGCCTGGAGGCCGTCGAGGCGGCTGTTGACCCCTTCCAGGTCGTGGTCGTACTTGCTGACCCTCCCGTGGTTCGCGAACATCCTGGCTTTCAGCGCCAGATCACCATCGTCCGTCACGATGGCACCGCCGTCCCCGTATGCGCCCAGGTTTTTCCCGGGGTAGAAGCTGAAACAGGCCATGTCGCCGATGGAACCGATCTTTCGGCCCCTGTATTCGGCCCCGTGGGCCTGCGCTGCATCCTCGATCACGCGGAGTTTGTATTTCCGGCCAAGGGCCAGTATGGGGTCCATGTCGGCCGGCTGGCCGTAGAGGTGAACCGGGATGATCGCTTTCGTCCTGTAGGTTATTTTTTCCTCAATCCTCCGCACGTCCATGTTGTAGGTGGAGGGGTTGATGTCCACGAAGACGACCTTTGCACCGGCCATGGTGACCGCCTCGGAGGTTGCGATGAAGCTGTTGGCGGCCGTGATGACCTCATCCTCCGGGCCGATGCCGAGGACCTTGAGTGCGATAAAAAGGGCGTCCGTCCCGTTACCCACTCCCACACAGTGCCTGACGCCGCAGAAGGCCGCAAAAGCCTTCTCGAAGGCACTCACATAGGGACCGCCGATGAAGGCCGATTGGGACAGGACATCCGCAATGACTTGATCGATTTCATCCTTGATGGTGTTGTACTGCGCTTTCAGGTCGACCAGGGGGATATTCATTTTCACCTCACGAGATCCGTTATGGAAAGAGGGGGCAGCTTGGTTTCCAGGAAGAATCAGAGCTTTCGCAGGAGCCTGGCAGGATTTCCGGCATAAAAGCCCGGCCGGGTGATGTCTTTCGTCACGACGGAGCCGGCGCCGATGACGACCCCGTCACAGACCCTCACGGGCAGCATCGTGACGTTCGAGCCGATCGACACCCGGTTTCCGACATGGGTGGATTTCCACAGATCCATCCGGCCCCGGGCGGGGCCGCCTTCCGAGAACAGATCGTTGATGAACATCACCCCGTGGCCGATGAAGCAGTCCTCGCCGATATTCACCAGCTCGCAGATGAACGTGTGTGACTGAACCTTCGTGCGACTTCCCACCCGGACGCCCTTCTGTATTTCCACGAAGGGGCCGATGAAACAGTCGTCGCCGATCGTGCATTCGTAGAGGTTCACCGGCTCGACGACGGTGACGCCGGCGCCGAAAGCGACGTCACGGATCCGGCACTTGTAGGTTTTAACGGGAGCGGACATGGAATACCTCCGGAGTTCAGGGGTCACCGGGCGGCCAGGATGCGGACGACCTTGCGCGCATGATCGATTCCGCTCAGGCAGGCCGTGCCGTTTTCGATGCAGTCGATGAAGTGATCGATTTCCACCTTGATCGGTTCCGGGAATGGGATTCGCGGCAGGATCACATCGCCCTCCCGGTGATTAAAGTTTCGGTAGCGGGGATCGTCATAATCCATGTTCTGCCCCAGAACCGCCAGCCGGTCGATGCCCTTGTCGAAAATGGCAATTTTGTTTTCTGCGTCGTTGTCGTAAACGATCATTTTCCTGGATCCCACGACCGTCATCTGCCGCAGCCTGCGGGGATCGAGCCAGCTGACGTGGATGTTCGCCATGACCTTGTTCGGGTAGACGATGTTCATAAAAACGACGTCGTCGATCTTCTCCTGGATATAGTCAACCCCTCTTTTCACGATGGAGACCGGTTCGGGGTCCCCCAGCCAGTACTGGATGATGCTGATATCGTGCGGGGCGAAGTTCCAGAGGGCGTCCACGTCGGAGCGGATCCTGCCCAGGTTGAGCCTCTGGCTGTAGATGTACCGGATGTCCCCGAGTTCCCCCGAGTCGATGAGCTTCTTTGCGTAACGGACGGCCGCATTGTACAGAAAGGTGTGGCCTGCCATGGCGACGAGCTTCTTTTCCCGGGCGATCCGGCCGATCTCGTCGACTTCGACAACCGTTGTGGCAATCGGTTTTTCCACCAGGATGTGCTTTCCCGCTTTGAGAGCCCTCACGGCGAGATCGAAATGGGTGGCAACGGGAGTGGCGATCACCACGGCAACAGTGTCCTTGTCCTGCAGGACATCGTCTGCGTTGTCCGTCACGGCAACGCCGGGGTAGAGACCGAGGACGTAATCGCGCCTCTGCGCCGCAAGGTCCGCCACGGCCTTCACCTTGCATCTTCTGCTCGCCACAAGGTTTCTCAAAAGATTGGGGCCCCAGTAGCCCACGCCGATTTGCGCTACGGACAACATTTTCTCCTCCACTTCACGGGTTGCCTTCCGCGGCCCGAAGGCCTGTCGATTCTATTCCCGGGGATCAGGAACGGGAACGATGCGAACGGGGAAGTCAATGCAGGGCGTCGTATATTCGCACCAGATCCGTCTGGTGCCTCTCCCAGCCATACCGAACCATGAACTCTCTGGCCCGGCGTGCCTGTTCGCTTCTCTTCCGCTCGTTGATGTAAAGACCCGTAATGGCTTCGACCATCGAAACTTGATCCTCCGGTTCGAAGTAAGTGACCATATCCCGGGAGAAGTAATGCCGGATCGTTTTCAGGTTCGGCACGACTGTCGGCAGACCGATGGTGGCGTATTCGAGGAGCTTTACCGGAAGCATGAGATCCGTCGCCGTGCTTCGCCGGTTGGGTACGATGCCGAGGTCCTTGCTTTCGAGCATGACCAGGATCTCGTTCAGGGGATAAACCCGCATACTGAAGTGTACGCGATCCGCTACACCCAGGCTCCGTGCCTGCTGAACGAGGGAATCCAGGTGGGGTCCGATGCCGATGATGTGCAGATGCAGTTCGGGAATCCGCTCCAGCAGTTGCGGCATTGCGTCGATGACAAGGTCCAGGCCCTGAATCCGATGGATCGTACCGTGATAGACGAGGTCAAACGTTTCCTTTTGATGGCTGCTCGCACGATTGCTCCGCCGGTCGCCCAGGATGTGATGATCAGGAACATTCAGGATGACAGTGATCTTGTCCGCCGGGATGCCCCGTCTGACCAGCGTGTCCCTCTGCACCTCATTGACGCAGATCAGTCGTTGTGCCAGGGCGCAACATATCCGCTCCTCGAGGCAGAAGAGCTTGAAGAGAAGCGGAGAGGGATTGTTGAACTTCCCCTCGAAGGTCTCGGGGACGGAATCATGGATGTCCAGAATCAGTTTTTTCCCGAACAGCCTCGGCATGATGGCGGCAAGGACAAGGAAGTTAGGCATGTTGTGCACGTGAACGATATCGATTTCACCACGGATGAAGCGGCCGATGCAGGACAGGAAGGCCGGCAGCAGGAACCGGAGATAGGACAGCATATAGGAGGCCGCATTTCCCCCTCTGTACTTTCCGGCTCTCAACTCGACGACGGTGACGCCATTGAGTTCGTAGGTCCGGGGCGTGTCTTCCTCCATGAGCGCGAGCATTGTCACCCTGTTGCCGTGCCTCACGAGGGTTTCAGCCTCGCGCCGGATGCGGGTATCACAGGGGTAATGGGTGTATGCCAGCATGAGTATATTCTTCATGGGAATCGTCCGTCCGACAATCGGGCCCTTTCCGCCCGGGGGCCTAACGAAGGTGCGCCCGTGTAACGGTGTTGATATTCAATGGCACTTCTTCCGGGTTTTTCCGCACGGGCCATTCCCCGGGGCAACGGGAATGAACTCTCAAAAGAAGACCGGGCAGGCCATCGTCGGCTGGTGCACCGGCTGTTGATTTCACTCGAACCTCGATGCCGTCGCCTGCCCATTCCACTTTCTCGAAAACCACCGAACGGCGTTTGCGAAACCACTGCACGGCCTTCCCCGCCGGGCCGATCCAGGCACCGTCGGCTTCGAACTTGCCCAGAAGGTCGCGGTAGAAATCCCCCCACAGCCTCTCGGGAGCCATACTGCGGTCGTGCCAGAGCAATGTCAGCGCTCCCCCGAACCGTCTGCTGTTTTCCATAAGTGAGTCGCAGGCGATCGTTGCATCTTTTTCCGTCAGGTTCATGCGACCCGGATAGAAAAGCGCCGTATCCTGAATATTCAGGGGAAGCTCGAGCAGACCTGTCACACCCGGGGGCTTGTAGGCCTGAACCGTCCCCGCCCTGTAGCCGACGGCGTCGTTGTAACCGAAGGTGGAATCGTAGGCATAACCCGCCTCGTCGAGGATCCGGAAAGTGTCTTCTCCCCGGTACAGCCAGTGCATCCTGATGCCGATGCCGTCTGTCCGGCTGTAAGGTTCCAGCCGCCGCCGCTCTTCAGCCGCGCAATCCCTGTCCGCCCAGGCGTCGATCCCGTGCACCCCCACCTCGAAACCTTCGTTGACAACGGTCTTGATGATGTCGCCCATTTCCGCCACGTCATACCGGGCCGCTCTGGAACTCCGGTCCTCCGGGCCGCAGGGTGCACCCGATCGGCCCTCGAAAGGGATGAGAAAGAATGTGGATTTCCAGTTCTTCTCCAACTCCATGTAAAGGGGGATCTGATTCCAGAAGTCGGGGCAGAGGCCAAGGTGAACCAACGGCGCCGTCGCCAAGGCGACGAAATTTTTGAAGACGTTGCGCGACGACATTCTGCCCTGCAAGAGGCGGACGACAGACCCCAGGGACGCACGGTAAATGAAGCCCATCATGGTCTTGTCAAACAGGTGATCCCGAAACCTGAGGAAATCGATGTCGTGGGTCAGGCACACCGCATATCGGTACCCCGCGGGGACCGGCGGGATCTCGACGACCGGCATATCCCCCGACAGGATGGATTCCCGCAGGAGATCGATGTGAAGATCCAGTGTAGGGATCGAGGCATGACGGGCAGGCTGGCCCCTGAGGAGCAGGGTTTCAACCTCCCTGAACAGGTCATAACCGAAACGGAATATCCTCCGGCCGGCCCTCTCGACCCTCGTACCGGCGGATTCCTGCGTTCCGTCCACCTCCAGGATGGCTTCGCCGGGTGTGTCCAGCACGGCCACCTCCCGGTAGAGGGGGAAAAGCCGACCTTTCCATTTCAGGAGGGGAGCGGACCGACTCCCGAGCCTGAGGCCGTATCGTTCATCGAGCTTCTTCGTTGAGCTTCCATAGATGATGACAACGGGAGCATCGGGAACGGTCTCAACATCATCCGCAACCAGCAGAGCATCATAGCGTTTTTCAGGATTTCCCCATTCCCACGGCGTCTTGAAGAGTTCAAAGAATTCGGCAACAACCTGCCTGTCGCGATCATGGGTGAAAACGCCGATCATTTGGATCAGGAGATCTTTCGCATGGTGAAGAAGGTTTGAGCTGTTTCAGGACGCGTGCACGCGCCCGCGGAGCACTCTTATCCGGGGACGACGGCGCGAAAGGGGCTTTTCACTTCCGGGTCGGCTCACTGAGCATGGCCAGAACGGCGATCGGGTCTTTTAGGCCGCTGTTCCTGAAGGTCTCTCTTTGATGTTCATTGAGAAGAAGGGCCCTGTATTTGAGTTCCAGTGATACTGCCTGAAGCATTGCATTCAAAAGTTGGTAGCCGATTTCCCACAAGGCCCTCCCGCTATTCTCGTTCCTCCCGAATACAACGAAGCAGTCGAACGGGTCATGAGCCTTCAGCAGGCTTGTCCATGCACCCGGGTTTACCCTGTCCGACGTGTCCAGTGCATGGGCCCACTTGCCCCGTCGCCGGTTTATGTACCTTGAAAGTATGCCGTTCCATATCACCGACACGTCTGAAATATCCTGCTCGCCGCCCCAGGTGGGAATCGTCATGCCCCACGGGGTGGATTTATAGTAGTGCGGTGTTCTGCCGCGGGCCGCCCAGAGCAGTTGACCGAGGTGTTCCAGGGTTGTTTTCTCCCCCTTCGTTTCTTCCGTTTTCAGTTCCCTGAGAACGGACAGAAGAGGTTTTGCACCGCTCCTGGCAGGAGCCGGCAGGGCGTTCAGGCCGTCGGCGTTTCCCCCTGGAGAGGCGTCGGTCCAATATGAGCCGCCGTAACCCGGCTTCATGGGATCAACCCTGATCTTCACGGTTCCGATCTCATCCCCGGACAGGGTCGTCCCATCGCGGCCGAGTTCGGCAAACACGTAGCCGACCCCGAGGGCGGAGCAGACCAATCCCACCGCCTGGTGCTGCATACCGCTTTCAACCATGCCCCACTCCTTCTTGATACCGGCAGCCCTGCGGTCCATGGTAAATGTCAGGATGTTGCGGTCGTTTCTGATATGAACTCTTTCTTTAGTAAAACGAGGTATTATCGCGTGTCGGATGATGTTTTCTATTTGTAATGATGACAGTTTTTTCCGGGTATCAAACATGCCCCAGTGGAAATTCATCGGGTTGTTGTCATCGTCGCTTGTGCACCTTGAATTCAATGCCGTCTCGACTGACACCATGGGACCTTCCGGCGGAAATGTCGTGTCTGCTCGCTCGCTTTCAGGCGGCACCTCGGTGGGCTGTGAAAAGAGGCCCTGGATCCTGTAGAAAGCTTTACGCACATATGAAAAATTAAACATGATCATAGCTATCGAACCCAGTCCCGCGAGAGCAACAAATTTCAGGAAATGCCTTCGGATCATCTTTTGTCGACCACACAGGCGGTCCAGAATCTCGCCACCTCTTTCGGAAGTGCGTGCCAGTATTCATTCCGGTATCGATCCTTGATGTAGAGAAGGAGATCTTCGTAGAGACGGGATGGATATTCTTCAAAACCCGGAGCCGATCCGTCGAAATTCATATAATCGGGGTGTGTGAGGATCAGAGCCATCCCTCCCTGATCGGCGATCCAGTCGAGTTTATGTTTCCAGATATCGATATTTCTATTCTGCATCAGGATAAAGAGTGTGAAATCCTGAGCCAGTGTGTATGGCAACTCCACGTATCCCCCCCGGGTTGTCTCCCCATTGACCCAGAATGGAAAGATGGTCCTGACGCCGTCCGGCTGAGGCTCGAAAGGGTCGGTGTCGAACGTGGAGGCATCATATTCCACTTCAAGATCATGGAGCCAGTCCAGATTGTGATGCATGGATGGCGACCGGAAACCGACGGCCTGCCACTCCTTGAGATACCTGTTGATGTGCAGGGCTCTCTCACGAAAGATTTCCCTCGATTTGTACAGAAGGCCGTCATGGTAAAGCCCGTGGACACCGATTTCGAATCCTCCTGACAGGAGGTATTCTCTGAGTCCCAAAGAGACGTCGTAGCGTCTTGGAACGAAATAGAAAGCAGAACGGAATCCCAAGTTTTTTTCCAGATCTGCAAGCTGCAGGCATCGGGTGTGGCCTCTGGGTGTGTCAACATCGTGGGTCAGGATGACGGCAAATTTCTTCTGATCGGGCCATCCCGACCAGTTGTTCACGGGTGTCGCGGCGGCGACGTCGATAGGCCAGGTCCGGGAGGATGTCCGCCTTTTTTTTGCGACGATGCGGCGGCGCAGATGGATCTGCATGCGGCGGGGGATCAGGGGCTTGAACAGATAGAAGAGTGAGATGATTCGGCTTTGTTCGATCATATCAGACGGCTTCCGGCGCTGACCCGGAAGCGAAGGCATGCCGATGGTATTTTCCCTCACCGCCCGCATTCCACGACAGGGATTCCTCGATCCCTGTTTTGATTTTTTCGGCGAGCATACCGACGAAAGGTTCGACGAGCATGCCGGCCGGATAGACGGGCAGTTGATGGATTTCGAGCCCGCCCTCGGCAATCTTATCCCAGCCCATTTCCGTCGACGAGTGGACGGCGTATTCCCTGAGCGGGCGGTACTGAACGATTTTCCCGGGATATGGCGAGGGCACGTAACTGAAGGCTGCCTGATCGTTCGCCCTCCACAGGTCATAAAGAGATGTCGCCTGCTTATGGTCGTTGGATCGCTTGCCGAATATCTGAGAGAACATGCCCGTCCAGACTTCTTTTCTGCCCCTGGCGACCTTCATCTTTTCGTTAAGAAATTTTATTTTGTCCCGATACTCGAGAAGTAAAAAATTTCTCCCGTGAAATTCTATTTTCTGCATGTAGTAATAAAGTTTCTTGAAGGAGTTGAAGTTCCTGATTCTGGAAAAGTTGTATGTCTCCATCAAGGCCAGAAAGGCCACATCCTTGCCCCTGCGGTGAAGCTGCTGGGCCATTTCGAGAGCCACACTGCCGCCGAGGCAATATCCCCCCAAGAGGTAGGGCCCTTCCTTCCATTGAGTCAAAATTTCCTGCAGGTAGTGAGAGGCCATCTCCTCGATGGAATCCAGGACGGCCTGCCGACCGTCGAGCCCTCGGGACTGGAGCCCGTAGACCGGCTGGTCGGGTCCCAGGCGGCGCGCGAGATCACGGTAAATCAGCACGTTCCCGCCGGCGCCGTGAACCAGAAAAAGCGGCGGTTTTGTCCCGGAAGGCTGAATGGCCACCAGAGACGACCAGTGAGTTTCCCTGACATCCTCACAAAGAAGTCCGGCTAATTGATCAATGGTCGGAGCTTCGTAAAGGGTTGAAATCGGAAGTTTCTTCCCGAATTTCTTGTCTACCCTGGCGAAGAGGACCAGTGCCGTCAGGGAACTTCCACCCAGATCAAAAAAATTGTCACGGACCCCGATTTCGCTGTAGCCCAGCAGATCCTGCCATATGCCCGTCAATAAACGGACCGCATGCTCTCTGTGGTCGAAGGCCTTGACGGGTTTTGCCGTCGGCTCAGGCGTTACGGCTTCCGTCACCCTCTCGGGTTCTGATCCGGGTTCCTGCCCGGCAGAACTGCCGAGGGCCGGTTTCACTTCTCCCAGCCAGTAGCGCTTCCGGTCAAAGGGGTAGGTGGGCAGGGGAACACGCCGGCGCTCTTCCCCCGAATAGAACCGGGGCCAGTCGATGGAGACGCCGGCCAGCCAGAGCCGTCCCAGCGTGGTGAGGAGAAATGCGACATCGGATTTTTGCTCCTTTGCGTGCCGCATGGACGAAAGCACGACGTGGTCGTCCGTCATGAGCGGATGCTGCTGGATCAGCGTGCTCAAAGTCGGACCGGGACCCACTTCGAGGAATACCCCGTTTTTTGTTTTCAAAAGCTCGCCGGCGCAATCGGAGAAACGGATGGTGCCCCGCAGATGTCTCACCCAGTAATCCGGGCTTGAAACTTCTTCGGTGCCGATCCATGTGCCCGTTACGTTTGAAACGAAGGGGATCCGTGGCTTGCCAAAGGACACCCTTCCGAGTTCGCCGGCAAACCGGTCCAGGATGGACTCCGTCATGGCCGAGTGGAAGGCGTGCTCCGTTCTGAGTTTTCTGATGTCGATGCCTTTACCCGTCAGATTCTCCGCCAGATTTTCCACGTCGTCCGTTTCCCCGGCCACCACGCACAGGGAAGGAGCGTTGATGAGCGCGATGGAGAGACGCGGGTTGAGAAAAGGTTGCAGGTCCTTCTCCGACAGGAAAACGGCGATCATCGACCCTTCCGGCAATTCCTCCATGAGGCGGCCCCGGACGGCCACAAGACCCAGCGCATCTTCGAGGGAAAACACGCCCGAGAGGCAGGCCGCGGTGTACTCCCCGATGCTGTGACCGGCCAGGGCCGACGGCCTTATCCCCCACTCGGACCACAGCCGGGCCAGGGCGTATTCAACGGCGAAGATGGCCGATTGCGTCAGGGATTGACGGGCAAAAGCCTTTTGTGCCCGATCTTCCTGCCCACTCTCCGGGTAGAGAACGTCGCTCAGGTTCACGGATAAGCGCGGTTTGAGGATTTCGGAACAGCGGTCGATACTCTCGCGGAAGACGGGCTCCCTGCGGTAGAGCTCCAGCCCCATGTTCAGGTACTCGGAGGCCTGACCCGAGAACATGAATATGACATCGCGGTGAGGCGGATCTGAGACGGACTCGAAAGCCGCCCCCGGTCGGTCCCCGTCGAGGCCGGCAATGGCATCCCGCGTTTCCCGGCAGACGACGATCCGGCGGTGGCTGAAAGTTCTCCGGCCGGTTTGAAGCGTGTAAGCGACATCGGCCGGGTGTAATTCGGGGTGCCGTTTCAGATGCGCCGCGAGGTTGCGCGCCGAGGCGTCAAGAGCTGTTTTGGTCCGGGCGGACAGCGGGAAAAGGTGCCACTCCCTCGACGGTCCGGAGGGCTGCGGTTCCGGTGCCTCCTCCACGATGACGTGAGCATTGGTGCCGCCGATGCCGAAGGAGCTCACCCCCGCGATCCTCGGCGAGCGATTTCTTTCCCATGGCTGCAGGCGGGTATTGACATAGAAGGGGCTGTTATCGAAGTCGATATTGGGGTTGGGCTCTTCATAATGCAGGCTCGGCACGATCTCTCTGTGTTCGAGCAACAGGACCGTTTTGATGAGTCCGGTCACGCCGGCTGCCGCATCGAGATGCCCCACGTTGCTCTTCACCGAACCGATCGCACAGAAGGTCTTCTTGTCCGTGGTCTTGCGAAAGGCCTGCGTGAGGGCCGCGATCTCGATCGGGTCACCGAGGGAAGTTCCCGTTCCGTGAGTCTCCACATAACGGACATCCTCGGCTTTCACGCCACTGATCGCCTGGGCCATCGCGATAACGTCGGCCTGGCCCGTAACGCTCGGGGCGGTGAAGCCCACCTTGAGAGCCCCGTCGTTATTGACCGCGGAGCCCCTGATGACGGCGTAAATCCTGTCCCGGTCCGCGAGGGCTTCCGACATTCTCTTTAGCACGACAATGCCGGCCCCCTGGCCGACGACCGTCCCGTTTGCCTTTGCATCGAAAGCCCGGCAGTACCCGTCGGGGGAGGGAATCATCCCCTCTTCGTAGAAATATCCCCCCCGGTGTCGGGGGTTCAAAGCGACGCCACCGGCCAGGGCAAGGTCGCACTGGTAGGTCAGGAGGTTCTGACAGGCCAGGTGAACGGCCACGAGGGAGGTGGAACAGGCCGTCTGGACCGTCAGGCTGGGTCCTCTCAGGTTGAGCTTGTAGGCCACTCGTGTCGCGATGTAATCTTTTTCATTTCCAATCTCGACCTGGAAAACTTCGGCAATGCGGCTGGGGTCCATGCTCTGAATCGCCCCGTCGAGGTAGCGGTTCGGTCCACAGCCGGCAAACACGCTGATTAGGCCGCTGTATCTTTCCGGATCGTAACCGGCCCTCTCCAGGGCTTCCCAGGCGCACTCGAGAAACATCCTGTGCTGCGGGTCGGTGATTTGCGCCTCACGAGGGCTGAACCCGAAAAACTCGGCGTCGAACATCTCGACATTCTCTATGACCGTGCCGGCCTTGACGTAGCCGGGGTGTTGATACACCTCCGGCGGTATCCCCATGGCCTCGAGCTCGTCGTCGGAGAAGAGTTGAATGGAGGTGATCCCCTGGCGGAGGTTGAGCCAAAACCGGTCCGTGTTCGGTGCCCCGGGGAAACGCCCCGAGAACCCGATAATCGCGACACCCTCCATGTGAGCCTCGGATCCGGTCATTGAATGTTGCCCGAGTCGGGGCGACTCTTTCTTTGCCGCTGCAGGGCGGCTCTCTGTTTGGAGGCGCGGTCCTGAATGACGTCGGACGGGAGCAGATCCTTGCGCTCCACGGCCAGGAATTTTGCGAGATCATGGATCGTCGGCCTCTGAAACATATCGACGATGGTTATGTCTTTCCCGAGGGACTGCTGTATCCGGTTCATGACCCTCACCAGAAGCAGGGAGTGACCTCCCAGATCGAAAAAGTTGTCCCGGATGCCGACCTTTTCCAATTTCAAGACGTCTTTCCATATTCCGGCGATCGCCTTCTCCATCTCACTCTCCGGGGCGATGAACAGTGTCTCGATCTGACGCTTCCCTTCCGGGACGGGGAGGGCGCGTCGGTCCACCTTGCCACTGGAGGTCAGGGGGAAGAAATCCATCTGGATAAAAGCGGAAGGAACCATGTAGTCGGCCAGTTTTTCCTTCAGGTGACTTCTGAGCTCGTCCACGTTGACCTTTTTCCCGTCTTTTGCAATCATGTAAGCGACAAGCCGTTTGTCGCCTCCCTCGCCGCGCGCTACGACAACCGCTTCCCGGATGTCGGGGTGCTGTCCGATCTCAAATTCGATTTCACCGAGTTCGATTCGCAGGCCGCGAATTTTAACCTGGAAGTCCGTGCGGCCGATATACTCCACGTTCCCATCCGGCAGATAGCGGCAGAGGTCTCCCGTTTTATACAGGCGGGCGCCGGGTTCCTGTCTGAAGGGATCGGGGATAAATTTCTCAGCCGTCAGTTCCGGTCGGTTCATGTACCCCCGGCCGACCTGGATACCGCCGAGATAGAGCTCCCCCGGGATTCCGATCGGAACGGGCTGCATATACCGGTTCAGGATATACGTCTGCGTGTTGGCGACAGGCCGGCCGATGGGCACGAGGTGCAGGTCGCTGTCCCGCCGGCAGGCCCAGTACGTCACGTCGACGGCGGCCTCCGTCGGGCCATAGAGATTGTGCAATTCGGCTTCAAGGAGTTTGAAGAATCGTTCCTGGAGCTCATAAGGCAATGCCTCGCCGCTGCAGATGACACGCTTCAGGGACTTGCATCTCCCGGCGTTCCGGTCTTCGAGGAAGATCTGGAGCATCGACGGCACAAAGTGGATGGTCGTGATGTCGTTGTCGACGATCGTCTGAACGAGATAGGCGCTGTCACGATGTCCGCCGGGGCGAGCTACCACCAGTGTTGCGCCGTAGAGCAGCGGCCAGAAAAACTCCCAGACCGATACGTCGAAGCTGTAGGGGGTCTTCTGAATAACCCTGTCTGTCCCATCCAGCCGATACTCCTCCTGCATCCAGACCAGGCGGTTGACGATTCCCCGGTGTTCGTTCATGGCGCCCTTGGGCTTTCCTGTCGAGCCGGAAGTGAAGATGATGTAAGCCAGGTTGCCCGCACTGGCACCGCCGCTCAGATTGTCCTTGCTTTCACGGTCGATCACAGGCCATTCGTCGTCCACACAAATAATTTTAGCGGGACTCGCGGGGATGTCTTCGAGAAGATGCTTCTGGGTCAGAATTACGGGTACGTTCGTGTCTTCCAGCATGAAGGTGACCCTCTCATGGGGGTATTCCGGATCGAGGGGAACGTAGGCACCGCCCGCTTTCAGGATGCCGTAGAGGCTGATGACCATCTCGAGGGAACGTTCCATGAATACACCTACGGGAATATCGGGTCCCACTCCGCAAGAACGGATGACACGGGCGAGCTGGTTGGCCCTCGCATTGAACTCACGGTAAGTGAGCCGCCGGTCTTCGTAGACGAGGGCCGTGCGGTCGGGAGTCCTTTCCACCTGATCCTCGAAGAGCTCGTGCAGGCATCGATGCGTAGGGTAGTCCCTCGCCGTCGCATTCCACTCGATCAATATCTGCCGGCGTTCTTCCTCGGTCGTGATGACCATTTCGGATACCCTTTTTCCAGGGCCCTTCATCATCTGTTCGAGTAACACTCGGATATGGCCCCCCATCCGCCTGACGAGGTCTCCGTCGAAGCGATCCTTGTCGTATTCGATGCGTAGCAGTATTTCGGGGTCATCGTAGCCGAGAATGGTGAGGGGGTAATTTGTCCGTCCCCGGTAGATGAATTCTCGTTTCTGCCAGTTTCCACCCTTGGAGCGGAGGAACGAATTCAAAAGGTAGTTTTCGAAGACGACAAGGCTTTCAAACAGGGGGGTGCCCGGAGGGACGCTGCTCCACTGCTGGACTCTGTGCAACGGACTGTGTTCGTATTGGCGAATCTGCACGTGCTGTTCGCGGATCCCCTTCAGGAAGGACAGGACGGTTTGATCCGGTGATATTTTCACACGAACGGGAAGCGTATTGATGAAAAGCCCGATCATGGATTCGGCGCCCTCGATCGCCGTGCGCCGGCAGGAACGGGTGGCACCGTAAACGACGTCGTCTTCGTCGCTGTAGTGATGTAGCAGGAGCGACCAGGCGCCCTGCAGGAGAGTGTTTAAACTCAGGCCGTTTTTTTCCGAGAAGGACCTCAGTGACGATGCCGACTCCTTCGACAGGCGGAATTCTTCCACCCCTTCTCCGCCCAGTTCTCTCTTTCCCAGGGACGATGGTGAAACCGGGAGGGGCGTCGGTGCCGTAAACCCTGCGAGGGACTCGCGCCAGAACTTCTCGTCCGCTGATAAGTCCCTCGCCCGAAGCCATTCGATGTAATCCCGATATGGCCTGGCGTTTGGAAGCGTCAGATCCTTGCCCGCCCGGAGGGCGTCGTACAGGTTGAACACCTCCTCGAGGACAAGGGGGAACGAACGGCCGTCAAGCAATATGTGATGAAAAGTCCACACGCATTTGACTTCGGGTTGATCGGATCGAAAGACGGCAAGGCGCATCAGCGGAGCCTCGGTCATCCTGAAATCGCTCACCCGGTCTTTTTTTAGATAATCCTCAACCCGCTCATCAAGCTCCGACGGCGACAGATTATGATATTCCAGATAGCGGGGGGTAAATGAGACGGCCTTTTCAACGATCTGCAGGGGCTCATCCAGTCCCTCCCAGACGAACTTCGATCGCAGCACGGGGTGTCTTTCCAGAACGCGTTTCCAGGCACGTTCGAAGGCCGAAAAATCCACCCGTTCACGGATGGTAATGATGATCTGCTCCATATCCACGCCGGATGAAGGGACCGACAGGGCGTGAAAGAGCATACCCTGCTGAAGGGGGGAGAGAGGATAGTTTTCAAGCCTACTGTGGTCTGTCATTTTTATTCCTCCTTGATTGCCCTGTCGCCGTTTTGAGGCGATTCATCACGGCAATGCATTTTTTACCTTATTCCGAAGGATAAGCGTGGAGATGACAGGATGCCCCGTCGAAGAGTGCGGTCCATCTTTCGCTCCGGAGGCACCGCCGTAAGACATTCGGGAGAGCGCGTGTCCCAGGCCGACTTCTTGTTGACGGGGTACAGCAAGACCGTCGAAACCTTCCACCGCGACCGCCGCCGCGAACCCCTTTTCAACGTACAGATCGTGCAATAGAATGCGAGGTGCAATATCCTTGATCCCGGCCGCGTCCGTCACGCGAGGCTCCTCTTCAGTCAACAGGGAGACGGAAAACGAATTGAGCGGACGGTAGAGGCCGTCCCCCGTCGCCTTCAAAAAGGCCTCTTTCCTCGCCCAGCAGCGAAAGAAGGCTTCCAGCCTGGAATTCGACGGAAGTCCGTTGTAATCCCGAACCTCACGGGGCGTGAAAAAGCGGTTCACGATCCGATCCATTTCGGGCATCGGTTCCATTTTTTCGATGTCCACACCCAGGGAGCGGTCCCTCGCGAAGGCATAAAGAGCCAGCTCTTTCGCGCGGGACATGTTGAATTGAATCCGATCAGGGGCGAACCTCCCGGAAAGCACGGGCTTGTTCCTCTTTTCGCGCCCGAGCTCGATCTGCTTCGGGTCGGTGCGCAGATAAAAACCCAGAATCGATCTCAGCACTCCGAGGGCTGCCACATAGCGGATCCTGTCCTGCTCAAAGTAGAATCGCCCGGCGATTTTCGATTCTTCTTCGGAAAGAGTTTCTTTCAGGGCTTCCCCCCGGAGGGCGATTTCATCGAGGCGGGCGATCCAGACATGGACTTCATCCGCGGGCAATGGATCATCGGTCCGGGGAGCATGGCGCCGTCGGTCAGGCATGAGGTGGACTGTTTCTTCTTGGCCGGAGCGGGTTGTCGGACCCCCTCCGGGGAGGAGAGTTACAGGTAAACCAGTTCGCCTTTCTTCTTCAGGGAACGATCGGCAGCCTGGAGCATCCTGACGACCCGGAGGCCGGCGGCGCCGTCATTGATGGGCCGGGTACCGTCGCTCACACACTCGATGAAATGATCGACCAGATGTTTCAGGGCCTCGGTCTGGTCGACTCTGGGGGCCCACATGTCCCCCGACCGGTAGCTGACCAGCAGGTCGTAGACCCCTTCCTTGCTGGTAATCTTCACCCCCTTGTCGTAAACCCGGATCTTGACGTCGGGATCCAGGTCATTCCAGACCAGCATCTTCTTTGTCCCGCCGAGCAGGGTCGTCCTGATCTTGACCGGCGACAGCCAGTTGACATTGACATGGGCAATCAGGTTTTTCGGGAAATAGAAAGTCACGTAGGCCAGGTCCTCCATGCCCCGGTTGTAGTGGGATTCCCCGGTGGCAACGACCGCGACGGGCTTGTCGGCGATCAGGTGGTCCATGATGGCGAGGTCGTGGGGCGCGAGATCCCACACGACATTGACGTCGTGCTGAAAAAGGCCCAAGTTGACGCGCGTGGAATCGAAGTAGAGCAGGTCACCGAGATCCCCCCCGTCGATCAGCTCCTTCATCTTCCGGACGGCCCCCGTGAAGAGAAAGGTGTGGCCGACCATGATCTTCAGTCTTCTCTTTTCGGCGAGCTCGATCAGTTCTTCCGCCTGTTCGGCCGTGTGGGTGAAAGGCTTCTCGACGAAGACGTGTTTGCCGTTCAGGAGGGCCTTTTTGGCAAGTTCGTAATGGGTGAAGACCGGCGTGACGATGGCGATCACATCCGTCTCCCCGGAGCTGATCAGATCGTCGCTGTCCGGCGTGACGGACATGTCGGGATAAGCCTTTTTCAATCGCTTCAGGGCATCGGTGTTGAAATCGCACACCCTGACCACCCTGGAACCCGCCGAGCTGTTGAAATTCCTCACGATGTTGGGGCCCCAGTAACCGTACCCAATGACTCCTATGCGTAACATTTCTCCCCCTTGAACATTCGAAAAACGTCGTGAATGATAAATCGATAAGAAATCATGAAAGTATCGATCGGACCATGAACTCCGCATAGCGTCTGTTCCGAACCAGGCCCGCTTGCAGGCAATGCATCAGTAAGCACCCTTGCAGGAGATGACGGCCGAGGGTGTCTTGAGAAGGATCTTGATATCCAGCCAGAGGGATCTCTCGGCCACATACTTGAGGTCCAGCCGGACCATGTCGTCGAAGGTCGTGCTGCTTCGCCCGTGAACCTGCCAGAGACCCGTGATGCCCGGTTTGACCTGGCGAAGCCTCCTTTTGTGCCAGGTATCATAGAGTTCGAACTCATAGGGAAGGGGAGGGCGTGGTCCCACGAGAGACATCTCCCCTTTCAGGACATTGATGAACTGGGGAAGCTCGTCGAGGCTGGTTTTCCGGATGAACCTGCCCACAGGGGTGATACGGGGATCCTTCGTCAGTTTGTAAATGTCGTTTTCTTTGCCCGCCTCCCCGGTTTCCGCCGGCCTGCCGTTGATGAATTTCTTGATGTAATCGATGTGCGGGTTTTCATCCCGGTCGATGTACATGGATCTGAATTTGAGAAAAATAAAAGGTTTCCCGTGCATTCCGATGCGGCTCTGGCGGAAGATGACCGGCCCTTTCGAGGTCAGCTTGACCGCAACGGCAATGGTGATGAAAACCGGTGAGAATATCATCAGGGCGGCGATGCTCCCCGACAGATCGATGCACCTCTTGACAAGGTCGTTGTGCTTGCCCGATGCCTTCGGCGGTGAGGGTTTGGGGTTGAAAACGTTGCTGAGGCCGTTTGTTTTCCCGTTCTCATCGATCTCTTCGGGGTAGACGTGCAGGAAGATCCGGATTTTTTTCAGGTCGTCGGGCCTCATCGAGAGATTCAGCTTCGCGTGAATTTTTCTGAGAAGTCCCTTCTTCACGTTTTCATTCAGGATCTGGATCTCCGTGAAAATGATGCCGATGAGGGAATCCGTCCGATACCACCCTCTCATGTCGGTGTCCCGGAGACAGTCGGAGAGCACGCCTTTGATCGTGAGCAGGATCTGACCTCTGCGGGGGTTATCGTTGTGCCCCGTTACGTCAAGAAGCATGAGGATAAAAGGTCTCCTCGATCGCTCGCTTCTTTTTTGCTCGACATAGAGAAGCCGATGGAATTCAGACTCGGTGTGGAAGAGCTCATCGCATATGTCGTGACCCGCCGATGACGGATTGACGAGTTTAAGAAAATTGAATTCCATGTCGTTTCCCCGTATTTCTTCGTGTTGGCATCGGTGATGAAATGGCAGGCTCACGCCCTCTCGGTTACATTTCGAACTGAAATGAACCTGCATCGAGAGGTCTGTTCGTACTTTAAAAACTTATATGAACTTACATTCAGACTTTGTGGCCCCGAAATTTGAATTCAGTGACCAGTATCTGCGAGCAAAAAGGTCCCGAAGGGGCATTCTATTCCTGAATCCAATTTCCGATTCTCTCTGAGGGCACCCGGCATGCATTTGTCCGGGTCCGGCGGTGGGCAAGAAAAAGATAGGTCCGTCAACCCTCCCCCCAAGGAAGTGCATCATTTGCAAGAGCAATCGATATGCCACGTCTGATGGAATGATAACCATGTAATCACTTGTATTTGCAGTATATTTTTAGATCCAAGCCGCCGTTTTTCCCCGGGGATGACACAAATGTCGTGGCGAAAATGAGGCATCCGCTGGATCGCTGTAGAATGATCTTATAAACCTTCAATAATATTATATATTCTCATGTGACATGGATGTCGTCATCCCTGTTCCCGCAGGGCACTCAATGTCATGAATAACGGAGTTTTCCCCGATTCAAAATTAAAATGGCCAGGCCCGAGAAACCTGTTGATAACTGAATCGATCACACACATATGTGAAGTGATCATAATAATTTATCGAATTGTTGTGATATTCATCTTTTGCAACCCGACTCATCTCATCATATAGAGCGCTGTCGAAATTACAATACGGATATCTTCTTATTTTTCTTCGTATAATATCACCCCTTTACTACGAAAAAAGTATTAGATGGTATTAGACGATTTAAATCTCCAATATTTTCACGCAGATATTTATGACGATTTTCCTTTTGTCACGGGTAATTCAGTATAAGAAATGTGCGCCGTTGAGATTCCAAACCTCGGTCGGTGTAGAAACAGGAAGCGGCCCCTCATTCCGGTGTTTTTCTACGGCAGCAGGCAGGCCTGTCCCGATTGACTTTTCATCATCTTGTGGTAGTCTTTCGCAGCTCTTTCGGGCTTGAAATTGACAGGGAGGAAGCCTGCATGAAGGTGCTCGTCAAAAAAGGGAAACTGTCGGACCAGAAGTGCGATGCCGTGATCGCTTGTCACTTCGAGAATGAAAAGAAACTTTCAGGGGCCGTCGGGAGTCTCGATAAGGCATCGGGGGGGCTTGTCCGGGAGGTTATCGAAAGCGGCGATTTTAAAGGAGAAAAAGAACAGGTCGCGGTTGTGTACACGAGAGGGGCGATCCCGGCCGGACGCATCCTTCTGCTGGGTCTCGGGAAGAAGAAGGAATTTGACCTCGAAAAACTAAGACGGGCATTCTCAAGGGCCGCCCAGCGAGCAAGGGATCTGAACCTCAAGGGACTGGCCGCTTCCGTGGACTTCGGAGAAATCGGTCAGCCGCCGGGACGCCTGGCCGAGGCCCTGGTGGAAGGGGTGATTCTCGGGCTCTATCGTTTCCTGCCATACAAAACGGCTGAGAAAGGGAGCAAAGGGGGGATAAGGGAACTGGTCATTCTGGAGGAACGCGCGAAGGTCTTCGGGGAAGTCAGGGAGGGGTCAAAGCGCGGGAAGGTCCTCTCCGGGGCGGTCTATTTTGCTCGCGATCTTGTATCAACACCCTCTAATGAGATGACGCCGACCATCCTTGCCGGGAAAGCAAAGGAAGTGGCGAAGAATAGGGGCGTCAGGGTCAGCGTCCTCGACGTCAAGGGCATAAAAAAGGCCGGCATGAACGCCATGCTGGGCGTTTCGAGAGGGAGCCACGAGCCGGCGAAATTCATTATCCTCCGCTACGGGGGCGCCGGGAAGAAGGAAAAACCGGTGGTGGTTGTCGGAAAGGGGATCACCTTCGACAGCGGCGGGATATCGCTCAAACCCGCTGAGAAGATGGAAGAGATGAAGGCTGACATGTCCGGCGGTGCCGTTGTGCTCGGGGTTTTCAAGGCCGTCTCGGAACTCCGACTTCCCGTCAATCTCGTGGGACTGATCCCGGCCACGGAGAATCTCCCCGGCGGCGGTGCTTACAAGCCGGGGGACGTTTTGAGATCCCTTTCCGGAAAAACCATCGAGATCATCAGCACCGATGCCGAAGGCAGGCTTCTGCTGGCCGATGCCCTGACCTATGCGGGTCGCTTCGACCCCGCCGCCGTCGTGGACATTGCGACTCTGACGGGCGCGTGCGTGATCGCCCTCGGTGAGGACGTCATCGGCATGCTGGGGACCGACGAAAAACTCAAAGCCCGGATCCGGGCCGCCGCCGATGAGACGGGCGAAAAGCTCTGGGAACTGCCGCTCTGGGAGGACTATGCAGAGCTGCTGAAGAGCGACGTGGCGGACTTCAAGAACACCGGCGGGCGGGCAGGGGGCGCCATCTCGGCGGCCGTGTTTCTGAGCAAGTTTGTCGGCAAATACCCCTGGGTGCATCTGGACATCGCGGGGCCTGCCTGGAGAAAGGCAGGGAAGCCCTACATCCCGAAAGGTGCATCGGGGATCGGTGTCAGGCTCCTGGTACGGTTTCTCATGGACCGGGTTCGGGGGAAAGGGCAACGGGCAAAGGCTAAAAAGGGTAAAGGGCTGAAGCCTGCTTCAATTATGAATGTTGAATTTTGAAATTCAAAACTCAAAATTACTGATGGATTCGATGGCATAGGTTTGAGTTATGGCTGACGTTTTATTAGAAGTAAGAAACCTGTGCACCTATTTCGAAACGGCGCGGGGGACCGTTCGAGCCGTCGACGGGGTCGATTTTACTCTGAACGAGGGTGACACTCTCGGGATCGTCGGCGAGAGCGGCTGCGGGAAGACCGTTCTTGCCCTGTCCATCATGCGGCTCATCCCTGTTCCCCCGGGAAGGATCGTATCGGGAAGCGTTTTATTCGAGGGAGCCGACCTTATCCGGCTGAGCGAACCCGAGATGAGAAAAGTCAGAGGGAAACACATCTCGATGATCTTCCAGGAACCGATGACCTCCCTGAACCCCGTTTTCCGCGTGGGCGACCAGATTGCCGAGGCTGTTGAGCTTCACCTCGGCCTTTCAAAGAAAGACGCCCTCGATCATGCCGTTAAAATGCTTCAGCTTGTGGGCATGCCCTCGCCCCGGGAGCGCATCCTGGACTACCCCCACCAGATGAGCGGTGGAATGCGACAGCGCGTGATGATCGCCATGGCCCTGTCGTGCAATCCCCGCCTCATGCTCGCCGACGAGCCCACGACGGCTCTCGATGTAACCATCCAGGCGCAGATCCTCGATCTGATCAACCGGCTGAAGGGGGACGTGGGAACGTCGGTCATGCTGATCACGCACGACCTCGGGGTCATCGCCGAAGCGGCGCAGTTTGCGGCCGTCATGTACACCGGGAAGATCGTCGAATACGGTTCAGTGGACGAACTGTTCTCGAGACCGCTTCACCCGTATACGGTGGGGCTCATGAACTCCATCCCCAAAATCGGGGGGGACTCCGGTCAAGGCCATTTGAGAACGATTGCAGGAACGGTTCCGAACCTCTATGAACTGCCGGTGAGCTGCAGTTTCCGGGACCGGTGTCCCGACGTCATGGCTGTTTGCTCTGAACAAAAACCGGAGTTGATAGAGAGATCGCCGGGGCACTTTGTCCGATGCTTTAAGTACGTATGAGGGCCATGGGTCTGGGGTATCGGGTACCGTGTACCGGGTACCGGGTACAGGGTACAGGGTACAGGGTACAGTATTCCTGACTAAGTAAACGAAAAAGACGAAATAGACGAGATAGACGAGCAGGAACAGATCGACCAAACAGAAGAGAAGATCAGAAGTTCAGAAGCTGTGAACATAAACCTTTACCCCTTTGCCATAAGCCTTTAACCTGACATTTCATGCCATAGACTTAGACAGACTTAGACGGACCTAGAGAGACAATGGACGTTTTACTGGAAATAAAAAATCTCAGGAAATATTTTCCCGTCCGGGGCGGGTTTATCGAAGGGTCAAGGGGGATCGTGAAGGCCGTTGACGGGGTCAACCTCGAGGTGACCAGGGGGGAGACTCTGGGACT
Source organism: Syntrophales bacterium (assembly GCA_035450185.1). Classification (GTDB taxonomy): domain Bacteria; phylum Desulfobacterota; class Syntrophia; order Syntrophales; family UBA2192; genus JAPLJU01. The sequence goes on along the minus strand of DAOTMG010000009.1, from coordinate 36,192 downwards.
GGTCGGAGAGAGCGGCTGCGGCAAAACAACTCTCGGCAGGATGATCCTGCGGCTCGAGGCACCGACGGAAGGGGAGATCTTTTTCGAGGGCGAAAATGTGCTCGGTTACAACGGCGAGAGACTCAAGAAGTTCCGGCGGGACGTGCAGATGGTCTTCCAGGACCCCTATGCGTCTTTGAACCCGAGGAGGAGCGCCGGAAGCACCATCGGCGAGCCATTCCTGGTTCACGGCCTCGCCGACGCCCGCGAGAGGGAGGAGCGGGTGGCGCGGCTGATGGGGATCGTCGGCCTCACCCGTGAGCAGATGAGACGATATCCCCACGAGTTCAGCGGCGGGCAGAGACAGAGAATCGGAGTGGCGAGGGCGCTTGCGCTCAACCCGAAAATCATCGTTGCCGACGAGCCCGTGTCAGCCTTAGACGTCTCCATCCAGGCGCAGATTCTGAACCTGCTCAAGGATCTTCAGGCGGAATTCGGCCTGACCTATCTCTTCATCTCCCACGATCTGAGTGTCGTCGAGCACATGAGTGACCGCGTGGCCGTCATGTACCTGGGGAAGATCGTGGAACTTGCAAACAGCAAGGTTCTTTACGAAACCCCTCTTCACCCTTACACAAAGGTCCTCTTCTCGGCCATCCCCGTGCCGGACCCCGCGAGGAAGAAGGAGAGAATCATAACCGGGGGCGATGTCCCGAGTCCCGTGAACCCTCCCCCGGGCTGTACATTCCACCCGCGATGCCCCTATCGAATCGAACGATGCAACCGGGAAGTCCCCGCCCTCCTGGAGATTTCGAAGGGTCATTTTGTGGCATGCCATCTCTACGGATAGAAACAGGGGCGGTGTGGATCCATGCGTCACTTTTTCGTCTGCGGGCGGCCCCGATTTCCATCTTTCTTTTTCAGCGAAAATCTCTATAATGATCATCCTGAAGGCGTTTGCCGCCAAACGAGGATTGTGGAGGTGATCAGATGATCTTCCTGAAGAATGCCATTCAAAAAGGAATGATGGCGGTTCTGGCTCTGGGGCTCCTGGGGCTTTCCGGTTGCGCATCCTATGTCCACATGCAGAGCAACGTGACGGATCCCGCGATCATTCTCTCAAGCAGCATTGCCGACAAGAAATGGAATGTCGTTCGATTTGAATCTTTTGGGCCCTATATGTATCAGGTCTACGGCTACGTTCTCTACGATGACGATGTCGATGTGAGGACTCAAAGCGTCCCTCTGATCAAACTCGGCAAGATGACCCTGAAAGAGACACTCCAGGATTACGACAAAACGAGACTGGCCAATAACTGGTACTGGGCAAGCAGCCCGGTCATCCGAGAAGTGCCGCGGAGCGGTAAACTCGCGGCCCTGACCGCGAGCGACAACATGCTGGAGGTCAACCTCTGGGAAGACGCGGCTGCGAGTGAAAAGGCGACGAAGACCGTTCTCATCCTCACCTATCGTGACCTGAGAAGGCTGGACAGGGACGGCGGGGGAGGGATGCAGGAATCGATCCGGTAAGGAGGGAGGTGCCGGATCGGTGAAAAGATGTGCACGAAGGGCACGGGGAGGTCTACCGGCGGCTTCGCGTTTTGAAGTGATCGAACCCCCCCATCGTGAGACCGGATAAGCGGACACCGCGTCCGTCGACGATGACGGGAATTTCCGCTGAAAAGAACTCCCCTATTTTCGTGACGGCAACACGGGCGAAGGGCCACGTTTCCGTGAGGTCCTTCGCCTTTCTTTTCGAGACGGCGAAAAGAAGCTCGTGGTCTTCGCCGTCGTTCAGGGCTTCGTCCACTGTGGTGCCGGCGGTCCTGCGGGGAATCGCGGCCGTATTCAACTGAAGTCCCACGCCGGAGGCCCGGCACAGCCGCAGCGCGTCGATGAGAAGACCGTCGCTCACGTCGATCATGGCCCGCGAGAAGCGGTGGCGGGCCAGCCACTGCCCTTCTTTCACGCGCGGCTCGAAGGAGAGATGGTGTCCCGTTTGAAAAGAGCGGCCGAACTTCCCCGTCGCAAAGAGGAAATCGCCCGCCCGGGCGCCGGAGCGCCGGCAGACGTTTTTTGAGTCGGCTTCACCGATGATCGTGAGGGCCGCGACAGTGTCCTTTGGAGCCGTTGCGAGATCGCCGCCGATGAGGTCGACGTTGTACTTCTTTCCGAGTGCAAGGATTCCGTTGAAAAAACGGTCGAGCCAGCGCTCATCGTGTCCGGCTCCGAGGCTTGCAGCCACCAGGCAGAAGCGGGGTTTCCCGCCCATGGCGGCGATGTCGCTCAGATTGCGGGCGAGGAGTTTCCTGCCGGCCTGTTCCGGTGTCGCCGTGTGGGGTCCGTCGGCGAGGTAGTGCCGTTTTTCGACGATCTGGTCCACGGCGACGAGGAGAATCTTTCCGCCCCCGAGGGAGTAGCCGGCGCAGTCGTCCCCCGGGGGGATGACGAGTTTTCCCGACGGTGAGGGCAGCCGATCGAAGAGGGCCTTGAGAAAGTCATCCTCGGTCATGGTATCCAACCTCTGTCTTGTCAGGGTCTCCGCGAAACGTTTCTTTTCTCCAAGCATTATTTTATTTTCCGGCGGGTGTCAACTCCTGACCGCGTCCGCGGGCAGTCTCCCGAACTCCCTTTTCGTCCAGAGGTAGATCACCGTGAAGGATATGAGGTTGGAGATTGGGAGCGACGCCCACACGCCGTTCAGGCCCCAGAAGGCGGGCAGGATGAAAAGAAACGGGACCAGGAAAAGGAAATCCCTGATGAAGAGGAAAAACATCGACGTGAAGCCTTTCCCGAGACCGTTGAACATATTGATCCACACGATGGTGGGGCCGGCAAGAACCTGTACCGAGATGTAGATCCTCAGAGCGGGGACCGCGACGGCGACGAGCGCCGGGTCGTCGGTCATGAAGGAGATGATGGGGCGTGCGAAAATTTCCATGATAAGGCAGCTCGCACCGGCGAAAAGGGAAGACCATTTGACGGCCGTCGTCACGACGTCCCGCAGTCTTGAGAAGAGGCAGGCGCCGTAATTGAACCCGACCATCGGGAGCACCCCGTGGCCGATCCCGAAGAGCACCCAGATGGCGACCCCGTTGATCCGGAAGAGAAGGCCGAGGGCGGCAAGGGCGTTCGGCCCGAAGCCGGCCAGGACGTGATTGAAAACGGTCATCACAATGCTGATGCCGACGTTCATAATGAGGGCGGGGAAGCCCACGCGGTAGATCGCCCCGATCAGCTTGACATCGGGAAGGACGTAGGCCCATCGGGGCCGGTAATGGGAATGGCCCCTGAAAAGGTAAAAGAGAGAAAGGAGCGATGACAGAAGATAGGAGATGACGGCGGCCGCCGCGGCGCCCCGGATGCCCATTTCGGGAAAAGGACCCCACCCGAAGATGAGAAGGGGGTCGAAGACACCCCCCAGGATGGAGGCGGCGATGACGACGATCATGGAGAGTTTCGGGTTTCCCCCCGCCCGGAAGAGGTTGTTGGCCATCAACAGGAAGAAGAGAAAAGGGGCGGTAAAGATGTAGGTCCGGAGATACTTCACGCAGAGGGGGAGGATCTCTTCCGTTGCGCCGAAGGCCCGCAGGATAGGTTCCGTGTAGACGATACCCGCAAGGATCGTCAAAAGGCCGAGGGTCACCGAAAGGAAGATGGCCTGCCCGCAGGACTTCTGGGCTTGTTCCTCCTCGCCGGCGCCGAACATTCGGGAGGCGAAAGAGGCGGCGCCGATCCCGGTCCCCACGCCGACGGCCGCAAAAAGGATCTGGACGGGGAAGGATATGGTCAGCGCGGCCACGGCGTCGGGTCCGAGTCTTGCCAGCCAGAATGCGTCAAGGAGGTTGTAGAAGGCCATCACCATGAGGGAGGCGATGGAGGGCAGGCTCATTTTGAGGAGGAGCGGTCCGACGGGGCCTTCGCCCAGGTTGAGTCTTTTTTCTTTCATGGAGCTTGTAAATCTTTCCAGGCAAAACCGCAAGGGGGAAGCTAACACGCATTCGTCTTTCATTTCAAGGAAAATTCATCTATAGTTCGCGCATGAAAACATTCACGACCGTGACCGTTCCATGGCGTATAACCTGATTGTCATCCTGGGACCGACCGCTTCCGGCAAGACGCGCATGGCCGCGAGGCTGGCAAGGGACCTGGGCTCGGAGGTCATCTCAGCGGATTCCCGGCAGGTCTACCGGGGAATGGACATCGGCACCGGGAAAGACCTCGCCGACTACGTTGTAGACGGGGTCCGGGTTCCCTTCCATCTCATCGACATCGTCGATCCCGACCAAGAATTCAGCGTCTTCGAATTCCAGAGACGATTCGCCGGCTGTTTCTCCGGGATCTCCGCCCGTGGAACGATCCCCATTCTCGCGGGCGGGACGGGCCTTTACATCGAGTCGGTCCTGCGCCGTTTCAGGATGCTCCCCGTTCCCGAAAATGCGGAACTTCGAAGCGAACTCGAGGGGCTCGGCATGGACGACCTTTCTCGAAGACTCATCGAGCTCAACCCGAGGATCCACAACACGACCGATCTCGGAAGCAAAGAGCGTGTCTTGAGGGCGATTGAAATCGCCCGACACCGGATCGATCACCCCGGGGAGGATGTCGCGCTGCCGGAGCTCCGGCCGCTGGTCTTCGGTATCCGTCACGACCGCGCGGCCCTGCGCCGGCGCATCACGGAACGCCTGAGAAAGAGACTCGATGAGGGGATGGTCGAAGAGGTCCGGCGCCTTCACGATGCCGGTCTTTCCTGGGAGGCTCTCGAGCGCTTCGGTCTCGAATACCGCTACGTGAGCCGCTATCTACGCGGCCGGATCAGTTACGGTGAGATGTTCGGGACGCTGGAGATCCGGATAGGGCAGTTTGCCAAGAGGCAGGACACCTGGTTCCGGGGCATGGAGAAAAGGGGGGTCGGCATCGTCTGGGTCAGGGGTGACGATTACGAAGGTCTGCGGGCAAAAGTCCGGGATCTCGCCGGTCTTTAGAAGGGAACCGTCGCGCTAAGCCGGGATGTCCGACGACTCTCCCAGGTAAGCCTCCTTGACCCTTCGGTCGTTCAGGAGTTCCTTCCCCGTCCCCTCGAGGACGATCGAGCCCGTCTCGAGGACGTAGCAGTAGTCGGCCACATGGAGCGCCGCCATGGCGTTCTGCTCGATGAGGAGGATCGTCGTCCCCTCCTGGTTGATCTTGCGGATGATGCGGAAAACCTCCCGGATGAGAAGCGGCGCGAGGCCAAGCGAGGGTTCGTCGAGCAGCAGGAGCTTTGGCCTGGACATGAGGGCACGCCCGACGGCGAGCATCTGCTGTTCCCCGCCCGAAAGAGTGCCCGCGGACTGGTGCGCCCTTTCTTTCAGCCTCGGGAATGTCTTGAAAACCATCTCGATGTCTTTCTGGATTTCGCCCCTGTCCGCCCGGTTGTAGGCTCCCATCAGGAGATTTTCATGGACGCTCACATTGACGAAGACCTTTCGGCCTTCCGGGGCCATGGCAATACCCTCCTGGGTGATCCGGTGTGTGGGCATGCCGAGGATCTCCCGACCGAAGAATTTGATCGAGCCGCCCGCGGCCGTGACGAGGCCCGTGACCGTACGCAGGAGGGTGCTCTTGCCCGCGCCGTTTGCCCCGATGAGGGTGATGACCTTCTCCTCGGCCACGTTCAGGGAAATGCCCTTCAAAGCGTGGATCCCGCCGTAGTAGACATTCAGATCCTTTATTCTAAGCAACGCTCTTGACCTCTCCCAGGTAGGCTTCGATGACGCGCGGGTTGTTTTGAATCTCGTAGGGCGTCCCCTCGGCGATGGTGACGCCGTAATCGAGGACCTTGATCCGTTCACAGATCTGCATGACAAATTTCATATCGTGCTCGATGAGCAACACGGTGAGATCGTAATCCTTCCGCAACCGCAGGATGAGATCGAGGAGGGCCTGCGTTTCAATGGGATTCATGCCTGCGGCCGGTTCGTCCAGGAGCAGAAGCTTCGGGCCCGTCGCCAGCGCCCGCGCGATTTCGAGCCTCCTCTGTTTGCCGTAGGGGAGAGCCGACGAAGTCTCCCCGGCCACATCCTCGAGCCCCACTTCTTTGAGGAGATTCATCGCCCCCGTGCGCATCGTTTCTTCTTCCCGACGGTACAGGGGCAGCCGCAGAGTGGCACTCAGGAAGGAGGATTTAATCCTGCAGTGGTAGCCGATCATCACGTTTTCGATGACGGAAAGTTCGGTGAAGAGACGTATGTTCTGGAACGTCCGGGCGATCCCCGCCTTTGTGATCTGATTCGCCTTTTTCCCCGTGATGTCCCGGCCTGCAAAGGTCACCTTTCCTCCCGTGGGGACATAGTAGCCTGCGATCATGTTGAATACGGTCGTTTTCCCCGCCCCGTTGGGGCCGATGAGTCCTACGATCTCCCCTTTCTCAAGAGCGAGGTCGAAGTCGTTGACCGCAATGAGGCCGCCGAATTTCATGGCAAGGTGCTCAGCGGAAAAAAAGGCCATCAGGCATTCCTCCCCTTTGAAGGCATGAGAGACTTGACTCTGTTTACGACCCCGTTCCAGGAAAACTCCCGCGTCCCCATGATGCCGCGCCGGGCGAAAATCATGAGGAGAATGAGGATGAAGGAGAAGATCACCATGCGCATGCCGGGGATGCCCGGGATTTCCAGAATCCCCAGGTCCATGGGTTCCTCGACAAAACGAAGCGCCTCGCTGCCCCCGGTCACCAGAACCGCCGCGATGACAGAACCGGTCGTGCTGCCCAGCCCCCCGGCGACGATGATGATCAGCAGATTGAAGGTGAGAAAGAAGGTGAAGAGTGTGGGGGAAATGGTCGTGATGAGGTGGGCGAGGAGCCCCCCGCCGACGCCTTCGAAGAAGGCGCTCGTCGTGAAGGCGAGCATCTTGTGCCAGAAGGCATTGATTCCCACGGATTCGGCGGCGGCTTCGTCATATTTGATTGCCTTCATGGCCCTCCCGTAGCTGCTCCTGACGAGCCGTGCGATGAAAAACAGGGTAAAAGCGGCAAAACCCCATGACCACCAGAGATTGGTGTGGCTGGCGATCCCCTTGAGCCCCAGCGGGCCGTTGGTGACGGGTTGGGCGTTGTTGGCGATCACCCGGACGACCTCGCCGAAGCCGAGTGTCACGATGGCGAGGTAGTCGCCCCGGACACGAAAAACGGGAAAACCCATGAGGAAGCCGAAAAAGGCCGTCACGACACCGGCGGCCACGAGCGAAACGACAAAGGGCACGTGGATGACGCTCAGAGGCCAGATGATCGGCTCAATGATAAAGGAGATCTCTTTCTCCATCGGGGTCAGCGTGAGGAGGGCAGAGGTGTATGCGCCGATGGCGACGAAGGCGTTCGGCTCCAGGGAAAACTGACCCGTTACGCCGTTGATGAGGTTATAGCTCACGGCCAATATGATGAAGATGGCACAGTTGTTGAGGATCCTCACCTGATAGTCCGTGCCGTGCTCATCGGCAACGTAAAGAAAGGCCAGGAAGGTCAGGCAGGCGGCCAGCGTCAGGATCTGATTTCGTCTGTGATTTGTATCCATGTAAACGTCTGTCTGAGTCCGTCCAGGTCTTTCTACGTCTATCCGGTCTTTTCTCTTTAACTCATAACTCAAAATTGAGGCACGATGAGGGCCTGCAGCCCTACTCCGGCAGTTTCGTCCCCAGGAGCCCCGTGGGGCGAAAGAGCAGGATGAGAATCAGGATGGCGAAGGCGATGGCATCCCGGTAGCCCGCCAGAGACGGGGCCAGGGCCACGAGGAGAATCTCCGCGAAACCGAGCAGGAGTCCCCCGACCATGGCGCCGGTCACGTTGCCGATCCCGCCAAGCACGGCGGCCACGAAGGCCTTGAGTCCGGGGATGATCCCCATGAGGGGGTTGATCTGCGGGTAGCGCATGGCCCACAGGATTCCTCCCACCGCCGCGGCCGCGGAACCGACGGCAAAGGTGATGGCGATGATCCGGTTGATGTCCACACCCATGAGTTTCGTCGTTTCCATGTCCATGGAGATGCAGCGCATGGCCCGTCCGGTACGGGTCCTGAAAATGATGAGCAGGATGACGGCGAGGGCGCTGAGGGTGATCAGGGGGATCCAGAGATGCAGCTCGATAATGCGAACGCCGCCCATATCGTAGGTCCCCCTGAACAAATCGGGGACCTGGAAACCCTTGGGCCTGCCCCCGAAGACGACCAGACCGAGATTTTCAAGGAGGAAGGAAACACCGATGGCCGTGATGAGCGCTGAAATGCGGGGCGCGTTCCTCACGGGGCGATAGGCTCCCCGGTCGATCAGGACCCCGAGGCCCGCGGTCAGAATCGTGGCCAGGAAAAAGGAGGCCCACCAGGGGAGGCTGAACATCAGGATGCCGTAGAAAGCGAAGTAACAGCCCATCATCATGACATCGCCGTGGGCGAAGTTGATGAGGCGGAGAATCCCGTAAACCATGGTGTAGCCGATGGCGATGAGGCCGTAAAGACTCCCCAGGGAGATACCGTTGATCAATTGCTGAGCCAGCAGCGTCGGCTCCACAGGTCTCAACCCCGCAGCTTAAACATGACAAAAGCAGGGACGAAAAAGATCTCGCCCCTGCCTGTTTTCCCGGTCCCTGAAAGATTCAGGACTTGGCGACAAATGTCGGCGCCGATTGCGCCGGGCAAGTCCGCACCGTGATGACGTCACGCCTGCGGCCTAGGGGTTCACCGTGGTCAGGTACTGGAACTTGCCGTTCTTGACCTGCAGGATGACCATGCTCTTCACGGCGTTCCCGTCGGGACCGATGTTGATCACGCCGGAGACGCCCTTGAAGTTCTTCGTGTTGGCGAGTGCCGCTCTGACCTTCGGGCCGTCCGTCGACTTGGCTCTCTCCATGGCGTCGAGGATGGCGAAATAGGCGTCCGCGCCCAGGGCGTCAAAGCCGCTTGCTTCCTTGCCTGTCTTTTTCTCGTAAGCGGCGATGTACTTTTTGGCAATGTCCGTCTTGGCCGCTTCCTTGGCGAAGTGGCCGGTGAAGAGGAATCCCTCGACAGCCTTGCCGCCGATGGAGAGGAGCTCCGGTGCCTGGGCGCCGTCAGCGGACATCACGGGGACTTTGAGGCCGAGTTCCTCGGCCTGCTTGCAGACGAGGGCGTCTTCCGTGTAGTAATTGGGCAGGTAAAGAAAATCAGGTTTGGCGGCCATGATCGCGGAGAGTTGCGCCGTGAAGTCCTGGTCTCCCGTCTGGCAGTACGTCGTGGCCACAACCTTGCCGCCGAGTTTTGTGAAGCTCTTGGTGAAGAAGTTGGCCAGTCCCACGCAGTAATCCTGCGCGATGTCCACGATGAGGGCGGCGCGCCTCGCCTTCATCGTATTGTAGGCGTATTTCGCCGCGACCTCGCCCTGGAAGGGGTCGATGAAGCACACGCGGAAGATGTACTCGCGGTTCTGAGTGACCAGGGGATTTGTCGCCGTGGGCGCGACGACGGGGATCTTTGCCTTGTCCGCTATGGGGGCGCCTGCCATGGTGTTTCCGCTGATGGCTTCACCGATGACGGCGTGAACCTTGTTCTTCTTGAGCAGGCGGTCCATCGCCGTGGCCGCCTCGATCTTGTCGCTCTTTGTGTCCGCCAGAAAGAGTTCAACCTTTTTGCCGAGAACGGTGGGTTTCATCTCCCTGGCAACCTGGACGCCCGCATATTCCATCTGCCCGTAGGCGGCGACACCGCCGGTCATCGGCAGCCAGCAGCCGATCCTGACCGTGTCCTTGTCCTGAGCGATAACCGATCCGGGCAGGCCCAGCGCCAGCGCGAGGGCCATCACAGCGATGAACAGATGTTTTGTCTTCATATTCCCTCCTTTTGACATTTTCGTTTTTTTAGGATTGCCGGTTGCGCGAAAAAAATGCCTGATCATGAACGATTGAAAAAACGGTCGGTGGTCGATTTTTCTAACACACGATCCTTTCTCCGTCAACGTATTTCTCTCCGGTGCAGGGGTTTTGATTCCCCAATGAAACCGGGAAGATCAACGGACTTTTTTCCTGAAAATGAGTCTCAGGGGCACCTTGTCGAAACCGAACGTTTCCCGGATCTGGTTCGTGAGGAAACGCTCGTAGGAGAAGTGGAGACCCCGGGGTTCGCGGATGAAAAAGACGAAGGTGGGCGGCTTCACCGCGGTCTGGGTGAAGTAGAAGATCTTGTTGGGACGGTTGCGGTGACGCGGCGGGGGGTTGGCCGCGAGGACGCCGCCGATTTTGTCGTTCAGCTCCGACGTGGGAATCCTGCGGTTTGCCTGATCATGCACCTCCCCGATGAGTTCGAAAATCCTCATGACGCGCTGGCCCGTTTCAGCGGAGACGAAAATGATGGGCGCAAAGGAGAGAAACTTCAGGGTGTCCCGGAGTTTCTTCACGTGGGCGCCCACGGTGGCGTTGTCCTTTTCGATCAGGTCCCATTTGTTCACGACGAGGATGGAAGCCACCCCTTTTTCCAGAGCCAGCCCTGCGATCCGCGCGTCCTGTTCGGTCACGCCGTCCTCGGCGTCGATCAGGATGAGGGCGATGTCGCAGCGGTTTAAAGTCTTCAGGGCCTCGATGACGCTGTATTTTTCGAGGGTCATGCTGATGCGGCTTTTGCGCCGGATGCCGGCCGTGTCGATGAGGAGGTACTTCTTATCCCGGTACTCGAAGGGGGTGTCGATGGCGTCCCTTGTCGTGCCCGGCAGGGGGTTCACGATCGTCCTTTCGTAGCCCAGGATCTTGTTGACGAGCGACGATTTCCCCACGTTCGGCCTCCCCACGACGGCGATCCTGATTCGCTCCTCATCGGCTTCGATCTCTTCCGCCGGGGGGATTTTCTCCACGACGTCCATCATCAGATCGTCCACGCCCCGGCCGTGCTCGGCCGAGAGGGTGTAGAGTTTTTCGACGCCGAGACGGTAGAACTCGTAAGCGAGGGCGTCGTGCTTCGGGCCGTCGATCTTGTTGACGACATAGAAGACCGGTTTCGGGACCCGGCGAAGAAGCTTCGCGATCTCCTCGTCGGAAGGGGTGAGACCCTCCCGGCCGTCCATGAGAAAGATGATGATGTCGGCCTCCTCGATGGCGAGCAGGGTCTGCTCCCTCATCTGGACGAGAATCTTCTCCGTGGAAACCGGTTCGAAACCGCCCGTGTCGATGACGGTGAAGAAGCGGCCCTCCCAGCTCGACTCGGCGTAGTTGCGGTCCCTCGTTGCCCCGGGCTCGTCGATGGTGATGGCCTTCTTGCCCTCGGAGAGCCTGTTGAAGAGGGTCGATTTGCCGACGTTCGGCCGGCCGATGATGGCGATGAGGGGTTTCATATGAGTCGCAGACTGACGCTTGCTCCAGTTTTGAATGTTGAGTTTTGAATGATGAGTTATTAAAACTGATCGTGATAATTTTTAGTTGGGACTTGATTTATATTTTCCCAACCATTCAAAATTCATAACTCAAAACTCATAACGGCCGCAGGCGCGGACGGTCAGTCCCCTATGGCCTGTGCGGCCTCCATGATCGTCTCCGAGAGCGAGGGGTGAGGATGGATCGCCTCGGCGAGGTCCTTCACGGTCATGCCGAGCCTCATGCCGAGGACCGCCTCCGAGATCAGGTCCGTCGCGTGGGGCCCGATGATGTGAACACCGAGCACATGCCCGCCCTTCCTGTCTCCGATGATCTTCACCATCCCGTCTATTTCGTTCATGATGACGGCCTTGCCGTTGGCGCGGAAGTAAAAGCGGCCGATCTCGATGTCGGATTCCTCCCTTGCCTTTTCCTCCGTGAGACCCACGACGGCAATTTCGGGCCGCGTGTAGATACAGCCCGGAACGGTGCCGTACTGCATCGGGAGATTCGCGCCCATCATGTTTTTCACGGCCAGGTTCCCTTCGGCCGTGGCCACGTGGGCGAGCATGATGCCGCCGAGGACGTCGCCGGCCGCGTAGATGCCGGGAACCGATGTTTCCAGCCGGTCGTTCACGGCGATGGCCCCCTTGGAGACGTCGAGTCCGACGCGGTCGATTCCGAGGTGTGAAAAATCGGGTTTCCTGCCCGCGGCAAGGATGACCCTTTCAGTCTCCAGTTCTTCAGTGCGGCCCTCGCTGGTGTAGAGGACGTTTTTTCGAGCAACTCCCGCGGAGACTCTGACGACGCGGGCGTCGGTCACGACTCCGATGCCCGATCGGACCAGATGCCTCTGGAGGGTCGCCGCGATTTCGCGATCGACGCCGGGGATGATCTGGGGCATGAGCTCGAGGACCGTCACCTCCGTCCCGAAGACCTTCAGGATCTGGGCGTACTCGATACCGATGAAGCCGCCCCCGATGATGACCGCCCGGGAGGGTACGCTTTCCATGGCCAGGACGTCGCTGCTGTTCCAGACGCCCGAGGACTCGAGGCCATCGATGGGAGGGCAGGCCGGCACGGAACCGGTGGCGATGAGGATATGATCCGACGTCACCCTCTCGCCCGTTTCCCGGATGCGGATGGTCCTCGAGTCCAGGAATTCCGCCGTGCCGCTCACGATCCTGATCTTCTTCGCGGCCAGAAGGCTCCGGACGCCTTTCGTGAGCCTTTCGACGACGGCTGTCTTGCGGTCCATGACGGCCTGAAAATCAAGTTCGAAGCCGCTGACGCGCACACCGAAGGTCTCGGAGCCCCGGATGCACGACAGGGTCTCGGCGGACTGAAGCAGAGCCTTCGTGGGGATGCATCCCCGGTTGAGACAGGTCCCGCCGAGGGCCTCGCGTTCGATGAGGGTGACCTCCGCTCCCAGGCGGACGGCCCGGATCGCCGCGGGATAGCCGGCCACACCGCCCCCGATGATGGTGATTCTTCTCTTCTCCGCCATGTCCCCGTCTCCCTTCGACGCTCAGCCGTCTGAATAACCGAGTTCCCTGAGGAGCCTTTCGTCGTGGGTCCAGTCCTTCCGGACCTTGACAAAGAGCTCGAGGTAGATCCGCGCGCTGAAGAACCGCTCCAGCTCCTTCCTTGCCTGTTGACCGATCTCCTTGAGCATGGCCCCTTTCCTGCCGATGACGATCCCCTTCTGGGAATCCTTTCCCACGATGATGGAAGCCTGGATGCGGATGAAATTTCTCTCTTTCTCCTCCTTGAAGGCCTCCACCACGACGGCTGTCGCGTAAGGAATTTCCTGGCGGGTGAGGAGCAAGATCTTCTCCCGGATGATCTCCGCGGCGATAAAACGCTCGCTGCGGTCCGTGATCATGTCGTCGGGGAAGAGCTTCGGACCTTCCGGCAGGAGTTTCCGGAGGATCTCCATCAGACGTTCCGTGCCGAGACCCTTCCTGGCCGAAAGGGGGATGATCTCCTCGAAAGCGTAGAGGTCCTTCCAGGTGTCGATGAGGGGCAGAAGCGCCTCCTTCTTCACGAGGTCGATCTTGTTGATGACGAGGAGGACGGGGATTTTCACGGTTTTCAGCGATTCGAGGATGAGAGAATCCTCTTCGTGAAGACCCCTGTCGGCCTCGACGAGAAAAAGAAGGACATCCGCGTCGCCGAAGGTCCCCACGGCCGACTTCACCATGAAAAGATTGAGGGGCGTTGCGGCCCTGTGGATGCCCGGCGTGTCGAGGAAGACGAACTGACCGTCGTCGGTGTTCCTGATGCCCAGGATCCGGTTTCTCGTTGTCTGGGGTTTCGGAGCGGTGATGGCGACCTTCTCGCCCAGCAGGGTGTTGAGAAGCGTCGACTTCCCGACGTTGGGCCGGCCGATGATGGCCACAAACCCCGATTTGAAAGACGTTGCCGTCATGTTTCCCGTGATCCCCGCCGGTGAAGATCGCCGATTCGCCGTTCAACGGTTTTCCCGCCGCAGGACAGGGCGAGAACGCCGCGGGTCATCAGCGAGTCGGTGTCGTAGGCGATATCTCTCCCGCACTGCGCCCGGATTCTTTCGAGATTGCAGCCCCGGAGTCCGAGAAAATTCGAAAGATCCCTCGGCGACATCGAAAAAACAAGGGGCTCCGTTCCCCCGCCCACGGCCATCCGGGATGCGAGATGAAAAGCCATGTCATGGAACAGTTCCCCCTCTACAAGACAGCGGAAGGCGGGGTGACAGGGCCCCGCGAGGACGCTTCCCGCCGCTTTCATTTCCGTCGTGGTCTGGAGGCCGAGGCGAATGACGGGGATGCCTGCCCTGGTGAAACCGATGAGAGCGTATTTGCAGAGTTCCACGGCATCCTCCACGGAAAGCGGGGTGTATCGACCGGAACGGAAAAGTTCGGCCAGCCCGGTTCCTTCGAAGACGAGGGTGGGGTGGATGCGGACCATGTCGGGCCGTAAATCGATGACGGCCTCGACGGTTCTGTGAAACCCCTCCACGCTGTCCCCGGGCAGACCCGCCATGAGATGGACGCCTGTTTCGAAACCTGCCGATTTGAGCATCGAGACGGCCGCTGCAACGTCTTCGGATGTATGACCCCTGAAGCTTTTTTCAAGGACCCCGTCATCCATGGATTGGGCGCCGATCTCCACGGTTGCAACCCCGTGCGCCTGGAGAGTCTCCAGCGCACGGGGTTGGATGTAATCAGGCCTCGTCGACACCCGGAGTGAATCGATGAGTCCCCCGTCGATGTAACGCTTTGCGAAGCGAAGGAGCCTCCGCTGCTCGGTCTCGTCGAGTCCCGTGAAATTCCCGCCGTAGAAGGCAATCTGGCGGGCGGACCTTTTCCGATGGGGCCTTCCGAGATACTTTTCAACCTCGGCCCGGAACCTCTCCTCCGTCCAGAAGGCCCTTTCCTCGCCGGTGATTTTACTGCCGTTGCAGAAAAGACACCGGTGAGGGCACCCGGCCTGTGTGATGAAAATGGGAACGATCAGAGGCCTGTCAATCATGGTGACGGTTTTTCCCTATTCTTCAAGGATCTTCAGGGCCCGCATGGCTGCATGCTGCTCGGCTTCTTTCCTGTTGCGCCCCGTGCCCGACGCCGTCACGATGCCCGCGACGGTCACGCGGGATTCGAAGAGCTTCTCGTGGTCGGGACCGGACTCTGCGGTGAGCGCATATGACGGTGCAACCTGGAACCGCGCGTGGCTCAACTCCTGGAGTTCCGATTTGAAGTCTCTGAACCGCAAGTATACGCCGTCCTCTTCCAGGAGGGGCCCGAAGAGGGTTCGAATGAAACGATCGGCCCTGTCATACCCTCCGTCGAGGAAAACAGCGGCGAGGACGGCCTCCAGAGCGTCGGCGAGGATCGAGGCCTTCAAGCGTCCTCCGGCCGCCTCTTCCCCGCGTCCGAGGAGAAGGTATTCCCCCAATCCCAGTTTTCCCGCGAGGTCGGAAAGGGGCACCTCGCTCACAAGGGCGGCCCTTTTTTTCGAGAGCTGTCCTTCCGTCTCGAACGGGAATCTTTCCATCAGCATACGGCTGACGCAAAGGGACAGCACGGCATCCCCCAGAAACTCGAGCCTTTCGTTGTTCCGTTCCTTCGACCGGGGGGTTTCGTGGCTGTGGGACCGGTGCGTCAGGGCCTCGTCCAGAAGCCCGATGTCGCCGAAGCGACAGGAGAGAGCCTCTTCAAGCCGGCGGAGCTCCCGGATCCTGTCTTCATCCATTCCGACCGCCCCCCTGCACCCTGCCGACGACGCGGCCCTCCGTCGTATCCATCACTACAACATCGATCTCGCGGTTGACAAGGGAGGAATCGCCTTTTTCGATGAGGACGGGGACATAGTTCCGCGAAAACCCCTTGAGCATTCCCGTCGAGCGGTCCCTCCTGTCCTCCACGAGCACGGCCAGTGTCTTTCCGAGAAAACGTTCCGCGAAAGCACGGCGCTTTCTCTGCCCGAGGACCCTGAGTTTCCGGCCCCGCAGAGATTTGACGGGGTCGGGGACCCTGTCGGGGAGTTTCATCGCCGCCGTTCCCGGCCGTTCGGAATAGGGGAAGACATGGAGATAGGCGACCGGGAGACTCTCGACGAACTCGAAGGTGTTCTCGAAAGCCTTTTCGTCCTCGCCGGGGAACCCCGTCATGACATCGATACCGATGGCCGCTTCGGGCAGGGCGTCGGCGATTTTTTCCACCCGCTCCCGGAAGAAGCCCCTGTCGTAATCCCTCCCCATCCGTTTCAGGGTCTCGTCATCGCCGCTCTGGAGCGGGATGTGAAAGTGTCCGCAGAGCACCCTCGACTGCCGCATGTGGGCGATCATCTCGTCGCTGACTTCACGGGGCTCGATGGAACTGAGCCGGAGACGCTTCAGGACATTCCCTTCCTCGATATTCCTGCACAAGGCGAGGAGATCCGTCTGCGGCCGGAGATCGGCCCCGTAGGCTCCCAGGTGCACTCCCGTCAGGACGATCTCCCGGTGGCCGGCGGCGACAAGGGAGGCGGCCCTTTCCAGGACATCTTTTCCGGGAAGGCTCCTGCTCCTGCCCCTGGCGATCGGAACGATGCAGTATCTGCAGAAGGCGTCGCAGCCGTCCTGGACCTTGAGGAAGGCCCTGGTGTGACCGTGAAACCTCCCTGCGAAGGGGCCGGTACAGGAGGCAAGATCGTGGATGTCGCTGACAAGGATTCTCCGGCCGCCGAGCGCCGTTTTTTCAATGAGCGACGAGATATCTTCTTTCTCCGGGTTTCCCGCCACGAGGGCGACGCCGGGCAGCGATGCCGCCGCGTCGGGAAAGACCTGGGCGTAGCAGCCCGTCACGACGATTGCGGCCTTCGGGTTGAGCCGGTGAGCGCGCCGGATGAGCTGGCGGGACTGGTAGTCGGTTCTTGCCGTGACGGTACAGGTGTTGACGATGTAGACATCGGCCCTTTCATGAAAAGGTACGATGCGGTGGCCCCGTCGGATGATCTCCTCGATCATTCCGGCGGACTCGCACTGGTTCACCTTGCATCCGAGAGTCGTCACGGCGACGTTCATGACCCTTCAGAGCCCCCTGACGATCCAGCCGCCGCCGAGGACGGAATCCCCCCGGTAGAAGACGGCCGCCTGGCCCGGCGCCACGGCCTTCTGGGGTCTGGAAAACCGGACGAGGACGGTGCTGTCATCACCTTCCGTGGAGGGCCACGGCGTGACCGAAGACTCCGCCCCGGCGTGACGGTAACGGATTTTTGTCGTGGCCTCGATGCCTCCCTCGGGGAGTTTTTCGCCCGAAACCCAGGTCACGGCCGCCGCGATGAGACCCGCATTTTCCTGCTCTTCCGGGCGGCCGAGGACAACCTCGTTTCTCTCCGGGTCGATCCTGAGGACGTAATAGGGTGCCGTGGAGGCGATATTCAGGCCGCGCCTCTGTCCGACCGTATAGGCATGGATGCCCCGGTGCCTTCCGAGAACTTTTCCACGGATGTCGACGAAGTTC
The DNA here is from genome assembly GCA_035450185.1 of Syntrophales bacterium. Classification (GTDB taxonomy): domain Bacteria; phylum Desulfobacterota; class Syntrophia; order Syntrophales; family UBA2192; genus JAPLJU01. The sequence goes on along the minus strand of DAOTMG010000009.1, from coordinate 18,888 downwards.
CCCGGCGCCGCCCGCAGGTCGGGATGCATCTGCTCTATGAACCGTTTGTAGTTGCCCTCGGGGATGAAGCAGACCTCCTGGCTTTCCCTGAAGGGCCTGTCGCCGAAACCGAGTTCGAGAGCCATCGCGCGGATTTCATCCTTTGTTTTGTTTCCGTTGGGAAAGAGGATGCCCCCGAGTTCCCGCTGCCCGAGCATGAAGAGGAAATAGGACTGGTCCTTGGCCGCGTCCGCGGCCCTGCGGAGCGTGTATTTCCGGGTATCGGCATCGAACCGCTCGCGGGCGTAGTGCCCCGTGGCGACGAGGTCGTAGCCCTGCTCACCGGCCACGTCGAAGAGATGGCGGAACTTGATTTTCTTGTTGCAGACGCAGCAGGGGTTGGGCGTCCTTCCTGCCAGATATTCCGATATGAAGTAATCGACCACCTCTCGCCGGAATTCATCGCCCGCGTCCAGCTTGTACAGAGGGATATCCAGACGGGAGGCCACGGCCCCGGCTTTCTCCTCACCCCGGACGGGAAAACCGTTGCGGATATAGAGGCCGCCGACCTTGTAGCCCCTCCCGAGAAGCGTCGCCGCTGCGACGGCGCTGTCGACGCCGCCGCTCAAGCCCACGAGAACTCTCTGCTGTCTTATACAACTCATTGTTTTGGTTTGTATTTTGCATGAATGCCGGATTGATGGGGGACTTTACCCCCCCGCCGGAGTTTTGTCAAGCTCAAGGCCGGTTTGGTTTTTAGGCGAAAAGTGTGATAAATGATAAACGGATCCGTGTCACGGACATGCGGAGTCCGTCGGTCTTCCGGGGGATGATCGACGAAAACAGCCGGGTCCGTGCGAAGTGGCCGGAATGATGATGACGGAGGCAGGAGATGGGTGAAGTGATGAATTTTTTTGCGCAGTACTGGCCGGTGCTTCTCCTTGTGGCCTTCGGGCTTATCGTTCTTTACTGGCTCCTGAGTAAATTTTTCAAGTTCACGATGGCCCTGCTCGTGATCCTGCTGGCTCTTGCGGGTTATCATTACTATAACTCGACCGGTACATTCACCGAGAGGCTGATGCAAGCCTTTGAGAAGCTCCGGACGCAATACGACCGGACGCTCACTGACGGGAAGACGTTTTTCGATGGACAGAAAGAGAAGCTGGACAGGCATTTCAACGAGGCGGCGGACCAGACCCAGAAGGAGGCGAAAGAACGGGACCGCTCGATGTCGAAGCAGAGGGGGGCGATCGAGGACAAGCTCAAGCTGAGGTAGACGGGATGACTTCTCTAAACGGAGAGGTCGACGGACATGGCTCTCACCGGGCAGCCCGTCACGCAGAGTTCGCAGCCGTTGCACTTTTCGGGATCAAAAATCACCTTCATGGTCTGAGGATCGATGCTCAGTGCGTTTGTCGAACAAAAGGCAATGCAGGCGCCGCAATGAATGCACTTTTCCTCATTCATCGTCACACTTTTTGAAAGCGGCTCTACTTTCAACCCCTTCTCTTTGAGAAAGCGCATACCGGCTTCAAAGTCTTCCTTCTGGCCGCTCAATTCGAGGACCATGACCCCCTCTCTCCGGGGGAAGATCCTCGCCTTGAGGATATTGAAATCCAGATCGTACTTCTTCACGAGCTGACAGGTGATGGGCTGCTCAACGATATCGGCCGAATAGCGGATGACGACTTTTTTCGTGATCGTGCTCATTCAGAAATCTCCCGTATTTTCAGGTATATTTAAGTTCAGCCCGGGCATTTGTCAAGGGTTATTCAAAGGCGGCCGTGACGTCAGACGGACAGAAGGCGGTCCCATTCCATGTCCGGGAAGGTCCGGTGGAGGGAGTGATCGTCGTCGACGAGATGGTAGGAGAGATTTCGAAAGACCTTCCGGGCGATCTTTTCGACCGGTCCCGGCGGGACCACGTCATCCTCCTTCCCGTGATAGAGCCAGACGGGGATCTCGAGTCGCTTCTCAGAGCAGGGTTTGAAATAACCGAGGTCGAGGGCGGGGGCGAGGAGGATGAGACGCCGGACACTCTGTTCGTGTTCGCAGGCGTAAATGGCGGCCATGAGACCGCCGAAACTCGAACCCACAAGGATGAGGTCTTTTCTCCCGGCCAGGAGACCTCTCAATCTGGCCATTCGTTTTTCCAGAAGCCCCGTGTAATCCTCGATGAGCATGTCGGGGAATTTTTCTCTGAAGTAGACCCCCTTTGTTCCCCGGCTGCTGCTCTCGAGGCCGTGGATGAAGACACGAACCGGTTTCAATCGAAGCTCCTTTCTTTCCCGCGGGGGGGTATTCATACACCGTCCCGGCTGTCTTTGCAACCCTTTCGAGAGGCCCGCGGCGAGTATTGCGTTCGCCGGGGGGCTGTGTTAGTAAACCGTCGCAGGAGGAGATGCCCTTGTCCGTCATCGTACCCTTCCGGGCGCTGAGACCGAAAAGAGAATTTGTCCGAGAGGTTTCCGCATGCCCCTACGACGTCCTCGATTGGGAGGAGGCGAAGCAGCTTGCCCGGGCGAACCCTTTGAGTTTTCTGCGGGTCGAAAAATCGGAGATCGATCTCCGGAAGGACAGGGATGTCTACGGAGACGAGGTGTACCGGAAGGCGCGGCAAAATCTGGATAAACTGATCAGGGACGGTATTCTGGTCCAGGACGGGAAGGCCTGTTTTTACATTTACCGGCAGAGCGTTCCCGGCCACACCCAGTACGGCATCGTGGGCGGGGTCAGCACGCGGGAGTACGATGCCGGTCTCATCAAGAAGCACGAGCTCACGATGCCGGACAAGGAGGAAGACCGGACAAGACACATCGATACCGTGAATGCCCAGACAGGCCTCGTGTTTCTCGTTTACAGGGCGCAGGAGGCCATAGACCGGATCGTCGCCGACGCCGTCAAGAACGAGCCGGTGTACGATTTCAGCGTCGAAGACGGCATCGGACACACCGTGTGGGTCATCGACGATGACCGGACCATCGAGACGATCCGCCGGGCCTTTGCGGAGGTGGAGTGCCTCTACATCGCCGACGGCCATCACCGGGCAGCCTCCGCCGCAGCCGTCGCGAGACGGAGGCGTGACATGGACCCCGGCAGAAAGGAGGCGGCGGAATACGAATATTTCATGGCCGCTCTTTTCCCCCATGATCAGCTGCGTATCCTGGATTACAACCGCGTCGTGAAGGATTTGAACGGCATGAGCACGGCCGAGTTTGTCGAGAGGATCCGGGAGGGGTTCCGCGTGTCGGAAGATTTCAAAGACCGCTCCCCCGTTCGCTTTCATGAGTTCGGGATGTACCTCCGCAACGGCCGCTGGTACCGCCTGACGGCGAAGGAGAAGCTGTACGTGGGGAAAAACAAAATCGGCCGGCTCGATGTGTCCATCCTGCAGGACAACATTCTGAGACCCCTCCTCGGCATCGAAGACCCGAGGACCGACAGGCGCATCAGGTTCGTCGGGGGCGTCAGGGGCATGAAGGAACTCGAGCGGATGGTCGACTCCGGGCATTTTGCCGTTGCCTTTTCGATGTACCCGCCGACGGTCTCCCAGCTCATGGACATTGCCGATTCCGGGGAGATCATGCCGCCGAAATCCACCTGGTTCGAACCCAAGCTCCGAAGCGGCATCTTCGTTCACAAACTCTAAACCCCGGGGTCAGGCTTGACTTCTTGACATTTGAACACCGGTGCGACGATAGAGTGAGATGGCGCCGGTTTTGCGTTTCGGATTGTGCGAAAAGATTCGGAGAAAAATGCCCTGCAGAGAGATGATGAAACTCTCGACGAACTTTTCGGGGGCCGCCTGAGGATTATTCAGAAAAAAAAGGGGTATCGATTTTCCATCGATGCCGTTCTCCTGGCGCACTTCGCGAGGCTGAAGCGCGGCGAGAGGGTCATCGACCTCGGGGCGGGGAGCGGTGTCATCTCGATCATCCTGGCGCTTCGATTTCCGGGAAGCGGGCGAATTACCGGACTCGAGCTCCAGAGGCCGCTTGCCGACATGGCGAGACGCAACGTGATGCTGAACCGCCTGGGGGAGCGTGTGGATATCCTGCAGGGCGATATCCGGAACCCGAGCTCGTTCCTGACAGTCAAATCCTACGACGTTGTCGTTTTCAACCCGCCCTACCGGAGGGCGGGGACGGGGCGCATCAACCCCGATGAAGAGAGGGCGCTTGCCCGCCATGAGATCAGGGGTTCGGCGGCCGATTTTCTCCAGGCGTCGGACCGTCTCCTGAGGGACGGCGGGCGAGTCTACCTGATCTACCCCGCAAAACGGATGGTGGAGGTCCTGTACAGGATGCGTGTCCTCGGCCTGGAACCCAAGAACCTGCGCGTTGTTCACAGCAGGACCTCTTCGGAGGGCGAATTCATCCTCGTGGAGGGGCTGAAAGGGGGAGGGGAGGAGGTGAAAATCCTTCCGCCTCTTTTCATCTACGGGGAAGAAGGGGGCTACAGCGGAGAGATGCAGGGCATCTTCAACGCCCTTCCGGATCGTCCGTGAATCTTTTCCGTATCCTCTCCTTCGTCATGACCCGCTTCAGGATGTCCCGGAGTTCCTCGTCTCCCACGGATTCAAGGGTCGATGAGATTTCTTCTCTGTCATCGTCGGTGAGCCCCGTCGCGTCAAGAGCGGGGGGCAGGCTTCTCAGAGGCTTTAACCGCTTCCGGCCACGTCGGGATTTCTCCGATGACGAAGCGGATGTTCTGTACGGTCTCCCGGCCGTAAAATCGATTTATGCCGGCGATGATCTCTTTTTTCATGAACTGAAGCTCCTGCATCCAGACGGAGGTGGAGACCCTGACAAACAGGGTTCCCCTCCTGATGTTTTCGGGATGCGTCCGGGTTGCGATCTGCGGGCCCACCGATTTCCGCCAGATCTCGAGGAGCTTGCGGTCCTCGAAGGGGACGAAAACCTCCCGGCGCTTCAGCGCCTTGTTGAGCACGTCACCCAGCTTCAGGAGATCCTTCTGTCGCCGCCTGCGCTTCATGCTCCGTTTTTTCTCACAACTCCCCTGGCGGCGTCAAGGACGGTTCGGGATCGCGTTGTTGACACCCATAAATGCCTTGTGATTTGCCTGAAACCCTGATATGGAAACCATCGTTTTTTAATGAGAAAGACACCCAGGAGCCTTCGATGAATCTTGCATCCATGATCAGCCGGGTCAGGAAACACCCCGATTTTCAAAAGGCGGGCATGATCCTCTGTCACAACGGCGTCGTTCGCGCGCACTCCCGGGATGGAAGCCCGGTCAAGGAACTGACGGTGAGGGCGGACCGCCGGCGTCTCGATGAAATCGTGGCCGAAATCAGAAACCGTCCGGGGATCGTGGAGGTTCTGGCTGAGGTCCGGGAAGGGAAGCTGAAGCCCGGGGACGATGTCATGATCATCGTCGTCGCGGGCGATTTCAGGGAGAATGTTTTTGCGGCCCTCCGTGACGCCATCGAGATGGTCAAGGCCGGGGTCACGCAGAAAACGGAGATATAATCGGGTAAAGGGTTCCGGGTTTCCGGTCTCGGGGTCAAAAAATACAGATATTCCTCCACATTTCCCGGTGCCCTGCTACAGGTGAGGTCGTCATGAATGCAGCGGTCATCAAGGCCAACGTCGTCGTTTTCATTGCCAGTTTCTGCACGCTTGTCATCGAGCTCGTCGCCGGTCGGATCATGGCCCCCTACGTCGGTGTCTCGCTCTACACCTGGACGAGCATCATCGGGGTGGTCCTTGCGGGCATCAGCATCGGGGCTTACCTGGGCGGGATCATTGCCGATCGTTACCCCCGGCAGACGACCCTCGGCTGGCTTCTCTTCCTCTCGGGCCTGGGAGCCTTCAGCATCTCGCCGCTTACGAACCTCATCGGCGCGGCGCAGTTTCAGTCGACCCTCATGATGCGCATCATGATTCTCACCACGGTGATCTTCTTCGTCCCTTCGGCCGTCCTCGGCATGATCTCGCCCGTCGTGGTGAAGCTCACGCTCGACAACCTTGAGAAGACGGGAAACGTCGTCGGGAAGATCTACGCCTTCTCCACTCTCGGTTCCATCATCGGCACCTTCACCACCGGATTCTACCTCATCTCCTGGATGGGAACGCGCAACATCCTCCTCATCATAGGGGTCATCCTCATTGCATCGGCGCTCGTCTTCGGCGGCTTCTTCATGCGCCGGAAGTCCCTCGCCGTTTTCATCCTCGTCTTCGCCCCGCTGACCTGGGCTCTGTACGGAGTTGCCTTCAAAGCACCCCTCGACGCCAAAATTTACTACTACAAGGAAAGTGACTACTACACGATCAAACTCATGAAATACGGGGCGAACAAGGACGGGCGTGTACTCCACGCCATGATCCTGGATAACCTGGTCCACTCGCTCAACGACCTCGAGGACCCCCGTTATCTGGATTATCCCTATATCCGCATCTACGAGGAGGTCGTCCACTGGCAGGAGGGGAAACGGCGGGACCTCAAGGCCCTCTTCATCGGCGGCGGTGCCTACACCTTCCCTCGCTACATGGAGGCGGAGTACCCCCGCGCCGAGATCGACGTGGTGGAGATCGACCCCGAGATCACGAAGGTCACCTACGACTGCATGGGGCTTTCCAGAGACTCGAAGATCCGGTCCTTCAACGAGGACGGCCGGTGGTTCGTTATGAACCGCAAGGAGAAGGAAAAGTACGATTTCATCTTCGGCGACGCCTTCAACGACCTTTCCATCCCATACCACCTGACGACGAAGGAGTTCGCCCGGCAGCTGAAATCCATCATGAAGCCCGACGGCTTGCTGGTGGCGAACCTCATCGACAGTTTCCGGGAAGGGGCTTTTCTGCCCTCGTACATCCGCACGCTCGAGGAGGTCTTCGGGAGGGGGAACGTCCACCTGATCGCCCTCTACCCCGACTATGAGAACATCGGTGTGAGCACCTGCGTGGTCCTGGCGAGCCCCGTAAAGCTCGACATGGCCGAGTTCCAGCAAAAAACAAGGCAGCACAAGGGCCATGCCGCCGTCTCCAACGTCGTCCCGGCGGAATGGGTCCAGAAGCTGATCCGGGAGCGCAACACCGTCCTCCTCACGGACGATTACGTCCCCGTCGACAACCTCACCGCCCCCGTCTTCGAGGCCCGCTACGGGTACAAGAGGGTCACGGCGAAGTAGGATCCCTGTACTCTTTCTTCCGCTTATTCCCGGTCGTGCGCATCTTTGTGATCGGCTCTCATAAGAAAAAAGTATGAAGATCCTTCCTTCCGCCTCATACTTTCTCACTAGATAAGGTTTATCTAAAGATCCGAGTCAAAATCACACTTCCTACCGATTGTTCGTCCCCCGGAAAAGACGCATAATCCACGCGGTGAATGCGTGTCAGGAAGGGAGCGGGGATCCCTCGGTTTTTTGCATGCATGAAGATGCCCTTCGATATCCGGGAGACAGGCGAAAAAGAAAATCACTTCTTTTCGCCGGCGCCGTCTTTTTTCTTTTTCTCGCCCATCCACTGCCGGGGCAGGGTGAGAGCCTTACCTACCGGGATGCGATCCATGATGCGATGAAGCACTCCGCGCGGCTTCGCATGAAGCAGGCTGAAGTCGAGATCGCAGAGGCGTCCTATCAGCACTCTCTGTCGAGTCTGTATCCCGGTTTCTCTCTCAACAGCCGGCTCGAACGGTTCGAGACCCTGACAAAGAACGGCGAAGTCCAAACCATATATGGCCAGGTCATCGGGGGCAATGTGGATGAGTGGAGGTCTTCGGTTTATCTGCTCGGAGAATACCTTCTGTCGAACTGGTACAAGAAAGGGTACCAGTCCAAATATTACAGGGGGCTCGTTGATGCCGCCGGGTTCGACGTTGAAATGGAAGCCAAAAAACTCGTCCTGGAACTCACCGCCTCTTACGGCACGGTCAGCGAATGTTTCATCAAGGTCCGGTATGAAGGCGAGATCGTCAGGAAACTTCAGGAGGCCGTCGCTCTGCGGCAAAGAGCCTATGAATCCGGTGAGATTTCATATGAGGAGTTCTTGAAGTCGGAGGCCGGGCTCGCAGCGGCCGAGAAGGAACAATCCGCCGACCGGATGCAGTTAAAGCAAAGTCTTGCCCGGCTGTCGGCGCTGACGGGGAAAGAGTATTCCGAAAGCATCCACGTGGAGCCGATCCCTCCGGAGAGCCTATCCTATTCCGGGGAGATCATGAAGGACGTGGAGAACATGCCGGAATACAGGTACCGCCAGAAGGAGAAGGAGGCCCTTCAGCACAGGGCCACCGCCGCGCGAAACGATTTTTTCCCCGACATCGGCATCTACGGGAGATACGATTTCTACGGGAACAAAAGAGAGCTTTCAGGCGCCTTCAAAGACATGGAAGAGATTTCGTACAACGCGGGGTTCTTTCTTTCGATCCCCCTTTTCGACGGGTTTGCCAGGAAATGGGAGAGGCAAAAGGTTCTCCGGGAGATCAAAAGACAGGAGGCAAGCATTCAATCCCTCAAGGCCGACAAGTCGAAGGAGCTCGAGGCTCTCCATGCGGGGCTTTCGGAGCAGGGGAGAACGGTGGAGCATTACCGGAAGCTTGCTGCACGGTACCGGCAGGTGATCGAGATCGCCAGGGGTGCGAAGCGCCTCGGCGAAAGGAGCGTGATGGATATTGCCGAGACGGAAAAAGAAAGCCTCTCTATCGAGAGGGATCTGAAGGTCGCGGAAAACGCGATGGCCTTGACGGAGAAAAAACTCTTGATCGAGTCGAACTACAGGAATTTCATGAGAGATTATTATGGAAACGGGTCTGATCGCCGTTGAGGTGGCGGCGAAGCTGCATTCTGTCGCCGTGGACGTAAATGCGATCCGGAGAAAGTATTTTCTCGAGGGTGAGCTGAAGACCGAGGAGATCCTCCGTGTGTTCCGGGATCACGGTTTTCGCGTGCGCCTGAAAACAGGGCAGACGCCGGCGAGCCTGTCCAAATATCCGGTGCCGTCCATTCTCGTGACCCGGGAGGGGGCTTATCATGTTCTTCTGGGCCGCAGAGAGGACAAGGTGCTTCTCTTTGAGACGCGAAAAAAGGCGGTGGTCGAGCTCACGACGGAGGAACTGAAAAAACTCTGGGACGGGCGGATGATCCCGCTGTATCCCCGATTTGCCAAAACGGAGTTTTACCTGAGTTTCAAGTGGCTGTTCAGAGAGTTCCTGAAATATCGCTCCATTTTCTCGGAAATCGTCACGGCATCGTTTTTCATTCAGACCTTCGGGCTGGTGACGCCGCTGTTCATCCAGGTCATTATCGACAAAGTCCTGGCGCACCATGCCGTCACAACCCTGCAGGTGGTGGCAGGCGTGTTTTTCATCGTGGTTCTCTTCGATGCCGTCCTGAACCTGATGAGGAATTACCTCCTTTACCACACGGCGAACAAGATCGACGGCGGACTGGGCGCGAAGGTCTACCGCCACCTCTTGTCTCTCCCGTACCGTTATTTTGAGACGAGGAAGGTCGGAAACATCATCGCGCGGGTTCGGGAGCTGGAAAATTTGCGCCAGTTCATGACGAACATTTCTCTGACCGTTCTTCTCGACACGATTTTTTCCGTCGTCTTTATCGTGATCATGATGCTCTACAGCGTGATGCTGACGGTCCTCGTCCTCTGTTTCATTGCCGTGATCGGTGCCATTTCTTTCTTCGTGACGCCGGCGATCAAAAGCCGCCTGGACGACAAGTTTCAGAAGGGGGCGGCCGCCCAGTCCTTTCTCGTGGAGTCCGTCACGGGGGTCCAGACCGTCAAATCACTCGCCATCGAAGGGAAAATGGTCCGGAACTGGGAAAATCACCTCGGAGATTACATCCTCTCCGCTTTCCGGCTTTCGAATCTGGGGAATGCGGCGGTCATTTCATCCCAGCTTCTCCAGAAGCTCATGACGCTTGCGGTCATCTATTTCGGCGTGAGCCTTGTTTTTGAAAATCGCCTCAGCGTGGGTCAACTCATCGCTTTTCAGATGTTCGCGTCCCAGCTGAGCGGTCCCGTCCTTCGTCTCGTCCATATGTGGCAGGACTTCCAGCAGGCCAGGCTCTCCCTCGAAAGGATCGGCGACATCATCAACACCCCCTCGGAGGTTGTCGGAGGCCAGGTTGCCGTCAGGGAACTGAAGGGGGACATTGTTTTTAAAGACGTGAGATTCAAATATTCACCCGACGGCCCCCTGGTTTTGGACGGTGTCAGTCTGCGCATCGCGCCGGGGAGCATGGTGGGCATTGTGGGAAGAAGCGGCTCCGGCAAGAGCACCGTCGCAAAGCTGATCCAGCGACTGTACCTCCCGACAGAGGGCACGCTGACGGTGGACGGCATTGACGTCAGGCACATGGATCCCCTCCAGCTCCGCTACAAGATCGGGATGGTGCCTCAGGAATGTTTTCTTTTCAGCGGGACCATCCGTGAAAACGTTTCCATGGCCATGCCCGATGCTCCGATGGAAAGAATCATCGGGGCTTGCCAGGCGGCCGGCGCCCATGAGTTTATCATGGAGATGCCCCTGGGTTATGAAACCTATGTCGAGGAGCGGGGGGTTTCCCTCTCGGGGGGGCAGAAACAGCGGATCGCCGTCGCCAGGGCGCTCATGACCAACCCGCCCATCCTCATATTTGACGAAGCCACGAGTTCCCTGGATTACGAATCCGAGAAGATCATTCAGAGAAACCTCGCGCACATCGGAAAGGATAGAACGATTATACTCGTCGCCCACAGACTTTCCATCATGAGGGGTTGCGATGTCATTTTTGTCATCGACAAAGGCCGGATCGTGGAGGCGGGGAATCACGAGTTGCTCATGAAGAAAAACGGACTGTACAGTTATCTTTACAGGCAGCAGGAAGGCGAACATGACGGATTATCACGACTTCAAGCCCATACTGGCTGAGGTGGAGGAAAAGCCGCCCAATCCCATCGGCAGGATTTTTCTCTGGACGACGATCGTCATCCTCGGACTCGCGCTGGTCGGGCTTATCTGGATCAGGGTCGACGTGGTCGTCACGGCGAGAGGCAAGATTATCCCGGCGGGGGATGTCAAGGTCCTTCAACCGCTCGAGACGGGTGTCGTCAGCAAGATCTGCGTGCGGGAAGGGGACTACGTGAAAGCGGGTTCGCCACTCATCGAAATCGACCCATCCACCGACAGTGCGGACCTGGAAGGGAAGGAGAAAAACCTGAGCCTCTCAAGGATGTCCATGGCGCGCATCCGGGCCGTTCTCGAGGACAGAGCCTTCCCGCCGTCGGGCGAGGGTCGCCCCCCGGAGATCGTCGATACGCAGGTGAAACTGTATCAATCGCAGAAGGCGCTCTTTCATTCGACCCTGAGAGAAAAACAGCTTGCTCTCGAGGAAGCCGAGCATAGCGTTCGCACTCTGCAGGAGGAACTGCACAAGCTGGAAAACCAGCTTGCGGTCACAGAGGATGTCGAAAAGAAGCAGAAGTCCCTCGTCGAGATCGGAGCCCTGGCCGAAAACCGATTCAAGGAAAAGGTCCGGGAGCGGATGAGTCAGGAACGGGAGGTGGAAGTCAAGCGGGGTCAGATCAAGGAGGCGACGGCAAGGACGCAGCGTCTGAAGAGCGAGGAGGAGTCGTTCCGGTACTCTTTCCGCGAGAAGATGCTGAGCGAGCTTTCAAGCAATATGCAGGGCAGGAACATCCTCGAGGCGGAGGTCACCAGTCTGGGTTTCAAGAAAGGAAAGCGCTCCATCAACGCGCCGGTCAGCGGATACGTGCACATTCTCTCGATCAAGACGGTCGGCGGCGTCGTCACACCGGCACAGCAGGTGGTCAGCCTTGTGCCCGAAAACGCGGCGCTGACGGCCCGGGTACTTGTCCTGAACAAGGATGCGGGGTTTGTCTGGCCCGGGCAGACATGTGTCGTTAAAGTGGACACATTCGACTTCCAGAAGTACGGCACGATTGACGGTACCGTGGATTCGGTCAGTCCCTTCAGCATCGAGGAGAAAGAACATTCCGGAGATGGTTACCCGGTCCAGGTGACCCTCGCCTCCGAGGAACTGAGGACGAAAGACGGGAGCACCCACAAAGTGAGACCCGGGATGTCCGTCAGCGCCGAGATCCAGGTCGGGAAAAGACGGGTCATCGAGTTTTTCCTGTTCCCGATTATCAAGTATCTGGATGAAGGGTTGAAGGTGAGATAGAAAAGGCGAGCGAATGGATGCCGAACAGGTCATGAAAAAAGAACAGGAATATCCCGGAGCTTCTTATTCCGGGGACATCATACTGATTATATTGACCTGTTGATACGAAGCTGTTAGGTTTCGGCGTGGCCCGCATATCGAGGGTTGTAGCTATCGGTTATCCCCATCACATCACTCAGCGGGGCGTCCGCTTTCTGGATATTTTTCATAGTGATGAGGACAGAGGCGACTATTTACGTTTTGTTAAAGAAGAGACGGATCGTTTTGGTGTCAAAATTCTCTCCTGGTGTCTTATGACCAACCATGTTCATTTCATTGCGGTGCCCACGGAATCTCAGTCCTTTGCCAGGGAAGGGAAAAGGGGACAGTCCCCTTTTCCTCCTTTGGCTATCTTTTTCAGGGCAGGTTTGGTTCCTGTGTTCAGGATGAGCGCCATCTTGTGGCCGCCGTTCATTATGTTGAAATGAATCCTGTTCGGGCGGGCATCGTCAAGGCCGCCTGGGATGATCCATGGTCAAGCGCCTCTTTTCATCTTGGCAAGACTGACACGGATATTTTAGTTGAGGACAGGACATTCATCGGTCTCATTGAAGATGGGCGGTCATTTTTTACGAACGATAAGGGTTACGATGAGGATGCCCTGCGAAAAGCAACAAGAACAGGGCGGCCGTTAGGTGATCCATCCTTTATTGAATCCGTAGAATGCTGTACCGGCCGGAATCTAAAACCCGGGAATTCAGGGAGGCCTAAAAAAAGGGCATAATTGGTATTATGTCCTCGGAATAGAGAAAACATGAGGGAAGAATATCACCAGGAATACCTGAAACCGAACAACTTTGTGTCGACAAGTCCAAATAAATGGTATTATGTCCGCGCAATACCGCCAAGTACCCGCAGCAGGTAGGACCGGAATACAGGTGATGGCATGATCAGGATCAACAGCTATCTGCACCGCACCGATCTGAGCGATCTCATCCGGCGCTGGATGTATAACGAAGTCTATCCGTCCGATGCCGACCTGATCACCCGGCTGGTCAACTTCAACCATGTCTATGTGGCCCGCTACCTGCGCGTTTTCGCCGGCAGGATCTTTCAACAGCTGCATCCGGCCGGTTTGACCATGCGGCACACTTCCCGTAAGGGGGAACTGAGGGACGCCTTGGTCGCCTGTCCTCCCTGCCGGAATCCCCGCATCGACGAACTGATCGCGCGTTACAGGGCGCACCCGGAACGCTACTACCGGGACACCCCGTTCCATGGAACACTTTTCTTCGCTTCCCGCGGAGGGACCGAGGAGTGCGTGGGCGCCAGCCGGATCAAGCGGGTCCGCAGGCTGGCGGAAAAGGCGGCGCGCCGGATCATCGATCGGATGTTCGACGCCATCAAAAAGCACGCCGACGAACTGGCTGAGGAACGGGCGCGCGGGGCGGGTATTCCCCGTCACCAGCTTGTCACGCCCCCCGAAGAGATGATCGACGAATTCCTCCGGGCCGAGGAGCGCCTCTTGGAAGACCTGCGCACGGGGAGACCGGTTCAGGACGACGACGGCATCGCCATCAACGACGTAGCCGGGATCAAAGTGATCCTGGATGAGACCGGACAGACGCGCCTCCGCTCTTTGCTCGACAAACTGCCGGACGGCCGGATCATCGAGGAAGAGCGCCACAGCGGTCTCTATAACGCCACGAACCTGATCGTCTGCCACGAGCCCGATCGGGAGCGAATTCTGTCCCGACCGGTCACAGGCAGGATCCTGTCCGTCATGCAGGCCCGGGGTCAGCAACCGGACCAGGTTCAGAAGGACTTTGCAGAATTCGTCCGGTCCGGAGAGGAGTCCGTCTCCCTCGAAATCATCGTCTCGGACTACCCGGAGACGCTCGAAAGCGAGATTGGCCGCTGCATGCACGAGGACCGCATCATCCGGCAGCGCCTGACCCGTCAGTACCGCGGCCACCTCTCCAAGAACATCGAATACCTGATGGAATATCTCTTCAGCTTCCCGGCATCGGCGCAGCGCGAGCTGGTCGAGCTGCCCGTCAAGCTCTGGCACCGCTATCTCCCGGACTATTTCGACGAGGTCTTGAAGGAGCTGTTCCGGCTTCCGTCGAACGTCATCCTGGACGAGGAGACCAGCTGAACGGACGGACGTTCCGTGGCCGCGCGACCCGGTGAGCTTCATCTCCAGGTCATCGCAGGCGGCATGCATGTCGTTGTGAACCCTGTGACCGTGAGAGCGGATGAAGACGGTCAGAGGGCGATAGACCTGCCCCGGAAGACGCCCCGCGCATTTTTCCCGAAGATCAACTCGAAGAAATGCTTGTCCCGGGACGGCACGAGAAGGAAACAAGACGGGAAAGCCTGCGGGGCGATGTCCGAACTTCTCATGAAGGCGATGATTTCCGGGAAGGCCCTGTCATCCCTTTCGATGATGCGGCTCCGCTCCGCCACAGGATGACAGGTGAACGAATGGAGAAGACCCTTCTTCTGGATGTGGCGGATATATCGCAGGATCCCGGTCTTTGCCCCCTTGGGGTACCCGTTCAAAACGGCGATTTTGATGTTCTTCCTTTCTTTCGGAATCCCTCGCGCGTGGGATGGCCGTGGTGTCTGTTCGCTCGGTGGGATCCGGGAACGGCCGGGTTGTCATGCGGAAAGGGGCCTTCCGTTAATCGGAAGATCGTCCCTTCGATCTTGTATTCGGAGGGACATCTCTCGTTTCTTCCTTGAACACCATGGATAGCACGACAACTCCCTGGATCATCTGCCTGTTCCTTTCGAAACCGTACTTCTCCAATACGTGAATCATGGGTTCGTTCTCGACCAGGACGGCGGCCGTGAAGCCCAGGAGACCCTGGCGGCGTGCCAGATACACGAGATAGGACAGGAGTTCCTGCGCGATCCCCTGGTTCTGGTAGTCGTCACGAACGGCAAAGGACACGCGGGCCGTTTGCTGTTTCGGGTGGATATGATAGCGTCCCACCCCCAGGAGTTCCTCTCTGCCCGGCATTTTATCGTCCAGAAGGACGGCCATAATCGCCATTTCCTGCTGGTAGTCGATAACGATTAGGTCCTGGAGCTGCTCGTAAGGCATCTCGCGGCGCTTCGTGAAAAATCGGGTTTGGATACTGCGATCGGAAAACCCGTGGAGAAAGTCTTTCACCAGCGGCTCGTCGGAGAACTTGATGGGTCTCAGGAAAAGCTGAAGGCCGGTCCGGGTCCTCCGGAAGGTTTCCAGTTCCTCGGGATACATCCCGCGCTCACCGGGAATAAAGGCCTGGTGCCGGTAGATGAGCCCGGCCTTTTTCGCCTCCTCGATGAGCCGGGACCGGAAATTCGGGTGCGCGATGGCGATAAGGTCCATGGCCCGCTCCCGCACGTTCTTGCCCTGGAGGTAGGCGATGCCCCATTCCGTGACGACATACTGGACGTCGCCTCTCAGGACGGTGCTGCCGGAGCCCTTTTGCAGAAAGGGGACGATTCGCGACATGCCGCCGCCGTCTGCCGTCGACGGGATTGTCAGGATCGTCTTGCCGTTACGGGCAAGGGCGGCCCCCCGCATGAAGTCGGCCTGGCCGCCGATACCGCTGTAGAAGATCCTGCCGATCGACTCGGCCGTGGCCTGCCCCGTCAGGTCGATCTCCAGGGCACTGTTGATCGCGACCATGCCGTTCTGGCGCGCGATGACGAGCGGGTCGTTGGTGTAATCGATCGCATGGAACTCGATCAGGGGGTTGTCCTTCAGATATTCGTAGGTCGATGTTTTTCCCATACAGAAAGTGGCCACGGTCTTCCAGCGGTTGACCGTCTTTCGAGAATTGTCGATCACGCCCGCCTTCATGAGCTCCACGATCCCGTCGCTCAGGAACTCGGTGTGAACCCCGAGGTGCCTTTTGCGCGAGAGGCTTGAAAGGATCG
Organism: Syntrophales bacterium; assembly: GCA_035450185.1. Taxonomy (GTDB): domain Bacteria; phylum Desulfobacterota; class Syntrophia; order Syntrophales; family UBA2192; genus JAPLJU01. The sequence goes on along the minus strand of DAOTMG010000009.1, from coordinate 2,834 downwards.
CGTTGGGGATGACGCCGTAGCCGACCTGGATGGTGTCGCCGTCCAAAATGAGGCGTGCCACGTGGCGGCCGATGCGCCGGGCGATATCCGTATCGACGGCGGGGGCGTACTCCAGGAGCGGCTCGTCATGACACACGAGGAAGTCGATGTCGTCGATGGGGAGGAACGTGTCGCCGGGCACCCGGGGCATGTTCCGGTTCACCTGGGCGATGACGACGCGGGCTTTCGCGGCCGCCGCCTTCACGATGTCCACGCTGATCCCCAGGCTCAAGTAGCCGTGCACGTCGGGCAGCGACGTCTGGATAAGCGCCACGTCGACGCGCTCCATGGACCGATCGAAAAGCTCCGGCACCCGGGACAGAAACACAGGGGTGTAATCGGCAAGACCCCTGTTCACGGCGCTTCGGTTGCTTTCGCTGATGAAGAAGGCGTTGCAGCGGAAGTTCGATCCAAACCTGTCTTCAGCGTAAGGGGTAACCCCGAGGAGGCGGATCTGAAGGGCATGGGGGTATGCTCCGGGGTTGTTCTCCACGTGCCGGATCAGAGCATCGACGAGGTGCCGGGGTTCGGCACAGGCCGATGCGATGAAAACCCTGTCCCCCCGGCGGATTCGTTCGACTGCTTTTTCCGCGGGGATGAACTTTTCCGGGCGCTTTCTTTTCCATGTCTCAAGGAATTTCATCTGCGTTCCCTGCCGGCAGGTCTGACCCGGGATGAAAGGACAGCCCGTTTCATCAGGCGAAGAGTGTTTTCACCTTCAAGGCGAATCCATGAAAGAGCTCTGCCGCGGTTTTGTTTTCACCCGCCCTCGAACGGAAGATCTCGACGGGGGGGCGGTAATACCGCTCCTGGTCGTTTTTCGGGCGATGAAAGCGCTCCCGGACGGATTCGCCGCAGTTCTTCCCGTCCTCGATGACGCTCTTCACGTTGTCCGGTTTGTCGGCACAGGAGAGGATGCGGACATCCGTCGACGCGGTTTTCAGGAATTCGGCGGTGCGGCTTTTGCGGTTCTCCCGAGCCCCGGACTTGACCGGCTCGGAAGCCGGCGAATTTTTCGCCGAATTTCTTTCCGATCTCTGCAATCGTGACGGAGGTGTCTTCCGTGGCGTCAGGCAGGATCCCGGCAACGACGACCGCACCGGGGCAACCGTATTCGATGAGGGTCTTCGCCGCGTTCAGGGGATGGACGAGGCAGGGCACCCGGCTGCCCTTCCGGTAGCGGTCACTATGCGTCCTGGCGGCAAAATCGATCGCGTGGGATATCATCGACTCTTCTCGATTCGGTGTTTCAGGTTCCCGGCCCATCGACGGCCGCAAAGGTTGAATAAAACCTGTGTCGCCCTGTGACCTGACCGTGTATGTTGAGACGGAAACATCCGAAAACCACGCAGCGTTTAAATGCAGAGAGGCGGTTGTCAATCGATCGCGGGCGTGGAGATGGTCACTGCGCCAAGTGCCACATCTTCGGTATGCCAGGGCCCTGCTATCGGGCAGGGCACTGACCGGACACCGCTCAACGCGGATCGACGATGGAGGCAAAGGCGAGAAAGGCAGGACCCTTCCGGGTTCTGCCTTTCATGGAAGAAGACGCCCTTCTGCTACAGCTTCTTGAGAATGGCGGCGGCTTTTGCGGCGTCCTCGGGCGTGTCCAGGCCGATGTACAGGATGAATCTCGTGCCGATGACGGCTCCCGAAAAGCCGCGGAGATTGATCCCCGCCGCCGCAAGTTTTTCCGTCAGGTTCGCGGCAATTCCCGGTTTGTTTTCCCCCTCGACGCGCAGTTCATGGAGGCTTCGCGTCACATCGAAACCCAGGGTAGCGGCCGCACGGACTTCGCGATCACCGCGCAGCGGTGTAACGAACACGATCCCCTTGCCGGGTGTCTCGGGCGCCCTCCGGGCAATGATGAAGTCAAGGTCCGCACCGGCATCCCGCAGGCCGGCGAGTACGTTGGCCAGGCCACCAGGTTCGTCCTTGATGGGGGCAACCCAAACATCCACGCGCTCAACAATCAGTTTATCCATATCGTCCCCCTTTCTTGCTGTTGTGGTTCATCCCTGGTTTGTTTTTTATCCTTCGATCCTCTGATCCTCACTTCCTCTGAACCATGTTGGTGATTTCCACGACAATCTCAGGATTGGCCAGCGTTGTCACATCGCCCACTTCCGTTTCGTTGGAAATGGCGCTCAGAACACGACGCATGATTTTACCCGACCGGGTCTTGGGCATGTCGGTCACGATCCAGACGTTTCTCGGTCTGGCAATCGCCCCGATTTCCGCGACCACCGCATTCTGAATCCGCTTGGCAAGTTCGTCGCTCGGCGCGCAACCGGGTTTCAGGGCGACGTACAGATCGGGCTCTTTCCCCTTCACTTCGTGTTTCACCGGGACGACGGCGGCCTCCGCCACCTCCGCAACGGTCATGGCGGCCGATTCGAGTTCCTTGGTCCCGAGCCTGTGCCCGGAAACGTTGATGACATCGTCAATCCGGCCGAGGATGCGGACATATCCATCGGCGGCCACGACGGCTGCGTCACCCGTCATGTACGGCCAGTCCTGCCAGCGTTTGCTCTTTGGGTTCTTGCAGTATCTTTCATAATACTGACTGACGTAGCGTTCACGATCGCGCCAGATGGTCTGGAAACTGCCGGGCCACGGGTTTTGTATGCAGATATTCCCCGCTTTCCCGGCGCCGGGGGGGACTTCGTTGCCCTCATCATCAAAGACGATGGGGTGAATACCCGGCACACCGGGGCCCGCGCTGCCCGGCTTCATGGGATTGATGGCCGGCACGGTGCTGCAGAGGAAACCGCCGTTTTCCGTCTGCCACCAGG
>DAOTMG010000008.1:0-85496 GCA_035450185.1 Syntrophales bacterium | reverse complement strand
AACCTCCGTAGGCTGCGCCGGCAGATTTACAGTCTGCTCCCTTTGGCCACTCGGGAACCCCTCCAGCTTTTATCATGGCCAATTGGAGCTGGCGATGGGAGTCGAACCCGCAACCGGCTGATTACAAATCAGCTGCTCTACCGTTGAGCTACGCCAGCAAAAACGTGAAAAGCTGAATTTGACGAAGTTAAATTCCCAGAATGATTTTGTCAAGTGTTTTTTTATGGATAGGTTTGCATTGATACACCCGGCGGTCCTCATTCATGGGTGCCGAAAACTTCCGCGGAGAACGTGTATAGTTCCGTGGCCTTGTCCTGCCAGGCATCCGCCGGAAGGCCGGCCTTATAACAGGTTTCCTGGAGAAAAGTCAAGCGGTCCCAACGATATTCAGTGGCCACCTGCGGCAGAAGAAGCCCGGAATGGAAGCCCTTCACGACGTAGAGGCCGTGCTTTCCAACTTCTATCTCATCGATATCCCTTATCCTTTTCAGAGGTGTGAGCACCGATATCTCGATGTCCAGCCCGTCCAGTTCCTCCTTCTTCAGGGGCGGAAACCTCGGGTCCTTGAAGGCCGCTGCCTGGGCCATCTCGCCGACGGTCCGGACCAGCGGTTTACGGGCCTCGATATACCCGATGCAGCCCCTAAGCCGGCCGTTCTTTTTCAACGAAACAAAGGCTCCCCTTTTCTCCTGCATGGCATTGGGGACCCGGGCGGGCTCCGGCACGGGGTTTCCCTGCAGGCGGCATTCGATGGATTGCCGGGCGTACCGGAGGAGCGATTTTTTCTCTTCGTCGCTCAGCCCCTTTCCGGCACCTGAAGGATTCCCGAAAGCCCTTGTCTTGGAAGGGTTTTCGACATAGAAAGCGGCGGAGAGATAACCGACCACGCGCCCCTTGTCGCCGGTGACGTCCCCGGAGTTGGCGTATTTCAGGACTCTGGAACGGGTCACGCCGAGTTTCTTCGCCACAAGCATGGTAACCACCATGGGCCCCCCGCCGCAGGCCTCGCAGGAGCCGTTCTCCAGCTCGCGGAGTAGCCCGTCGGCGTCCATTTTCTGTACGAGGTCAACGACGCGGCTATCGAGCTTCACGGCCCTGTCATAGGAGTGAAAGTGGGAGAGGTCGGAACTACCCACCACAAGGATCTTTTTCCCCTTGGCGGCTTTGACGATGGCCCCCGCCAGCTCCTCGCAGGCCCCGCGGTCCTGATCCCCCATGACGATGGGTACGAAAGAAAACGATCCGAGGACGACCTGGAGGAAGGGAAGCTGGATCTCGATGGAGTGTTCCTGCTGATGGGCCTGGGGGAAATAATTGATGTTACCGCCGTTATGGACGATCCGTTCGGCGAGACCGGAGTCCACAGGGACAATGCCCAGCGGGGTCTCATACCCGCCGCTGGTGTATACGGAGGCGCCCCGAAAGAGGGACCGGTGACTGGGACCGATCACGATGACGGAATCAAACCGTTGACCTTCGATGAGCCTGTAGCCGTAGGCGGCGATCTGGCCCGAGTAGAGATATCCGGCATGGGGCGATATGAGCCCCACGACCCGGCCGCTCAACCCGTTGCCGGGGACCTTTTTCAGATATGCTTTTATATCTTTCGTCAATACGGCGGGCTCTCCCGGATACCAGGATCCGGCGATGACGGACTTTCGGATATTTTTCTCCATGCGAACCCCCTCCCCTGCCTGCGGCAGCAGAAAGACCAGAAGAACGGCGGCGGAATAAATCCTGAGAAACCCTCGAATCCTTCTTGAAGAATACATAAAATTCCGGAATAGATTCAGGACATAACGAACCGGGGATCAATGAAGATGAACAGTCGATTCGTCTTTTAATCTATCGGTGGAACGGACCCGCTGTCAAGAAGAAAGCGCTAAGGGAATCCATTCGTTAAAAAAACGTTGACACTCCTGACGGGGATGTTTAAAAGAGCGTCAGACTGAAAAGGGAGGTTTGCTCATGGCGGTGAGGGTTGCCATCAATGGATTCGGACGAACGGGCCGCTCGATTTTGCGGGCCTGTACCGGGCGGAAGGACATCGAGGTTGTCGCCGTCAATTCAAGGGCCAGGACGTCCATCCTGGCACATCTGCTTAAATACGACTCCGTGCACGGGAAACTCGCCGTGGAAGTGTCCTGCGGGGACGATCATCTCCTCGTCGACGGCAGAAAGATTCTCGTGACCGGCGAGACGAAAAACATCGGCAGTCTTCCCTGGGGCGCCATGGGCGTGGACATCGTCATGGAATCGACCGGCGTGTTCCGGAAAAAGGACCAGATGACGGGACATCTCGCCGCCGGCGCCAAAAAGGTCATTCTGGCCGCCCCCGGGAAAGGGGTCGATGCAACCTTCGTCATGGGGGTGAACGAAGAGACGTACGATCCCCGGAAACATCACGTGGTTTCCAACGCCTCCTGCACCACCAACTGCCTCGCCCCCCTGGCCAAGGTTCTTCACGACCGCTTCGGGATCCGCAGGGGCTTCATGACCACCTGCCACGCCTACACCATGGACCAGCGGCTTCTCGACGGGTCACACGACGATCTACGGAGGGCCCGTGCAGCGGCTTTGTCCATCGTTCCGACGACCACCGGCGCGGCACGGACGGTCGGCGAGGTCATCCCGGAGTTAAAGGGGAAGCTCGACGGCGTGGCCCTGCGCGTCCCGACGCCGAATGTCTCCGTCGTCGACCTCGTCGCCGAAGTGTCCGGGAAGACGTCCATCGACGAGGTCAACGGCTCGGTCCTGGAAGCCGCGAAGGGCCGTCTCAGGGATATCATCTATTATTGTGAGGAGGAGCTTGTCTCCGTCGATTTCACCAGCAGCCCGTACTCGACCATCTTCGACGCCCCGCTGACGAACGTCATCGACGGCAATCTCGTCAAGGTCTTTGCCTGGTACGACAATGAAATGGGTTTCGCCTGCCGGATGAGGGATCTGGCCGTCCACATCGGCGGGCAGCTCTAGGAGACGCCCGATGCCCAGGCCCTTCATTGCCGGCAACTGGAAGATGCACAAGACCATCGGTGAAGCGCTCCGGTTCGCCGACACGCTGGCCCGCCGTTTTCCCCCGCCGCAGGAGCGGGACATCGTCATCGCCGCGCCCTTCACCGCTCTCGAGTCCCTGGGCCGGGCCCTGAGGGGCTCGGCGATCGAACTCTCCGCCCAGAACATGCACTGGGAAGAGCAGGGAGCCTTCACCGGCGAGGTGTCGGCGCGGATGATTCTCGAGACGGGCTGCCGGTTCGTGATCGTGGGCCACTCGGAGCGACGCCGGTACTTTGGAGAAAAAAACAGGGAAATCAACCTGCGGGTCAGGGCGGCCCTGAAAGCGGGGCTCCGGCCCATCCTCTGCGTGGGAGAGACCCTCGAGGAGCGGGGGGACAAGAAGACCTTCAGAGTCGTCCGGAAGCAGGTAAAAGAAGGGTTGAATAATCTAAAACCCGATGATATAAGGCACGCCATCGTCGCCTACGAGCCCGTCTGGGCCATCGGTACCGGGAAGACGGCTGCGCCCGCCCAGGCGCAGGAGGTCCACCGCTTCATCCGGCAGATGACAGCCGAGTTTTTCGGAAAAGAAGCCGCGGAGGCCCTGACGATCCTATACGGAGGGAGCGTCAACCCCGGAAACATCAGGCAACTCATGGCCGAACCGGACATCAACGGCGTGCTTGCCGGCGGGGCGAGTCTCGACGTCGACACGTTTTCAAAAATCATTCGATTCTAGAGAGGTCCTTCGAGTTGCACGTTTTTATCAGCATCATCCACGTGGCCGTCTGCGTGATCCTCATCCTCGTTGTCCTCCTCCAGAGAGGCAAGGGAGCCGATATGGGTGCCGCCTTCGGCGGTTCGAGTCAGACGCTCTTCGGCAGTGCCGGCCCCGGCACATTCCTGGGCAAGATCACAACCCTCATCGCCGTCGTCTTCATGCTGACCTCCCTGTGGCTTGCCTATTTCGCCACCCACAAGGGGAGCACCGTCATGGAAGGAGCCGCAAAGGCACCAATCGGCGATACGGCCCCTCTACCGGCGCCCCCGGCGGCACCGCAGGCACCGGAAGGGTCCAAGTAACACCGGCCTTTCTGCGCTATTGACAAAGAGGCGGGGAAAGACTAAACTCCCCTTGCCGTTGAGAAAATCTTTCATTCATGTGCCGAAGTGGTGGAATTTGGTAGACACGCTATCTTGAGGGGGTAGTGGGGCACCCCGTCCGGGTTCAAGTCCCGGCTTCGGCACCATGAGAAAACATGAGGGGAGATGAAGGGGCTTCATCTCCCTTTTTTATAGTTCCGAGAGAACGGCAAACGGCCTCGATCATGAAAAAGGCGTGAAAAAGAACCGAACGGGGGAAGGAGGTCCCATGGACAAACGTGAACGTCTGATCTCTGCAGCCATCCTTGCCGTCGGCATTCTTCTGGCCGGATGGCTGATCGGCCGGGGGCTCATGGCATGGAGAACAGCGGACCGGTATGTCACGGTGAAGGGGTTTTCCGAACGTGAAGTCAGGGCGGACACGGCGCTCTGGCCCATACGATTCGTCTCCACAAGCGACAACCTCGGACGGGCCCAGGGCGACATCAAAAAAAGCAAAGACATCATCCTCTCCTTCCTGGAGAAGCACGGAATGGACCCGAAAACCGTTGAAATTCAAAAATTCGAAGTGACGGACATCCTGGCAAACCCCTACCGCGGCACCGGAACCGTCCAGAGCCGGTACATCATCTCGCAGACTCTGATGGTCCGGTCTAAGGACCCCTCCAGGGTGATGGCGGCCAGTCAGGCCATCGGGGACCTTGTCGATGCGGGCGTCATCCTCTCAGCCAATTCGGGCATGGAGAGCACTCCTTCGTACCTGTTTACCGGCCTCAACGCCCTCAAGCCGGAGATGATCGCCGAGGCCACGGCCAATGCCCGCCAGGCGGCGGAACAGTTTGCCAAGGACTCGGGCAGCCGGGTCGGCGGCATCCGCAAGGCAACCCAGGGGGTCTTCGAGATCCTTCCCCGGGATCGTACACCGGGGGTGATGGAGTGGACACAGCCCAACAAGACCCTCCGGGTGGTCACGACCATCGAGTACTATCTGGAGGGTTGAGACGCCTCCCGTTGCGGTCTTTGATGCCGGGCGCGACCCTGAAGATCAAACCCCCGAGCCTCCGGGAAGGCCCGGGGTTTTTTTTATAGTCGGGGTCGGGGCCCCGGGACGCACCAGGAGAAGTGCTGATGATGTTAGATCGTTCTTACGCTCGCTGTCTTGTGAAAAGGCCTTCAACGCCGCAACTGCGCCGGACAGCCTTTCGCACAGGTGGCCCCTCACCTCAGAGATCGGAAATCTCTTCACTCTGGGGGAGCGGTCGGCGTCTGCCAGATCTCGTTGCCCTGGGAGTCGCGGAAGAAATCAATCTCCGGCCTGATCCCGCGTTTTAAGGCGTTTTTCACGATGTCGGCGACGACAACATTCTCGTAGTGGTTTCCCCGTAAAGGGTCGCGGACCGCCTGCTTAGGCCTGTGGATGCCGAGCAGAAAGGCGGCGGGGCCGACGCCGGTGAAATAGATCTTGGACGACGTGATCACCCGTTTTTGAACGTTTTTGAAAAACGGGGGCAGTTCGAATACCGCATGGGAAGCTTTCAGGACCGGGAGCCGGTTTCTGATCGTTGTGGCGGAGGTGCCTGCGTCATTGCCCGGCCGGGCAAGATTGACGCTCTGACCCACCCGGCAGGCCGACAGAGTCAGAAAATTCTGAAACAGCGACAGATCACGCAACTGAATCAAGGCACGGACATCCCGCTCGACGTCGGTCTGCAGGTAGCCGTTGAAGAACCGGCGAGGCTACAGGGCCTCTTTGTGGAGCTCGGGGAAAAACCGCGACGGATCAAGTCGAAGGGGTCACGACGGGACGCGCAACGCCGGATCTCACCACACGAAAACGGCCACAGCTCCAGCATGGTCGTCCGGCCCGCCAACGACAGATTGACCGCCACATGGAGCTGCGGCTGGTGGCTCCCGGTCAGGATGAACCGGCCGCGTTTCCTGGTTTTGTCGGCCATGCCCCGGACATGGGAAAGCAGAACCGGAAGCCGTTGGATCTCATCCGGAAAGCCGCCTTTTTCCTGCTGCGCGAGGAATCCGCGCGGATCGGCCTCGTCCGCCCTGCGGATATCCGGGTCTTCCAAAGAAAAATACGGCCGATCCGGGAACGTCATCCGGGTCAGGAGAGACTTTGAGCAACAGCCCGTAACGATTTGCGCCCATTCACCTCAATGACGACCGGCGGTCCAGACGAAATGGAAGGATGAAAAGAACGGCAAGGAAAGCGAGGAGGGGAAACGGCCCCGCATAGAGAAGGATGAAACACAGCCCCAGGAGCGGGAGAAGCGCGAAGCGGGTCAGGGATTTCAAAACCTCATGACGATCGATGAGGGCGGCAAGGGGCGGGGAGTATCGCTCATAGGCCGCGAGGAAGAGACGCCCCGTCACGGTATTCCCTACATAACGATCACGGACCTCCCTCAGAAGATGCAGATGAGGGTGCAGGGCCGACCCGTAAGCGGCCGTGGCAATAAAACAGCCGCCGCCCCCTTGATCGGTACCCCCTCCACCCGAGACGGGAACGTCGGTCGCCACATGGACGGTCGTCGTCTGCAGGTATTGTGTGTAGGGGAAGAACATATACCGTCCCCCCTCGTGGATCATGCCCACATTCAGGGTCCCCGCCAAGGGGTGCTCGAAACGTGAATACTCCACCTGTTCCGCGAAGGTGTTCACACGGTCCCAGTCCATCCAAAGCGTGGTTTCACAGTTGTAAGTCTGTGTGTAGGTCTTGCCCGCCCCGACGCCCGGGTAATACCCTCCCGGGGTAATGTCGTAGCCCACCTCTTCATAGAGGTATTCCACAAGGCCGACACAGGTGAAGCCGTCGTCGTAGGGTCCTTTCTGGTGTCGAAACTGGATGTCATAGTAAGCCCCGACCTGTTCCCGGGCGAGGAGGATCAATTGATCAACACGCTCCGCCGGCCAGATCGCGGGGTTATCAAAATCGAGGGGCACTTTCGCCCCGAGATAGCGGCACCCTTCGTCGAGGTCGCTCCGGGGGATGAAATTCACCGAGGCCGTTTCCTCCACCGTGGGAAAGACGGCATGAATGATGAGCTCGTCGCCGATGTAGAGTCCCACGTGGCCCGATTTCATCTCCCGGTGGGCCAGCTGGATGGTCGAGCAGGGGAGCTCCAGTGCGGCGTCGCGTCCGTAGATCACGTCGCCCTTGCTTGTATGATACAGGATGGCGCCCCGCGGGAGCGACAGGGCTTCGGAGGCAGCGAAAAGACAGAGCAGAAAAACCAGGGCAAAGGCGGTCTTCTTCATCGGCCGCCCTCCCGCACCGTCTTTCGCACCATCGGTGAAGGATCACTTCCGGCGTCTCTCAGGGCTTCCCGCCCCGCCTCGCCGAGGGACCTGAACTTCAGGAGAGAAAGGGCCGCGTTGTAGCGTACCAGGGGCTCCGGGTCCGTCTTGAGCGCCCGCACCAGTAAAGCCTCCACGGAGGCGCTCTCGTTCCGGCCGAGAGCGCGGATGATCTCCGCCCGGACCATTCGGTCCCGTTCAACCTCGAAGCGGGACTGAAGGATGCTGACGGCATCGCCCTCACCGATCCTGCCCAGAGCCTGTGCAGCCTTGAAACGGATCCCGTCGTCCTTTCCCGTCAGGGCCTCCGAAAGAAGAGCGAGGGATTCCACGGCCTTCATGTCCCCCAGGGCGAGCAGAAGGGCGTAGCGCAGGTTCCGCCCCGCCTTCGGACCGCGGTAGGCGGCTTCACAGGCGGAGAGGATCTCGGAGCGCGGCTCCCCGATCCGGGCCAGGGAGATCACGGCACTCACCCTCACCCTCTGGGGCTCGGCGGGATCCTTCAGGATCCGACGGAGGGGCGCCGAGGCCCGGGGGTCACCCGATTTCCCGAGCGCCATGATCGTTCGGGACCGGTCTTCGACGCTTCGCGTCCGGTCCTGCGCCGCGGCAATCTCACGGGTCGTATCCCGTTCGACAGCGTCGGTGGCGGGAAGGCAGAAGAAAAGGAACGAAAAACACAAAAGGGGGATAAAGATCTTCCGAAGTGCCATGGGTCCTCCTTCAAGGGCCGTTGAAGATCCGTCCCATAAGGGGAAAGGCGAAACCCCTCTTCTGAGGATGTGATTTTCATATACGAATGAATCACCCTTTGCAAAGATTAATTTTTCTGATCGGATCACCATCCCGGGCGTGCAAATGCGGAGTTCATTGACGAATCTCCCGGAAGCGTATAAGATGACCTACGGGACGGCCCGGCAAGGAAGGACGGTAAAACATGGTCCGAGATTTCAAGATGCTGGTCAGGGAGGCTGCTTCGCGGGGACCCAAGAAAGTCGCCGTCATCCTGCCCCATGAAAAGGCGTCGATCGAGGCGATCAACGACGCGCAGGTCGAGGGGCTGGCCGAGGGCATTTTGATCGGTCAGTCGAACCTGATCGCGGCCCTCATGAAGGATCTGAAGATCCCCCTGAAGCGTTTCGAAATCCGCAACGAAAAAGCTGCAGATCAGGCGGCTGAACAGGGCGTTCAGCTGGCCCTTTCGGGTGCCGCCGACATCTTGCTGAAGGGAAGCATCTCGACGAATAAACTGTTGGCCGCGGCGCTGCGAGGTCCCCGGAACCTGAGAACGGGAAACCTTCTGAGCGATGTCTTTATCTTCGAGGACGACCGGGAAGGCAGACGATCCCTCACCCTCGCCTCCGACGGCGGCGTCAACGTCGCTCCGGACCTGAAGGCGAAACTCGGCATCATCCAGAATGCCGTGACGGTCGCTCACGCCCTCGGGATCAAGGTTCCGAAGGTGGCCATCCTCTCCGGTGTGGAAAAGGTTCAACCGGAGGTGCAATCCACGGTGGATGCCCTTGCCCTGGCCAAGATATGCTCCTACGGGGAAATCCCCGACTGCATTGTCGACGGTCCTTTCGCACTGGACAATGCCATCTCCCCGGAAGCCGCACGGATCAAGAAAGTGGAATCGCCGGTGGCCGGTTCCGCCGACATCCTCATCCTGCCGGACCTGGAAGCGGGAAACATCTTTGGAAAGGCGCTGGTCTACTACGGGGGGAAGGACCTCGCCCATGTCATTGTCGGCGCGAAGGTGCCCATCCTGATCAGTTCGCGATCCGATCCGCCCGCGGCAAGACTGGCCTCCATCGCCCTGGGTGTTTTGCTTGCGTCGTCGAACGAAAAGCCGTCATGATCCGAGGCGGCCGGGGTAAGATACCATGAAGATCTCGCAACTTTCTGTCTTTCTGGACAACCGGGTCGGCGTGCTTGCCGACCTGACGGAGTTTCTCGGTGCAAAGGGCGTCAACATCCGCGCCCTGAGTGTCGCCGAGTCGAGGGACTTCGGTGTCATTCGGATGATCGTCGCCGATCCGGCCCGGGTAGCCGCGCTGCTCACAAGAAAGGGGTACAACGTCCAGATGGTGGAGGTGCTGGCCGTGCGCGTGGCCGACGAACCCGGCGGGCTTGGGAAGGCCCTGCGCGTGCTGGCCGACGAGGATCTGAACGTCGATTATCTTTACACCTTCCTGGACAAGCTGGGGGGGGAAGCCGTCGTCATTCTCCGGGTCGACAATCCGGATTTTGCGAAGCTTCATCTCGAGGGAAAGGGTTTCCAGCTTCTTTCCCAGGACGACTTCATAAGGATCTGACCTTCCCGGACGGCCTCCCTGACCGCTCCGGGCGGAAAGAGTCCCGCGACAGACGGGGGAGAAGCCCGCCGTCTCTTTCCCGTGATCAACGGGGGCTTCCCCCTCATGCCAATCAACAGCCGATGATCAAAACCCGGCCCCAAATTGGCATAGATTACAGATGGAAACCGTGATAATGAGAAAAAGACCCCGGCAAGAAACACTCCGATCCGATTGAATCAATCTTCTCTTGAAACCCAGTGAGGTCGTCGCCATGAACGATCGGCAAAAAAAAGAAAACACCTTTACGGCCGAGCTTTCTTCGCTGAGATCAAAAGTGCGGGAGGAGAGCTGCTATGACATTGTCTATGTCGTGCAGGACGGGACGTTCCAGTTCGTCAATCCTGATTTTGCGGCCCTGGGCAAATACAGGGAAGATGAAATGCTGGGACGGGAACCGATCCAGTTCATCCACCCCGATGACCGGGAGGAAGCCAATCGAAATGCCGTCAGGATGTTGAAAGGCGAGATTACGACACCCTATCAGTTCAGGATCATCGCGAAAGATGGGTCGGTGAAGTGGATCCAGGAAACGGTACATCCCATCATGTACAAGGGAAAGCGGGCCGTGCTCGGCAATTCCATGGATGTCACGGCCCAGCGGGAGGCCGCCGAGAGGCTGCGGGAGCTCGAGGCTCTTCAGCGCTCCATTCTCGATGCACTTCCTATTGCGGTGATCGGCATGCAGAACCGCCGTGTCGACTTCGCCAACCACGCCGTGGAGGACGTGTTTGGTTGGAAACCGGAGGAACTGGTGGGTCAAAGCTCGAGGGTGCTGTACCGAAACGACGAAGACTTCGAGAGCATTGGAAACGACGTCTACAGGGTCCTCGGGAAGCAGCGGACTTTCAAGGCGGAGTTTCCCTGCCGGCGCAAAGACGGAGAACCCATCGTATGCCTGCTGAGTGCGTCGATCGTCGGAGAGAGCCTCCGCGGCAAGCATATCATCGCCACCTATGAAGACATCACGGAGCGCAAGCGGGCGGAAGAGGCGCTGGCAAAGAGCGAGAAGAAGCTCAAGGAGATCCTGAAAATCTATCGAAAAAAAGACGCTTGACCTCCCTTCCTGCAATCACCGATTTTTCCGGGACCGGGTTTTCCATTTCAGCGTCCCACCCCTGCCGACACGCTTTTTGCGATCCGGCCGCAAGGGGACATAAAAAAGGAGCTAACCGCAAAGGGTTAACTCCCTCATTATATTCTGGTGGTCCCACAGGGAATCGAACCCTGGTTTCCGGCGTGAGAGGCCAGCGTCCTGACCGCTAGACGATGGGACCTTGGCTGGGGGACTAGGATTCGAACCTAGGTAGCAGGATCCAGAGTCCTGAGTCCTACCGCTAGACGATCCCCCAGTGATGTCCGGATTGAGAAGGCGCGAATTTAGACAATTCGTCACCCAAAGTCAACACGAAATTTCCCCGTCTACCCGGGGCTGAGCACCTTTTGAATGCGCCGGAGGACCCGCTCTTTTCCGAGCGTGACCATGACCTGATCGATCCCGGGGCTGACCGTCTTGCCCGTGAGGGCCACGCGCACCGGCTGCACGACGGCCTTGAGTTTCACCCCCCTTTCCTCGGCGATACCGCGCAGCAGTGTCTCGATCCCTTCCTTCGCGAAATCTTCGAGGGCCGGGAGTTTCTCAGCGAGGGCCTGCAGGTAACCCAGGCCTTCCTCATTCAGGAAATCCCTGCGGATTTTGTCGTCATAGGCGATATCGTCGCTGAAATAGAAGGCCGCCGACTCGGCCATATCGACCAGGGTCTTCGAACGGGACTGGAGATCAAAAACGACACGCTTGACGAAATCGCCGTCGGAGGCCCGGACGCCCCTTTCCTCCAGGAGAGGGGTGACTTCCCGGGCAAGACGTTCCGCGTCGCCCTGCCGGATGTAGTGCTGGTTCAGCCACAGGAGCTTGTCGGGATTGAAAACGGCGGCCGACTTCCCCACCGAGTCCAGTGAAAAATACTCGATGAGCTCCTTCATGGTAAAGATTTCCTGGTTGCCGTAGGACCAGCCCAGTCTCACCAGGTAGTTCACGAGGGCCTCCGGCAGGTACCCCATGTCCCTGTAGGCCATGACCGAGGTGGCCCCGTGCCGCTTGCTGAGTCTCGTCTTGTCGGCGCCGAGGATCATGGGCACATGGCCGAACTCGGGAATCGGATATCCGAGGGCCTCGTAGATGAGGATCTGCCGCGGCGTGTTGTTCAGGTGGTCGTCGCCGCGGATGACGTGGGTGATGCCCATGAGGGCGTCATCGACGACGACGGCAAAGTTGTATGTCGGATACCCGTCGCTTCGTTCGATGACGAGATCGTCGAGCTCCTCGTTTGCAAACTGCACCGTCCCCTTGATGAGGTCCCTGACGACGGTCACGCCGGCCTGGGGACAGCGGAAGCGGACGACGGCGTCGGGAGACTTCGGGAGGCCGAGGTCCCGGCAGGTACCGTCGTACTTGGGTTTCTGACCTGTGGCGAGCGCCTTCCTGCGCTTGTCCTCCAGCATCTCCTGCGGGCAGACGCAGTAATAGGCCTTCCCCTCCCGGAGAAGCCTCTCGACGGCCTCCTTGTGGAGGTGAACCCGCTGGGCCTGAAAATAGGGGCCCTCGTCCCAGGTGAGGCCGAGCCAGGTCATGGCATCCAGTATGGCCCGCGTCGATTCTTCGGTGGACCGCAGCTGATCCGTGTCCTCGACTCTCAGGACGAAGGTCCCTCCGTGGTGACGGGAGAAAAGCCAGTTGAAGAGGGCCGTCCTGGCCCCCCCGATGTGGAGAAAACCCGTCGGCGAAGGTGCAAAACGGGTTCGGACTGCGCCTTTTTGATCACTTTTCATGAAGGAAAACCGCCGCTTTTATGTCGCCTTTCATATATACACCCCCCCGCCTTTGTCAAGCCGCTTTTCCCCTTCCGGGGACAGGCGTCTCCCGGGCCTGCAGCGGGTCACAGAAGCTCTACGTAACTGAAAATGAAATAATTTTCTTGACAGAAGGGCCGATTTATAATTTACAAGTCCAATTTCCCCTATAAAAGAAGTTGCTTCTTTCAGGGGAACTGTTTATTTTACCGTCACATGACGACGATCAAGGTCTCAACTATCCCTGAAGAGGGGCTCAGGCTCCGTTTCAGGCTCGATGGGGAAAAGCTAAAGGATATCGTAAAAATGGACCGGGGGATGGATTTCCGTCCTCACGGAATCGATCTGTCCTGCGAGATTGCCAAGGTTCAGGAAACGATCAATATCGAGTTGCATCTGACGACAGAGATCGGTTTCGACTGCTGCCGCTGCCTCGACACCTTCACCATGCCCATAAAGGGTGACGCACGCTACAGCCTTGTACCCTTTCGGGATGACGCGAAAGGCGAGGGGGAGTGGTCCGGAGAAGACGATGCTTTCGGGTTTTACAGGGAAGACCTGATTGATCTTGAAACCCTGGTCTACGAACAGATTCTTCTCCAGATCCCCATCAAGCCTGTCTGCGGGGAGGACTGCCGGGGGCTGTGCCCCCGTTGCGGGGCGAACCTGAACCTCTCCTCCTGCAACTGCCGGCAGGAGCGGGCTGCGAGCCCCTTCGCAGCGTTGAAGGACATGAAAGTCAAGAAATAAGAAAAAGAAAGCAGGTTGACCCTTATGCCGAATCCAGTCAAGAGACATTCAAAATCGAGAAGAGACAAGAGGCGCTCCCACGATTTTCTGAAATTCCCGGCGACCTCTGTCTGCCCGCAGTGCAACGAACCCAAAATGCCGCATCGCGCCTGTCCGAGCTGCGGGACCTACAAGGGTAGGGAAGTGATCGATGTTGAAAAGGGGTCTTGATCTCCCCGGACCGGCTTCAGAGGAACTCATGCACAGGCTGGGCATTGTCTTTCCCGGACAGGGCGCGCAGTACGTCGGGATGGGACGGGACCTCCACGACGGCTTCGAGGTCGTGCGGTCCATCTTTTCCGAGGCCGGGGCGATGCTCGGTTTCGATGTGGCCTCCCTCTGCTTCGAAGGTCCCCAGGAGGAACTGGATCTGACCGTCAACACACAGACAACCATCCTGACCCTGAACGCGGCGATCTACCGGGTCTTTACGCAGGAAACATCGCTCCGTCCCCGGGTCATGGCGGGGCACAGCCTGGGTGAATACAGCGCCCTTTGCGCCTCCGGCGCCCTTTCGTTCCCGGATGCCCTGGACCTCGTCCGCACCCGCAGCCGGCATCAGCAGGATGTCGTCCCCCTGGGCGTCGGTTCCATGGCGGCTGTGATCGGCCTGGAACGGCCCGCGGTGGAGAGTCTCTGCCGCGAGATCTCCGGGAAAAACGGAGTGGTGGTGCCGGCGATCTTCAATGCCCCCGGCCAGACCGTCGTCTCCGGATTGACGGCCGCCGTGGATTCGGTCATGAGCCGGTCCAGGAAGGAGGGAGCGAAACGAGCGATCCGGCTCCCGTTGAGCGTCCCCTTTCACTGCCCGCTGCTGGTTGAAGCTGCGAGACGCTTCAGAGAGGATCTGGACCGTGTTGAGATTCGTTACGGTGACACACCGGTTCTTGCCAATGTCGACCCCACGGTGATCCACAGACCGGACAACACGAAAGAGCTGCTCGTCCGGCATATCAGCGCCCCCGTGAGATGGCAGGAAACAATCGAACAGATGGTCCTGATGGGTGTCGACACCATCGTGGAAATGGGTCCCCGCAAGATCCTGTCCGGATTGTCCAGGAGGATTGACGGCCGGATCCGGATGCTGAACGTGGAGGACAGGGATTCACTGAACAGGACCCTGGAGTCTCTCAACGCATGAAAAATCACCCTTCGCTCGGGGACAGAACGGCCCTCGTCACGGGCGGTTCGAGGGGCATCGGCAGGGCGATCGCCCTGAGGCTCGCGGCCGGCGGGGCGTATGTCGTCGTCAATTACGCAAAAAACACGGCGGCCGCCGAAGAAACGCTCACTCTGATCCGGAAACAGGGCGGCGACGGAGAGATCCATTCCTTCGACGTCGCCGACCCGGAAGCGACCCGGAAGCGGATCGCCGACATCATCTCCAAGAAAGGGAGAATCGATATCCTGGTCAACAATGCCGGCACATCGGCCGACGGTCTCCTGGTGCGGATGAAAGACCCGGACTGGGAATCGGTGATCCGGACGAACCTGACCGGGGCCTACAACTGCTGCCGGGCCGTCGCCTACGCCATGATGAAGCGCCGCTGGGGACGCATCATCAACATCACCTCCGTCGTCGCGGTGTCCGGCAATGTCGGACAGGTCAACTACGGCGCCTCGAAGGCGGGACTCATCGGGTTGACCAAATCCCTGGCGCGGGAACTGGGCCCCCGGAACATCTGCGTGAACGCCGTGGCCCCCGGGTTCATCGTAACGGACATGACGAAAACACTGCCGGAGGAGATCCGGACGCAGATCCAGCAGCAGATCCCCCTCGTGAAGGCGGGCACACCGGAAGACGTGGCCGGCATCGTCGCTTTTCTGGCGACGGAGGAAGCCTCCTACATCACGGGCCAGGTGATTCACGTCAACGGGGGGCTTTACATGTAAGACCGGAACCACTGAGGAATCCCGAATGCTCCGATCCCCGGGGACACCGAGCAGAAGGACTGCCTGATTCACGCAAGGAGGTTTGAGTTCATGTCAATCGAAGAAAAGGTCGTGGAAGTCATCATGGAGCAGCTGGATGTCACGAAGGAAGAGTGTGTCCCTGAGGCTTCATTTATCGATGATCTGGGGGCGGATTCCCTGGACATCGTCGAGCTGATCATGGCGCTGGAGGAAAATTTCGGTATCGAGATCAGCGACGACGAGTTGCGCAAGATCCGAACGATTCAGGATTCGATCAACTTCATCAAGAAGAAAAAGGGGCTTCTGACCTGAAAAAGACCGGGGAAAGGGATTGAAACGCAGGGTGGTCATAACGGGGCTCGGCACGGTGAACCCGCTGGGCAACAACGTGGAGGATTTCTGGAGCGCCCTGTGCGCCGGCCGATCCGGCATCGGGCCCATCTCCCGGTTCGACGCCACGGACTTCCAGACCCGGATCGCCGGTGAAGTGAAAGACTTCGACGCCCTTCGTTTCGTCAGCAAGAAAGAACTTCGTCGCTACGACGATTTCATCGTTTTCGCCCTGGCCGGCGCCGAGATGGCCCTGGCCGATGCGGGCCTTTCCATCGGCAACGGCACCGCGGAACGGACGGGCGTCGTCATCGGGTCCGGCATCGGCGGGCTGATCACCGTGGAAAAAGAGAAGGAAGCCATCCTGCAGGGGGGACCCCGGAAGATATCGCCCTTCGCCATCCCGGCGGTGCTCGCCAACCTGGCAGCCGGCCATGTCTCGATTCGTTTCGGCGCCAAGGGTCCGATCAGCTGCACGGTGACGGCCTGCGCAGCGGGGACGAATGCCGTCGGCGATGCCTTGCGGATGATCCAGTCGGGTTACGCCGATGTCATGCTCGCCGGTGGAACCGAGGCGGCCGTTTGTCCCATGTGCGTCGCCGGCTTCAATGCCATGCGCGCCATTTCCGTCCGGAACGACCGGCCCGCGGCGGCCAGCCGGCCCTTCGACCGGGACCGTGACGGCTTCGTCATCGGGGAAGGCTGCGGCATCCTGATTCTGGAGGAACTGGGCCACGCCCTGGGGCGGGGCGCGCGGATTTATGCGGAACTGGGGGGATTCGGTCTGACCAGCGACGCCTTCCACATGGCCGCTCCCCCGCCGGGACACGAGGGGGCCGCGAGGTCCATGAGGCTCGCCCTGCAGGACGCGGGGATGGCGCCCGAAGACATCGACTATATCAACGCCCACGGGACATCGACGCCGCTGAACGACCTCTACGAAACGCAGGCCATCAAAGCGGTTTTCGGTTCTCACAGCCGGAATCTTCTGGTCAGTTCGACGAAATCGATGACGGGTCATCTTCTGGGCGGAGCCGGGGGTGTGGAAGCCATCGTCTGCACCAGGGCGATCCACGACGGAGTGGCACCGCCGACGATCAACCTGGATCACCCGGACCCGGAGTGCGATCTCGATTATGTCCCTCACCGGTCGAGAAAACGGGATGTGCGGGCGGCTCTTTCCAACACCTTCGGGTTCGGCGGTGTGAACGCCGTCCTTCTGTTCAAGAAATTCGCGGGATAGACGGGGCCATGAAAATCGTGATTGGATCGGATCATGCCGGGCTTTCCCTGAAGGAGGAGCTCAAGGGATTCCTCGACAGCCTGGGTTACCGCGCCCACGACATGGGAACCCACAGCGACCAGGCTTCGGATTACCCCGATTACGCCGCCAAGGTGGCCGAAGCGGTTTCCATGGGGCAGTTCCAGCGGGGGGTCCTGGTCTGCGGCTCCGGCATCGGCATGGCCATCGTGGCCAACAAATTCCCCAACGTCCGCGCCGTCGTCTGTCTCGACGAGGAAACGGCCCGCATCAGCCGATGCCACAACGACACCAACATCATCGCCTTGGCCGAGCGGAGAACGAATACGGAAACCGCCCAGCGGATTCTGAAGACCTGGCTGGAGACAGAATTCGAGGGCGGCCGTCACAAGGCCCGCCTGGACAAGATCCGGGACGTCGAGAGGCGTCTCAGCGGGAAGGACTAGACAAAAGAGGAGGGATCATTTCAGCATGTCCATCTTGAAAAAAGTCGACCCCGAAGTGGCGGAGGCCATCTGGCAGGAGACGAAGCGGCAGGCGGAAAAGCTCGAACTCATCCCCTCGGAGAACTTTGTCGACGAGGCCGTCCTGGAGGCTCAGGGATGCATCATGACCAACAAGTACGCCGAGGGCTACCCGGGCAAGCGATACTACTACGGCTGCGAGTACGTCGATGTCGTCGAGGCGCTGGCCATCGAACGGTGTAAAAAACTCTTCGGCTGCGATCACGCCAACGTTCAGCCCCACTCGGGAACTCAGGCCAACATGGCCGTCTACTTCGCCACCCTGCAGACGGGCGACACCATCCTCGGCATGAACCTCGCTCACGGCGGCCATCTCTCCCACGGAAGTCCCGCCAACTTCTCGGGCCGGCTCTACCAGGTCGTCCACTACGGCGTCGACCGCAAGACCGAAACCATCGACTTCAACGAGGTGGAATCCCAGGCCAAGAAACACCGCCCCAGGATCATCGTCGTGGGGGCCAGCGCCTATCCCCGGACGATTCCCTTCGAGCCCTTCCGGGCGATTGCCGACCGGGTGGGAGCGGTGGTCATGGCCGACATCGCTCACATCGCGGGCATGGTGGCCGTGGGCATCCACCCCTCGCCCGTCCCCCACTGCGAGTTCGTGACGACGACGACCCACAAGACCCTGCGGGGGCCGAGGGGCGGTCTCATCATGTGCCGCAACGACTACACCAAGGTGCTCGACAGCCGCGTCTTCCCCGGGAGCCAGGGAGGTCCGCTCATGCACATCATCGCCGCCAAGGCCGTGGCCCTGAAAGAGGCCCTGTCCGACGAGTTCAGGCAGTACCAGCACCAGCTGGTCCGGAACGCAAAGATTCTGGCCGAAACCCTGATCGCCGAGGGCTTCCGGCTCGTCTCCGGGGGAACGGACAACCACCTCATGCTCATCGACGTCTCCGACAAGGGGATCACGGGCCTGGAAGGCGGTGCGGCCCTGGACAGGGCGGGGATCACCGCCAACATGAACATGATCCCTTTCGACACGAAGGGCCCCCAGGTGACCAGCGGCGTCCGGATCGGGACGCCGGCCATCACCACCCGGGGAATGAAAGAGGAAGAAATGAAAACGATCGGTCGTCTGATCGCCCATGTCTTGAAGGACGTGAAGGACGAAGGCCGCCAGAAGGAGGCGCGCGAGCAGGTCCGGATTCTCTGCGAGAAGTTTCCTCTGTACAGGGACCGGATCCTCCGCCACTGATAGCCATGGCCCGCAAACCGGAGGTCCATATCAAGAAGGTCGCCGGACCCGCGACCCCCAAGGCCCGCCCGAGCTGGGACGAGTATTTCATGGACATCGTGTCGCTCGTCGCCCGGCGATCGACCTGCCTGAGACGCAACGTGGGAGCCGTCCTCGTCAAGGACAAGCGGCTCCTCACGACCGGTTACAACGGGGCGCCCAGCGGGCTTCGCCACTGCCTGGAGACGGGCTGCCTGAGGGAGGAGATGAACATTTCCTCGGGGGAGCGTCACGAGCTGTGCCGCGGCCTTCACGCGGAGCAGAACGCGATCATCCAGGCCGCCGTCCACGGGGTGAGCATCAAGGGGGCGACGCTGTACTGCACGAGCCACCCCTGCGCGATCTGCCTGAAGATGATCATCAACGCCGGGATCACGAGCATCGTGTACCGCGAGGGATACAGCGACAAGCTGGCCGAACACATGCTGGAGGAAGCCGGCATCGAGGCAAGAAAAATATGAAGTGCCCTTTCTGCGCCAATCCGGCGAACAAGGTGATCGATTCCCGCATCAGCAAGGAAGGCAACGCGATCCGGCGGCGCAGAGAGTGCCTCGGCTGCGGCAAGCGGTTCACCACCTATGAATTCGTCGAGGAAGTTTTACCCGTCGTCGTCAAGAAAGACGGCCGGAGGGAAACCTTCGACCGGTCCAAGATCCTGTCGGGCATCAAGAAGGCCTGTGAAAAGCGGCCCATCAGCATGGACGCCATTGAGGCCACCGTGGACCGGATCGAACAGGCCTGCCAGGAATCACAGGCGAAGGAAATTCCCTCTTCATTCATCGGTGAACGGGTCATGGCGGAGCTTCACAACCTCGACAAGGTCGCTTACGTCCGGTTCGCATCGGTCTACCGGCAGTTCCGCGACGCCACCGAGTTCCTCGAGGAGTTGAAGGGCATCCTGAACCTCAAGGAAGACAAGGGCGAAAACAGGACCCGCGCCGAGAAAACGGCCGAAGAAAAGGATTCCCGTCGCAACTCGGGTTGACATCATGTTCACCGGCATTATCCAGGGGTTGGGCACGGTCCGGACGATGACCCGCAAGGGACAGGACGGGGTCATCGGGGTCCGGACGCTCCTGCCCCTCCATGATCTGAAAAAAGGGGACAGTGTCGCCGTCAACGGCGTGTGTCTCACGATTACGGAGATCTCCGGCCAGGATTTCAGCGCCGACGTGTCGGCCGAAACACTCGCCAGGTCCAATCTTCGATTTCTGAAAGCGGGGGAACGGGTCAACCTGGAAAAGGCCCTGCGGCCGGTGGATTTCCTGGGCGGGCACATCGTGCTCGGCCACGTCGACGGCTCCGGGAGGATCGCCGAGAAGACACCGAAATCGGGTTCCGTCGTCCTCGCGGTGACGGTGGAGGAGGGGCTGGGGAGATACATCGTGGAGAAGGGGTCGATCGCCGTCGACGGGATCAGCCTCACCATCAACCGGTTTGCCGGGAGCCGGTTTTATGTTAATATCATCCCGCATACCGTCGAAAACACGACCCTGGCGTTCAAGAAGGTGGGGGATACCGTCAACATCGAAACGGACATCCTGGGGAAATATGTCGAGAAGCTCCTCCAACCCGGCGCGCGGATCGACAAGGATTTTCTCCGGCGGCATGGATTCAAATAAACGGCTTATGGCATAGGGCATAGGGCATGAGGCTCAGGGAATGGGATATTTCAACGGGACCTTAGTCTGACACCTTCGGCCTTTAGCCTTCAGTCATTCACAGGTGAATCATATGACAACCAGCAAAATCGAAGACGCAATCGAAGACATCCGAAACGGCAAGATGGTCATCCTGGTGGACGACGAGGACCGGGAAAACGAGGGGGATTTCTGCATGGCCGCGGAGTTTGTCACACCGGAGGCGATCAACTTCATGGCCAGGTATGGCCGCGGGCTGATCTGCCTGACCTTGAGCGACGAATTCGTGGAACGGCTGAAACTCCCCATGATGGTCTTGGACAACCAGTCCCGGTTCAAGACGGCTTTCACGATTTCCATCGAAGCCAAGCGCGGCGTCACCACCGGCATTTCCGCGGCCGATCGCGCCACGACGATCCGCACGGCCATTGCCGACGATGCGAAACCCGAAGATATCGTGAGCCCCGGCCACGTGTTCCCGATTCTGGCCCGGAAGGGCGGGGTGCTGGTCCGGACGGGGCAGACGGAGGGCTCCGTCGACCTGGCGAGACTCGCGGGGTTGAAGTCCTCCGGAGTCATCTGCGAGATCATGAACGACGACGGCACCATGGCCCGGATGCCCGATCTCGAGAAGGTCGCAGAGAAGCACGGACTGAAGATCGCCACCATCGCCGATCTGATCCATTTCCGGATGAAGAACGAATCGCTGGTGCGGAGGGCCGCCACGGCATCGCTGCCGACGGCCTACGGAGGCGAATTCAGACTCATCGTCTACGAGAACGACGTCGATGAGATGAAGCACGTCGCTCTCGTCAAGGGGGATATCAAGCCGGGCGACGAAGTGCTCGTGAGGGTTCATTCCGAGTGCCTGACCGGCGATGTCTTCGGATCCCTGCGGTGCGACTGCGGGGAGCAGCTCCAGGCCGCCATGGAGATGGTCGCCAAAGAAGGCAAGGGCGTCATCGTGTATATGCACCAGGAAGGGCGGGGGATCGGCCTCGTCAACAAGGTCAAGGCCTATGAACTGCAGGAACGCGGCAAGGACACGGTGGAGGCCAATCTGGAGCTCGGCTTCAAGGAGGATCTGAGGGATTACGGGATCGGGGCCCAGATCCTCGTGGACCTGGGCGTGAGGAGGATCCGGCTGCTCACCAACAACCCCAAGAAGGTCGTCGGTCTGGAAGGCTACGGGATGACCATCGTGAAGAGAGTGCCCATCGAGATGCAGCCGAACAAGGCCAACGTCCGCTACCTGCGGACGAAGAAGGAAAAAATGGGGCACCTCTTAACAATCTAAGGCAGGGAGAAGGGATCATGGGCAAAGTCATCGAGGGGAAAATTGTTGCCAAAGGAATGCGGTTCGGGATCGTGGCCAGCCGGTTCAACGACTTCATCTCGGCCAAGCTGATCGAGGGGGCCCTGGACGCCCTGACGAGGGCCGGCGCCGATGAAAAGGACATCATGATCGCGAAGGTGCCGGGCGCTTTCGAGATCCCCCAGGCGGCGAAGCGGATGACCCGCACGGGCAAGGTGGACGCCGTCATCTGCCTGGGGGCCGTGATCCGGGGGGCCACGCCCCACTTCGAATACATCAGCGCGGAAGTGTCCAAGGGAATCGCCGCGGTGGGTCTCGAGGCGGAGGTGCCCGTAGTCTTCGGCGTCATCACGACGGACACCATCGAACAGGCCATCGAGCGGGCCGGCACGAAATCGGGGAACAAAGGCTTCGATGCGGCCCTGTCGGCCGTTGAGATGGTGGACCTCTTCAGGAAGATGAAATAGAAAGTACCGGCGGGGAGCTTTTTCCCCGTCCGGAGCGATATCACGGGTCCCCGGGTTTCCCGGCGGGGATGATCGGGGACTCCAGTCGGATACCATAATGCGTCGACGGCGGAAGGCAAGGGAAATTGCCTTACAGGTTCTTTATCAGATCGATGTCCTGAACATTGACGCGGGGGAGGCTGTCGGTCTTTTCTGGAGTCACTTCAGCGCCCCGGAAGAGGCGAGGCCGTACTCCACCGAACTCGTCGAGGGGACCTGCAGCCACCGGGAGGAAATCGACCGCCTGATCAGCAGCTGTTCCGAGAACTGGTCGCTGGAACGGATGGCCCGGGTCGACCGGAACATCCTTCGCCTCGCCGTGTACGAGCTTCTTTACTGCCGCCATGTCCCCCCGAAAGTGACCCTCAACGAAGCCATCGACCTCGGGAAAGATTACGGGTCGGAGAATTCCGGTTCCTTCATCAACGGAATCCTCGACGCACTGTACACCAAGATACGCAGCCCCTATGCAGATCAAAATCTCGACGGAACCGCCGGACCTTCTGAGCCCTGAATGTCTCGCGGTCGGTTTTTTCTCCGATGAAAGGCCCCCCCGGGGGCTCTGCGGGCTCGCCGACTGGCGCCTCAACGGCCTCGTTTCGAATCTGATGGCGGCCGGCCGGATCAGCGGCGCGCTCCACGAAAACGTCATGATCGAAACGGGCGGAAGAATCCCGTCGCCCCGGCTGATCCTCCACGGCCTGGGCCCCCTCCATGAGCTCTCCTGCGACAGGCTGCACCGGGCGGGCGTTCATCTCGCCAGAACGGCCCTGGGGATCCGTTGCGGCGAACTCGCCCTGGACATCCCGGGTGTCCCGCGGACGGAACTGGATATGACGCAGATGACGGAGGCCCTGATCCGGGGGTTCTTCGGCACGGTGCTGGCGGAGACCGCCGATGCCGGAAAAGTGCCCTCCCCCTGCGTGCTCACGGACGAGGCGGGCTTCCAAAAAGTCCTCCTCGGCCTCCACCGATACAAACTCAGCGTGCGGGACAGAGTCCCCGTCGACATCCTCATCCATCGGAACCATCATCCGTCGGAGACGTAGACCGCCTTCGCAGACCTGCGGGAAAGGTTCCCCTCTATGAAAGTCATCATCGTTGGCGCCGGTGAAGTCGGTTACAACATCGCCGATGTCCTGTCCAGGGAAGGCCATGGCGTGACCATGATCGATCAGGACGAACTGAAGCTGCAGGAGATCGCCGAGAAACTCGACGTCCTCACCGTCCACGGCAGCGGAAGCAGCCCCCAGGTCCTCCGGAAAGCGGGGCTCGATGGCGCCGACATGATCATCGCCGTCACGAACAGCGACGACACCAACATGGTGGCCTGCCTGCTCGCCTCCAGCCAGTCGAATGTCGGATACAAGGTGGCCCGGATCCGCAACGCGGAGCTGAATGGTACGTCTGTCATCTTCGACAAGAACCACCTCAACATCGATCTCTGCATCAACCCGGAACGCGAGGCGGTGAAAAACGCCCTGAACCTCATCGAGTTTCCCGGCGCCACGGAAATCATCGATTTTGTCGACGGGCGCATCAAGCTCATCGGCTTCAGCGTCGGACCGGACAGCCAGGTCATCGGAAAGACCCTGCGGGAACTGCGGCTCCTCTACCCCCGGACCAAGGTCCTCGTCACCTCCATCATCCGGAAAGAGAAGATCCTGGCGCCGACGGGCGACACGTCGATGCAGGGGGGCGATTACGTGTTCGCCGTCTCCGCGTCCGACGAACTGCGCGAGATGCTGCGCATCTACGGCAAGAGCGGCGAGGCATTGAAAAAGGTCCTGATCATGGGCGGAGGAAACACGGGCTTCATGCTGGCCGAGGCACTCGAGGCGCGGGGGCTTTCGACGAAGATCATCGAAAAGCGCAGCGGGCGGTGCGAGGATCTCGCCGCTATGCTGGAGAAAGTCACCGTCCTGCACGGCGACGGGACCAACCAGGAGCTCCTGCAGGAAGAAAACATCCAGAACACGGACTGCTTCATCGCCGTCACCGACGACGAGGAAGCCAACATTCTCGGGGCCCTTCTTGCCAAGAGACTGGGGGCGAAGAAATCCATCGCCCTGATCAACCGCGTGGAGTACATGCCGCTGGTCTCCACCGTCGGCATCGACGGCGTCATCAACCCGAGGCACGCGGCCGTGAGCAAGATCCTCAACTATATCCGCAAGGGGAAGATCGTCTCCGCCACCCCCCTCCATGACGAACGGGTGGAGGCCTACGAGGTGGTCGCCCTCGAAACGGCCGACATCACGGACCGACCCATCAAAGACGTCAAGTTTCCGCCCGGAACCATCGTCGGGGCGATCATCCGCAGGGAGGAGATCATGATCCCCGACGGGGATTCCGTCATCCGCCCCGAGGACCACGTGATCATCTTCACCCTGCGGTCCACGATCCCGAAGCTCGAGAAAATGCTGACGGTCAAGCTGGACTATTTCGAATGAACTTCAACAACGTCCTGCACATCCTGGGCCTCTTTCTCTTCTTCCTCGGCCTCGCCATGATTCCCGCCCTGGTCATCTCTTTCTACTCCCAGGGCGGCGATCTCAAGGCCCTGGCGGGAGCCTTTTTCGCAACGAGCGGCGCGGGCTTCATCCTCGCGATCCTTTTTGAAAAGACCGAAGAGAAAATCTCCCTCACCCGCCGTGAGGGTTTCCTCATCGTCACCCTGGCCTGGGTCGCTGCCGCGGCCTTCGGGGGACTCCCTTTCCTGATCTACGGTGTCACGCCCACCTTCGCCGATTCCTTCTTCGAGACCATGTCGGGTTTCACGACGACCGGCGCGTCCGTCATCTCCGGCCTGGATCACCTTCCCCGCGGCATCCTTTTCTGGCGGGCCTTCACCCACTGGCTGGGCGGGATGGGCATCATCGTGCTGGCCATCGCCGTGCTTCCCGTCCTCGGCGTGGGCGGGATGCAGCTCTACAAGGCCGAACTTCCCAGCCCCGTCAAAGACAAGATCTCTCCCCGGGTCGTAGACACGGCCAAGCTCCTCTGGGGCGTCTACGTCCTCATATCCCTGGCCCAGTTTTTCCTCCTCATGCTCGGGGGGATGAACGCCTTCGATGCCGCCTGCCATACCTTCGCGACCATGGGCACGGGAGGCTTCAGCAACTACGACGCCAGCATCGGCCATTTCCAGAGTCTCTACATCGAGGGGGTCATCATCTTTTTCATGGCCGTGGCGGGGATGAACTTCGCGCTCCACTACCGCCTCTTCACGGGGGATTTTAAAAGTTTCTTCAGCGACGGCGAGTTGCGCTTCTACCTCCTGATCATTCTCGTCGCCACCGCCGTCGTGACGATCGACCTGCACCTGAACCTTTTCTATGAGATGGGCAAGGCGCTGCGCTCCTCCCTGTTCACCGTCGTTTCGATTATCACCACCACGGGATTCGTCACGGACAATTTCGACCAGTGGCCCCTCCCCTCCCGGATCATCATTCTCCTTCTCATGTTCATCGGGGGCTGCGCCGGCTCCACGGGCGGCGCGATCAAGTGCCTGCGGATCCTCCTCATCATCAAGCACAGTTACCTGGAGTTTTACCGCCTCATCCACCCCCATGCGGTGGTCGTGGTGAAGCTGGGGAAACAGACCGTTCCCGCCGACATCATGGCGAGCATCCGGAGCTTCTTTTTCCTCTACATATCGACGGCCATCGCCGCCACCCTCTGCATGGCCTTCCTGGGGCTCGATCTCATCAGCGCCTTCTCGGCCGTGGCCACGACGCTGGGAAACGTGGGACCGGGTTTCGGACTGGTCAATCCCCTGTCGAACTTCTTCGAGATTCCCCAGGCGGGCAAGTGGATCCTCTCGTTCTGCATGCTGCTGGGACGGCTTGAAATCTTTACGGTTCTCGTTCTTTTCATCCCCGACTTCTGGAAAAAATAGGATTGAAACTCCGCGGTGCCTGTGTTAGGGGATTCTAACCTTCCTTCCGATGGAGACGCCCATGACACGAAAATACACCCCCCACACCATTGAAGAAAAATGGCAGAAGCGCTGGGAGGCCGACCGGATCTTCAAGGTGACCGAGGACCCCTCCCGGCCGAAATACTACCTTCTGGAGATGTTCCCCTACCCCTCCGGACGGATCCACATGGGTCATGTGAGAAATTACACCATCGGGGACGTGGTCGCCCGCTACAAGCGGATGCGGGGGTTCAACGTCCTTCACCCCATGGGGTGGGACGCCTTCGGGATGCCGGCGGAAAACGCCGCCATCGAGCACGGCATTCACCCGGCCATCTGGACGAACGAGAACATCGACAACATGAAGAAGCAGCTCAAGCGGATGGGCTTCAGCTACGACTGGGACAGGGAAATCTCCACCTGCGAACCCTTCTACTACAAGTGGGAACAGCTCTTCTTCCTGTGGATGTACGAAAAGGGGCTGGCTTACAAGAAAGGCTCCGCGGTGAACTGGTGCCCCAGCTGCGCCACGGTGCTCGCCAACGAACAGGTCGAAGCCGGCCAGTGCTGGCGGTGCAGCAGTGTCGTGGAGGAGAAGTTCCTCGAACAGTGGTTCTTCCGTATCACGTCCTACGTCGACGAGCTTCTGGAACACTGCGACCGGCTCCCCGGCTGGCCGGAGCGCGTCATCACCATGCAGAAAAACTGGATAGGAAAGAGCATCGGCGTGGAGATCTCCTTCCCCATGGCGGACGGCAAGGGAGACATCAAGGTGTTCACGACGAGGCAGGATACCATCTACGGCGCCACCTTCATGATGATCGCCGCCGAGCATCCCCTGGTCATGGAACTCGCCCGGGGCAAGGCCATCGAGAAGGACGTTATCGAATACGTCGATCGGGTCAAGAAGCAGGACCGGCTCATGCGGACCTCCGACTACTACGAGAAGGAAGGCATCTTCCTCGAGAGCTACTGCCTGAACCCCGTGACGGAAAAGAAGATGCCCATCTACGCCGCCAATTTCGTTCTGGCCGATTACGGGACGGGTTGCGTCATGGCCGTGCCGACCCACGATCAGCGCGACTTCGAGTTTGCCGAAAAGTACCGCCTGCCCATGATCGTCGTCATCCAGAACCCGAAGAGCCCCCTCGACGCCTCCACGATGACCGAGGCCTACGTGGAGGAGGGTACCCTCGTCAACTCGGGCCCCTTCAACGGCATGAAGAACACCGAGGCGATGGAAGCCATTGCCGGCCACCTCGAATCCATCGGCAGGGGCAAGCCGACCGTTCAGTACCGGCTCCGCGACTGGGGCATTTCGCGGCAGAGATACTGGGGAGCCCCCATTCCGATCATTTACTGCGACAAGTGCGGCGTCGTGCCCGTGCCGGAGTCGGACCTGCCCGTGGTTCTCCCCCGTGACATCGAGATCAAAAGTGAGGGGGGGTCACCCCTGGAGAGGCACGCCGCCTTTGTGAATGCCGCCTGCCCGAAATGCAAGGGGAAAGCCCGGCGCGACACGGACACGATGGACACCTTCGTGGAGTCCTCGTGGTACTTCGACCGCTTCTGCTGCCCCGACCATGACGTGAAACCGGGGCTCGACCGGAAACGCATGGACTACTGGCTCCCCGTAGACCAGTACATCGGCGGCATCGAACACGCCATTCTCCATCTGCTCTATTCCCGGTTCTTCACGAGGGTGCTTCGGGATTTCGGCGTTCTGGGCATTTCGGAGCCCTTCACCAACCTGCTCACCCAGGGGATGGTGTGCAAGGAGACGACCCGCTGCGCCGAACACGGTTACCTCTTCCCCTCCGACGTCCGGGACGGCCGTTGTACGCGCTGCGACAAGCCGGTCGTCGTCGGGAAGACGGAGAAGATGTCCAAGTCCCTCAAGAACGTCGTCGACCCCGACCATCTCACCGAGAGATACGGCGCCGACACGGCCCGGGCGTTCTGCCTCTTCGCCGCGCCGCCGGAGAAGGATCTGGAATGGAGTGACCAGGGCGTGGAGGGCTCTTTCCGGTTCCTGGGCCGGGTGTGGCGGATCGTCACGGAGTACCTCGAGGACATCCGGGACATCGAGCCTTTCAGCGGCGGGGCCGAACTCGACGGAGAACTCAAGAAACTTCGCCGCAAGACCCATCAGACGATCAAGAAGGTCACGAGCGACATCGAGGACCGTTTTCACTTCAACACGGCCATCAGCGCCATCATGGAGCTGGTCAACACCCTCTACGGCATCCCCCGTCCCGGCAGGGACGACCGGCTCGCCCTGTCCGTCGTGAAGGAGTCCATCGAAGCGACGATCACGCTCCTTGCACCCATCGTGCCGCACATCACCGACGAGCTCTGGGAGATGATGGGTCACCGGGGATACCTCTTCACCATGGCCTGGCCCGCCTTCGACCCGGCCATTGCCGCGGAGGAAGAAATCACCGTTGTCGTGCAGGTGAACGGGAAGGTGCGGGGGCGGATCACCGTCAGCGCCGACGAGGCCGACGACCGGATCAAGGAACTGGCCCTCGCCGAGGAGCGGGCGGCCCGGTTCCTGGAAGGAAAGAATGTGGAGAAGGTGGTCTACGTGCCGAGGAAACTTGTGAATATTGTCGTGAAATGAGGCATCAGGCGTTGGGAAGCAGGCACAAGGCTAAGAAAAGAAACCGGACCGCCGGATGCGTTCTGTGTTTCGCCCTTCTTCTTGCCATGGTCCTGACGGGAGGCTGCGGGTACCGGTTCTCCCAGGGCGGGGAAAGCATCGCACCGGACATCCGCCGGGTCTATGTGGACACCTTCCGAAACGACACCGGTGAAGCTTACGTGGAGAGTTACCTGCGAAACGGGTTCATCGATCAGTTCCGGAGATCGAACCGGTTTCGGATCACCGACGGGAAAGAAACAGCCGATGCCGTGCTGACGGGAGGCATCAAGACCATCGTCGTCACGCCCCTGGCCACCGACTCGTACGACCGGGCCACGGAAAACCGCCTCCTCATGGTCGTCGAGCTCCGGTTCCAGGAGAGGCGCAGCGGCAATGTGATCTATTTGAACCCGGCCCTGACGGGCGAGCAATCCTTCCTTGCGGAGCCGGGCAACGTCAACTTGGGATCGATGAATAAATCGTTGGCCCTCCAGAAACTTTCCCTGGACCTTTCGGAAAAGGGGTTCCGCCTCCTGATGTCTGGATTTTGAGATAAAAGCGTATCGGGAACAGGGTCTCGAATCGAGGGAAGAGCAAAAAAAGAAGAAGACAGAGAAACGCCCACAGGCGGATGCACGCAGCAGATGGGCGTTTTTATTGCAGAAACTAATCCTTGTTCAAGGAGTTGACCTTCCGGGTCAGTCTCGAAATCTTCCGGGACGCCGTATTCCTCGGCAGCACGCCCTTGGCAGCCGCCTTGTCAATGGCTGTGATGGCCCTCGTCAGGGCGGACCGGGCATCGTCCTTTTTCCTGCCCTCCACCGCTCCGAGCACGGCCTTCACTCTTGTTTTCACGCTGGATTTCACGGCCGTGTTTCTCTGCTGCCTTTTCTTGTTCTGCCGCGCCCTTTTTTCCGCCGATTTGTGTGTTGCCAAAAAAAGTTCCTCCTTGCAACCGGTTTGATGACAAGGCGGTTCATTTATATCACTTTGAATATCCTGTCAAGCCCTAAAAGGCCTCGCGAAACGGTTCCGCCGTGCCCCGGACGCGCATGCGCTCATCCGCTCAAGGCCCTGTAGACCGTGAAGGTGCCGAGGCACCCCAGGAGGATCAGGAGAATCTTCCGATAACCCTCTTCCCGGATCATGCCGTAAAAGTGAGAACCGACGAGGGTCCCGATAATCACGGCGGGCAGAGACAGAATGAAGAGTTTCATGACCGCCCAGGTCGTGAATCCGCTTGCGGCCTGGAACAGGACGACAATGAACCCCGACACGAGGAAATAGCCCTGGAGCGTGACCTTGATCTGGTCCTTCGACCACGGCTGGAGGGAGGTGTAAATAATGACGGGCGGTCCGGAGGCGCTCAAGGCCCCGCCGAGACACCCCGCCAGAAAACCATAGAGGTAGGCCCATCTCGCACGGATACCCTGCAGGGACAACCGGAAGACAAGACCGTAGAGAGCGTAGCCGACGAGCACGGTTCCGAGGACGAGTTGGATCCAGTTCGTGTCCAGGTGCTTCAGAAGGAACACCCCCACGGGCACGCCGAAGAGGGTTCCCCCGAGCAGCGGGTAGACCTTTTTCCACTCCAGATGCTCCCGCAACTGGATGAGTAGAAGGATGGTTAGGGCAAGACCGACAAGGGCCACCAGGGGGATGGAGGTCCTGACGTCGAGGAAGAGGATGAGAAGCGGCAGCGACAGGAGCACCGATCCGAAACCGCTCAGTCCCTGGATAAAACCCGCCAGAAAGGTCACGACCAGGAGAAGAGTGTATGTTGTCATATCTGCCGTCATGGGGCAGGTCCTACCCGTATCGGATGCATTCCCTTCTTTCTCCCATGCTGAAAGGCCCGCAGGGTCCCCCGATCGCTACCAGCGGTAAGCGTTGAACCGCTGATCCCGGGCGGCATGGTCCGTCCGCCGCCAGGCCTTCGCCGCGAGGAACGACCGGGCCAGCTGAAGGCGTTCCGTCATCCCCGGATGAGTCGAGAAGAAGCCTCTCCGGTCGCCGCCCTGCTGCTCCCGTGCGAGCCTGGCCAGGAAATCGGGAAGACCGTAAGGGTCGTAGCCGGCGCGCCGCATGTACAGCATGGCGTTCTCGTCGGCGGTTTTTTCCTGCTCCTGGCTGTAGCCGTTCACGACGATGGTCTTGAAAACGTCGGTTACCGATCCCTCGAAGAGCGTTGTCAAATCCGCGAGCTCTTTGCCGCCGTATCGGCCTGCCGCGTCGGTGCCGAGGGACGTGACCACCTGGGACCACCGGGCGGCGCTGATCGCCTTGACGCCGTCACGGTTGACAACGTGCCCGACCTCGTGGGCGATGATGGCCGCCACCTCCTCTTCACTGCCCGCACGCTGCAGCATGCCCCGGCTGATCAGGATCAGCCCGCCGGGGCAGGCCATGGCATTCACCTCGTCCGTGTCCAGAACGGCAAAGTGGTACCCGCCGTAGACATAGGGCTTGTCGGAAGACAGGGCGATCGTCCGGCCGATACTGTTGAGGTACTCGTTGCGGCGACTGTCCGCCTGGAGCCTGTACCGGCCGAGAATCGCGGCCGCAACACCCCGTCCCAGGTAATACTCCTCCTTCTCCGTCATGGGCCTCGCGGCCTGGGCGATGGATTGAGCCTGTCTGTTGATGATTTCCCTGTCCTCCGGGGAGAGGACCCCCGCTCCCTCGCCCGCGGCCGTCCCGACCTGAACGATCTCGGCACAGCCGGCAAGAAGGGTGAGCGCCGCCGTCATCAGCACGAAGAGCGTTCGACTTTTCATGGCTCACCTCCCGGCTCCCTGAGGTTTCCGGCACGGATGAAGTTCTCCACCTGCCCGTCACTCAGCCGGTAGGACTCGACCCGGTTCACAAGGTCATACCTCATCTTCGGGTCCTTGCCGCGCAGGGATTTCTCCACCTCCGGTGTGAACCCCTTGCCGGCCAGGGCGACCTCGTCCCGTGTCGTCTCCGCCGCGCGTCCCCCCGAGACGGAAGACCAGTCCACTTTCTGTTCCTGGACGGCGCTTTTGTGGATCCAGCCGAGCCGGCCCTTGTAGCTGACCATCAGCCAGTCGCCTTTTCTCCCCTGCTCCTGAAGCACCTCACCGTAGGGCACCCGGGTCACGACGGGCGCGAAGAACTTGCGGTCCTTCCGGATCGCGCCTTCCTCCGTCACCACCCGGAAGGTGGCCGCCGCGGCAACAGCCGCCGTCACCAGAGAGCCCAGAAGAACCAGCCAGAAAACCTTTCTCATGCCCTCCCTCCTCTTCTCAGATATTGCGTTATTTTTTCATGAATCTACTTTCTCGTCAAACGAAAGACGCCGTCCCAGTCTCCGGGCGGAGGCTCTTTCAGGTAGATCTCGCAGCGGCGGCTGAACGTCATCGACGGACCGTCACCGGATCTGAGCTCCAGCACGCGCCGGAAGGAGACCATGGCCTCGGTCCATCGCCGGTTCCTGTAGTGGTCGAGACCCTCCGAAAAGACCCGCATCGCTTCAACGAGCCCCTCTTCCACTTCCCCTTTTCGGCCCAGGAGTTCGAAGATCCGGACAGGTCTCTCCCTGCCCTTGACCTGGAGGAGATCCAGTTCCCGGACCTCGATGTGTTCCGCGGCCCGGCGGCAGGTTTCCTCACTGATGATGATGCCCGCGCCGTATTCCTTGCCGGCCCCTTCCAGCCGGGAAGCGAGATTGACCTGGTCCCCGATGACGGTGAAATCGAAGCGCTGACTGGAACCCATGTTGCCGATGATCATCTCGCCGGTGTTGATGCCGATCCGCGCCCGAACGGGCGGCAGGCCCGCCTGCGCGAACTCCTCACGGAGGGAAACGAGCCTCCGCTGGTTGTCAATAGCGGCATGACAGGCCCGGACGGCGTGATCCTCCTGCGGAAGGGGCGCGCCCCAGAAAGCCATGATGGCGTCCCCCTCGTACTTGTCGATGATGCCGCCGCTCGACAGGATGATGTCCGTCATGGCCGTGAGGTACCGGTTGAGGAGAGTGACCACCTCCTCGGGATGGAGCTTCTCCGACAGCGACGTGAACCCGGCGAGATCGGAGAAGAACACCGTGAGCACCTTCCGCTCGCCGCCGAGGCGCAGCTTTTCGGGGTTCTTCAGGAGATCCTGAATCAGCAGATCGGACATGTAATGCGAGAAGGCCTGTTTGATCTGCCGTTTCTGGCGTCCTTCCGTGGCATAACTGAAGGCGGTGGTGACGGCAAAGGCAAACCCGAAAGACAGGAGCATCATCACCGCATCCACCCAGATGTTCTGACGAAAGGCCAGAGCGACGAAAGCGAGCAGTGCACCGGCATAAAGGACGGCGGTGAGCAGGAGCTGCCCGTAGCCCGCCGCCAGCATCACCGTTATGCCGGTCAGGACGGCCACCGCCGCGGCGAAGACCATGACAACGGGGCGGGAAATCCGGACCCGGAAATCCTTCTGAAGCAGGTTGGCCACGACGGTCGCGTGGATCGCCATCCCCGGGTAGATGGAACTCACCGGCGTCGACTTCAGGTCGTACAGCCCCGGCGCGGTGAAGCCGATGAAGAGGATCCTGTCCCTGAAGGCCTCCGGGGGGTAGAGGGGTGTGCCGCCTTCCTGCCGTGCGACGAAGGACTGGATGACGTTGAAGGCGGAGAATCTGGGGTATTCATCCCCCGCGTAGTAGGTGACGAGGAAGTTTCCGTCCCCGTCGAGCGGGATGCCGATGGAATCAAGATCAAGCGCGCCCGCCTCGAGGACGGCTTTCTCGACCTGCCGGACATGGCGAAAGACCGCGAGCCCCAGGGACGGGATCCACCGGCCGTCGTGGCGGAAGACCAGGGGGGCCCGACGATAGATGCCGTCCCGGTCGGGAGAGATCTTCACGTTGCCGAACCCCTGGGCGCTCTCCGCCAGGACCCGGATCGGAGGGATCACGGAGGGGTAGTCCGGGACCGGGCTCCCGGTGCGGTCCTCCAGGACAAGGTCTCCCTTCCGGAGGACCGAATCCTCCCAGGGCCGGGCCGCGCGGGTTTCCTGACTGAGGAAAAGGGCAAGCTGCACATGACCGTTTTCCCTCAGGGCCCCGGCCAGGATGCTGTCGTCTTCCACGCCGTATGCGGAGGGCTCGGTGTAGAGGATGTCGAAGGCGACGGCCTTCGCGCCCGCCAGGGCGGCGTACTGGACGATCGGTGCGTACATCTGCCGGGGCCAGGGCCAGTTCACACCCGCATCCCGGGCGGCATCAAGGCTTCCCTGGTCCACCGTCACCAGAGCGATCTCCGACGGGGCCCTCGCAGCCGAAAGACCGGTCTGACACAAACGGTCATAGGCCTTCAGTTCGAAGGGCTCCAGGGCTTGAGTCCCGTAGAACCCGAGGACGACCAGCCAGGCGAGAAGCCCCAGACCTGCGCCCGCGGCAACCTTCCCCCGGGTCCCGAAGAACGCGTTGAACCTCAAAACGGCCTCCCTTCAGTCGCAGCGCCCGTGGCGTCTTTCATTTTCAGGATGGAAATCGAGACGTTCCTGTATTATTATCCAAGGCAATCTTCTTTTTCAATACCAAAGGCCGGAGGGAGAGCGATTTCGCCCCTCCGGCCAGGAGCACGGGAGACTGGTCATGGCGGGAGAGACGACATTTTTTGATCTGACCGATTCGCCCTTCGGAAAAGCGGGCCTCGTCTGGACGGAAAGGGGCGGGACCTTCAAGATCCTGCAGGTGTATCTGCCGCGCCGGGGCGTTTCCATGGCGGGTTTGATCCGTCAGGCCTTTCCCGGAGCCGGGCGACGCTCCGGCGAAGCCTCCGAACTGATCCTCGAAGGCATCCGCCGGATACTCCGCGGGCGGGCGTTCGAATACGACCTTTCCATCCTCAACCTGGAGGCGTGCACGGATTTCCAGCGGCGCGTCCTGCTGGAGGAACAAAAGGTTCCGAGAGGGAAGGTGAGCACCTATGGGGAAATAGCGGCACGCCTGGGCCTGCCGAAGGGTGCGAGGGCCGTGGGATCGGCCCTGGCCGCAAACCCTTTTCCTCTCCTCATCCCCTGCCATCGGACCGTTCGATCCAACGGCGACCTCGGGGGGTTCGGGGGCGGGTTGAAAATGAAAAAGGCCCTCCTCGAAATGGAGGGCGTGCGGTTCGACCGGAGGGGACGGGTGGAGCCGTCCTTCCTCTGGTAGACGGGGCAGGCCGGCCCGTCCCGGTGTTCAAGCTTTCCTGGAGCCTTTCGCCACGGCCATGTTGTCTCGGTGGATCACTTCGTCGTAGTCTTTGCGGCCGAGGACCTGCTCGATCTTTGTGGTCTTCAGCCCCTGGATCTTCTGAATGTCCGCCGAGTTGAAGTTGACCAGGCCCTTGGCGAAGACCTTCCCGTCGGTACCGATGCAGATGACGGGGTCCCCCACGTTGAAGTCCCCCTCCACACGGATGATACCCGACGGCAGGAGGCTCTTGCCCTGGTTGACGATCGCGTTTTTCGCCCCGTCATCGAGAAAGAGTTTACCCCTCGACTTGAGCGTGAAGGCAATCCAGTACTCCCGGCTGGTCAGGGGTTGCGGCGACGGCAGGAAGAGCGTTCCTTTTTCCCTCCCCCCAAAAACATCCGCAAGGATCCCCTTTGTCTTGCCGCGCGCGATGATGTAGGGGATCCCGCAGGCCGTCACCTTCTGCGCGGCGATGACCTTGCTTCTCATCCCGCCCATCCCGAGGGGGTCGGCCTCGGCCGTGGCCATGGATTCGATCTCGTCGGTGATCTCGTGAACGAGCTTGATCAGTCTGGCCCGCTGCTTCCCGGCGGGGTTGCGGTCGAAGAGTCCCTCGGTGTTGGTGAGGTTGATCAGGATGTCCGCCTGGATGATGTTGGCGATCATGGCGGCCAGGTGGTCATTGTCGCCGAACTTGATCTCATCGACGGAAACGGTGTCGTTTTCATTGATGATCGGAACGACATTCCAGTCCATCAGCGTCGACAGGGTGTTGCGGACGTTGATGAACCGCGTCCGGTCTGTGAGGTCGCTCATGGTGAGGAGAATCTGCGCCACGTACACGCTGTGCTTTCCGAAGGCGTTGGAGTAGATTCGCATGAGCCGCCCCTGCCCGATGGCCGCACAGGCCTGTTTCTGGGGCATGCTCTTGAGCTTCCCCGTGATGCCCATGCGGTGCTTGCCCGAGGCGATGGCGCCGGAGGTGACGATGACGATCTGGATGCCTTTCGACCGCAGCTGCACCATCTCGTCGACGAGCTGTTCGACGATGTTGAGGTCCAGACCGTCGGCCCCGGCGAGGACGCCGGTGCCGATCTTGATCAGGGCCTTTTTCACATTGGTCACGATCTGTTTTCTGATCTGGCTCATTTCGACCAAAGACCCCCGTCTTCCAGTTTCTTTACCATTTCCGCCAGAAGCGCCCTGACCCCCTCCCCCGTCACAGCGGAAAGGGGGAAAATCTTTAAGCCTTTTTTCTGAAAGATGTCAATGACTTTTTGCATCTTCTCCCGGGTCGACGGGATATCCGTCTTGTTGAGCGCCAGGATCTGCGGGATCCCTTTCAAAGAGGCGCCGTAGAGGGCAAGCTCTTTGTTGACGACCTCGAAATTCCTCCAGGCCTTTGCCGGCGTCTCGCCGGCGATGTCGATCATGTGCAGAAGAAGCCGGGTCCTTTCAATGTGGCGCAAAAACCTCGTCCCCAGACCCGTGCCCGCGTGGGCCCCCTCGATGAGGCCCGGGATATCGGCGATCACGAAGGATCGGTCTTCCTGGAAGCGCACGACGCCAAGGTTGGGCACCAGGGTCGTAAAGGGGTAGTCGGCGATCCGGGGCCGCGCTGAGGAGACCCTCGAGATGAATGTCGATTTCCCCACGTTGGGCAGGCCGATGATTCCCACATCCGCCAGGAGCTTGAGTTCCAGCCGGATCCAGCGTTCCTCCCCCGGCCTTCCCGGCTGGGCATGGCGCGGCGCCTGACGGGTCGGGGTGGCAAAGCGGGCGTTTCCTCTGCCGCCCATTCCTCCCCGGGCCGCGATGAACGTTTCTCCATCCGCCGTCAGGTCCGCGAGGACTTCGCCCGTTTCGGCATCATGGATCACCGTCCCTACGGGGACGAGAATCACTTCGTCACGGCCGCTGCGGCCGGTCCGCCTGGCCCCCTCCCCGTGGGCACCCCGGTCCGCCGCATGATGCTGATTGAACTTCAGGTCGAGAAGCGTGTGGTGACCGCGGGAGGCCCGGATGACCACATCGCCCCCCTTCCCGCCGTCGCCGCCGTCGGGCCCGCCCCGGGGGACGTATTTCTCGCGTCGGAAGCTCACGCAGCCCCGGCCGCCGTCTCCTCCCTTCACGAATATCTTCGCCTCGTCGATAAACTTCATGGTACTGAAATCCCTGCGGGAGGCCGGTTCGACCGGCAAATAAAGAAAGCCCTCACAGCGATCGGAGGGCTCCTGAACGAGATGATGGAAGGCGCGAAAGAACGCGAGCGGACCTCTCGGGGCGGTTGCACCTGAACGCCCCGTACAGCCCCTTGCTGACGGTCTCCTGAAGTGCGAGCCGAAGACCTGAAACCCCTGAGGCCCCGCGGCTTGAAACGAAATCGGGACGACCGGGTGTTGCCCGGCCGATCCGCCGGACGTGATTCGATGATGGCGTGTTAGAGTCTCTTGACCTCTGCCGCCGCCTGACCCTTGTGGTCCTGCTTGATGGAAAACTCCACACGATCGCCTTCCTTCAGGCTTCTGAACCCGTCGCCGACGATGGCGGAGTAATGCACAAAAACATCCCCCCCCGACTCACGCGAGATGAAACCGTAACCCTTCTTGTTGTCAAACCACTTAACCGTCCCCACTTCTCGTTCGGCCATTGTAAGAACCCCTCCTTTATCATGAAAAGATCTGCATTCCCGCTGTCAGTCCGGGCGGTGACGACACCGGCATCCGGTGTTCAACGTACGGCAACGAACAAATGCAAAAAAAGGGTGTTCATCGGCCATGCTCAAGCATGGGATCAACACCCTGGATTACCGGCTATGCCTGACTTTCGAGATGCCACGTGATGAAAATCTGTACCGAACGAATTTGAGCCCGGGAAGGGAGACCTTTCCTCAGGGAGCGTAAACGCTGACCTTCTTCCGCTCTTTCCCCATTCTCTCGAATTTCACGATCCCATTGATCTTGGAAAAAAGGGTGAAGTCCTTTCCAAGCCCCACATTCCTGCCGGGATGAATCCTGGTTCCCAGCTGACGAACAATGATCGCGCCGGCCTGGACTTCCTCGCCGCTGAAGACCTTCACGCCGCGACGCTGGGCATTGCTGTCCCTGCCGTTTCGAGTGCTTCCCTGTCCTTTCTTATGAGCCATCGGGTCCTCCGATCAAACCGAAATTGCCTTGATTCTCACGCGGGTCAGTTCCTGGCGGTGGCCCTTTTTCTTGCGAAAGCCCTTCCTCCTTTTCATCTTGAAGACCATGAGCTTGGGCCCTTTCGTCTGGGCGATGATCTCGCCGATCACCTTCGCTTTTTCCACGAAGGGCTTCCCCACCTCGGTGGCGTCGCCCCTGGAGACCAGGAGAACCTCATTGAAGATGACCTCTCCTCCCGCCTGGCCATCGATCTTTTCGATCTTCAGGAAATCGCCCTCGGATACCTTGTACTGCTTTCCACCCGTCCTTATCACGGCGTACATGACACGCATCCTTTTCAAAGGAGTTGAAGTGCAGAATTATAGAAAATTATCTTGATTTGTCAACAAATTTTATCGCTCAAAAAACGTCTTCTTCTTGGTCACCTTAGACCGCCTGGCCTCCGTTTCGTCGAGGCCCAGGACATGGGTCAGGATCTCCTGAGGCCTGGCCGTCCCCTCGCCGGTCTGCAGGAGAACAAGGATAATCCTGCGGTCTTGCCGGTCGACGGCAAGCCCCCCCACACAGGGGCGGATGTCCTTCCTGCGGGTGCCCTCTTTTCCCTGACGATCAATGATCCATTCATCCCTCCGGAGAAAATCGATGACCCTCCCCTCGAGATCGCCTGCGCGATCGGCGGCAAAGTCAGGGGGCAACCGGATTTCGTATTCAAACCCCTTGATATTCTTCAGAAGTTCTGCATCGCCGGGGGACATCTCCCTGATATCCTCCACGGAGAGGCCCGACGGGAGCCTCGAGTTTATCTTCCGGCAGAGGCTGCCGGGGTCCTCCAGCCGGGGGTCCCCGACCTGGAGGTCGGCGTACTCCCCGGCACTTCCCATCCCCACGGCCGTGGCGTGAGCGAAGGAAAGCCTGGGATGGGGATGAAAACCCCCGGTGTATAGCACCGATATGCCGCTCTGTTTGATCGCCCTGATGAGGGCCGCGGCCACCTCCAGATGGGAGAGAAACCTTGCACCCCCGTCCTTGACGAACTTGATCCTCCACTTCGCGCCGGCGCTCCCCCGTTTCGGCTCCATATCCGGTGGCCTGACGGCGCTTCTTTCCGGTTCCTTCGCCTCGACGATCCTGACGGACTCGAAATCACAGACCCCGCAGTTCCGGCATTCCCCGCCCCGGCAATCCGCCGTCAACAGCCCGGCTTGCGCTCTTTCATACTCGCCGAGGAGAAAATCCCAGGTGAGTCCGCAGTCGATGTCCGACCACGGCAGGCGTTCATCGAACCCGCGGCCCCGGAGATATTCTTCAGCGCGGATGTCCGTCTCTTCCAGCGCTTTCTGCCAGCTTTCGAACTTGAACGAGTCGCTCCAGCCGTCGAACCGGCACCCGAGACGATAGGCCTTTTCGATCACTTCGGCAAGACGCCCGTCACCGCGCGAGAAAATGCCTTCCAGGTGGCTCATCCGGCCGTCGTGCCATTTGAGCGGCAGATTCCGGTGCGTGATACGCTTCTTGAAAAACCGCTGCTTCTCGAGAATCTCCTCCAGGCACGCCTGCCGGCACCACTGAAAGGGGGTATGGGGCTTGGGGACAAAGGTGGAAAGGGCGCAACTCACCTGTCTCGTGGATTGCCCCTCCCGGAGCACCTTGTGGGCGAGGTCCACGATCCCCTCGAGGTCCTCCTCGCGCTCACCCGGAATACCGATCATGAAATAGAGTTTGACGGACCGCCAGCCCCCTTCGAAGACGCGCCTTGCCGTCTCGAGGAGATCGGCCTCCGTGTTACCCTTGTTGATGAAGTCCCTCAACCGCTGGGTGCCCGCCTCGGGCGCCAGGGTGAAGCTGGTTTTTCTTACTCTTCTGATTTCCTCGATGAGCTTCCGACTGAGCGTTTCCACCCGGAGGGAGGGAAGCCCGATGGCGACGCGACCGTTGTAAAACCGGTCCATGAAATCGGAAAGAACATGTTCGATCTTCGAGTAATCACCGGCGCTGAGCGCCAGGAGGGACACCTCGCCGTAACCCGTGGCGCAGAGCATCTCCTCGGCCATGATCTTCAGGACATCGGGAGAGCGCTCCCTCAGGGGCCGCCAGACCATCCCGGCCTGGCAGAACCGGCATCCTCTCGTGCAGCCCCTCGCGATCTCGAGGGTGACCCGGTCGTGAATCGTGTTCATGAGCGGCACCAGGGGCCTGCCCGGCACGCGCCATGCGTCGAGATCCCTGACGATCCTCTTTT
This sequence comes from Syntrophales bacterium, assembly GCA_035450185.1. Classification (GTDB taxonomy): domain Bacteria; phylum Desulfobacterota; class Syntrophia; order Syntrophales; family UBA2192; genus JAPLJU01. The sequence continues at coordinate 45,222 of DAOTMG010000008.1, read as the reverse complement.
TGATCCGCTTGCCCCTGCCGTGCAGGGCCGGCACATAGAGACCCTCCAGTTCGGAGAGCAAGGTCAGAAGCCCCTTGCGGCCGCAGCCTTTTTCCTTCCCTGTCCGGACGGTCCGGGCGATCTCCAGGACGACCTCCTCCCCCTCGCCGATGACGAAGGCGTCGAAGAAAGGGGCCACGGGAGCGGGATTGAATGCGCAGGGCCCGCCGGCAATCACGAGGGGGACCCCTTCCCGCCTCTGCGCGGACCGCAGGGGGATGCCCCCCAGGTCGAGCATGTTCAGGACGTTCGTGTACGACAGTTCATATTGAAGTGAAAAGCCCACGATGTCGAAGTCCCCCAGAGCCGTCCGCGACTCGAGGGAGGAAAGCCGCATCCCGGACGCCCTCATGCGGGCCTCCATGTCGGGCCACGGGGCATAAAAACGCTCCGCGCAGATCGAGGGTTCGCTGTTCAAAATGGCGTAGAGGATCTGCAGGCCCAGGTGGGACATGCCCACCTCGTAGACATCGGGGAAGGCCAGGGCGAAGGAAAGCCTGCATGCGGCCCTGTCCTTGCGGATGCTGTTGACCTCGCCGCCCAGGTAGCGGCTCGGTTTCGCCACAACGGAGAGAATCTCTTCCAGAGAAGGATTCTCAGAAAAAGGGCGGATCCCACCGGCGCACCCGCCCCCCGCCGGAGACGGTACATTGTTCACCGGGGTCCTTTCGGGCGCGCCATCGCCCCCGGGAAGAGGTTTGAGACTCATGAAAAGCATAGCTCGTTGAAGGTCTTCTCCACCAGCTCGGCGGAGCGCCGCAGTGCGGTCAGTTCTTCCTCCGCCAATTCGATCTCCTGTCTTTCCTCGACGCCTCCGGCTCCCAGCCGGACCGGTATTCCGATGAAACAGCCCCGGATACCGTACTGGCCGTCGAGGTACACGGAGGCGGGAAGCACCCGCTTGGTGTCCCGCAGGATGGCCTCGACCATGACGAAAACGGCCGCCGAGGGGGCATGGAAGGCGCTGCCCGTCTTGAGAAGACCCACAATCTCAGCCCCGCCGTAACGGGTCTGCTCGATGACGGCCCGGAGACGCTCCGGCTTCAGCAGTTCGCTGACCGGGATCCCTTTCAGTTTCGTGCTGCGGCCCACGGGCACCATGCTGTCCCCGTGCCCGCCGAGGACCAGCGCCTCGATCTCCCGAGGGGCCACCCCCAGTTCCCGGGCCAGGAAAAGCTGAAACCGGCCGGCATCCAGAACCCCGCCCATCCCGATGACCCGGTGGAAGGGAAAACCGGAGACCTTCCAGGCCAGCTGGGTCATGACATCCACGGGGTTTGTGACCATGAGGAGGATGCTCTCCGGTGCGTAGTCCCGGATCTTCTCCGTGACGGCCTTGATGATCTGTCCGTTTTTCCTGGCGAGGTCCTCCCGGCTCATGCCGGGCAGCCGCGCAAAACCCGCCGTGACCACGACGATGCGGGACCCGCCGATCTCGGAAAAATCGTTGGTCCCGGCGATCTTCGCGTCAAAGCCCTCGATCCCCGCCGACTGAGCGATGTCCAGGGCCTTTCCCTGGGGCATCCCCTCGATGATGTCCACCAGAACGCAATCGGCAAGGTCGTGCTCCACGATTCTCTGGGCCGTCATGGTCCCGACAAAACCGGCCCCGATCACGGACACCTTGGGTCGTCTCATGTTGAATGCCTCCATCGAAGATGATCCGGCATCGGCCCGGTCTTCGCCGGACGCGGGCGTCGCGGGCTATTCGTCGACCCCGTCGGTCCTCCGCTCCGGCAGCAGCCCGTACTTCCAGGGGTTCTTCTCTATGTCACGAAATTTCGACAGGACAAACCGCCCGGGGAAGTGAGGTCTCGAGAGGTAGAAAAGGGCGTCATTTTTGAACCGGTCCTCAAACTCACCGAAGACTCTGCTCTGATCGTGGAGAGGAACAAAGGTCCTCTCGTTCACCTGTTCAAAGAGGACGTCCTCTCCGAACATTCTCCGTGTTAATTCGTAGTCAGCCCGCCGGTCGAAGTACTCCTCCTTCACCTCGACTCGGACCCGGGCGATGAAGACGACCTTGACCATGTCCCGCGCGACGGCGCGGGAGTTGTCGTAGATCTCCGCTTTCAAACCGTTCGGCAGGCTGATCACATCGATGAGTTTCATCCACCCGGCTCCCTTCACGTCCGCCGCCCCGGGGATCCTGCTCACGGAGAACCTTTCCCCTTGACGCGCCGCCGCGTTAAAGCCTATACTTCCCATCCGCAAAAACAGGGTTCCGTATGTAACACATTCGCGTCGGAATTTGAAGGGACAAGAACATGGACAGCCACAACGCGATCCTGCTTCTCACCTGCCCCGACCGGAAGGGCATCGTGGCATCGGTGTCCAACTTCATCTTCAACCACAACGGGAACATCGTCCACGCCGCGCAGCACACGTCGGAAAAAGACAAGATTTTCTTCATGCGAATCGAATGGGAGCTGAACGGCTTCGACATCCCGAGAGACCGGATCGGCGGGGCCTTCGACAAGCTGGCCCGGCAGTTCGACATGAAGTGGGATCTGCATTTCACCGACCGGGTGGCGCGGATGGCCATCTTCGTCTCCCGGCACCTGTACTGTTTCTACGACCTGGTGTTCCGGCACCGGATGGGGGAATTCAGGGCCGAGATCCCCCTGGTCATCAGCAACCACCTGGACGCGAAACCCCTGGCGGAAAGCTTCGGCCTCCCCTTCCACTACTTCCCGATCACCCCGGAGAGCAAGGCGCAACAGGAGGTCCGGGAACTGGAGGAGCTGCAGAGGCACGGGATCGACCTGATCGTCCTTGCCCGCTACATGCAGGTCCTGACGGGCCGGTTTGTCGATCTGTACCCCAACCGGATCATCAACATCCACCACTCCTTCCTTCCGGCTTTCGCCGGCGGGAAACCCTACCAGCAGGCCTATGACCGGGGCGTGAAGATCATCGGGGCCACGAGCCACTACGTCACCACAACCCTCGATGACGGCCCCATCATCGCCCAGGACATCATCCGGACTACCCACCGGGATTCCGTGGAAGACATGAAGATGAAGGGGAAGGACGTCGAACGGATGGTTCTGGCCAAGGCGGTGAAACTCCACCTGGAACACCGGATCCTCGTTCACGGCTCAAAGACCATCGTCCTGGAATAGGCCGGGGACGACCCCGGTGCGGCGCGCCGACGGGGCGTCTCCTTCTTTCGTACACACCATGGAAACGGAATTCATCCATCTCTGCCAGCCCGACGGGGAAAAATCCTGCGGGGCCTGCTGCGGGCTTTACAACTACGCCGACAGCCGGCAGGAGGCCCTCGAGCGACGGCTCCGGCGGCGCACCCGGCTCTTCCGGGAGACCGTCCGGGGACCGGCGGACCTTTCCGCCTTTTCGGAGAGGATCCGCCGGGAAGAGGACCCGGCCAAACGCTACGAGGTCATCTACTGCTGCGAGTACCTGGGTTTTCTCGATGCCGGCGAAAGGAGGGTCGGCTGTCTGCTCCACCCCTGCCAGAACGGCGGTGAGGATCTCAGGGGTGTCTCCTTCTACGGAAAGGAACTCTGCGAGGGTCACCTCTGCCCGAGTTACCATTACATCTCCCGGGAGGAGAAGCGGGCCCTCATCGAGATCATCGACGACTGGTATCTCTTCGGACTCGTCGTGACCGACATCGATCTCGTGAAGGAATACTTCCGGCTCGTGAGCGAAGCCCTGGGCGAGATGCCCCCTCACGGTCGTTTCAGGGACCCGCGGCTCCGGGGCGCGGCGCTGCGTTTCTTCCGGTTGAAAGTGGACTGGCCCTTCCGGTCAGCCGACACCAACCGTTTCGGAAAGTACTACTTCGACGGCTCGCAGTACATGATCCGTCCGATCGACTACGGAGCTCTGGGCAGCGAGAAATCCAGGTATGACCGTATTTTCATGAGCCTCACCTCCGTTTTCCAGGACAACAGAGCACTCCGGAAGGCCGAGGAAATCATGGAGGAAACTCTCCGGGAGTTCATCGCCGCTTACACCGGAAAGCATTGATTCCAATTGACAATTCTTCGCCTCTTGAGTACTGTGTCTTGCGGAGGAGGGCATTCGATGGAGCAATACAGGAAAAAGATCCTCTACAGCCGCGAAGTCATTGACCGGAAAGTGAAGGAACTTGCCGCACAGATCTCCAGGGATTTCAGCGGGAAGGACCTCGTTGTGGTCGGCGTGCTCAAAGGTTCTTTCATGTTCATGGCCGACCTGATACGGGCCATGACGATCCCCTGCACAATCGATTTCATCCGTGTGACCAGTTACGGCGCCGCCACCGTCAGCTCGGGGAAAATCGAGATCAAGAAAGACATCGAGACGGCCATTGCCGGCAGGGACGTGCTCGTTGTGGAGGACATCGTCGACACGGGCCTGACCCTGGCTTTTCTGCGGGACAAGTTCCTCGAGAGGGTTCCTCGATCTTTGAGGTTTTGCACGCTGATCGACAAGAAGCACCGGCGGGAAGTCGAATTTCACTCCGACTATGTCGGCTTTGATCTGGATCAGGGATTTGTTGTGGGATACGGACTGGACTTCGATGAAAAGGCCCGTTATCTGCCTGATGTCTACGTTCTGGAAGAATAAAAGGAGGGCTTCATGATCATTGAGTGCAAGGAGTGCGGCACAAAATACCGGTTTGACGAAACACGAGTGGGTGAAGAGGGCGTCTGGGTCCGGTGTACCCGCTGCGGCCACGTATTCCACGAAAGAAAGACGACGGAAGAAGGCGCCGTCGGCCTTGATCGGATCGTCACCTCGACGGCGGTGGAAGAGTCCGGCAGGGCGGAGGAGGAACTCCCCGCTGCCGGGGCCGGGGAAGAGGCACCCCCCGAGGAGAAAAAGTCTCCGGATGAGCGCCCGGCGCCACCTCCCGAAGAGATGACCCTCCCGCGGGCAAAGAGAAGACAGGCCTGGACACCGATCCGCATCGGGCTCTACCTCGCCATGCTGGTTATCGTTCTCGGCGGTGTCTATCTTTACCTCTTTCCGCAGATCGGCGAGCAGGTCCTGAACCTATTCTACAGCAAGGGCCCGGAGAAGGCCGTCACGGTGGAGAAGAAGCCCGCACCGCCCGCGCCGGCAGCGGGCATCAATTTCTCCGAGGTGAGGGAACGGTTTCTCAAGAACCTGATCGTCGGCGGCGACATCCTGGTCATCCAGGGGACAGCCGTGAACGACTTCGACTACTCCGTCTCCAAGATCAGGGTCCGGGGGAAGATTCTTGACAACGCGGGCAAGCTCCTGGGGGAAACCGAGGTGTTTGCCGGAAACATCCTGACGGACGAGGAACTCGTGAAATTCACCGACAAGGAAATTCTCGATGATCTTTCGAAACCGGAAGGGTCGGACGTTTCGAACGTGAGCATCGCGCCGAAAGGGAAAATCCCCTTCATGGTGACCTTCATCAACCCGCCGAAAGAGGTGGATGAGTTCATCATCGAGCTGGTCGGTTTCGAGCGCACCACAGGCGGATGACGCCGGCGCTCCACACGAGGCTCCCCTGGAATGAACGGGCCACAGTTCTTCGATCATATCCGCATCCCGGCGCCCCTTCGGAACATCTACCGGCGCCTGGGATACAAAAAGGGCGTAACCCACCTCGAGGCCGGGCAGAGAGACCGGCTCGACCGCTGGATCCGCGACGCCGGCCTCCTGATCCATCTCAAGGGGGCCGCAAGAAGGCTCCCCCTCATCGGGCGGGACTCCTCAAAAACCCGCCTCCCTGAAGACGTCGTCTTTCAAAGCCGCGACCTCGCCGCCTTTCTCGCGGGCTGCAGCGAGATCGCCGTCATCGCCGCCACGGCGGGCGAAGACATCGTCGCCGAAATCGGGAAAGCGGCCGGGGAGGATCAGATGACCCGGGGTGTGGTCTTCGACGCCGTAGCCAGTGAAACCGTGGACGCGGCGCTCGACTGGGTCACGGCGTACCTGCGACAGACCCTCCGTCGAGAAAACAAGGAGTCCCGCAAAGGCCGTTTTTCCGCCGGCTACGGGGATTTCGCCCTGCAGAACCAGAAGCGGATTTACGAGCTTCTGGAACTCCATCGCCTCGGCGTCCGGATCAACCGGAGCTTCGTGCTGATCCCGGAGAAGTCCGTCACGGCCGTCCTGGGAATCCGGAGCATACCCTGACGAGGACCGATCGTTGAAGAAGAGAGACCGCATCCGAAACATCCTGAAAAGAAGAATCCTCGTTCTGGACGGCGCCACGGGGACGGAACTCCAGAAGCGGGGGATGCCCGGCGGTGTCTGCCCGGAGCTATGGTGCCTCGAGAACCCCACGGTCATCCAGGAGGTCCAGAACGAATACCGGGCTGCGGGCTCCGACATCGTCTACACCTGTACCTTCGGAGGGAACCGCTTCAAGCTTGCCGAATTCAAAGCCGGCAATGTCCGGGAAGTCAACCGGGACCTCGCCCGGATTTCCCGGAAGGTTCTGGGCCCGAAGACGCTGATGGCCGGCGACATCGGGCCGACAGGGCAGTTCGTGAAACCTTTCGGCAACCTCGATTTCGACGAAGCCGTCGAGGTTTTCAAGGAACAGGCCCGGGGGCTCATCGACGGCGGTGTCGACCTCATCGTCATCGAAACGATGATGGACATCCAGGAGGCCCGCGCGGCCCTCATCGCCGTCAGGGAAATATCGGATCTCTTCACCGTGGTGACGATGACCTTCGAAAAGGACGGCCGCACCCTGAACGGAACGGACCCGCGAACGGCGCTGATCACCCTCCAGACGCTTGGCGCCGACGCCGTCGGGTGCAACTGTTCCACGGGCCCGGCGGACATGATCAGCTTCGTGAAGGCCATGAAACCCTTCGCGACGGTCCCGCTCGTGGCGAAGCCGAACGCCGGGCTGCCGAGGCTCGCGGGCGGCAGGACCGTCTTCGACATGGACGCCGGGGAATTTGCGTCTTACGCCGGGCGCTTCGCATCGGCGGGCGTCAATCTCGTCGGAGGCTGCTGCGGGACGACCCCCCGCCACATCCGGCAGCTGAGGGAACGGATCGGCGGCGCGAGGACGATCCCGCCCCTGCGGTCCTCCATCAGCGCGCTTACGTCGGCGCGGCGGTCCCTTGTCCTCGAAGAGGAGGGGCCGCTTGCCGTCATCGGCGAGGGCATCAACCCCACGGGCAGGAAAGCTCTCCAGGACGAGCTCCGTCAGAGAAAGACGTCCCTCATCCGCCGGCTGGCGCGGGAACAGGAGGAATGCGGCGCCGACCTTCTCGACGTGAACGTGGGGGTGCCGGCGATCGACGAAGCCGAGACCATGGGGGATGTCGTCAACCTGCTCGCCGTTGCGACGGACCTCCCGCTGGTCATCGACTCGGCGAAGCCCGAGGCCATCGAAGCGGCTCTGAGAATCTACCCGGGTCGTGCCCTGGTCAACTCCATCCCGGGCGAAAAAGAAAGGATGGAGAAGCTCCTCCCCCTTGCCGCGAAATACGGCGCCATGTTCATCCTGCTCCCCCTGGCGGAACGGGAGATACCGGAAACGGCCGCACGGCGGATCGAGATCATCAAAAGCACTTACAACCGTGCGCGCTCCTTCGGCTTCACGAAAGAAGACATCCTCATCGACGGCATGGTCATGACGGCAGCCTCCAACCCTCGGGCGCCGGCGGAAACACTCAAGACCATCGAATGGGTCTCCCGCCGGTTCAAGGGCGCTGCACTGATCGGCCTTTCAAACGTGTCGTTCGGGATGCCGGAACGTCGGTGGTTGAACGCGACCTTTCTCGCCATGGCCGCCGCCAAGGGGCTCCGGGCCGCCATCGCCAACCCGGCACGGGAAGAACTCATGGCCGTCAAAATGGCCTCTGACGTCCTGACCCGCCGGGACCGGGACGGGGCGAACTACATCGCCCGCTTCTCCGGCCCCGCCGAACGGAGAGAGCCCAGGGGCCCGGCGGGTGAGACGCCGCTTGAAAAAGTCACCCGGGCCGTTCTCGAGGGCAACCGCGATGACATCAACGGATTCGTCGATGCCGCGATGGCGGCGGGGACGAACGCTTCGGGACTGGTTCAGGACACCATGGTCCCGGCCATCGTCCTCGTCGGCGAACTCTTCGGCCGGAAGGAATATTTCCTTCCTCAGCTCATCGCGAGCGCGGAGACCATGAAGAAGGCCATGGAGCACCTGGAGCCGCACCTGCGCGAGGGGCGATCCACCCGCAAGGGGAAGGGGCCGATCCTCCTGGCCACCGTGCAGGGCGACATTCACGACATCGGGAAGAACATCGTCGCCCTCATGTTGCGGAATCACGGCTTCCAGGTCATCGACCTGGGAAAGGACGTGACCGCCGATGCCGTCCTGAAAGCCGTCAGGCGCTACAAGGCGCCGGTCGTGGGGCTCTCCGCGCTCATGACCACGACGATGCTCCGCATGCCGGAGGTGATCCGCCTCGCCAGGGAAAGGGGGGTCGCCTGCCGGTTCATCCTGGGCGGCGCCGTGGTGACCCGGGCTTTCGCGGAGTCGCTGGGGGCGGCCTTCGCCCGGGACGGGGTCGAAGCCGTGAAAACGATCGAAAGGATGCTGTCATAGATGCCGGACGGGATGGACAGGGCCTTCGGGCTTTCGGAAAACCTGCAAGAGGATCTTTCTCGGAAGCAGGCCGGAAGGTCGTCCGTGAAAAGAGAGATCCTCCTTGCCGTCGCGATTTCTCTCTCCGTCCATCTCGCCGCGGCCCTGGCCCTCGTAATCGTCCCCTCGCCGCCCATCCTGGCGTCAAAGGGGACCGGCTTCTTCGAAATTGCCTTCTTCCTGAGCGACCATTCCGCGACGGGTGGCGGGACAACTTCAACCGAGAAAAAATCCCTGGCCGCAAGCGAAGCCAGGCCCCAGCGTGCGGAAAAGGTCCCGGAGCCCTCGCAGGCAAAGGAAATCACCGCCGCGCAGGAAGCCGTAACGGTGACCATCGCATCTTCGAGCGCCTCTCTTCAGGCGGACACGGCGGCAGCCGGACCGGCAAAGACGTCTTCGTCCGACGGCGGGTCCGGGACGGTCGGCCCGACCTCGAAAGAAGGATTGTCGGGCCCCCCGGGAACAACCGTCGCCATGCCCCGCTACTACGACAACAAGAGGCCCGCCTATCCGCTTGCCGCCCGGAGAAACGGTTACGAGGGGACGATCGTCCTCACCGTACAGGTTCTCGCCAGCGGCGGCGTGGGCGATCTCCGGATCAAGAAGTCCTCGGGATATGAGATCCTCGACCAGTCGGCCCGGGAAGCCGTCAGGCAATGGCGCTTCGAGCCGGGCCGGCGGATGGGTCAGCCGGTGACAACATGGGTTGAAATTCCCATCCGTTTCGTGTTAAAGGCCCAGGGGCAATTGTAACGGAAAAGCATGGATGACCGGAAACTGAGAAGGAGGCTCGCCGAGATGATCCTCGAGCGGGCCTTTCAATACAGAGACAACCCGCCCTTCACGCTGGCGTCGGGAAAAACAAGCCCCTACTATTTCAACTGCAAACCCGTCACCTTCGATCCCGAAGGGATGAACCTCATCGGCCAGATCCTCTTCACCATGCTCGAGGGCTCCGGCGTGACCGCCGCCGGAGGGCTGACCCTGGGGGCCGATCCCCTGGCGAATGCCCTCGCCGTGATATCCTACCAGAGAGGCAGACCCGTCAAGGCCTTCACGGTCCGCAAGGAGTCGAAGGAACACGGCACGAAAAGCCGGATCGAGGGGGCGGTGAAGCCCGGGGAAAAAGTGGCCATCCTCGACGACGTCATCACCACGGGCGGTTCCACGATCGCCGCCATCGAGGGCGCGCGGGCGGGGGGGCTGGTCGTGGACCGGGTCATCGCCCTTATCGACCGCGAGGAAGGCGGCCGCGAAAACATACTGAAACTTGCGGACCGGGTGGATGCCGTTTTCAACAGAACGGACATCATGGCCCTTTACGGAAAGGATTGAAATGTCACCGCACCGAAACAGACTGCTCCCCCTGTCCCTGCTCTTCTCGGCACTGATGGTCTTCGTTCACCCGACCGTCAGCGCAACGATATCGGACCGCATCCCGGTGACCGACTTTGCTTCCCCAAATCTCGAGAACGGGGCCCCGGCGGGATGGGAAATTGAAAAGCGCCGCGGAACACCGGTGATTCACCTGGAGAAACTATCGAAAGTGAATACGATGCGCATCCTGCCTCCGCTTCCCTTGAAAAAGAAGTCAGGCGACCTCTACGTCCTCAAACTGACGAGCGACGGCCGGTCCGCCTTCGGCATCCGGAGGCCCCTGCAGGTGAACCTCAGGGAGCACCCCTTCCTCAGCTGGAAATGGGCCGTCACAAAATTCCCGTCGGGTGGAGACGTCCGGGTAAAAGAAAGGGACGATCAGGCCCTGCAGATCTACATCGCCTTCAAGGCGCCGGGATTCCCCTCCAACCCCCTGAGCACACCGCTCCTCGGGTACATCTGGGACACGGAAGCGCCCGTCGGGACGACCTGCAGGAGCACCCAGGCCAATGCGGACAAAGTCCGCTATATCGTGATAAGGAACAAGACCGACAGGGCGGGGCGCTGGTACACGGAAAAGAGGAACGTTTACGAGGATTACCGGATGCTCTTCCGTGACATCAGAAACGGGGAACCGCCGGAGATCATCGGCATCGTGCTCTACATCAATTCCCAGCGCACCCAGACGAGCGCCGAGGCTCTGATCCACGACGTCTTTTTCAGCAACAGTTGAGGCGCCTCATCCGGTTGACGAGGAGGTGGGCCCGCCGGAGGGGTTCGGGGATACGGTAGCCCCTGCAGCAGGCAAGGGCGATCTCGACGGCCTGATTCAGCCCCACGCGGTGTCCCGGAGAGACATAAATCGGTTTGACCCGCACCCTCGTGCGAACGACAGCGCCCACCGCCTGCCCTTCAAAGACGAGTTCCGTACAGGCGCCGGCGCGCTTGCCCACGTCACGGTGCTCTCCGACAAGCCTCGTCTTCGCGCATCCCACCGAAGCCACGTCCAGAATGAGCCCCATGTGCGAGGCGAGCCCGAATCCCCTCGGGTGGGCGATACCCTGACCGTCAAAAAGAACGACGTCGGGCCGCCGCCTCAATTTCCCGAAGACCTTGAGCAGAGGAGGTCCTTCCCGGAAAGACAGAAGCCCTGGGACGTAGGGGAAAGAGACTTTCTCGGCATGGGTTACCTCTTCGACGGTCCGCATCGAGGGCCACTCTAGGACGACGACGGCCGCGAAAAAGCGTTCATCGCCCCGGGTGTAGGAGACATCGGCCCCGGCCACGTATTGAAGCCGCCCGGAATGCCAACGCTCCCCGACGCGCAGTTTGCCCCGCAGAGACCCCTGGATTTTCACGGCCTCCCGCGGTGTCACGTCCCAGGGATGAAGATGTTTGATTTTCATGGCGGGCCCGGAAGGACGGGTGACGCAGACACCGGAAAATCACTCCCGATTCTTTACAGGTTGAAGGTCATGTCCCTCTTGACGGCAAAGATCTCCAGGCGGGCGCCCCGGCGGGCGGCCGCCCGGCGGCAGGCTTCGACGATGGCATCGATCTCCCCGTCCGTCCGGTCCGGGTTGTGGTGAAACAGGCCGAACTGCCGGACTTCCGCACGGACGGCCAGTTCGAGGGCGCGCTGCCAGGTGGAATGTCCCCATCCCTTGTATTTCTTGTACTCCCCGTCGGTATACTCGGCATCGTGGATCAGGAGGTCAGCCCCCTTCGAAAAGGCGAGGTAGGCCTCGAAGGGGAGACCGCCGTCATGGATGTGGCCGAGTTCGTTGTCGGTGATGAAAACGAAGGCTTTCCCGCCCTCGGTGAACTTGTAGCCGTTTCCCTGATTCGGGTGGCTGATCGCAATCGGCTCGACGCGCACGGACCCTATCATGAACATCTCGGCGCAGCCCTGCGCATACCGGATCGAGGCTTTCACGTCAGAGAAGTCCACGGGGAAATTGGGTGAGGACATGACCTTCCCGAGCATGCCTTCGACAAACGGTTCGGCGAAAGGGCAGCCGTGAATTCGAAGATCGGCGTTCCTCATATAAAGAGGTCTGAAAAAGGGGAAACCCAGCAGGTGATCCCAGTGGGCGTGGGTAAAGATGATGTCGAAGCCGTGCCGGCCCTCCTCCACGAGCTGTTTCCCGAGCCTGCGGATACCCGATCCGGCATCGACGATGATGATCCGGTCATCCTTCGTCCGGATCTCCATGCAGGTCGTGTCCCCGCCGTAGACATTGTACTCCTCCCCCGACACGGGTATGGAGCCCCTCGAGCCCCAGCATTTGATGTACATATGTGTCCCCTCTGCTCTTGACCGCCTAATCCGGGCGGGCAACGCGGGCGAGGATCTCCTCGGCCTTCGCCTTGTCTCTCAGGATCTGCTCGGCAAGTTTTTGCGGGTTTTCAAACCGCATCTCGCTTCGGATCCTCTCGATAAAAGAAACCGTCAGGGCCCTCCCGTAGAGTTCGCCGTCGAAATTCATGATATGGACTTCAACGGAAAGTTTTTCATTGGAAAAGGTGGGGTTGAACCCCACGTTCAGAACCCCGGCGTGGCGGACCCCTTCGAGGTCGACGCCGACAGCGTAGACCCCGTTGGCCGGCAGGAGCTCCTTGCCGGGCTCGATATTGGCCGTCGGGATGCCGATTTCCCGCCCCCGCTGGTAACCGCGGATGACCGTGCCGCCGACGCTGTAGGGACGCCCCAGCAGGAGGGCCGCCTTCCGGACGTCCCCGTTCAGGATGGCCATCCGGATGTTCGTGCTGCTCACGACGGTGTCATGGACCGTGAAGGTGTTGATGCTCTCGACGTCGAAGCCCAGTACGCCCCCCCGGGACCGGAGAAACTCCTCGTTTCCCTGCTTGCGGTTTCCGAAGGCGTAGTCGTGCCCGATGAACACCTTCTGCACGCGAAGCTTGTCCCAGAGGATCTCCCGGACAAAGGCCTCGGCCGTGACGGTGGAGAAGTCCCGCGTGAAGGTGATGAGCAAAACGGCGTCGATGCCGAGGGCCTCGATCAGTTTCATCTTCTCGTCCAGGGTGGTGAGCAGATAAAAAGGCCTTTTCTCCGGGTGAAGCACCCGCTGGGGGTGGGGATCGAAGGTGATGACCATCGACCGAGTCTTCCGTTCCCGTGCCTCCCGGACGACCCGGTGGAGGATCTCCTGGTGCGCCAGGTGGATGCCGTCGAAGTTGCCGATGGTGGCGACGGAGGAGCGATAGTCCGCCGTAATTTCTTCGATTCTTCTGAAAATCTTCATGACGAAAAGAACTCGGTGACGGGGCCTTTTGAATGGGCGTAATCTACCACTTGTGCCGTTTATTTCAAGCCTAATTTCGCTTGACAAGGTTGCGTCATCATTATAATTATTGAGAACCGTTTCGAGTGCCGAAGTGGCGGAATTGGTAGACGCGCTAGGTTCAGGGTCTAGTGGGCGCAAGTCCGTCCGAGTTCAAATCTCGGCTTCGGCACCATAAGAAATCCGAGGGGTTGGAAGTTCAGGCGTTTGGGCTTCAACCCCTTCTTTTTTGTTTTTTTAACGGATTCCCAACGGACGTGCAGAAAGCGGAAACAGGGTCAGAAATGGCCCTGCGAAGTCTTGAATTCATGTTGACCCATCCCCATCGAAGTGGTATCAAATCTCCGGGGGGAATTTCTTTCTGATTCAAACCTTTCGCATATTCATTCAATTTTTATTATCTTCTTGTCACCGTTCGTTTAGTGTGAAAATACTGATTGTCATGGTAATGATGTTATCTCTGTATAATCCCTGTCAGGCATCAGTTTTGGAGGAGGAAAATCAAAAAGCATTCATTGATTACTTGTTTCAAAAGAAATATTACTCGCAAGCAATAATAGAGTCAGAAAGATTATTATTTAATTACCCGGAAAGTAGACATAAACACTACCTGCTCATCCTCATTGGAGATTGTTACGCATTTGGAGGCGATGAACAAACCGCACACAAAAAATATCAAGAATTTATAAGCGAGAACCCTGATTCTCCGCTACTGCCAACCGTCTATTTAAGAGTTGGGAAATTGTTTGCAGACAGCCGTAATTACAAAGCAGCTATAAGTTACTTTAAAAAAATCCCTACAAATATATTTAGTTCTGATAATGAAATAAAAAAAGCGAAAACATGGATTCTATTACTCACTTTATTAGACGAGGGGGCGAACGAAGCAAAAGGAAAGTCGAAAGAACTCAGTTTGGATAACGATAATTATATACAGGATATGTTCAAATCCTATGACTCTCTCGTTTTTAAGTCTCCGAAAATTGCCGGGACTTTGTCTGCTATACTTCCCGGAGCAGGTCAATTATATTTAGATAGAAATCGGGATGCTCTTACAGCGTTTATTTTGAACGGTCTTTTCATATGGGGGATAGTTGAATCATTTGACAAAGGGAATACCGCGACAGGGATAATACTTTCAGTATTTGAAGTAGGTTGGTATGGGGGTAATATATATTCTGCTGTCAATGGTGCTTACAAACACAACCGCAAACTTAAGGACAGTTTTAAAAACAGGATGTCGATTCAACTCAATATCGGTGCGAATAATGCGACTATTCCTTCTTTGCGTCTCGTTTATTTTTTTGATTGAACAAGGTAATTATTCTGCGTCTGCAGGGGAACTTGCATCATTTATTGAGAAGAGGCCTCTCGTAGAAAAAGAAGAATTGGGCAACGGTCCATTGACCGCATTGGCTAAAGGAGCGATTTATATTCATCAAAATTTCATATCTAATGTCTATGGAGTCGAATGCACGATGGAACCTTCGTGTTCTAGGTATAGTTACCAAGCATATTCCGAATATGGATTCTTTATAGGAACAATTTTAACCTTCGATAGACTTATGCATGAAAGTGATGAGCGTTACGTTTCACCTGTCGTATTCAATAAAGAGAGAAGGAAATATTTAATTCATGATGGCATAAAGAATAATACTTTTTGGTGGCAAAAATAAGAAGGAGAGAGATTTAATGAAAAAATATATCTTTATCTTAAGCGCGGCACTATTTGTATTTGTGAGTATAAATTGCGCCAAACAACAACCACCAGTTACGGAACCTGTTCAGGCACCCCATCAACAACCCGCCGCTACAGCTCCCGCAACAACCACTACTACACCCGCCACCACACCTGCACCCACACCGACCCCTACTGGTCCTGCAACACCTCCTACACCCGGACTTGCACCCACACAACCGGTGCTACCGCAGACCGTCATAATTCCTCCACCGACGCCCAAGTATGAAATAACCGTTACAGTTCCTGCAGCAACCCCAATTGATGTTCGTATTGTCGAAGACATCCATCCCGCTAAAGTAAAGACAGGCGACCGTTTAATGATGATTGCTGATAGAGATGTAGTCATCAATGGTAATATCGTAATAAGTAAGGGCGCAAGAATTGTGGCCGAAGCGGCTGAGTCTCGAGAAAAGAGCTATGCCGGTCAACCCGGAAGAATTTTGGTCTCATTCAGGACCGTAACAGCTGTTGATGATCAAGAGATCCTTATTGCGGGATCGAGTAGGCGTGAAGGTCAAGATAAAATGCTTGAATCAATAGGTTTAGGAGTAGTTTGCTGCCCCCTTTTTCTCCTGATGAAAGGTGATGAAGGGATAATTCCGGCAGGTCAAACTGTTCAAGTATACACTATGCAGAAAGCTGATGTTAAAGTTAAAAAGTATTGATAAATGCAAATTTGATCAAATTTACCTTTTGTATGAATAAAATATGAAGACAGGGCCGGAAATGGCCTTGCTTGCTTTCTAACGAATTTCTAACGGAACCACATAAAATAAAAAGGCGGATGAGTTTACTCTACGCTCAAAACCGCCTTTTTTCTTGTTGGTTTTCCTTATATTGGCTGTTACGGCCGGCCCCTTTTTTCGTTGGTGTCAACCCTCCTGGTCAGCATTTTGCAGAAGCATTCAGAAGACCCCGAAATTTGATGCATGAAGGGCGGTCAAACCCCGCCTCCCGAAAAATAAAGGGGACAGTCCCCTTTTCCCGGTCGGGATGTGGCGCAGGGCCTGGGCAGCGAGTGGCGGGAAGGCATCGTGATCTACCGGGACCGGGAAATCCGCAAAATCGCGGAGCCCTCCATCTGGGCGGTTCCCTCCCGCCGCCTCTTCATCGGGTGATTGGGGAAAAAAAAGGGGACTGTCCCCTTTTTCGAACATGTGGTTTGAAATGTTGACCCGCATCATCGGCCCCCTGGCGAAGGTCTCGGACTATTTCGCAATAGACCGGGTGAAAATCACCTGGCAGAAAATATTGATCCCCATCCTCGTCTTTGCCGTCGCCGTGCTCATCTTTCTTGCCCTCCAGCTTGTCCTTCAGGTTGCCTTCAAACTGTTCAGAAAGATGCGGGGGCCGAAATGAACCGGGACGACCCCGATGGGGCGAGGCTGAGGGACGATTTTTTCATCCCCCGGAGGCTCGCATAATTCCCTGCCGCAATGGCCCCCGTCAGGAGGCAGGGCGGGCAACAGCCCTGTCCCCTTTCTTTGCTGCTCCCGCTGACCCTTCTATTTTCTCAGGCACGGATTTTCCGCCCTTTCCCGACTTTTCCCTCAGCGAAAATATCCACAAACTCGCAACGGATGTCATCTCTGCCTGAAATGCATCTAATACTTTTCTCGTATTTTTGTCTAATCCACTGTTTTATCCTTGATTTTTAAACCGGATTCGGAAAATGAAATTTTATGCCCATTCCGGATCGATGAGAAAGTGCCATGGATAGAATGTCCAAGTGTCTGCACCTCGATTACCCCGTCATCGTCCTGGCCCATCCGGGCACACTGAGAGAGAAGACATTCCTGATCAGGGTGGCGGACATCTCCTCTTCGGGGCTCTGGTTCCGCTCCGACGCGAATCTTACTCAGGGCACACCGACCCAGGTCGTTTTTCAACTGAGGCACGGCCCCGAAAAAAGAACCCTGAAGGTGAAGTTCGCCGGCAGGGTGGTTCGTTCCGACCCCGGAGGATTTTCAATCGCGTTCGAACATCCGTAACGGCCGGAATGAAAGGGGACAGGGTCAGAGATGAAAACGAAATTTGTTTTGGCGGTCATCCTGATTTTCATCTTCTCCGCAGAAAGCGCCGGAGTTACGGATCAGGACAACAACGTCAGCAGCATCTTGCATCAGCTCGAGAACAGGGTCGTGCGGATCGGTTGCGTCGCCATGGGTCCGTCCATCACGAATTACAACGCCTGTCAGTTCCATGGTGTGATTTTTCGCGATCAGCTTGTCCTGACGACGAAGCACGGTACCCACGGCTATGATTCCTTCTATGTGGAAGGGAGCACGGCCACGGCCGTCTTCAAATCCGCCCTCTATGATTATATGGTCGTGAGGGTGAATCCGGGATACGGACTCGATGTTATCAAATTCGCCCACAGCGTGGGTTCCGGCGATATGCTTTTCATGTCTGAAAAACAGGGGGAGAGATGGGACTGGGTCGGTCCGGGAAAACTGGCCGAGATCGGCAGTACGGAACTGACCGTCTACGGGATGAAAGCGAAAAGCGGCGATTCCGGCAAACCGGTTTTCAACCAGAAAGGGGAGCTGGTCGGGCTGGTTCGGGCCGTGAGAAATGAATATACGTACCTTTTACCGGCCAACATCATCGAGGAACAGCTGCTGACAATCGACCGGGAAATCGGACCTTACTTTTTCAAATAAGGAAAATGGGACATGATGTTGTCTGCCTTTCCCGGATAATGATTCCGCAAAACACATGACGGCAGGCGGACCTGTACGGGCAAGCAGAGTCGGAAATGGCCCTTTTTTTACAGACTTGACCGCTGTCGGAAGAAAAAAACGAAGGCTTATTCCTCCACCGGATGACCGGATAATCATTCATTCGAATTTTCATTTGTTTCAGGGCCCTTATCCCATCCCGGCCATTCGAGCTGTAGGGATACCCCTGCAAATTATTTTGGCTTTCCGATTTTTTTCCGAAAAAAACAACGAACAAAATCAAGTCATATCACTAAGTTATCTGCGCGCCAACGCCGCTGGTACAATTATTGCGAAATGTGAGGGGGACTGTTCGTATGACGATGAATCACCGGCGAAGGAAGGTGGACGAGATGATGGAGACGGGCACGGCACTGATGGAAGGCGATGGGCGGCACACTCCGGCAGGCGTTTGTGATTGCATCCCGGCGGCTCTTGACTGCGAAGAATTCAGGGTAAGGGCACTTGAGTGCAGGAGGATCGCCAACGAGCAGCAGCACCTCAGAAAAGGGCTGATCTGGGGAGGCATCATTTCGGTTTCCATATGGGTCGTCCTGGGCGTGATCTTTCTGAAACATTTCTGATGGAAGACAGACACAACGAAGGCGGGGTCGGAAACAGCCCCGCCTTTTTTCCGTGCCTGTCCACGGGGGAATTTTGTTCAAGTGCCGATTGGACCTGCCGGCAGTATGACTGTCGACAACGCGTTTCATCAAAGACAAACGTACGGGGCTGCAACTCAACGGGGGAAGCGCATTAGTCGTTTTCTGTTAATGGCGTAGAGGTTCAAACCCTCTCGGCTCCACCATGATCACCGAAGGCAGGGTCGAAAACGGCCCTGCCTTTTCCATCTGCAGGGCCTGCGATTTTGCCGCTGCAGCGCCTGGGGTTCCCGCGCTCATCGGCACCCGCTGCAGGTCAGGGAGACCGCGGCTGTACGGTCCCCTCAACCGGGCAGGCCCGTCCCGGATTTCCATATACCTCCCGTGCCCGTGCGGATTCCGGACGATCCGCGCACCGGCATCGTCACTTACAACACAGCCTGTCCCCGGCGACGGCGGACAGCCCTCAGGATGTTTGTCCGGTGATTTCAAAAGCTTAGCATTCGAAAAGCCTCACATCCGTCTAATTTCGTGATTTTCCATAGAAATCTCTTTTTGGATAATCTTGAAATGTGTTATGCTGGAATAAGATCCCCCCGGACAATGCAGAGTGAGACCGCAGAGCATGAAGACGCCCCATCGACATTTGCCTTGCGTGATCGCGATTCTTTTTTTTCTGACCGCAGCCGCTGACGCCGGCACAACCGCCTTTGTAACCAGCAGTACGGAAAACGTCCTGTCCGTCATCGATACTTCCGACGGAACTCTCCTGGTGACGATACCCGCTGGCCGTAGCCCGCGGGGCGTAGCCTTTTCGCCGGACGGCAAATGGATGTATATCGCCCAGCGCCTTGACGACACGATTCTGGTGATCTCGGCTTCGGATTTCAGCGTGAAAAAGACGCTCTCCGCCTGCGATTCTCCGGGGGATATCGCCATTTCCCCGGACGGCCGCCTGCTCTACGCGGCCTGCCGCGACGGCATCGAAGTCATCGGAACCGCGGACGATGCCGTATCCGATCTCATCGTCTCCGTCAGGGAACCCTCGGGTCTCGCCCTGTCTCCGGACGGGCTCAGGCTATTCGTGACCAGCGCCGCCGAGGGAACGCTGACGGTGATCGACGTTCGGGACCGCAACGTTTATGCCGTCATCGATTTTGGAAACGCCTTCCGTCCTTCCGGTGTCCGGGTCGCCCCGGGCGACGACTTTCTTTATGTGACGGGATTTTCATCGACGAAGACACTCGTTCTCGACACGCAGGATCTGGCCGTGAAGGCATCCGTCGATCTCGGCCTGGAACCCTCGGGCATCGCTTTTACACCCGATGGCGCCCGCGCCTACATCCAGCATGCGCGGGAGGGGCTTCTTTCGGAAATCCAAACCGCCGACCACCGGGTGATCGGCAGGAAACCCTTCGGATCTCCCGCACGTTGTGCCGCTTCGGTCCCCGCAAGCACCGTCGCCGGAGAAGCCGCTTCCGGCAGTATCGCGATCCCCGTCGCCGGCGCCATCACGACTCCCACCTTCCTCAGCGCACACGCCGCCGGCCTCACACAGATCAACCTCAACTGGACCGATAACTCCGATAACGAAACGGGTTTCATCATTGAGAGAAGGGCGTCCGACAGTTCATTCAGCGAAGTCTACAGGGTGGGCGTGAATATCAGCTACTACAGGGACACCGGCCTGGCACCTTACACGACCTACTATTACCGAGTCAGGGCCTATAATTCATCCACGGGTGAATACTCCGCCTATACGAACGAGGCCTCGGCGACGACGAATCTCCCGAGAGGCGATGATGACAACGACTTTCTGTTCTGCTCTGTGGGATACATTCTGACGGGAACGCCTTTCGACGGCCTCATGAGCCGGCTGAGGGATTTCCGGGACAGGGTCCTCCTGAAAAACACCGTCGGAAAGCAGCTCGTAAAATTCTACTACGATCAGTCGCCGGCCCTGGTCAAGTGGCTCCGGAAAAAGCCTGGCGCGTTGAAACAAATATCGGCCGTTGTGCTCATTCCCCTCATCTGCATCATGCTCTACCCGGCGGTCGTCACTGCGATTCCGATATTTGTTCTGCTTCCCTTCTTCGTGCGCAGATTCCGGAGAGAGGCGGACGCTGCCGTCCGGAGTAGAAATTTTTTTACCGGGGTTTCCGGAAACAGATCGACGACGAAAAGTTCTTCGCTACGAGAATGGACCTGATATTTAACCCGGAATAATCAGGTATTGTGATTTTTTCGAAACTGTGTCAGAAGCCCGAACCATGAAACCAGAACGGATTCAGAAAGGAGGTGTACCTATGGTACTGCAGGACGAAAAGGGAGTCTGGGGGGATTTCTTTGCCCGCTGGCCCAAAGAGGGGTTCGACATGATGTCCAAAGGACTCGACATGTACGGCAAGATGAACAAGGCCTGGATGGAGATGGCGGAGTCCTCCACCAGGGAGAAACCGGAGGACATCATGAAGAAATGGTCTGAATCATTCGGCGGAATCTACAAGGATCTCTTCGAGATGTTCCAGCAACCCTTCAAGATGTTCGGGTTCCCGCCGGCCTTCGACAAGGCCCCGTGGGAAGAGGCTTTCCGGACCTGGCAGCAGTCCTTCTCGACCATGCCGATCGGCGTCGTCCCGCCCATGCAGGGGATCGACGAGTTCGTCAAGTTCACCCGGGGATGGCAGGACAGTTACGTGAAGGTCTACTCGACATGGCTGGAGAACCTCGAGAAGATGGCCGAGGCTTACCGGGCGGTCAGGGAAAAAGGGGAAGAACCGGACAAGATCATGAAGGTTTGTCTGGATTCCACGGAGACATTCATGGAGGAATGGTCGAAATTCGTCGCCGGTCAGACCCGGGCCTATTTCCAGCTGTGGAAATCTTTCTACGGGAAGGAAAAGGCCGCTCCGAAAAAAGGGGGACCGAAGGCGAAAGAGTAAGCCCGAACCCCGGGATGAAACGGGAAGAGGAAGGCCTTGCGCCTTCCTCTTTCATTTCAGAAAGGCCGTGACCATCTCCAGGTATTCGGACAGGAGCTTCTTGCTTACCACGAAGATGTGACCGATATTCTTCTCGATGGTCCGGTTCAGCCCGCCTCTCTCCACCTGGATGTTCCCGTCCTGTACCTGCCCCCACATCTCGCTGGCACGGCACGAACCCGGCGGCGCGATGGGATCGCGACTTCCCTTGTAATCGAAAAGCGTCACCCCCGCCTTGCGTAGGACGCCCATGTCGACAGGTTTGCCGTCCAGAGCGGGATTGGACGACGGCAGGGTGTAGCGGCCCTCACAGATCGCATTTCCCAGGAAGATCTTCTCGATCCACTCCCGGTGCGCCTTCGCGGGGAATCTCGTCCCGTGGGTCAGCCAGTAAAGGAAATGGGCCGAGTCGTGGATGGCCGTCAGATGACAGGCCCGTCCGTAGAAACCGAGGGAGACGGTATACTGCACACCGGGCTGGATCTCGTTCATGCCGGCCTCGACAAGCTGGGGCGGGATGTTCACCGACCCGTAAAGCGATTCCATGAGTAGCGGATCGTAACTCCGGCGGATGACATCCCGCATGGGGCCGTGACCGCTCGGTCCGTCGTCGAAGATGACCGGTGAAGCCATCAGCGCCACTCTGCGAATATCCATGATCTCCCCCCGTGCCAGCCTCTCCTCCGCACGCCGTGCGAGGTAAGGAAGAATGATGGTTCCGCCCATGCAGTACCCCATGACCTGGATCTCCTGACCCGGGTGCCGCTCGCTGATCAAATCCAGGTAGGTCTCCGGGACCGTCTTTCCAAAGAAATCGAGACCCAGCTCCGTGTCCTCGGGACCGGCCTCGCCGTGATCCACCAGGTAAACGGCGTACCCTTCCCTGAGCATGCCCTCGATGACGGACTTGCCCCTGGCCAGGTCGAAGATTTCCGGTTTGTTGATGAGGGGCGTGGCCATGTAGAGCACCTTTCCGTTCGGCTTCACGTCCGCCGGGAGGGGATAATGGCGAAGCGTCACGCTGTGCAACCGCGAACCCTCCACGGCTTCCCAGTAGGAGTACCCGATCTTTCCGAGGGTCGCCCACTCCGAGAATTCCTTCAGGTCGAAGGCTCTCTCGCGGTAGAGGTTTTCCAGGCGTCGCCGGTTCTCGTCAAGATACTTTTCAAAGGTTTCCGGGGCCATTGCGTCGCAGGTGCCGTCCGCGAAAGGAAGGGGCTCCCCTGTCAGGGGCTTTTCCGTGATGACGATCAACAGGCTTTTGAGGAGATCCTTCATCGCCTTGAGCCGCGTGAGCCCGATGGAGCTGTAATTCCGCTCCAGGTACAGAAACTCATCGATGTACTCCCGGATGAAGGCGTGGCCTTCCGGCGTGGAGGAAACCCTGCGGGCCTTCTGGCGGTCCAGGTGGCCGTTTCGGATGAAGTAACCCGTCAAGCTCTGCAAGAGGCGCGCGTAGTTCTTGTAGATCCACCCGTTCATGTCCCCGAAAAAATCCGGGTTCCTCCCGGCCCGCGCGGCCAGACGCGCATGGGCCTTGATGGGTCCCGTCCAGTAGCGCTCGACCATGGCGTTCTGGAAGGATGCCGCAAACGCGAGAGGTCCCCAGTGCAGAGGATCCCTGCTGATGGACTCGAGGGCTTTCTGCTGCTTGAAGAGAGTGGTGATGAACTGTCCGGCAAGCCTGCTCTTCCACGGATAGGAGGTCTCAAGCCTCTCGAGGTTGTCGGCCGGTGTGCGTCCCATGAGGGACAGGATTTCGTCGGGTGTAATGGTCTTTCCTTCGGCCTCTTTCCTGTGTCTGCGGGTCACGCCTGAAATCCTCCTTCGGGATTGATGTCAAGATGTTATCACGATCACCGGGGTTCTGTCATCGCATGCAAGGTTCGTGCTTCTCCTGTATGCCGAAACGGTGAAAAATCAACTGGCCATAGAAGGGCTACGGATGTTACACTGCATCGGGAAAAAAGCAAAGGGGGTCCGGTGGAAATGAAAAAGGAAACCGGTTGCGCGAAATGCGGGAACCCGAAGAGCTACGCGAGGTGCCTGGGCTGCGAGGTGAACCTCTGCGAATCCTGCGCGATCCTCGATCTCGTCGGTACGGGCTGCGGGTGTGTCTGGCCTGTGTACTACTGCATCGACTGCGCCCATGACCCTTACATCAATCCCCATGCCCTGTTCAAGGATAAAAAACCGTCTTGAACTCTCTGCCACTTTAACCCTTCTCGATGGCGGCCATCTCCTCGGGTGTTCTCTCCCTGACATCCGCGCGCCAGGGATTCTGCGAGGAGACACAGCCGTTGCCGCAGCGGAGCTCCATCCGGTAGAATTGCCCCATTCGCCCCTCGATCTGCATCAACCGGCAGATATACCGATGCCCGTTCCAGTGAAGTTCGGGGCAGACCCGATCCCGCGCTTCGGGGTGCCTGCTCACGCCGAAGGTGCAGGTCCGGGTGACACAGCAGAAACCGCAGCCGACACAGGGATGGATGACGATATCGCGAATCATGGTCTCGCCCGGAGGAGCCGGCGGCTCCCCCCGATGAAATGCCTTACCGTCACAATTTACCTTTCGCCGGCCGATTTTACAAGCGGTTATCACATACCGGCCCTCGGCCAGAATTTCCTTGTCAAAAGGGCGGGCTCCCGTTTAAAATACAACACTTGAAAATTGCAGGGAGAAGACGGCATATGGCGAACATCTCGGACTACAGCAAATTCATCGTCGATCTTCGGCGCCACATGTGGATGGCCGGCGTCGAAATGCATCTGAGGCGGCTCATCTGGCAGATTGCCGTCACGGGGAAGTACATATCGGCCAAGATCCACGAGGCGAACCGCAAACTTGCCGGATTCAAGAACATCCACGGCGACGACCAGCTCGCCCTGGACCGAAGCGCCGACGAAATCCTCGTCAACCAGCTCGAGTTTTCGGGGTTCGTACGGGAATACGTCTCCGAGGAATCCGACAAGGTCATCACCTTTCAGACGGGCGATGCCAAATACT
This sequence comes from Syntrophales bacterium, assembly GCA_035450185.1. Taxonomy (GTDB): domain Bacteria; phylum Desulfobacterota; class Syntrophia; order Syntrophales; family UBA2192; genus JAPLJU01. Next base: position 20,872 of record DAOTMG010000008.1, on the reverse strand, counting down.
ATGTGACGGCAGACCCGCTGGACGGGTCATCCCTCGTCGACACAAACCTTTCCATGGGAACGATCATCGGCATCCACAATGCCCCGCTTCTGAACACCCCGGGACGCGAATCCATGGTGGCGGCGATGTACATCACCTACGGACCGCTGATCACGATGGTCTATTCCGCCGGCAAGGGAACCCACGAATTCGTCCTCAACCGAGAGGGGGAATACGTCCTGTCGGAGGAAAACATCACCCTGGAGGAAAAGGGGTCCATCTACAGCCTGGGCGGCCTGCGCAAGGAGTGGACGCCGGAGCACCTGCATTACATCGAGTTCCTGGAAGCGGAAGGCTACAAGCTCAGATACAGCGGGGGTTTCGTGCCCGACATCAACCAGGTGCTCATCAAGCGGGGCGGGGTGTTCACCTACCCGGCCCTGAAGAAAAGCCCCCAGGGCAAGCTTCGCCTGATCTTTGAACTGCAGCCCATGGCCTTTCTGATCGAACAGGCCGGCGGTATGGCCACGGACGGGAAGTCCGACATTCTCGCCATCAAACCCAACACCCTGGACCATCGGTCGCCGATCTATATCGGAAGCCGCTTCGAAGTGGAAAAGGTGAAGGAATATATGAAATAAGACGGCCCGACGGAGGGACGTTCCGTCCGATCATCTTCGCGATGGGTCCCGCCGGACGTCCCCGGAGAAGAAACGTCGCGGACCGATCCAGGGACGGGCGGTCGGCCGATCCTCCGGCTGCCTTCGTATCCGGGCCGAGACCGGTGAACGTGACGGGACACCGAAAAAGGGGGTATGACGGCATGGTATTCAGCAGCATGGAGGCCTTGAAACAGGGGATTTCGGGAACCCTGCAGATCGAAGGGGACAGCGTCCGCGTACTCGACGAGAAGAAGCTGAGGGCATCCCTCATCGACGACCTCGCTCAGACGGCGGCGCTCAGCGCCGATGAGGGTCTCCGGGATGCGGCCCGCTGGATCATCCGTCGAGCCGGCGCAGCCCTGGGGATCATACCCTCCTCCATCCAGGCCCTTTATGAAGCCATGGGCAGGGGCGCGGTCTCGGGCTTCACGGTGCCCGCGATCAACCTGAGGGGCCTCACCTACGAATCAGCCCGGGCGGTCTTCCGTTCCGCCATGAGGGGAAAGGTCGGGCCTGTGATCTTCGAAATCGCAAGGTCCGAAATCGGTTACACCGAACAGCGGCCGGCGGAATACGCCGCCGTGATCACGGCGGCCGCCGTCAAGAGCGGGTATCGCGGGGCCCTGTTCCTCCAGGGCGACCACTTCCAGATCGGCGCCAAGAAATTCGCCCAGGACCCCCGCAGGGAGATCGAGGCCGTGAAGGATCTGGTCCGCGAAGGGATCGCGGCGGGCTTCTACAACATCGACATCGACTCCTCCACCGTCGTCGACCTGTCGAAACCGACGGTACGGGAACAGCAAAAAAACAACAGCGACATCGCCGCCGAGATCACGGCGATGATCCGTGAAATCGAGCCCCGGGGGATCACCGTTTCCGTCGGCGGAGAAATCGGCGAGGTGGGCGGCAAGAACAGCACCGTCGATGAACTCCGGGCCTTCATGGACGGTTACCGCAAGGCACTCGACGGGAGAGGCAGGGGCCTCAAGGGTCTCAGCAAGATCAGCATCCAGACGGGGACTTCCCATGGCGGCGTCGTCCTTCCGGACGGATCCATTGCCAGGGTGAAACTCGACTTCGACACCCTGGAGACACTCTCCGAAGCGGCAAGGAAGGAGTACGGGATGTCGGGCGCCGTCCAGCACGGGGCCTCGACCCTGCCGGACGAGGCCTTCGATCACTTCCCGAAACGCGGCACCGCCGAAGTGCATCTCGCCACGGCTTTCCAGAACATGATCTACGACAGCACCCTGTTCCCCGAACCGCTGAGGAAACGCATCTACGAATGGATCCGCACGGAACTGTCCGCGGAGAAAAGCGAGAAAGACACGGACGAGCAGTTCATCTACAAGACGCGCAAGAAAGGTTTCGGCCCCTTCAAGAAGGACATGTGGAGCCTCCCCCCGGATGTCCTGCAGGGGATCGGGAAAGAGCTGGAGAAAAAATTCTACTTCCTCTTCGAGAAGCTGAACGTCCTGAACACGAGCGAGACCGTCCGAAAGTTCGTGCGGCCCCTCGACGTCCTCGTTCCGCCGCCGCCCGGTCTGTCCGGGAAGGGGAAGACTCCCGCCCGGGAGAAGAAGGCGGAAGCCTACGACGAGGGAGAGTGAACGCGATTGCCCCGTTGTGAACGGCGGGTAAGGGCTGATCGGAAAAAAGGATGAGAAGTCAGGGAAATCAGAAGCGGTGAAGAAGGGCGATCCCTTTGCTCTTCCCCAGCGGTCCTGCCCTTCGGTTCGGCCGCAGGGACCGGAAAGACGAGATGGACAAGAGCGGGACATAGATCGACACGGAAGGACCCGGGAAAGGGGAACAAACCGATGTCCGACAAGCAGTGGAGAAATCCGCCGGCGATGCAGATCGACCCGGCGAAGACCTATCGAGCGGTGATGGAGACAACGAAAGGAGCCATCACGCTTGAGCTCTATCCCCGGCACGCCCCCAAGACGGTGAACAATTTTTTCTTCCTCACGAGGGAGGGATATTACGACGGCGTCGTCTTTCACCGGGTCATCGAGAATTTCGTCATCCAGGGGGGTGACCCCACAGGGACAGGCCGTGGAGGGCCGGGGTATTCCTTCGAGGACGAGGTCAAGGGAAACCCCCTCCAGCACGAAACAGGCGTCATTTCCATGGCCAACGCGGGACCGCACACGAACGGAAGCCAGTTCTTCATCACCCACTCCCCTCAGCCGCACCTCAACGGCCGCCACACCGTGTTCGGGAAGGTGATCGAGGGGATGGACGTGGTCAACGCGATCCGGCAGGGCGACCGGATGACGAAGGTCACCGTTGAGGAGATCTGAGCATCGCCGGCTGATACGGAGGGAGTGTGACCCATGTCCGCTTTCCTGAAAAGCACAAAGGTAAAGGCCATCCTGATCGGAGCGGTGGTTCTGGCACTCGCCGTTCTGTACACTTACTTTGTTTCGGATACGGTTGTGACCCGTATCACCGATGCCCAGATGGCCAAGGTCGGCGGGAATTTCATGATCGCCACCGACTATCGGCCCTTCATCAATCACGACGCGAAGTACCGGTTCAAGTTCGATTCGGGGACCGTTCAGAATGAAGCGATCCGCCTGAAGGGCAAAGAGGTCAAGATCTGGAAATACGGATGGCGGATCCCTTTTTTTTCCATGTACGAAAACGTGGTGAAGATCGAGGAAGTGGGGCCGGGGAAGTGAAGACCTTCCCCGGACGCCCCCCCAGTCCTTTCTTCAGCTTCGTCGCACGACGGACGTCCTCTGGAATGCCGGCATGAAGTACAACCCCGCCCTGATCAGCTACTTCTTCCAACGGGAAAGCACCAAGCGCAACATCCGTCAGCTCCTCAAGTTCCTCCTCGCCCTGGTGATCATGGTGACCGTCTACAGCGTTCTCTTTCACTTCATCATGGCCGCCGAGGGGCAGGACCACTCATGGATCACCGGATTTTACTGGACTCTCACGGTCATGTCGACCCTGGGTTTCGGCGACATCACCTTCCAGTCGGATCTGGGACGCGCGTTCTCGATCGTCGTGCTGCTTTCCGGGATGGTCTTCTTTCTCTCTCTCCTGCCCTTCATGTTCATCAAGTTCTTCTACGCCCCCTGGATCGAGGCCGAGTCGAGAAAACGCACACCCCGGGAGCTTCCGCCGGGCACCCGCGACCACGTGATCATCACCAACTTCGACCCGGTCACCACGGCGCTGATCAAAAAGCTCGAGGATCACAAACATGACTACGTCGTCATCGTCGACGACTTCAAGCGCGCCCTCGACCTCTATGACATGGGAGTCCGCGTCGCCGTGGGTGACGTGGACGACCCTGAAACCTACCGGAGGCTGCGCGTCGAGCACGCGGCGCTGGTCGTCGCCACCGACCGCGACGAGATCAACACGAACATCGCCTTCACCGTCCGGGAATTGAGCGACGACGTCTCGATCCTCACCACCGCGGATTCACCTTACTCGGAGGACATCCTGCAAATGGCGGGCAGCACCCGGGTGCTCGGGATCTATGACATGCTGGGCCGCTCCCTGGCCGCCTGGACGGTGGGCGGCGACTGCAAGGCCAATATCATCGGCCGCTTCGACGAGCTCATCATCGCGGAATTCCCCGCCATGGGAACACCTCTCGTCGGCAAGACGCTGGCCGAAAGCCGGCTGCGCGAAACCCTGGGCGTGAACGTCGTGGGAATCTGGGACCGGGGACATTTCCGGGTCCCCAACTCCGAGAGCCGGATCGAGCGCACCAGCGTGCTCCTGCTGGCCGGCAGCGAGAAAAACCTGGCAGCCTACGACGAGATCTATTCCTTCTACCACATCTGCAAGATGACCGCGGACCCGGTGCTCATCGTCGGCAGCGGGCGAGTGGGGAATACGATCGCCGAGCGGTTCCGGGAGCAAGAGAGACCCTATCTGGTCATCGAGAAGCACCCGAAGAGGCTGCAGGACGAACAGCACTATGTCGTCGGGGATGCCGCCGACATCCGCACTCTGCAGAGGGCCTGGATCGAAAAAGCTCCCGCCGCGCTGATCACGACCCATGACGACGCCACGAACATTTACCTGACCAAGTATCTCCGGAGCCTGCGGCCGGACATGCAGATCCTCAGCCGCGCGAACCTCGACCGAAACGTCTCGACGCTGCATCGCGCGGGCGCCGACTTCGTCATGTCCTACGCCTCCCTGGGCGCCGACGCCATCTACAACTTCCTGAAAAACGAGGATACCTCGATGCTGGCCGAAGGGCTCAACGTCTTCCGTCTGGAGGCCCCGGAGCCGCTCGTGGGCAAGAACCTCGCCGACTCCAGGGTCCGCGAGGTGACGGACTGCTCCGTCATCGCAATCAAGGACGACGGGGTCATGACGATCAACCCCGACCCGCAGATGCCGATCCGGAAGGGCGCCGAACTGATCCTGATCGGCACCGAGGAAGGGGAGCGGAAATTCATCCAGGCTTTCGTGAACTGACGACGTAGCCCCCCAGCCTGTTCCTTCACGCCGCCGTCCATCACCCTCAGACCCCGGAAACAGAACAGGAGAGAGGACCGACACGCCATGGATCGGTCCATGGACACCGCGCACCTTTGAATCTGCCGCTGGCACGGCTATTGCAAAAACGGGAAGTCACCCATATCCTATTTCAGGAGGAATTCCATGAAAAAAATCGTTCTTGTTCTGTTCGTCATTCTGGCTTCTCTGACCGTCGGCGTCATGACCTGCCAGGCCCAGCAGGACCCGGCCAACGTGGGGACACCTGCCTTCAAACCGCTCCAGAGCAATTCCATGAACATGACGCTCAAGTACGGCTTTCTCGGCGCATCGGTCTACGACAGCTCGATGAAGAAATGGATTTTTCACAAGATGACGACCATCACCCGCTCCAAGGTGGAGGGCTATGTCAATATGATCAACGACAACTTCGCCCTGGCCGCCGGCCTGTACGAGGTGTCTCTTTACGACTACGGCAAACACAGTTGGTTCACCTACAAGAAAGGCTGTGACGACAGCACGGGGATGCTCAACAGGAACTTCGAGATGACAAAGGACTATGTGAAGGTGAAGATCCTGAACGGTCCCTGGATCAAGTACACGACCGCGACGGGCTGGCAGGAGGTGGCGAAATAAGACCGGCCGACGACGAAACGTGAAAAGAGGGCAAGCGGGATCTTGCCCTCTTTTTTTATGTGTTTGCACTGCTTCGGCGGTGATGACCCGTTTTCGTTGTCGAGACCGGCGAACGCTTCAGGCCCTGTTGCCGTCGCAGTGGGTGGCCCTCGGCGCCCGCCGGGGCATTGACCGCGGCGGAGCGGGGCGGTGGTCAGCGGCCGGACAACACCGAAACGATGCGGAGCCGTTCCCGACTCTGCATCGTTTCACCGGGTCGAAGAGTCGCACCGGAAGAGCAAGCCCATGTCGGGCCGCTCATCCGAGAGCATAACCTAAATCTGTTTCACGCCGCGCTTGAGCACACCGGCCGCCACGAGGGGCAGGACTTTGTCCACCTTGAAGTAGACGGCGTACTTCGATTCGAGGCTGTACTTGGTGGTGAAAATGGGATAGCGCTTTTTCCTGATTTCCTCGATGTCCGCCATGGCCCGCGACTCCCTGATCCGGGTCAGGTGGAGCCGCACCCCGTCGTATTTTTCGCTCTTTTCGAGAAAGTAATAGGCCGCGTAGGGATTGGATTGCAGGTTCTTGTGGGTGAGATTGCCCGGCATGACGAAGGCCACCGTGCCCTCATCCACCACAAAGGGCTTCGAGATCGCCGCCGCGTTGACCCTTCCCTTTGAATCCGCCGTGGAGAGAATGCCGAATCCCTTGACCCTGTCGAAATAGTTCGCTAGCTTCATTCGAGGAACCTCCCTGTATTATTTTGAGGATGGACGCGCCCGCCGCAATAATCTCCGCGGGGCGGCACCCGTATCCGCTGACCTTTTTCGATGTCCCGCAGAGCCTGCCGGTTCGCGGAACCGGACACCACTGAATGCCGGCGGCTCACCTTACCTTCGCGCCGGGGACGGCGTCTCTGTCGAAAGTCACCAATGCCAGGCCGCTCTTCTCGGCGTCGGTGGCGAGAAGCATGCCGCGGCTCTCGACGCCCATGAGTTTCGTCGGCTTCAGGTTCGCAACGACCACAATGCTCCTCCCCACGAGGTCCTCAGGCTTGTAGTCCTGGAGGATGCCCGCGACGATGGTCCGCACCTCGCCGCAGTCGATCTTGAGCTTCACGAGCTTCGTCGACCTGGGGACGACCTCGGCCTCGAGGATCTTCGCCGCCCGGAGATCGATTTTCTGGAACTCTTCGTAGCTGATGTCCGGCAGGCTCTCGAGCTTTCGCGCCGGCTCCTCCTCCCGCTTGAATTCCACCCTCGGGAAGAGGGCCTCGCCCCGTTTCACGACGTTCCCCGGCTTGAGCCCGCCCCAGTTGCGGATGTCGTCGAAGCGCAGGTCCTTCACATCCCCGAGGCCGATCTGGTCCAGGATCTTCCTCGCCGTACCGGGCATGAAGGGGGCGATCATGTAGGCCACGAACCGGAGCGACTCCAGCAGGTTGTAGATCACCGTCCCCAGGCGCGCACCCTTCGCGGGGTCCTTCGCCAGGGTCCAGGGCTCCGTCTCGACGATGTACTTGTTGGCCACGTTGATGAACTCCCAGAGGGCGATGAGACTCTTGTGGAAGGTCAGCTCCCGGAAGGCGGTGTCAAAGTCCTCGAAGGTCCTGAGGGCCCCCCCGGTGATCTTGCGGTCGGCCTCCTCCGGCGCCCCGGCTTCGGGGACCTCGCCCTTGAAGTACTTGACGGCCATGGCTGCCACGCGGCTCACCAGGTTCCCGAGATCATTGGCCAGGTCGGCGTTGATCCGCTGGACGAGGGCCTCCTCGCTGAAACTCGAATCGAGGCCGAAGACCATGTCGCGAAGGAGGAAATAGCGGAAGGCGTCGAGGCCGTACTTGTCCTTGAGGTCCAGGGGCCGGACGACGTTGCCCAGGCTCTTCGACATCTTGCTCTGGTCGACGTTCCAGTAACCGTGAACGTCGAGGTTCTTGAAGGGGGGAACACCGGCGGCACGGAGCATCGTCGGCCAGTAGATGCCGTGGGGCTTGACGATGTCCTTGGCGATCAGATGCTCCGAGGCGGCCCAGTATTTTGAAAAATCCTTCCGGTCGGGATACCCGATGCCGGTGACGTAGTTGATGAGCGCGTCGAACCAGACATAGGTGACGTAGTTCTTGTCCCAGGGGATCTCGATTCCCCAGGTGAGCCGGGACTTCGGACGGGAGATGCAGAGATCCTCCAGGGGCTGCTGCAGGAAGGCGAGGACCTCGTTGCGGTATCGTTCGGGACGGATGAAATCGGGGTTTTCCCGGATGTACTGGATCAGCCAGCTCTGGTACTTGCTCATCCGGAAGAAGTAGTTGCTCTCCTCGCGGAATTCAGGAACCGTCTGGTGGTCGGGGCACCTGCCGTCGACGAGTTCCGTCTCCGTGTAGAAGCGCTCGCAGCCGACGCAGTAATGGCCGCCGTATTTGCCGAAGTAGATGTCCCCGGCGTCGTAAACCTTCCGGAGGATATACTGGACGGTCCGGACGTGGTTCTCATCGGTGGTGCGGATGAAGTAGTCGTTGCTCACCTCGAGCTGGGGCCACAGCCCCCGGAACTGGGCGCTGATGCGGTCGGTGAAGGCCTGGGGGGACTCGTTCGCCTTCTTTGCCGCCTCGGCGATCTTGTCGCCGTGTTCGTCGGTGCCCGTCATGAAAAAGACGTCGTACCCCGACATGCGGTAGAACCGGGCCATGACGTCGGCGACGATGGTCGTGTAGGCGTGGCCGATGTGGGGGGAGGCGTTGACGTAGTAAATGGGCGTGGTGACGTAGAAGACTTTGTCCCGACGTTCGTTCTTCACGGAGAGGCTCCTTTCACCGGGGGCGCTCCGTCCGTCCCCCTTCGCCCGGGGCGGAGCGCGGTCTTGATTATACGGGGCGTTTCACTTCTTGGGCTGATCCACGTTCTCCTGAAGAAGAACTCCCTTCATCTTTTTCAGGTCAATCTCGATCTCCTTGCCCCCTTCCATCTCCACGGATATCGTCCCTTTCAGGATATTCTGCCGGCTGACCTTGCCCGTTCCCTCGGGGGTCGTGATCCGCTTGCCGCATTTGGGCATGCCCCGTTTCATGTCCAGGTAGGCGTCGAATTCAAAGGCCAGGCAGCACATGAGCCTGCCGCAGAGCCCCGATATCTTCTCGGGGTTGAGGGGCATGTTCTGCTCCTTGGCCATCTTGATGGAAACCCGGTCCAGATTGTAGAGAAAATTCGTGCAGCAGATCTTCCTCCCGCAGATGCCGAGCCCCCCGAAAATCCGGGACTCGTTCCGGGCGCCGATCTGGCGGAGCTCGATGCGTGTCTTGAACCGATGGACGAGATCTTTCACGAGCTCCCGGAAGTCCACGCGGTTGTCGGCCGTGAAATAAAAAAGAAGCTTGCTCCGGTCGAAGTTGCTCTCCACCTCGACCAGATTCATGGGAAGCCTCCTCTCCCGGATCTTCCCCTGGCAGAACTCGTAGGCCTCGTCCTCGAAACCGCGGTTTGATTCGCCGGAGCGGATATCCTCCTCCGTGGCCTTGCGGATAATGCTCTTCAGGTCCGTGGGCAGTTTGTGCAGGGGGACGGGTTTCACCTCCGAGACGACGAGCCCCATGCAAAGGCCGTTGTCCGTCTGGACGATGACCGCATCGTTTTTCTTGAGGGAGGTCTCTCCGGCATTGAAGTTGATCACCTTTCCCTCTTTTTCAATCTTGACGCTGACGATGTTCCTCACCGGTGGCAAAACTCCTTCCCGGATCCGGGACCCGGGGCAGGACTGAGTAATTTCAAAAGGTTATGCCTGCCTTGATAATTTAAAAGCCATCGCCTCCAAAGTCAACTGTTTATTCGCGTTCTTCTCCAGTGCATCGTAGGCCCATGCGATGGTATCGAGGTCCGACAGGATCTCCTCGGCTGTCATGCCGCCGGCCATGGCCTGGATGTCGTCCGCGAAGTCACGATGGACGAGCCTTGCCGCTTCGCCCGTCTCCTTGTACACGAGAAGGTCCCGGTACCAATTTTTGAGGATTTCAAACCGCATCTGGATATCTTTCCTTTCCTTCCCGAAATCTCCGGCAAAGAGAATCCCTTTCATGGGGTCCGAAAAACCCTCGCCGATTTTCTCGATAAACTGTTTCCTTTCGGCCAGGTAGGACTCCCCGTGCATCTCCAGAGCCCTGCCGATGCTTCCCCCCGAGGAGGCCGCCAGGGCCGCCGCCGTTTCGGCGTCGAGACCGGCTTTCTCTTCGAGGCAGCGGGCCACCTCGATGGAAGGAATCGGATGAAACCGGAGCTTCTGGCAGCGCGAGAGAATCGTCATGGGGAGCTGATAGGGGCGCGAGCTGATCAGGATGAGGACATTGGCGAGGGAGGGTTCCTCCAGGGTTTTCAGAACAGCGTTGGCCGAGGTGATGTTCATCCTTTCCGCATCGATGAGAATGAAAATCCTCTTCCGCCCTTCGAGGGGTCTGAACCTCATCTGGTTGCGGAGATCCCTTATGTCCTCGATCTTGATGAACTGCCCCCGGGGTTCGATGACGACGACGTCGGGGTGGTTTCCGTTTTCGATCTTCCGGCAGGACGGGCAGAGGCCGCAGGCGTCCAGCGTATCGCAGTTGAGGGTTTTCGCGAAGGCGAGGGCCGTCGTTCGTTTCCCCACCCCCTTCATGCCATGGAAAAGAAAGGCATGGGGAACCCGGCCTTTCTCCACCGATCGCTTGAGGATGGCAAGCGGTTTGCCCTGACCGTATATCCCCTCGAAAAACACAGCCTCACCTCTTGAGCGCCTCGTCGAGGATGGCACAGACATCCCGGTGGATCTCATCGATTGCCTTCGTACCGTCGAGCACCCTGAACCGGGCCGGTTCAAAGCCGGCGATTTCCAGATACCCTTCCCGGATTCTCTGGTGGAATTCCCCGGCCTCCTGTTCAAACCTGTCCTCGGCCGCGGACCCCTTCCTTTTGGATATCCTTCCCAGGGCCCTTTTCAGCCCCAGTTCGACGGGGACATCAAAAAGAAGGGTCAAATCGGGGCTCAGGGATCGTGAGGCAAAATCAATGATGCGTCGGAGGGCCCCGATTTCCATCCCCCGGCCGTATCCCTGGTAGGCGATGGTCGCATCGGAGTAACGGTCGCAGAGAACCACCCTGTTTTCCCTCAGGGCGGGCAGAATGACGTCTTCCACATGCTGCGCTCGCGCCGCCGCAAACAGAAGCACCTCCGCGGCCGCGCCGATCTGAAAGGCACCCCGGTTCAGAAGGATCCGCCGGATCTTGTCGGAGAGCGGCGTTCCGCCGGGCTCCTGGGTCACAATCAGGGCGACTCCCTTCCGCCGCAGATAGTCCGCCGCCAGCCTGATCTGGGTTGTCTTGCCGCAACCCTCAATTCCTTCAAAGGTGATAAAGACTCCCACGGGAAACGCCATCCGAATGGTAAGGATACCGGTGAATAAAAAAGGGAATCTCGCTCTCGGGAGAGAAGCCGGATTCCCCTTGTGATTCTCTGTATGCCGACGAATTACTTATCTTCCCCGGGCAGAATCGCCTCGACGGGACACACATCGGCGCAGGCACCGCAATCCGTGCAGAGCTCCGGATCGATCACATACTTCTCCTCCCCCTCACTGATGGCTTTGACGGGGCATTCCTCCTCGCAGTTGCCACAGGCAATGCATTCATCGTTAATCGTGTATGACATGGTACGTAAAACCTCCGGCTAAGCAATCCATTTGTTATCACGCAAAAAAATCCAGCTCCACGCCACCACCGATGGCCCGGGGAGCCGGGTTTGTCCGTCGCTCTATCTCAGATTTTTATGAATTATTCAAGCTTTTTATGCCGACGGTTTCTCGCCGCGGAAATCAGACGGAATCAACCCGCTTGACCTCGGGGACCAGTTTCTTCAGGTAGCTCTCGATCCCCATTTTCAGGGTCATCTGGGACATGGGGCACCCCTTGCAGGCGCCCAGGAGTCTCACTTTCACCACACCGTCTTCGGTGACATCCACGAGCTCCACATCGCCGCCGTCGGCCTGAAGGTTCGGCCTGACTTTCTCGATGATTTCCTTAACCTTTTCTTTCATCACGCGACTCCTCTCGGGCACTGGGATCCGGGCATCCGGCATCGGGCAAAAACAAAGCCCCTTTTATGATATGCGTGCCGGAGGTTCCGTTCTTCGTTAATGTAATCACGAATACGCTGGAATCAATCCTCGCCCTGATGCCGGATGCCTGTCGCCCGGTGCCTGCTTCAATGCGGCATCCTGTCGATCACGAGACCGACGGTTTTCCCGGCCACTTTCGAAAGCTCGGGCCGGAACCACCTGTACTTCTCCTGGACCTCGTGCCGGGCGCTCCAGATGACCGTGCCCGAATCGGCGTCCACCAGGGTCATGGCTATACCGATCCTCGCAACCTTTTTTTCGCCCAGCGTCGTGTATTCCCAGAAGTCGAGAGTGGACACGAGCAGGGCGTCCACATGAAAAACGGAACCCATTTTCTTTGAAAGATCGGGATCGGAGAAATTGACCGTTGCGAGCTTCGACAGGTAATCCGTCACGGCCTTCTCGAGTTCCTTGTCCTCGGACAACCCGTCCTGGATCGCCGCGGACGGCAGGACCTTCTGGAACCACTTCCTCCGCGTCAGGTCCTCTGCGATGATCTTGTCGATCGTGCCCTTGGCCTCGGTGTTGATTCCCACGTCCACGGGGAGAACGCCGATGGTCTTCGGCCGAAAAGTCCTGGCTTCAGGCGCGGTCTTGACATATTGAAGATCCCCGCATCCCGTGAAAGCCATCAGGGCCATGGCCAGCACACCCCTCACGACAGTTCGAAACACGTTCATTCTCCCGTGCCCGGGTTTTTTCTTGTCATGAAACACATCAAAGATCATGGACATACAACGCGTCCTTCAGGACGGCGCCCTGAAAAGGAAAAGGGCTCTGAAAACAAGCCAGACGATGGTCACAGCTCCGGCCAAGACATAGTTTGTCTCCAGAAACCCGTTCAGAACCGCCGCGGAAAACGCCGCCTTTCTATCACAAAGGTCGAAACAAATCCACATGTAAAACACGCAGGCGAGCAGTGCGAAACTCGCCGTGGAGGTCCATCCGAGGGGAAAAGACAGGGCAAGCACCAGGAACAGAACGATGGACAGGCCCTCCACGAGCCGCCGGGTCCGCTCCTCCCCGATGACGACGGGGATGGTCTCCCGTCCCATGAGACGGTCGCTCTGGATATCCATGACGTCCGAAAGGGCCGAGCGGACAAAGACGACGGAGAAGGTGAAGAAAAAGGCGACGACCATCGCCGGCTTGACGACAAACGAGACATCCACCTGGGGAACGACCGCCACGACAGCCGCCCACGCCACGGCCATGAAGGTGTTCTTCATTCCCGGCAGGTCCTTGAGCCTCCGGATACGCCATCTTTTCGGAAAGATCCGCGTGTTGTAGAGGGCACCGACGACCGACATCACGGACAAAACCAGAAAAGACTCAAAACTGATGAGGTAAGCCGACAGGAGGGAGATAAACATGCAGAAAACGGCAACAACGGTGAAAGCCCCCTCACGCCTGAGGTAAGACTCTTCCCGGAACGACCCCCTGAAGGGCGTGGATTCCCGGTCGATGAGGCGGTTCAGGGTGTGCACGGAAAAAACGTAAGCCGAGGCCATGAGAACGGCCAGGGGGCTGAGGGATTCCCTCTGCAGAAAAGCCGAGGCGACGGCGAGGCTGCCCGCCCCTAGGGCCGAATAGACATCCGTCCGGATCGCCTGCAGCCAGACATTGATGAGGCGCTGTTTCAGCGTTCTTCTTTTCTGAACCAGACGATCGGTGATGTGGTCGACGACACGTTCGATGATCCAGTTGGGGGTCGAGGCGCCGGCCGATACCCCGATCTTTTCATAGGCGTCGATGGGGACGCCGTCCAGCTCTTCCGCCGTCTCGATGTGGAAAGTGGGGATGCCCTTCGCCGTCGAGATCTGGACGAGCCTCCGGGTGTTGGCGCTGTTCCTGCCCCCGACGATGAAAACGGCATCCATCTCGGAAGCCAGATCCCTGATCTCCGACTGCCTCTTCTCCGTGGAGTCGCATATGGTGTCGAAGACCAGCACGTCGGAATACCTGGACCGGATCCTGTCGACGATGGCTGCGTACTCCTCGGCACTCTGCGTCGTCTGTGCGACGACGCAGACGCGCTCCAACGACGGCAGGGTTTCCACGTCCTCCAGCCGGCCGATCACGATACCCTGCCCGGCGCTGTAGCCGAGCAGGCCGTCGACTTCCGGGTGCTCCTTGTCACCCACGATGAGGACGGCATAACCCCGGGCGGCATGCTTCTTGATGATGGCCTGGACGCGGCCTACCCGGGGGCAGGTGGCGTCGATGATCTTCAAACCCTTGTCCCGCAGGATTTTTCGCTCCTGCGGCGATATCCCGTGGGCGCGGATGATGATGGTGCCCTCTTCGACGCTGCCCAGATCGGTCACAGGGACGATCCCCCGCTGTTTCAGGAGATCCACCGTCTGCGGGTTGTGGATGAGGGGGCCGTAGGTATAGATCTTTTCATCGCCCTTGTGCTGGGCGATGTCGAGCACCAGATCGACGGCCCTTTTCACACCCATGCAGAAACCGGCCGTTCTCGCCAGTCTGATCTCCATCGTTTTCAGCTCACTTGGTCAGATAGAGGAAAAATTCCCGGTTGCCCGCGGGACCGGGCAGCGGAGATTCGCAGACCCCCCTGACCTCCAGCGGGATCCCCCGGCAGAACTCGGCCATGTCCTCGATCACCCTTGCATGGACGGCCGGGTCGGCGACGACACCCTTCTTGCCCACCTCACCCCTCCCGACTTCAAACTGGGGCTTGATGAGCGCGAGGATTCGCGCCTTTTCCCCCACGAGCGCCGCCACCCGGGGCAGGACGAGCTTGAGCGATATGAACGAGGTGTCCACCACGGCGATGTCGACGGAATCTTCGATCCCCCGGCCGTCGAAGAAGCGGATGTTCGTCTTCTCGAAGAGGACCACCCGTTTGTCGTTCCGCAATTTCCAGGCGAACTGCCCGTAGCCCACATCGACGGCGTACACCTTTTTTGCGCCCCCCTGCAGGAGACAGTCCGTGAATCCTCCCGTGGATGCCCCCACGTCCAGGGCCACGAGTCCCGTCACGTCGATGCCGAAGGTATCGAGGGCGCTTCGGAGTTTGACGCCGCCCCGGCTCACGTAGGGGTGATCCTCCCTTCGGAGGCGCACCTCGGCATCGGTCGCCACCAGTGCACCGGCCTTGACCACCCGCGTCTCGCCGACCATGACGATTCCGGCGAGGATGAGAGCCTTCGCCCGTTCACGCGTCGGGGCGATCCCCCGGTCCACGAGAAGTCTGTCGAGCCTGACTTTGGCGCTTTTTGAACCCATGGATGAGCGGAAAAGGTTCAGCGGGAAATCATCTTCCGGACGGCTTCCCGGATCCCCTCCTCGTCGATGCCGTATTTCCGCCTCAGCTCCGTCTGGGTGGCGTGTTCCACGAAGACATCGGGCACCCCCAGTCTCGTGACGGCGACGTCCCTGAGGCCTTTTTCCTGGAACAGCTCGAGTACGGCGCTGCCGAAGCCGCCCATGAGCACGTTTTCCTCCACCGTGATGACGCGTCTCGCCGCGGCAGCGATCGAACACAGGAGTTCCACGTCCAGGGGCTTGACGAACCGGCAGTTGACGACCGCCGCATGGATGCCTTCAGCCTCGAGCTGCCGTGCCGCCGAGAGTGCCGGATAGACCGTGGAGCCGACGGCGAGCAGCACAAGATCTCCCCCTTCCTTCAGGACTTCGCCTTTCCCGATCTCGAGACGCCGCGGCGGATCCTCCAGCGGCACGCCCACACCCCGGCCCCGGGGATACCGGAGGGCGGCGGGACCGGTATGATCGATCGCCGTCTTGAGCATGTGACGGAGTTCGTTTTCGTCCTTGGGCGCCATGAGGATCAGGTTGGGGATGGATCTCAGGTAGGCCAGGTCGAAGAGCCCCTGGTGGGTTGCGCCGTCCTCACCGGCAATCCCTCCGCGGTCGAGGGCAAAGACGACGGGCAGCTTCTGGAGGCAGACGTCGTGGATGATCTGATCGTAGGCCCGCTGCAGAAAAGTGGAATAGATGGCCACCACGGGCTTGAATCCCTCAACGGCCATCCCCGCCGCCATCGTAACGCCGTGCTGTTCGGCGATGCCGACGTCGTAGAATCGCTCAGGCAGTTCCCCGCAAAAGGAGTCCAGTCCCGTACCGGAACACATGGCCGCGGTGATGGCCACGATCTTCGGGTCGTCCTTCGCGAACTGAACGAGAGTCCTGCCGAAGACCTCCGTGTAAGCCGGCGGGCCGGCGCTGCCGCCGAGCGGGTGCCCCGTCTCCCGGTCGAAGGGCCCCACGCCGTGAAACCGCGACGGCTCCTCCTCGGCAAACCGGTATCCCCTGCCCTTTTTCGTGAGGACGTGAACGAGGACGGGCCGCTTGAGCTCTTTCACGTTCCGGAGGTTTTTGATGAGATGATCGAGCCGGTGGCCTTCGAGAGGACCGACGTACTGAAACCCCAGTTCCTCGAAGAGAACGCCGGGGACAAAAAGACCCTTGAGCGACTCCTCGGCCTGCTGGGTGAACTTCACCACCTGCTCGCCGATGTTCGGGATGGTCTTCAGAAAGTTCTTCACATCGGTTCTGAACTTCATCATCTTGTGACCCGTCATGATCCGGTTCAGGTAGGACGACAGGGCTCCCACGTTGGGGGAGATGGACATCTCGTTGTCGTTGAGAATGATGATCAGATCCTTTTTCCGGTCGCCGGCCCAGTTGAGGGCCTCGAATGCCATTCCCGCCGTGAGGGAGCCGTCCCCGATGACGACGATCACCTTGAAATCCTCCCCGGTCAGGCACCGGGCCTCGGCCATTCCGGCGGCAGCCGACAGGGAGGTGCTGCTGTGACCGGTGTTGAAGGTGTCGTAGGGGCTTTCCTCCCTGCGGGTAAAACCGCTGATGCCGTCCTTCTGCCGCAGGGTGTGAAAGCGGTCCCTCCGGCCTGTGACGATCTTGTGCGCGTAGGCCTGGTGCCCCACATCCCAGACGATCCTGTCCCGGGGGGTATCGAAGACATAGTGAAGGGCGAGAGTCAGCTCCACCGTGCCGAGCGACGGGGCAAGATGCCCGCCCGTCCTGGACACCGTTTCAATGATCTTCTCCCGGATCTCCCCGGCCAGAATCTCCAGTTCTCCCGGTTGAAGCTTCCTGATGTCAGAAGGAGAGTCGATCTTTTCGAGCATGGATTTCAGACCTCAAGATCATGACCGTCATGATTTGCGTTCGACCATATAGCGGGCGATTGCCCTCAGGGGTTCGGCCTTCCCGTCGAAATCCTCGAGATGGACGACGGCGTGCGCCGCGAGTTCCCGGGCTTTCCGGCGGGATGTCTCAAGACCCACGACCGCGGGGAACGTCGCTTTCCGGCGTCGGGTGTCACTCCCCGTCTCTTTGCCGAGCACCTCCCGGCTCCCCTCCACGTTGAGGATGTCGTCGGCGACCTGGAAGGCAAGCCCCAGATCCCGCCCGTACTGTGAAAGGGCGTGAGTCTGCGCTTCCGTCGCGTCCCCCAGAATGGCACCGCTGCGGACGGAAGCCGTTATGAGTGCACCCGTTTTGCGGGAATGGATAAAATAGAGGGTCTCCTCACCGACGGTGCGGCCTTCCGACTGGATGTCCACGACCTGGCCGCCGACCATGCCGAAGGGGCCCGCGGCCCGGGCAATCTCCCGGATCACCCTCAGGACGCGATCGGCCGGCACCCCCTTGAATCGTTCTTTCTCTGAAAGCAGATGAAACGCCTCCGTCAGAAGGGCGTCTCCCGCGAGGATGGCAAGGCCTTCTCCGAAAACCTTGTGGTTCGTCGGTTTTCCCCTCCGGTAATCGTCATCGTCCATGGCCGGGAGGTCGTCGTGAATGAGGGAGTAGGTGTGGATCATCTCCAGAGCGCACGCCGCGGGAAGCGCCGCTCCGGGATCCCCTCCCACCGCTTCCGCCGAGGCAAGGCAGAGGATGGGCCGCAGCCTTTTCCCCCCCGCGAAGACACTGTAACGGACGGACTCAACGAGGGTGGTGGGTACGGAGCTCAAGCCGGACAGACAGCCCTCGAGGGCGGCGTCCACGATTTTCTTTTTCGACTCGAGATAATCCTCAAGGTTTATTTTCATCTTCCCCGGTTTCTCCCGAATAGGGCTTCAGGGCATGACCCTCCTCGGTTTTCAGGAGGACCTGGATCCTCCGTTCGGCTTCATCCAGCCTTTTCGCGCAGAGCCGAGACAGGCGTATCCCCTCCTCGAAGGCCTTGAGGGATTCCTCCAGCGTCAGATCCCCCTGCTCCATCCGGCGGACGATATCCTCCAGCTTGGCAAGGGCTTTTTCGAATTTCTCTTCTGCCATGGCGATCACTCCCTGTGGATACGAATAACCCTGGCATCGAAGCTTCCCCGGGAAACCTTGACGCCCACCTCATCCCCCACCGCGAGAGCCGCGGCCTCCTTGATGATCAGGCCCTCCGGCATTGTTCGGGCGATACTGTAACCCCTCTTCAGGATGGCGAGAGGGCTCAGCGAATCCAAGATGCCCGTCCGGGTCTCAAGCCTGCCCTTGAGATGATCCAGCATGCGGTGGAATCCGGTTATCATGTTTTTTTTCATCTGTTCAATAAGAAAGAACGAATTCCGGATGCCGGCCAGCGGTGTCAGGGCCATGAGGTGTCGGCTTTCGGCCGCAACCCGCAATCTTCTCTCGCCGGTTGCGCGCCGCAGCGACGCCGAAAGATTTTCAAAGAGATCGTCCAGGGACATCCGGAGTTCGGCAATCTTTCTCCGCGGGTCTCGCAGGCGCTCCTGCAGGGAAGCCAGCTGATCGGTCAGATGCTCCCTGAGCCTGCGATGATGGGACTCCAGGCGAAGGCGCAGCCGTCCCAGAGTATCACGCAGCTCGCCCCGCACCGGGACCACCAGTTCGGCCGCGGCGGAGGGCGTGGGAGCCCGGAGGTCCGCCGCAAAATCGGCAATGGTGAAGTCGATCTCGTGACCCACGGCTGAGACAACGGGTATCCGCGATTCGACAATGGCCCGGGCGACCCGTTCGTCGTTGAAGGGGGCGAGGTCCTCCAGGGACCCTCCGCCGCGGGCGACGATGATCACCTCCACGTCCCGCAGGGCGTTCAGGTTTGCCAGGGCCTCCACGATCTCGGCAGGGGCCTCGACTCCCTGGACGCGAACGGGCGCGACGACAATGTCCACCGAGGGGAAACGCCTCCCGGTGATATTGAGAATGTCCCGGATGACGGCTCCGGTGGGCGACGTGACGACGCCGATTTTCCCGGGAAGATAGGGGATCGGTCTCTTGCGTGCGGGATCGAAAAGCCCTTCTTTTTCCAGGCGCGCCTTCAGCTGTTCGAAAGCGATCTGCAGGGCTCCGATGCCTTTCGGTTCGGCTACTTCGATGATGATCTGGTATTCGCCCCGGGGTTTGTAGACGGCAAGCCGCCCCCGGCAGATGATGTGCATGCCGTCCTGGATCTCGAACCTCATGGCGCGGTAGACCGGGCGGAAGATCACGGCCCGGATCTGCGCCTCTTCGTCCTTGAGAGTGAAATACAGGTGGCCTGAGGCGGGTTTTCTGAGATTTGAGATTTCCCCTTCAACCCAAAGGGAATCAAAACTGGACTCGAGAACGAGCTGGATTCTTTCCGTCAGTTCCCGGACGGTCAGGATTTCCTTCATTCGATGCGGCAACCTCTCGCGAATCAGGGACTGCCGTCTTCGGCCGGCTGAATCCCCGATCCTTGAGGGGTTTTCTAACAGAGCCATCAAGGGGTTGCAAGAACTTTGTATCTCCCGGCAATGGATGCCGTTATACCATCCGGCACGAACCCACCGCCAACAGCTCCGAGAGCTACTGGCGCTCAACGAGGTCATCAACACCGTGATGATCCTCAAAGACAAGCTCCGACAGCTCTGGAGCTATCGTTCACGAACCTGGATCCAGAGAAGGGGTCAAATCTTTATTCTTGACAAAACGGCATAAGGTTGTACAATCCGGCCCATGGCACGGCCTCTGCGCATTCAGTTCGAAAACGCCTATTACCATGTTACCTGCCGCGGCAACGCCCGCCAGAGTATCTTTTCTACCGATGCAGACCGTCTGGCCTTTCTCGATCTGCTGGGACGCTCCTCGGAGGTCTACAGGACAGAGGTCCTTGCCTATGTCTTGATGAGCAACCACTTCCACCTGTTGGTGAAAACACCCCTGGGAAATCTCCAGGAGTTCATGCGTCACTTCAATATCTCCTACACGGCCTTCTTCAACCGGCGGCACCGGCGCTCGGGCCATCTCTACCAGGGCCGTTACCATTCCTTGCTGATCGATGCGGACCATTACCTGAAGGAGGTCTCCCGCTATATCCATCTCAATCCGGTCAAGATCAAACAGACGAGATCGAAGGATTATGCGGCCCGGAAGAAGATTCTGCGTTCCTATGGCTGGAGCAGCTACCCCGGCTATGTGGCTCGCAGCGAGCGCCGGCCTTTCCTACGGGTGGAGGAGGTTCTCGACTATTTTGGCGGGGATACGACACGTGGTAGACGCAGCTATACCGGTTTTGTCGAGCAGGGGCTTGTGACAGATTTGGGAAATCCTCTGGAGTTGGGCAAGGGCCATGGGATCATCGGCGAGAGGGGTTTTGTGGAGGGGGTGAGGGAAAGATACGTGCCTTCTGCCGGTACGAGCCGAGAGCAGCCCGCGGTCGGGAAATTGCAGGTATCTGTAGAGCCCGATCAGATCGTCGCGGCCGTTTGCGCAGTGCTGAACGTTGAGCGAGGTGATCTGTTAAGAAAGGGCAACCGGGGTCCCGGGCGCGGGCTGCTGATGGAGATGCTCTACCGCTATGGCGGGATGAAGCAAAAGGAGATAGGGCGGATGCTCGGGATCGACTACAGTGCCGTGAGCATTGGCCGGAAGCGGTTTCTGATGATGACGGAGTCCGATCCTAAGCTCCTGTCTTTGTTTGCGCAAGCGAAAGACCGGATCAGTCAAGGATAAACGGGCTGTTGCCCAAAGTCATTTTTCAGTCGTAGAGGGCATGGGGTGCGCAACG
>DAOTMG010000007.1:0-88928 GCA_035450185.1 Syntrophales bacterium | reverse complement strand
CCGGGCATGGCTCACCTTCGTAATCGTCGGGAGCGGTCCCACCGGTGTCGAACTGAGCGGAATGGTCGCCGAGATCTCCCGGGACACCCTCAAGGAGGACTTTCGCTCGATCCACCCGGAGGAGGCCGGGATCATTCTCGTGGACGCCACGGGTCGGGTACTCCCCGCTTTTCACCCCCAACTGTCCGCCCATGCCGCGGAAAAGCTCCGCGCCCTCGGCGTGCAGGTACGGACCGGCGTGAAGGTCACTGCCATCGACGAGGAAGGGATCGTCCTGGGATTTCCCGGCGGTACCGAGCGGATCGAAGCGCGCACCGTCCTCTGGGCGGCGGGTGTCGCCGCGTCTCCCCTGGGCAAGTTGCTCGCGGAGAAGACCGGTGCCCGGGTGGATTCCATGGGAAGGGTGATGGTGAACCCCGATCTCACCGTCCCGGGCCACCCGGAGATCTTCGTTATCGGAGATCTCGCGCACATTCCCGGAAAAGACGGAAACCCCCTGCCGGGCCTTGCCCCCGTGGCGACCCAGGAGGGGCGTTACGCGGCAAGGGTCATCGGGAAGAGGCTTCAGGGGGAACCGGCGGCAGAACCTTTCAGCTACTTCGACAAAGGAACCATGGCCGTGATCGGGCGCCATGCCGCCGTTGCCAGTATCGGCCGGTTTCGTTTCGGGGGGATGACGGCGTGGCTCATGTGGCTCTTCATTCACCTGCTTCTCCTGATCAACTTCGAGAGTCGTCTCGTCGTGCTCATCCGCTGGGCCTTTTCGTACTTTACCCACAGCCGCGGATCACGGGTGCTTCTCGCCCGGGGGACTCTGCGGCTTCCGATCACCGGTGCCGAAGGCGGGAACGCTCCGCCTGAAAAAGGTTGAACAGAGGAGAAGACCGCATGCAACAAGGAGAAAAACCGATGGAACCCTTGCAAGATTCCCTGAAAGAGTTGACAAACGTCACCTTCGACGAAATCCAGGTCGGGACCTCCGCGGAGGTGACCGTCACGATTTCGCAACACCAGATCGATGTGGCCGCCATCGTGTCGGGTGACGTGGATGCTTTCTATTTGAAAGGGCCGGGGGGGACGGATGTCCGTCAGGAGCCCAAGAGGACGGAGGCCTCCGGCGCCGAGGCCGTCATCTCCATCCTTCTTGGCGCACGACTGCCCGGCCCGGGGACCAGGATCGTGCACCGGGACCTGCGCTTCAGCGGGGACTTCGCTGCCGGGGACAGGCTCACCGCAAAGGTAACCGCCAGGGAGAAGCGAAAGAAGGGAAACCTCGTCGTCTTCGACTGCCGCTGCGTCAACCAGGCGGGCAAGGAGCTTGTGACAGGCACCGTGACGGTGGAGGCCCCCCTGTCGCGCCTTGTCTACGACGTCATCAAACCTCCTCACCTGGAACTCCGATACGGCGATGCCTTCGCGCAACTCATCAAAGGCTGCCAGGGCTGCGAGCCCATCCCCTGCGCCGTCGCGCACCCCTGCGATTCCGAGTCTCTCCGGGGGGCCGTCGAGGCGGCACGCCGCGGCTTCATCATCCCGGTACTCGTCGGACCGGAGGCGAAGATACGGCAGGCTGCCGAGGGGGCGCAGATCGATCTTGCTCCCTATCGTATCGTTTCCACGGAGCACAGCCACGCCTCGGCGGCGAAGGCCGTCGAACTTGCCAGCAAGGGCGAGGTGGAGGCCCTCATGAAAGGGAGTCTTCACACCGACGAGATCATGGGGGCGATCGTCCCGGCGGCGGCGGGGCTTCGCACCTCGCGCCGGATCAGCCACGCCTTCGTCATGGACGTCGCCACCTACCCCAAAATGCTCATGATTACAGACGCGGCTGTGAATATCTTCCCGACGATCGAGGACAAGCGCGACATCGTCCAGAACGCAATCGACCTGGGCCACGCGCTCGGGATCACCCTGCCCAAGGTCGGCATCCTCTCCGCCGTAGAAGTGATCAACCCCAAGATCCCCTCCACCCTGGAAGCGGCCGCCCTTTGCAAGATGGCCGACCGGGGCCAGATCACGGGCGGCCTCCTCGACGGCCCCCTGGCCTACGACAACGCCATCAGCGCCGAGGCCGCCAGGATCAAGGGGATCACATCACCCGTGAGTGGAGATGTGGACATCCTGCTGGCACCCGACCTGGAGGCGGCCAACATGCTCTTCAAACAGCTCACCTACCTGGCCGGGGCCGAAGGGGCCGGCATTGTTCTCGGGACCCGGGTTCCCGTTGTCCTGACGAGCCGCGCAGACTCGCTCCGGACGAGGCTTGCCTCTGTCGCGGTCATGACGCAGGTCGCCCACGCCCGGCGCAGCGGAACATACGAGACGAGGTGACCTCGATGGCAGATCTGATCCTTATTCTCAACGCGGGGTCGTCGAGCCTGAAGTTCACGATCTACCGGAACGAAGCCGAGAAACCTCAGCCGCTCGCCGACGGCCAGTTCGAGGGGCTTTACACGGAGCCGCGATTCAAGGTAAAAGACGGTGCGGGGAAGGTGATCGGGGAAAAGACGTGGCCGCCGGGGACAAAACTCGGCCAGGAGGGTGCCGTGGAGGAACTTCTGCAATGGGGCCGGGAAAACCTGTCGGACGGCGATGACCGGGTCGTGGCCGTGGGGCACCGGGTCGTCCACGGCGGGCTCGAGTACACGAAACCTACCGTCGTCACCGCCCAAATTCTCGAGGACCTCAAAAAATTCATTCCCCTGGCGCCGCTGCATCAGCCCCACAACCTGGCCGCCATCCGGATCATGGCCGAAAGAAACCCTGACCTCCCCCAGGTGGCCTGCTTCGATACCTCTTTTCACACGACCATCCCCGCCGTGGCCCGGGCCTTCGCCCTGCCCCGGAAGTTCACCGAGCAGGGGGTCCGCCGCTACGGTTTCCACGGTTTGTCTTATGAATACATCGCCTCGGTCCTGCCGGGCTATGACCCGCAGGCGGCCGGAGGCCGCACCGTCGTAGCCCACCTCGGAAACGGGGCGAGCCTCTGCGCCATGGAGGGCCTCAAGAGTATGGCCTGCACGCTCGGGTTCACCGCCGTCGAAGGCCTCATGATGGGAACCCGCTGCGGGACCCTCGACCCCGGGGTCATGCTCTACCTGATGGACGAATGCGCCATGGACGCGAGGGCCATCGAAACGCTTGTTTACCAGGAGTCGGGGCTTCTGGGCGTCTCGGGGATTTCGAGCGACATGCGGACCCTCCTGGCGAGCAAGGATCACAGGGCCGCCGAGGCCGTTGAGCTTTTCGTCTACCGGATTACCCGGGAGCTGGGGTCCATGGCCGGGGCCCTCGGAGGCTTGGATGCCGTCGTGTTCACAGCAGGCATCGGTGAAAATTCGGTGCCGATCCGTGAGCGGGTCTGCCGAAGCGCCCGGTGGCTCGGGCTCGATTTCGATGAAAAAGCGAACGAGGCCGGCGGGCCCTGTATCAGCCGCGAGGGAAGCCCGGTTCGCGCCTGGGTGATTCCTACCGACGAGGAGCTGATGATCGCCCTGCACACCCGGCAGGCGCTCTTCGGTCAAACCGGTTAGAGAAAACATGGAATGGGCGGGGGGAGGAACAGGGGTTTCATCGGACGGATCGATTTCTATTCCCATCACCGCCTGTTCGGTCATGTCCGGACGAGTATCGGGTTCATGAAGGTTCCGGCGAAATGATCCGGAGCCGAGCATTCAGCGAGAGAAACGATACGCAACCGTAAGGATCATGCTTGGAGTGAGAAATGCAAAGGGCATGTATCTTATCCACGGGCAGCTTTCTCCCGGAAAAGATTATCTCGAACGAGGACCTTTCTCAGTTTTCGCATGAGGCTCGCAATCTGATCGTGGAGAAGACCGGCGTGCAGGCCCGGCGGCACGCGGACGAGACAGAGTGCACATCCGATCTGGCCATCGCCGCAGCCAGGAAATGCCTGCAGAAGGTCGGGTTCCCGCCGGAAAACCTGCAGGGTATCGTTCTCTCCACGTCGTCTCCGGATCGGCTGCAGCCGGCCACGGCGACACGTGTTCAACACGAGCTGGGAGCAAGGGCCGCGTTCGCATTCGACATCAATTCCGTCTGTTCCGGCAGCTCGTTCGGGATTGCCGTCGTTGACGCCCTGATCCGGTCGGAAACATGCAGGAATATCCTGCTCGTCGCGTCGGAGATGTACTCCAAAATCCTCAACAGAAAGGATTTTGCGACGTACCCTTTCTTCGGAGATGGGTCCGGCGCGGTTCTCTTTCAAGCCGAAAGGGGCGGTTCGCGGGGAGTCCTGCACTCCTGCCTCGCAACCGATGGCAGCAGAAGCGACATCATCTGCGTTCCCGGAGGGGGGACCATGCTTCCCTTTGAAAAAATGCCCGGTCCTCGATCGGCCTACTTCCGGATGAGGGGTGAAGAGGTGTTTGCCTTTTCCCTGGACAGAGGCCCGGTGATCATCCGCAGGCTTCTGGAGGAGGCCGGTGTGACGATGGAAGAAGTGAAGTGTTTCATCTGCCATCAGGCGAACATCAACATCCTGCACGGGATTGCCGGTCTGCTCGGAATTCCGAGAGAAAAATTTTTCGTTAATCTCGATCGATACGGAAACACGGCAAGCGCGTCGGTTCTCATCGGGCTGGATGAGGCCATCCATGAAGGTCGTCTGATGCCGGGGGATCTCGCCGTGATTGCCGCCTTTGGCGGAGGACTTTCCTGGGGGGCGAACCTGATCCGTATCTGACAGACCCCGTGAACGAAACAGGAGCAACCGATGAACGAGATCATGGAGAAGATCAAAGAGGGCATTCTCGATCTCTTTCCCGAGATCGGGGAGGTGCCGATCACGGCGGAGATGTGTCTGGGCGATATTCCCGAGTACGATTCCATGGCGGCCGTCAACCTGCAAACGTTTCTGGAGGAGAATTTCCCCCTGAAGGTGTCGCTGGACATGCTGGCGGCGGAAATGACCCTCGGGGAATTGGCTTCCTACATCGCCCGCTTCGTCAAGACCAAGCCGTGAAGGAAAGGGGTGGTCACCGTGGATCCCTTCGGCATCTATTCCGCGATGATGGATCTGTGTCGCGCCTGGGAGAGATACCCATGGGAGCTGGCGCGAATGCAGGCGGATCTCATGTTGAAACTTCAGGAAGCGACGACGGAGGAGCTGCGCCGGCTCCTGACATCCGAGGAGTCGGCCGACGGCGGGGAACCCCGGCGGGCGGATTTCTTCGATATGCTGAAATCCGGGGCCCAGCTGGCACGCAGGCACCATTCCATCTACGAGGACTGGCTGCGGAACCTCATCGACGGGGCGCCGGGGCTGCAGGAAAAGCAGCGCAAGAGAATGCTTTTCTGGACCCGGCAGTTGATCCACAGCTTGTCGCCATCCAACAGCTTCTGGACGAATTTCTCCGCCATCCGGCGGTTCATGGACAGCAACGGCGAGAGTCTCGCCCGGGGTCTGCAGTCCTTCATGAAAGACCTCCGCGAAGGGCATCCCCTGATGCGGATGGTGGACAGCCGGGCCTTCAAGGTCGGCCGCGACATCGCCACAACGCCCGGTGCGGTCGTCTTCCGTAACAACCTGATGGAAGTGATTCAGTACGAGACAGCGACGGATGCAACCTACCCTGTCCCCGTCGTTTTCATCCAGCCCTGGATCAACAAATTCTACATCTTCGATCTCACCCCGCCGATGAGTTTCGTCCGTTATCTGCGGCAGAAGGGATTCACCGTATTTATCATCAGCTGGAAAAACCCCGATGCTCAAATGCGCGATGTAACCTTCGACGACTATATGCTGAGCGGCGCCCTGCAGGCGATCCGGGTGGCCGGCTCCATCTGCCGTGATGCACCCGTCCACGCGGCAGGTTACTGTATCGGGGGGACGGCCCTTTCGGCTCTCATGGCCTGGCTGAACCGGGAACCTTGCGAACCGGGCAAGCCCTTTCCTGTGGTCGACTGGACTCTTTTCTCGACACTCGTTGATTTCTCCGAGCCGGGGGATATCGGGTTCCTGGTGACACGGAAATCCGTGGAGTGGATCGAAGCGATGATGAAGGAGACGGGGTACCTGAGCGAGAAATTCATCGAGCTGGCATTCCGCATGCTCGGGTCGGACAGCCTGATCTGGCGAAACTTCATGAACGGTTGTCTGTACGGCCTGCCGCCGCCGAAATCGGACTTGCTGTACTGGAACAGCGACAGCACTCGCCTGCCGGAGGCGATGTGTTCCTTCTATCTGCGCGAATTTTACCTGAACAACAGGCTCGTGGAACAAGATAGCCTCCATCTCGGTGGCCGCCCCATCGACCTGGGGCGTATCCGGCAACCGCTCTATGCGGTCGGAACGCAAATCGACCATATCTGTCCCTGGAAGAGCACCTTCAAGGTCTGCGACAAGGTCCATGGCCCCGTCCGGTACGTTCTTTCCAGTGACGGTCACATCGCCGGCATCGTGAATCCTCCGTCGGAGATGTCGCGGAGGAAATTCTGGGCCGGCGAGGCAGGAGGAGAGGCGGATTCAGATCGGTGGTTGAGTTGCCGGGAGGATAAACGCGGCTCATGGTGGGAGGACTGGACGCGGTGGCTGCAGGCGAGAAGCCTGTCTCCCGGGGAGCCGCCCGCGCTGGGATCCCCGAAATACCCTCCCCTGGAGAAAGCTCCCGGAACCTATGTACAGGAGCCCTGACGAATTTGAATGTAGAGGGTGTATGTATGGAACGCATCGGCCTTGTATTTCCCGGACAGGGTTCGCAGTTCGTTGGAATGGGGGCGGACCTTTGCGAGCAGCAGGCGACCTTCCGCAAGGTATTCACACTGGCCTGTGACATACTCGGCGTGGACATCCTTTCGCTGTGCCTGCATGGTCCCGAGGAAGAGCTTCGCCGGACCGTCAACACCCAGCTTGCCGTTTTCATCTTCGAGGTCGCCGTCTATGAAACTCTGCGAGAACGGAATGTACTGAATCCCACCGTCGTTGCGGGACACAGCCTGGGCGAGTACAGTGCCGTTTATGCCGCCGGTGCCCTTGACCTCGAAGAGATCCTGATGCTCGTTCGATCACGGGCAAAATATCACGAGGAAGCCCTTCCGGAGGGCTTCGGCGCCATGGTCGCCATCGTCGGTCTGACCCTCGACCAGGTGAAGTCCCTCGTCACGGAATGCTCCGGCGAGAATGAACCCGTCGACCTTGCGAATATAAACGCCCCTAACCAGATCGTCGTTTCCGGTCATGCCCGCGCTGTCGAGCGGCTGATGGACAGGGCAAAGGAGATCGAGGCAAAGCTCGTTGTTCCTCTGCCCATCAGTGTTCCCTGCCATTCGCGGCTTCTCACGGAGGCTTCCGCCCTTTTCGCCCGTGACCTGGAAAAGGTGCATTTCAAGACTTTCAGAGTCCCCGTCATCCCCAATTGCGATCCCTCCATAGTGTACACCCGGGAGAATGCAGCGGATCTGATGAGGCGGCAGATGGTATCTCCTGTCCACTGGCAGGAAACCATTGAGAGGATGAAGACAATGGGCATAGAGACCATCGTGGAAGTCGGCCCCAAGAGGGTCCTGTCCGGCCTGATCAAGACCGTCCGCCCGGATAGCCGATTATTTTATATGGGAAATGTCGACTCTATCGATGCTTTCGGGAAATTCATGCACGACAGAACCGCTCAGGTGCGGGAAAAGACGATAGGAGGGATCGAATAACACTTTCAAGCCATTCGACGGAAACGGGAATAAAACCGAAGGGAGGGAAAGAAAAATGAACAAAGAAATCATGAAGTTCTGGAAGACGCAGTGGGAAGCCTATCTGAAGTCGATGTTTGCCATGCAGGAGCAGGGAGAGAAGATGCTGGAGCTGATGTTCAGCCAGAGCGGGGTCCTGCAGGAGGAGTCGAAGAAGATGATGAAGGAATGGACCCTCAAATCGAAAAAAATGCAGAAGACCTACCTCGACATGCTGGAAGCGAATTTCAAGAAGATGGAGGAAATGTATGATTCGAAGATGTGGACCGATGTAAAAAAACGAAGTTGAAGGGGAGATGGACGATAGCGATGCGAGGGCCGTCATCCGAGTGATTACATGAAAAGGAAACCCTCATGATGCGACGGAAGATATGGACGGGGATTGCCGCGGCGGTCTTTGTTCTCGCCGTCCTTTCCATTCCGTCTCCGGAGCGGATTCCACCGCAGGGGATCATCGGCGAGCCCTTCACCTGGAAGCAGGATCAAACCTGGGATGCCTTGGGGGCTTATTTCCGCGAGGCGAAAGGGATCGGCTGCGAGGGCCTCAAAAACCGGATGGACAGGGGCCTGAAGGCGTGCAACCGGGCTCTCGACCGCCTCTCGAAGTCTCAACGGGGACCCGACGACCCGGTTTTCCCCGAACTGGAAAAGGTCATCTTCGGTCTCGGCACCATGGTGGCGGTCTGCCCCGCCCGTCTTGATGAATACATCGCTCTGGTCACACGGACGAGAAATGTCCTGAAAGTCCAGTCCAGGCGGTGGGACCTGGAGAGCCGCGAGGTTCGGAACCGCCTCTATCGCATGCTCTACGGCGGAAGGATGGCCCTGGAAGAAGTCATGCTGCAGGCCCCTGCCGGCACCTATGCCGGCCTCATCATGGGTCAAAACGAATCCTCGGTCGTACCCTCCTTCGAGATGATCGGTGGAACCCTGCGAAGCGGGGATATCCTGGTGTCCCGGGGGGGCGCACCGACTTCGGCCCTCATCGCCCGCGGCAACGACTACCCGGGGAATTTCTCCCACATTGCCCTCCTGCACGTCGACGAAAAGACAGGCGTCCCAAGCATCATGGAGGCGCACATCGAAAGGGGCGTGGTCGTCTCCACCCTGGAGGAGTATCTCAAGGATAAAAAGCTTCGAATCATGGTCCTGCGTCTCAGGGCCGACCTGCCGCAGATGAAGGCCGACCCGATGCTTCCTCACAAGGCCGCACAGAAGGCCCTGGAGGAGGTGAAGGCGCGGCACATTCCCTATGATTTCGCGATGGACTTTCGCGATCACTCTCTGCAGTTCTGCTCGGAAGTGGCCTCTGCGGCCTACCAGCAATTCGGTATCAATCTCTGGAAGTGGACAACCCGCATGTCCGCCCCGGGGGTGGTTAGGTGGCTCACCGATTTCGGTGTGACCCATTTCGAGACCCAGGCGCCGGCGGACCTCGAGTACGATCCGCAACTCACCGTCGTGGCCGAGTGGCGCGATCCCGAAGCGCTCTGGCAGGACCATGTCGACAGCGCCGTCGTCGAGGCCATGCTCGAGGGGGCCGACGAGGGGGACCGTCTCACCTGTCCGTGGTATCTCCTGGCCCCGGGACGGATCCTGAAGGCCTACTGTGCCGTGCTGAATCAGTTCGGCGTCGTGGGGCCCATTCCCGAGGGGATGGATGTCCCCGCGGCCCTGAGGAACCTGGATCTGGACAGCCGTCACAGGGCGATCAGGGCAAAGGTTCTGACCCGGGCCGCCGCCTTCCGGGAGAAGGAGGGCCACAGGCCGCCCTACTGGGATCTCGTCCGCATGGCCAACCAGGCCCGGGCAGAGATCCGCGGAACGTCGCCATCGCGATGAAGACGCCCGTCCGCGGTGATTTCGCGACGGCGATGGCTGAAGCGGACAGCGGGGGGAGGCGTTTCTCTATCGGGAAGACGGTGTCAGGCGGGTGTTTCGGGAGTGCCCGACCCCGCCGTTCGTTCAAACAAGGCAAACAAGCGAAGGAGGTATGGATATGGAGAAGAAAGCTTTCAGATGGATTGCAGTCCTGCTGTTCCTTGCCGTGGCGGCAGGCTGCGCGGAGAAGAAGGCCTACGCGCCCGTGGACGTAATGCCGAACGTGAGGGCGGCGGGCCAGGTGCAGTGCATAGACAATTTCGTTGTTCTTTTCGACAGGTCCGACTCGATGAACGCCTTCTACCAGCCGGCGGGTATGAGCAGGCTCGCTTTCGAGAAAAAGACGGTGAGCGAGATGGTGGACACGATCCCCCCGGACATCAAGCTAAACGGCGCCCTTCGGTTCTTTGGTGCCGAGAAGGTGGGCGGGGATGAGACGACCTGGCTTGTGCTGGGCCGGACGTCCTTTAACAAGGCGGAGTTCCAGGCGGCGCTGGAGAAGAACGTGAAGCGGGGCCTGGGCCGTACGCCCATCGGCCGGGCGCTGGCGGGAGCCGGCGGGGATCTGAAGGGTGCGGTCGGCAAGTCGGCGATTATTCTCTTCAGCGATTTCGAGGAGGTCGAGGGGATCGACGACATCCGCCCGAAGTCGGTGATGGAGAACGTGGCGAAGCTGAAAGCGGATTACGGCGACAACCTGTGCATCTACCCGGTGCAGATCGGCAAGGACCCGGTGGGAAAAAAGCTTGCGGAGCAGATTGTGGCGGATGCCGGGTGCGGGTTCGTGGAGAATGCCGACAACCTGACGACGCCGGCGGCGATGGCGGCCTACGTCCAGAAGGTCTTCTTCTGCGCGCCGACGTCCGCGGCACCTGCCGAAAAACCGGCCGCCATGGTGCCTCCGCCCATGGTTCCGGGGGTCGACAAGCTCGACGCGATCTACTTTGACTTCGACAAGTACGACCTGAGGTCCGAGTCGCGGGCAACCCTGAAGAAGAACGCCGACTGGCTCACCCGGAACCCGGACAGGAAGGTTGTGATCGAGGGGAACTGCGACGAGCGCGGGACAAACGAGTACAACATGGCCCTGGGGCAGAGAAGGGCTGAAGCCGCGGCGAAATACCTCAACACGCTGGGGGTCAGCGCCGGTCGGATCTTGACGATCAGCTACGGCGAGGACCGTCCTGTCTGCAAGGAATCGACCGAGGAGTGCTGGGCCAGAAACAGAAGAGATGATTTCATACTGAAGTGAGAGGGATTTCGGGAGGCCGGAGCCGGTCAGCTTCGGCCTTCTCCTTTTGAGCCGTGTCCATGGCCCGACAGCATTTTTGAATTATGGCCATGGTTCCTCCCTGATGGAGCCGCCGCATGGAGTCCCCCGTGACGGCCCGCCACGGATCAGAGGAGGAAGTGAGAAGAAGGGGCTCTAATGAACATATCGACGGAACCGAATCCGTCCCTGCTTTCAGGCTCGACACTTGGAGGTTCGCCATGACCAAGCAGACCTCCCGCAAAATCCTGGTTTACCCTGGTGCCATCCTTAGTATGTTTTTCCTGTCGGCGTTGAGTGTCGAGGCTGTCGGGGAAAAGCCGCAGAAGGACCTTTACAAAATCCGGGGTCGTCCGAAGGTGAGCCTCGTCCTCTCCGGGGGCGGTGCACGCGGTGTGGCCCATGTGGGCGTGTTCAAGGTCCTGGAGAAACTCCGCGTCCCCGTCGATTTCATTGCTGGAACCAGCATGGGGTCGCGCGTGGGCGGCATCTACGCCTCGGCGATGTCGCCGGAAGACTCGGATGATAGGGGTCCCGATTCGACCTTTGTGCTTGAAAAAACCGTCATTTACTGCCATATTCCTCTGCGATGAACGGGTGAAAATGAAAAGTTCGCGACGAGGCCGTTTTCCCGTCCATCACAAAGGTTGACGTTCATGGCATCGATGCCCTCCACCCGGGATCTCAGCCGGGTGACACTGTCCATTGTCTGCATCGGCACACTCATCGCAGTCAGCATCTGGATCCTGTTGCCCTTCCTGCTTTCGATTATCTGGGCAACCATGATTGTCGTGGCCACGTGGCCGCTCATGCTGCGCCTGCAGAAACGGCTGTGGGGCAAACGGGGACTTGCCGTCGCCGTGATGACGGCGGTCTTGCTCATGGTTTTCTTTGTTCCGGTCCTGATGGCCCTGGGGACGATCGTGCAGAACGCCGACATGATCGCAGGGTGGGCGAAGTCCCTCCGGGATACCGGCCTGCCGCCGGCGCCCGGATGGATCGGGGGGCTTCCTCTGCTCGGCCCCCGTCTCGCGGCGGGATGGCAGGAACTCGCCTCAGCGGGGCCGGAGGGTCTCACCGCGAAGGCGGCACCGTATGTCGGCAGGATCGTCAACTGGTTCGTGGATCATGCCGGCAGCTTCGGGCTGATGATCGTCCAGTTCCTTCTCACGGTGATCATTTCCGTCATTCTGTTTCTCCGGGGTGAAACAGCCGCGGAGGGCGTGCTTCGCTTCGCGCGGTGGCTCGGCGGGCGAAGCGGTGAGGAGGTCACCGTGCTTGCCGCGAAGGCCGTCAGGGGTATTGCACTGGGCGTCGGCCTCACCGCCCTTGTCCAGGCGGCCCTGGGCGGCATCGGGCTGGCGGCGGCGGGTGTTCCGGCCGTCACGGTGCTGACGGTGGTCATGTTCATACTCGCCCTGGCACAGCTCGGCGTCTTCCTTGTGCTTGTGCCCGCTGCGGTCTGGCTTTACTGGAAGGGTCATACCGCCTGGGCCGCGGTGCTCCTCGTCTGGGCGTTCGTCGTCGGCACCCTCGACAACTTGATGAGACCGATCCTGATCAAGAAAGGGGTCGACCTTTCGCTCCTGCTCATATTTGCCGGTGTGGTCGGCGGCCTCATCGCCTTCGGCGTCATCGGGATCTTTATCGGCCCTGTCGTTCTTGCCGTCACCCGCTCCATTCTCTCAACGGTGGTGAACGGTGATCGGCCCGAAGCCCTGACGAAAGGAAGCGATGGGACCTGAGTCCGGAACAGGATCGTCTGCAGCAGTTGTAAGTCAGAATCGGAAGACTGTGGAGGGAACGATGCAGATCGGGGGAATTTTGCCGGGTCGAAAATTATCCTGCCTGGGAAGCCGGGCCTTTCTGACTCTTGCAACCATCCTCCTGTCCACCGGTATCGTGTGGGCGGAGTCGCCGCGAAGCCTGGAGGACTGCGCCGGCATCCGGGACGACGCGGAGCGCCTGAAATGCTACGACGGACTGGCCGGCCGCAAAGCGGTGGAGGCGGCGGGAGAGGTGAGGCCGGCCGCCAAGGGACCGCCCCCGGAAGCCGAGGAAGTTCCCACCTATCTTGAGAGGCTCTGGGACCTGGACAGGGAATCGCGGAAGGGGAAATACGCCATCAAATTCCACCGATCCAACTACATCCTCCCCTATACCTATGTGGTGCACCCGAACGAAGCGGCCGCCCGGGAAGCCGAACCGACGGAGGAGTTGAAGAATGCCGAGGTCAAGCTTCAGCTGAGCTTCAAGGTCAAGCTCTGGCAGGACATCCTGCGAAAGAATATGGACCTCTGGTTCGGCTACACGCAGAAATCCTTCTGGCAGTTCTACAATTTCGAGGATTCCTCGCCTTTCCGCGAAACAAGCTACGAGCCGGAGCTTCTCCTGAACTTCAGGACCAGCTATGACTTTCTGGGTCTGAAGGGCCGGTTCATCAACGTCGGCATCAACCATCAGTCCAACGGCAAATCCGAACCCCTCTCGAGGAGCTGGAACCGTGTGGTCGCCAATTTCGGTTTCGAGCGTGACAACGTTGTCTTTTTCCTGAACACCTGGCTGAGGATCCCCGAAAGCAGTGACGACGACGACAATCCCGATATCGAGGATTACCTCGGTTACGGCGAGCTCCAGGGATATTACTTCTGGAAGCAAAACCGCTTCGGTGTCATGGTGCGGAACAACTTTGACCTGAGCGACAATCACGGCGCGGTCCAGCTCGAGTGGGCCTTCCCCCTCCTCGAAAGGGTGAGCGGGTATATCCAGTATTTCCTCGGTTACGGGGAGAGCCTTGTGGACTATAACCATAAGACCAGCCGTATCGGTATCGGATTCATCCTGAAGGACTGGGATTGATGAAGGGCGAAGGAGAATCGGTGCGGCGAAAAACAAAATCCCTTTTCCGGCGAGAGACCCCCCCATACAGGGATCACTATGACCCCCGGCTGCTTCTTCCCGTCCCGAGGGCGACCCATCGCGCCCGGATCGGCATCGGCCGGGTCCTCCCCTTCGGCGGCGTCGACCTGTGGAACGCCTATGAACTCTCCTGGCTGGATCCCGGGGGAAAACCCCGGGTGGCGATAGCGACGATCGCTTTCCCCGCGCAGTCCCCCTGCCTCATCGAGTCCAGATCCATGAAGCTCTACTTGAATTCCTTCAACCAGTCACGCTTTGCCGGCCTCCGGCAGATTGCAGAGACGATGCGGCGGGATCTCAGCCGGGCCTGCGGAAGCGGTGTAAAGGTCGATATCATGCCACCGGAGAAATCCGGCGGCCTGGTGGTCGAAGAGCTGGAAGGAAAGCTCATCGACGGCATCCGTGCCGGGATCGCCCGTTACAAACCCGATCCGTCGCTTCTCTCCGCCCGGGGGGCCGTTGTCGAAGAGGTGCTGACCTCCAATCTCCTGAAGTCGAACTGCCCGCTCACGGGCCAGCCGGACTGGGCGAGCCTGCAGATCCGCTACCGCGGACCCCGGATCAGCCGCACGGGGCTCCTGCGGTATATCGTTTCCTTCCGCCGGCACGGCGATTTCCACGAGCACTGCGTGGAGCGGATCTTCATGGATCTCCTTCGCCGGTGCAGGCCGGAGCGGCTGACCGTCTACGCCCGTTACACGAGGCGGGGCGGCATCGACATCAACCCCTTTCGGACGAACTGCGGGGATGCCCCCCCGGCAAACCATCGAACGGCGAGACAGTAAGCAGACAAGTCATCGCATGGATTTCGTTGACCTTGCCTACTGAAAATAGTTATAAAGGACCGAATCAATCCGCAAAGGGAACAGGGAGACGGGGAATGAAAAGAATCGTTCTGATCCGCCACGGCGAGAGCACCTGGAACAGGGAAAACCGATTCACCGGCTGGACCGATGTGGGATTGTCCGAGAAAGGCATCGGCGAGGCCGTCCAGGCGGGCCGCACCCTCCTCTGCGAGGGCTATGTTTTCGATGCGGCCTACACGTCGGTGCTGAAGCGGGCGATCAAGACGCTCTGGATCGTCCTGGAAGAGATGGACCTCATGTGGATCCCGGTCCACTACAGCTGGCGGCTCAACGAGCGCCACTACGGAGCCCTGCAGGGGCTGAATAAGGCCGAGATGGTCGAGAAGCACGGCACGGAGCAGGTCCAGATGTGGCGCCGCAGTTACGACATCCGCCCACCCGCCCTCACCCCCGACGATCCGCGGTACAACGGGAAAGATCCCCGGTACGCCGACCTCCGCCCCGACGAGATCCCATTGACGGAATGCCTCAAGGACACCGTGGCGCGCTTCCTGCCCTACTGGCACGAGGCCATTGCCCCGGCCGTGAAGGCCGGCAAGCGGATCGTCATCTCCGCCCACGGCAACAGCCTCCGGGCCCTGGTCAAGTACCTCGACAATGTCCCCGATGATGTGATCGTGGGGCTCAACATCCCCACGGGCATACCGCTCGTCTACGAGCTCAGGGACGACCTGACGCCGGTCCGCAGCTATTATCTCGGCGATCCCGAGGCCGTGCGGAAGGCCACCCAGGCCGTGGCCGACCAGATCAAGAAAAAATGAAATTCACCCGCCTCTTAGTCGACCCTCATTTTCTTGAAGGCGTTGATCAGACCGTTCGTCGATGAATCGTGCGATGCGACGGGTTTCTCATTTTTCAGCTCCGTTTGGATGCGGCCGGCAAGCTGTTTGCCGAGCTCAACCCCCCACTGATCGAAACTGAAGATGTTCCAGAGGACGCCCTGGACGAAGATTTTGTGCTCGTACATGGCGATCAGGCTCCCGAGGACCCGGGGCGTGAGCTTCCGGAAAAGGATGGAGTTCGTCGGCCGGTTCCCCTCGAAGACCCGGTAGGGAAGGAGCTTCGCGATCTCCCCGTCGCTGCGGCCTTCTTTCCTGAGGTCCGCCGTGACCTCTTCTTCCGTTTTTCCCCTCATGAGGGCTTCCGTCTGGGCGAAGAAGTTGGAGAGGAGGATCATGTGGTGTTCGCCCACGGGGTTGTGGCTCAATGCCGGGGCCAGGAAATCGGCGGGGACCATCTTCGTCCCCTGGTGGATGAGCTGGTAGAAGGCGTGCTGGCCGTTGGTCCCCGGTTCGCCCCAGACGACGGGGCCCGTCTGGTAGGCGACCTTTCTGCCGCTGCGGTCGACGGATTTGCCGTTACTCTCCATGTTCCCCTGCTGAAAGTAGGCCGGGAAGCGGTGCATGTACTGGTCGTAGGGCAGGATCGCCTCCGTCCGGGCGTCGAAGAAATTGTTGTACCAGACGCCGAGAAGAGCCAGGATGACCGGTATGTTTTCAGGAAAGGGAGCGTTCCGGAAGTGACAATCCATTTCGTAGGCCCCCTGGAGGAGTTCGGTGAAATTTTCGAACCCGACACGGCAGGCGATCGAAAGCCCGATGGCGGACCAGAGCGAGTACCGGCCCCCGACCCAGTCCCAGAAGATGAACATGTTTTCACGGTCGATGCCGAAGGCCCGGACCTTTTCGGCATCCGTCGAGATCGCCACGAAGTGATTCGGGATGTGACGAGGCTCCCGGGCGTAGTTCAGGAACCATTCCCGCGCCGTGAAGGCGTTGGTCATCGTCTCCTGGGTGGTGAAGGTTTTCGAGGCGATGAGGAAGAGCGTCCGGTCGGGCTTCAGCCTGTTGAGCGTCTCCGTGATCTGTGTCCCGTCGACGTTCGAAATGAAGTGCACGGGGGGGCCCTTGGCATAGGGTCTGAGGCACTCCGTGACCATGACGGGACCGAGGTCCGAGCCGCCGATCCCGATGTTCACGATGTCGGTGATCTTTTTGCCCGTGTAACCTTTCCATTTGCCCGAGATGACATTCATGGAAAAAGCTTTCATCTTCTTCAGGACTTCATTCACCTGGGGCATCACGTCTTTCCCGTCCACATAAACGGGGCTGTTGCCCCTGTTTCTCAGGGCGATGTGAAGAACGGGCCGGTCTTCCGTTTCATTGATCCGGTCCCCCGAGAACATTTTTTCGATCGCCTCCCCGAGGCCCGCTTCCTCGGCGAGCCTGACCAAAAGGGGGAGCGTGTCGCCGGTGATCCGGTTCTTCGAGTAGTCAACGAGGATGTCATTGAACCCGATGGAATATCGGCTGAACCGGTCCGGGTCCCCCGCGAAGAGGTCTTTCATGTGGAGGTCCTTGACCTGCCGGTAGTGCTCGGCGAGAAGTTTCCAGGCTTCGGTGCTTGTCGGGTCTGCTTTTCTGAGCATGGCGGGCGCCCTCCTTTACAAGGCATGAGCGGTTGAATCTTACACCAAGTGAATCCCGTCTCACAAGGCCCATCTCCGGGAGGGGATACGCGGGCGGGTTTCAGGTCTTCCCTTGCCTTTTGACGTAAGACCCGTGTATCATCTCTGCCGGAACGCAACCCCCGGAGGAAGGGGATCGTCAAAAACCGATGAAGAGCTGGCCGCAAAGCCCCATCATCTGTGAAATCAACACCTGGGCATGGCTCGATGAACTGGGCCGGCGCTACAGCCGCCCGATCTCCCTCCGGGATGTCCCCGCCGAGGAGTGGGATGCCTTTTCGGTGACCGGCTTCGATGCCCTGTGGCTCATGGGTGTGTGGGAGCGAAGCCCCGCGGGCATCCGCATCGCCCGTGGCCTTCAGACCCTCAGAGACGACTGCCGGCGAATCCTGCCGGACTGCTCGTCCGATGACGTCACCGGCTCGCCATACTGCGTCCATCGTTACAGGGTGGACGAGCGCCTGGGCGGTCCGGAGGGGCTTGCCGCCGCGCGCGAGGTGCTCACAGAGCGCGGGCTGAAGCTCATCCTCGATTTCGTGCCCAACCACACGGCCGTCGACCACCCCTGGGTCTCCGAGCATCCGGACTATTTCATCCGGGGGACCGGCAAGGATCTGAAAGGGTCTCCCGAAGCCTTCTTCAAGTCCGAAGGTTCCGTCTTTGCCTGCGGGCGGGATCCCTTTTTCCCTCCCTGGCGGGACACCGCGCAGGTCAACGCATTCCGAAGCGGCCTGAGACGCGCATACGTCGACACCCTCCTCGGCGTTTCCGGGCAGTGTGACGGTGTCCGGTGCGACATGGCCATGCTTCTCGTCGGAGACGTCTTTGAGAAGACCTGGGGAAAACGGGCCGGAAAGCGCCCGCGGTCCGAGTTCTGGACCGAGATCATCGCGGCCGTTCGAAAGGCTTCTCCTGATTTCCTTTTCATTGCCGAGGTCTACTGGGACCTGGAGACGGAGCTTATGAAGCAGGGGTTCGACTACTGCTACGACAAAAAGCTCTACGACCTGCTGGTCCATGGAGATGCGGGAGGGATTCGGCGGCACCTGGAGGCAGACCCCGACGGTCAGCGGAAGCTTCTGCGCTTCATCGAGAATCACGACGAACCCCGGGCGGCGTCTGTTTTCCCGCCCCGCAGGCTCCAGGCGGCCTCCGTTGCCTTTGCAACACTCCCCGGGGGTAAGCTCTTTCACGAAGGGCAGCTGGAGGGCCGGGAGGTCAGGCTTCCCGTCCAGCTGGGGAGACGCCCGGCCGAAGACGTCAAAGAGGGATGTCTTTCGTTCTACCGGAAACTGATCGGGGAAATCCGGTCCGGGGCCATACGCGAGGGGGAATGGAGGCCCTGCGGGCTGAGCGGCTGGCCTGATAACGGAAGTTTTGAAAACCTCCTGGCCTGGTGCCGGCGAAAGGGGGAAGAAAGGCGCCTTGTCGTCATCAACTGCTCCGACACCCCGTCTCAGGGACATGTACGGCTTCCCTGGGGGGACCTGGCAGGCAGGGTCTGGAAATTGGAAGACCTTTTTTCCGGAGCGACCTACGAGCGGGACGGCAAAGGGATGATCGATCCCGGGCTTTTCGTGGACCTCGGGCCCTGGGGTTTCCATTTTCTGAGGTTCTGAAGGAGCACACGTCAGGGAGAGCACATGAGATTCAGCGTTTTTGGGTCATCGCTGCAAATCGTGGTCGCCCTCATGGGTCTTTGTGCGACCCTCTCATGCACGGCCCAGTATCCGCTGAACCCCAAACTGGAAAGCGCCTTGAGGCCCAATCCCCTTCAGAGCAAATTGACATCGCAGGACAAGTCCGACGAGCTTTTTCTTCTCCTTGCCTTTTCCGGCGGCGGCACCCGTGCGGCGGCCCTATCTTACGGCATCCTCGAAGCCCTCGACCGGGTGGAGATCCCGGCACAACGGGAAATTCAGGGCGCCGACGGCAAACCCGCCCGGCACACACTGCTCGACGAGGTGGATCTGGTCTCAGGGGTGTCGGGCGGAAGCTTCACCGCCGCCTATTACGGACTGCACGGCAGGGACGCCTTCAGGGACTACCGGGAAAAGGTCCTCCTGCAGGATATCCAGGGCACCCTCATCTGGAGTCTTGCGAACCCCGTCAACTGGGTCCGGCTCTCCTCTCCCCGCTTCGGCAGAAGCGATCTGGCCCAGGAGTACTACGACCGCATGATTTTTCAGGGAGCCACCCTCGGTGACCTGGCGAGCGGCAGGGGCCCCGCCGTTGTCATCCTCGCCACCGATGCCATCGACGGGATCGCTTTCAGTTTCATACCCGGCCAGTTTGCCCTCATCTGCTCGGATTTCGAAAAATTCCCTCTGGCCCGGGCCGTTGCCGCCTCGGCGGCCTTCCCGGGGCCGCTGTCGCCGATCATCCTCAAGAATTACGCCGGGCAGTGCAGTCACAAAAATCCGCCCTGGATCGACGAAACCCTGCAGAAGCCCGATCTGCACAATCGGGTGTATCATCACGCCGTCATGATGAAGACCTATCTCGATCCCGCGACGAAGCCTTACATCTATCTCATCGACGGGGGCGTTTCGGACAATCTCGGCATCCGGGGCATCATCGACACCATCGCGGCGCGAGGCGGCGTGAGGGATTCCCTCAAACAGGAAGGGCTCATGAAGACCCGGCGGGTGGCTTTCATCATCGTCGATGCCCAGACGAAGAAAAAACCTCGCTGGAGGCTTCTCGACGAGATACCGGGCTTTGACGCCGTCCTCGGGGTGTCTTCCACCATCATGATCAACAGGTACAATTTCGAAACCGTCGATCTTCTGCGCCGTTACGCCGGTGAATGGACCTACGAGGACAAGGCGGCCGGCCAGAAACCCATCGAAATCTACGTCATCCACATTGCCTTTGACGCTCTGCCGGACAAGTCGGAACGGGAATCCTTCCAGGACATCCCCACGACCCTCACCCTCCCTGCGGAGCAGGTGGACAAATTGAGAGAGGTGGCCGCGAGGCTCCTCTATGCCGAGGAGCCTTTCAGAAAGCTTGTCAGGGATCTCGGGGGGAAGATGCCGGTACCCCGGGAACCGAAGGTAAAGACGGGCGGACCGGCCGGGAAAGGAAACAGCCATGACGGAGAAAACCCGGGACAACCTTGAGAAAGCGTTTGTCGGGGAGGCCAAGGCCTATTTTCGCCTGACGGCCTTCGCTAAAAAAGCGCAGGAGGAGGGCTATCCCCAGGTCGCCCGGCTTTTCCGGGCCGTTGCCGCCGCCGAGGGCGTCCACGCCGGGGAGCATTTCGCCCTGCTGGAGAAAGTCAAATCGACGGAGGAAAACCTGAAAAGCTCCTTTGAGAAAGAAACCTTTGTCAACAAAGTGGCCTACCCGGCCTTTCTCAAGGACGCCTGGGCCGACGGGGACAGGTCCGTCATAGGGGGTTTCACCAAGGCCCGGAATGCCGAGGAGCGACACGCGAAACTCTACAAGAGGGCCCTTACGGACATGACCATCGACCGGGACACCCGGTATTTCGTCTGCACGAACTGCGGCTGGATCGAGGACGGTCGGAAACCGGAGGAATGCCCGAACTGCCAGTCCCCCGCCGAGGCTTACCGCGAAGTGAGGTAGGGGTCCCGGTCATCGGGCGGATGACCGTTGGCGGCCGTAATGAAAACGGCGGGCAGGTCCCGATGAACATGACGGAGGCTGTTTTCCCGGCGGGGGGTCAGTCGTGCCCCGCCGGCTTGATGTGGTCCCTCGACCACTCAATGAGTTCGTCGAGGGTTGTTCCCCGGGGGAAGAATTCCGCGATCCCCATCTCCTTGATCCTGGGGATGTCGTCGTAGGAGAGAAACCCTCCGGCGGTGATCTGGATATCGTCCACTCCCGATGTCCGCAGGAGTTCGATGGTCTTTTTGATGTTGTTCAGGTCGGCGCCCGGCAGGGTCGTGATGCCGATATGGTCCACCGCTTCCTGAATGGCGGAAGCCACGATGGCCTCCGGCTTCTGCGTGTCCGTGTATATGACCTCGAACCCCGCCTCCCGAAACGCGAGGGCGAGCCTCACGATGGCCTCTTCATAGCCTTCGCCGAACTTGGCCATCAGAATCCTGACCGTCTGTCCCATGGGCGCCCCCCTTCCTCTGATCTCCGCCGGCGGCATTCATGATCTTCTATAAGGAAGAGGGATTCCGGTTGTCAAGCCTTTTGATTCGGAGGGCGGCACCGCCGGAGAGAGGATGTGAGAAAAAGGCCTGTCGGCTGACAAGTTCGTTGATTTTATGTTTTTTTTGTCTTAGAAGAAGGCAGAATAAAACGGGACCGTGCCATGATCACAGACGACATCTATCTGAGCGAAATCCTCGACCGCCCGCTTCTGGACCGCAAGGGGAATGTGATCGGGAAGATCAAGGACCTCAACGTGGTCCCGGGGGATACCTTTCCCGTCGTCGAGGGGATTTACATCAGCGGTCCCGAGGGGCTCTTCCGCATCCTCATGAAGGACATCAATGTCCTCAACAAAAAGTTCGTGACGACCTACGAGGAGGCCAACGCCGTGGCCCACATGAAGCCCCAGGAAAAAGAGATCCGCATCGCGGAGCACATCATGGACAAACAGGTCGTCGATGTCAACGGGGCCAAGGTCGTCCGGGTCAACGATGTCCAGCTCGGCCTGGTGAGGGATCAGTTCGGCCTGCTCGCCATCGACGTCGGGTTCGGCGGTCTCATCCGGCGTCTCGGCTTCGGGCGGGCCAAGAAGGGCGCCCTCATCCCGTGGCATTATCTCAAGCCCCTCGAACCCGGGCTTGATCGCCTGACACTGACGATCACCCGGAAGAGCCTGACGGACATGCACCCCGTGGATATGGCGGAGATCGTCTCCCAGCTCTCGGTGCAGGAACGGACGAACCTTCTCAGCGCCTTCGACAAGGAGACCGCCGGGGAAATCATCCACGAACTCGACGAGGAGACCCGTGCGAACATCATCAAACAGATGAAACCGGAGGATGCGGCCGACGTCCTCGAGGCCATGAACCCCGATGAGGCGGCCGACATCCTGGGCGACCTGCCCGACAAGAAGGCGGAGGAAATCATCGGCCTCATGGACAAAGAGGAGGCCGAAGACGTTGTGGAGCTGCTGGAGCACGACGAAGACACGGCCGGCGGGCTCATGACGACGGAATACGTCTCCTTTCCGCCGGACATGACGGCTGAAGAGGTGATGAAGGAGCTCAGGCTCATCGCCCCGGACATCGAGATGATCTATTACCTCTACGTGGTGGACAGCCGGGACAGGCTGGAGGGCGTTCTGTCCCTGAAGGACCTGATCCTGGCCAATCCCAAGGCCCGGCTCGAAACCGTGATGAAAAGGAACCCGAAGAAGATCCGCGTCGACGCGAACAGGAAGGAGGTGGCCGAGATGGTCTCCAAGTACAATCTCATGGCCATACCCGCCGTCGATGACGAGAATGTCCTCCAGGGGATCATCACCGTCGATGATGTCGTCGACTTCCTGCTTCCCACCCCCTTGCGAAAGAGACGATAGCCATGCGCAGCCTGATCCGGAAGATCGACGGGAAAAAATTGCTCTTCTTCCTGAGCATCATGGGTCCGGGATTCATCACGGCCAACGTGGACAACGACGCCGCCGGGATCACGACCTATTCCGTGGCCGGATCGCACTACGGATATGCCCTGCTGTGGTCCTTCATCCCGATGGTGTTCCTGCTCATTGTTGTTCAAGAGATGGTGGCCCGTCTCGGGGTGGTCACGGGCAAGGGGCTCTCGGACCTCATCCGGGAGGAGTACGGCGTCAAGACGACGGTGTTCGTCATGGCGGCACTGCTCGTCACCAACCTGGGAACCTGCGCGGCCGAGTTCGCCGGTCTCGCGGCCAGCCTGGAGATCTTCGGGATCAGCCGCTACGTCACCGTCCCGGTTGCCTGCACGGTGATATGGTTTCTCGTCGTTCGCGGCAACTACCGGACGGTGGAGAAGGTTTTTCTCGGCGCCTGCATCATCTATTTCTCCTACATCCTTTCGGGTTTCTTGGCCAAACCGGACTGGGGTGAGGTCGCCCGGCACACGGTCTACCCGACGTTTTACATGAATACGGCGTTCATCGGTCTGCTCATCGGGATGGTCGGCACAACCGTCTCTCCCTGGATGCAATTCTACCAGCAGGCGGCGATCGTGGAGAAACAGGTCAGGATCGAGGAATACCCCTACGTCCGCTGGGACGTGGTGCTCGGCTGCCTGATGGCCTCGACGGTGGCCTTCTTTATCGTCATGGCCTGCGGGGCGACCCTGCACGCCAACCACATCACCATTCACACGGCGGAAGATGCGGCGATGGCTCTGGCCCCCCTGGCCGGGCAGTTTTCCAACATCCTCTTTGCCGTCGGGCTGACCAATGCATCCCTCTTCGCGGCCACCATCCTGCCCCTGAGCACGACCTACACCATCTGCGAGGGGATGGGCTGGGAAGCCGGCATCAACAAGAGTTTTCAGGAAGCCCCCCAGTTCATGGGGCTTTACACGGGGCTCATCATCCTGAGCGGTGCTTTCATCCTCATCCCCGGCGCCCCCCTGATCACCATCATGATCGTCTCCCAGGTGATCAACGGCATCCTTCTGCCCTTCGTCCTGATCTTCATCCTGCTCCTCGTGAACAAGCGGAAACTCATGGGCCCTTACGTGAACGGGCGCCTGTCCAACGGAATTTCATGGGGCGCCGTTGTCATTCTCATCCTGCTCAGCATTGCCCTGATCGTGGATGTGATCCGGCAGGTCGTCGCCTGAAGGGCGGCCGTGAACCGTCGGCGGCAGGAACCACCGGCCCGATGCAGAGGACATGAATCGCGATCAAAAACTTCTTCTCATCTTTTCCTTTACGCT
The DNA here is from genome assembly GCA_035450185.1 of Syntrophales bacterium. Taxonomy (GTDB): domain Bacteria; phylum Desulfobacterota; class Syntrophia; order Syntrophales; family UBA2192; genus JAPLJU01. The sequence goes on along the minus strand of DAOTMG010000007.1, from coordinate 64,957 downwards.
GACCCTCATGGTGGTGGAGTTCGTCGGGGGGCTCGTGAGCCGCAGCCTTGCCCTCATCAGCGACGCGGGGCACATGCTCACCGACGCGCTGGCGATCTTTCTGAGCTACACCGCTCTGCGCTGGAGCCGCAAACCACCGTCGGACCGCAGGACCTTCGGGTATCACCGGGCCGAGATCATCATCGCCCTCGTCAACGGACTTTTCCTTCTGGCCGTCGCAGGGTACATTTTCTTCGAGGCCGTCCACCGCTTCTTTCAGCCCCAGGAGATTCGGACCGGCGTTCTGCTGACCGTGGCGGTCATCGGGCTTGGGGGAAACCTCTTCGGGCTCCTGATCCTCCGGTCGGAATCCCGCGATAACATCAACATCCGGGGCGCCTTTCTTCACATCCTGGCCGACACGCTCTCGTCCGTGGGCGTCGTTATAGGCGGCGTGATCATCGCCCTGACCGGCTGGAACATCGTCGATTCGCTGATCGGCATCATGATCGGGGGCATCGTCCTGCGCGGCGCCGTGGATCTCATCATGGAATCCGGAGAGGTCCTGCTGGAGGCCACCCCCCGGGATGTCGACATGGACCGCCTGAGAAGGGATATCGGGGGGATCCCGGGGGTCCGGGATTTTCACGACATCCATGTATGGACGATCGGGACGGGCCGGAGGGCCCTGAGCGGTCACCTGCTCACCGACGACATCTCGGTCCAGGACAGCCAGAAGATCGTCTGCGCGGCGAGGGAAATACTGGCGGAGCGTTTCGGCATCACGCACACCACGCTGGAGGTCGAATGTGAAAGCTGCCTCGACAGGGTCTGTGAATACGGCCCTCATGGTGACGGAAACGGGGAACATTAGAAACGTCATACGATCAGGGTCATCGGGGAGACCCCGGTGACCCGTCCATCGACGCAGGAGCTGTCCCATGTCCGATCTCATCAAGATGCAGGGCTCCCGGTGCCCGATCATCCAGGGGCCCATCGGTACCCCGGGGAGGGCGATAGGGCGGACGGGTCAGAGGACCTGCTCTTCCGTCCAGAAATCGCAGGTGTCCCCTTCGGCGCTCATCAGACGGCATGACCAGGGACCGAACCAGAGGGCGACTTTTCGGCCTTCATACATCCAGGACCAGGGACACCAGCCCCTCTTGGCATCGAGGAGCCACTGTTCCCCGTTTTGCCTCTCAATGACGAGCCTTCCGTTCCCCAGGTCCTTCAGGAGGAGGGCTTCTTCCGGTGGGGGCGTCTTGTCCATGAAACCGCGTTCCCGTGTTTTTTGCTGTTTCGCCGAAAGCAACAGTTCGATCAGCAAAAAGGAGATGAGACCATGATGGCACAGAACGAAGAGAGAAATTGCGAGAGCTGCGGGTACTACAGCCCCTGCCCGCCTCACGTGCCGGGGAAGTGTTACCGCTTTGCGAGGTTCCTGGAGCACGTGATCAATGAATACACGAGGGACTGCGATTACTGGTCCCCGCAGGGGGGAGAAAAACCCTCTGCAAAAAGCCGGCGCAGGTCGCGGTAGGGTTCAGGGGCGTCTCACCGGAACACCCCAGGTCCCCGGGCCGAGGTTCTGAATACCCGGGATCTGTTTCTTCTCCATGGTCTCCGCGGCGGTTATTCCGGTCCGGTAAAATTTTTGTGCTCCAAAAGGTAGCCCATCGTTCCCGGCCTGCCGGAAGGGGTTTCCCTGTGAGTTGCCGTGGCGACGAAAATGGGAAGCAGGATGACGAGACGGGGGGCAACAGGAAACATCTTCCGCTCCCGCCCCTGCGACCCGTTGTTACAGGAGAGAGGCTGCCTCCGTATCCACCATCCAGGTTACCCTGCCGTCCTCCGGGCGGACGGCCTGCGCCGGCAGTTCGTCCGGACGGTAGGAACTCCGGAGGACTTCCTTCAGGCACCGGGCCTTTCTCCGGCCCGACACGAGGAACAGGATATGGCGGGCGGCGTTGATCAGCCGGGGCGTGAGGGTCACCCGCCAGCTCTTGATCTTGTCAACATGGCAGGCCACGACCCAGCGCTCGTGTTCATGAAGTGCCGACGCCCCCGGGAAGAGGGAGGCCGTGTGCCCGTCGTCACCCAGCCCGAGAAGGATCAGGTCGAAACGGGGGATCCCCGGTGATTCTCCGGCGTCGGGGAAGAAAAAAGCCTTCAGGTCTTTTTCATAGAGCGCCGCGGCTTCCGGCGGTTTCATCTCCCCGCGGATCCGGTGGATGTTCCGGGGCGGAACAGGGACACGGTCGATGAAGGTCTCCCGGGCCATCCGGTAATTGCTTCCGGGGTCATCCGGCGGCACACAGCGCTCGTCGCCCCAGAAGAGGTGAATGGAATCCCACTTGAGTTTTTCGCGGCATTCGGCACCCCCGAGTTTCTCGTAGAGCCTCCGCGGCGTCGCCCCCCCCGAGAGAGCCAGAGTGAAGCGACCCGATGAATGGACGGAATCCCGGGCGATCCCCGTGAGGTACCGGGCCGCCTGAAGGGCGAGGAGATCGGGGTTATCATAGATCTGGGGCCTCATCCAACCGGTCACTCCTCACTGCAGCTGTAGTGCCACTGCCATCCGTCCCGGCCGATGAAATCCTCGGCCGCTGAAGGTCCCCAGCTGCCCGGTTCGTAGGGGTGGACGGTCATCGGCTTCTCCCGGGGGTCGAGGAGGGGTTCGACAATTGTCCACGCCGCCTCGACCTCGTCACTGCGGGCGAAGAGCGAGGGGTCCCCCTGCAGGGCATCCATGAGCAGCCGTTCATAGGCATCGGGGATGGCCTCTTCCCCGAAGCGGTCACCGTAGTGAAAGGCCATGTCGGCGGGGGTCGTTTTCATGGCCGTCCCCGGCACCTTCATTTCGAAACCGAGGTGGATGCCCTCTTCGGGCTGGATGCAGATGGAGATGTGGTTGGCGGTGAGGGCGGCGCTTTCGGGGAACAGGAGATGGGGGACGCTTTTGAATTGGAGGATGATTTCCGTGACCTTCCGGGCAAGCTTCTTCCCCGTCCTCAGGTACATCGGGACTCCCTGCCAGCGCCAGTTTTGAACAAAAGCCTTTGCGGCGACAAAGGTCGGTGTCCGGGAGTCGCCGGAGATGCCGGGTTCCCGCCGGTAACCGGCGTACTGTCCGAGAACGGCGTCGTCGCAGCAGAGCGGAGGGACGGCCTGGAGGACTTTCATTTTTTCGTCCCGGTACGCCTTGGCGTTGTAAGCCGACGGGGGCTCCATGGTCATCAGGGCCAGGAGCTGCAGGAGGTGGTTCTGCAGCATGTCCCGGACGGCTCCGGCGCCGTCGTAGTAACCGCCCCGGTGCTCCACGCCGATTTCCTCCGCGACGTTGATCTGGATATGGTCGACGAAATTCCGGTTCCAGAGAGGTTCGAAGATGGCGTTGGCGAAGCGGAAGGTGAGGATGTTCTGACTGGTCTCCTTTCCCAGGAAGTGATCGATCCGGTAGACCTGGCTCTCGTCGAAGACGGCGTGGACCTGCGCGTTCAGCCGCCGGGCGCTCGCGAGGTCCCGTCCGAAAGGCTTTTCGATGATGACGCGCCGCCAGCCCTTCCTGCCCTCGTTCAGGCCGGTGCACCGGATCAGGTCGATGATGACGGGGAAAAGTTCCGGCGGGGTGGCCAGGTAAAATATGCAGTTGTCTCTGCCGCCGGATCGGGCGGCCCAGTCGTTCAGTTTCTGGTCCAGTCGACGGTAGGTCTCTTCCCGGTCGTAGGCGCCGGCGAGGAAACCGATCCGTCCGGCAAAGTCGGGCCAGAGGGCGCAGAGATCCTTGCGCCCCGGCTCGAGTCTCGAGTACTCATGAACGCCGCCGTAGAGATGCCCCCGGAAGGATTCGTCGGTCATGGGGCTCCGGGCCACCCCGATGACCGCGGTTTGCGGTGCGAGCTGCCCTTCGCAGGAGAGGCTGTGAAGAGCGGGGACAAGCTTTCTCCGGGTCAGGTCCCCCGAGGCCCCGAAGATGACGATGAGGGCTGTTTCCTTCTGTGTTTTCGACTCGCTCATGCCGATCTCCCGATTTCACTCCGAAAACGAATCATCAACCGGGCTATTCTTTCATCACGTCGTGACCGCCGAAGCGACTCCGCATCGCTGCCAGGAGCTTCGCTGAATAGCTGTCCTCCTGACGGCTTGCCAGGCGTGTCGGCAGGGAAAGGGTGATCGCCGGCGCGGGAACCTCCTCGTTGATGGCTTCCAGGACGGTCCATCGTCCCTCTCCGGAATCGGCGACCCAGCCCTTGATGCCGACGAGTTCCGGGTTTTCGGAAAGGGTGAGGGATATGAGGTCCAGGAGCCAGGACCGGATGACGCTGCCGTGGCGCCAGAGCCCGGCGACCGCTCCGAGATCGAGCTGGAAGTCCTTTGATGCCTTGAGAATCTCGAACCCCTCGGCGTAAGCCTGCATGAGGCCGTATTCAATGCCGTTGTGGATCATCTTCACGAAATGTCCCGCCCCGGCTGGCCCCACGTGACACCATCCCTGATCGGGCTCCGGGGCGAGCGTTTCAAAGATGCCCCGCAGGCGTCTGACGGTTTCTTCCCTGCCCCCGATCATCATGCAGTATCCCCCCGTGAGGCCCCACACACCGCCGCTCACCCCGACGTCGAGAAAGTGCATCCCTTTTTCCTCGACCGTCCGTGCCCGGCGCATGCTGTCCCTGAAATGGGCATTGCCCCCGTCGATGATCGTGTCGCCTGCAGACAGGATGTCCGACAGGGGGACGATCATATCCTCCGTTGCGCCCCCGGCGGGCAGCATAGTCCAGGCGATCCGGGGAGGCCTGAGCTTTGTCCGGATTTCCTGCAGGGTCTCCAGGGGGATGAGACGGGGCTCTTCCTTTGCCAGGTCAAAGGTCCGCTGGACGGTCCGGTTGTACACGATGACTTGATGGCCGCCGCGGGCGAGCCGCAGAGCCATGGCACTTCCCATTTTCCCCAGGCCGATGACCCCCAGTTCCATGGCCGTTCCTCCTAGGTTTGCAAACCGGTGACGCTGGCTCTCAGGGCCGCGAGGTTCTCCGCAACGGAGCCCCTGCGGTTGTAGACGCTCGAGCCCGCAACGAGGATCCGCGCCCCGGCGGCGACGACCAGCGGGGCCGTTTTCGTGTCGATGCCGCCGTCGACGACGATCGGCGTGGTTCCCCCCAGTTCATGGAGTCTTCGGGCGAGGTTCCGGATCTTTCCGACCTGGTCATGGAGGAACGGCTGTCCGCCGAGACCGGGGTTCACCGTCATGACCTGGATGACGTCCACCGCGTCCCAGACCTCCTCCAGGACGGAGAGGGGCGTGGCGGGATTGATCGTAACTCCTGCTTCGACGCCGAACTGCCGGATGGACCGAAGGACCTCGCCGAGCCGCCCGGGGCAGGCTTCCTGGTGAATGATCAGGCGATCGGCGCCGGCTTTCGCATATTCCGCCAGGTGTCGTTCCGGTTCTACGATCATGAGGTGAACATCGATGATTCCCTTCAGCATCGGGCGGAGGGTCCTGACCGTTTCCGGTCCGAAGTTGACCCGGGGGACGAACCGGCCGTCCATGACATCCACCTGAATGCCGTCGGCGCCGGCGGCTTCCGCCTCCAGGGCCTGTTCCCCCAGCCGCGAGTAATCCGCTGACAGGATCGAAGCCTCGATCTGGATTCTTTCACGGTTTATCATTGCGGCTCTCGTTTGAGGTGGCGGATACCCCCGGTCCCCGCCACGATCACATCCGTGGCCAGGTTCAGGAAAAGACCGTGTTCGACGATGCCCGCGCGCTGCCGGATGAGATCGGCGAGGTGCTGCGGCTTGCCGATGGGACCGAAGTTGCAGTCCAGGATGAGGTTACCCTGGTCCGTATGGTAGAGACTCTTGTCGGCGTTTCGCCGCACGGTGACCGTCGCACCCAGTGTCCGGAGGAAGTCGTGCTGGAACTGCCAGCCGAAGGGGATGACCTCGACGGGGATCGATCTCTTTTTCCCGAGCATCGGCGAGAGCTTCGATTCGTCCACCACGATGAGCTCCCGCCGGCTGATCTGCGCCACGATCTTTTCCCTGAGCAGGGCTCCGCCCCCGCCCTTGATCATGTTGAGGTTCGGGTCCACCTCATCGGCGCCGTCGATGGTCAGATCGATGGAAGAGATGTCTTCCAGCTTCGTGAGCGGCATGCCGTATTTCAGGGCTTCCTCCTCGACCTGAAAGGAGCAGGGCACGCCCTTCACGTTTCTCAGAGCCCCCGATTTGAGTTTCTGCGCGAGGAACCCCACGGCGTGGATCGAGGTGCTGCCGTGCCCCAGGCCCACCACCATCCCCGACTCGACGAGGTCCACGGCGTATGCCGACGCCTCCTTCTTCAACTCCGAAACATCCTTACCCATGGATTGACCCCTTTCTGACTGTGATGGGTTGAAAACCCCGTGGAACCGCTCTCCCGGAAATTAAAGCCGCTTCCGTTTGCCCATAATGCTTTTCAGACGGCCGAGGCGTTTTCAGAGCTCACGGACCTCGGCAACGGTGCCCTCCGTGTCGCAGGCGAGTGTCGGGTCGGCTTCCAGGCTCTCATCACCTTCGGTGCCCTTCGTCTCTTCATAAACGGAGCGAAGGGGATCGGGCGCCCCTCTGATGTCGGCGAAGGCCATCGCCCCGTTGATCCCCCTGACCGATTTCCCCGCGGCGGAGAGCCTCCCGATGTCGTCGTCGCGGTCACGGCTACCGGTGACGGCCTTTCCGAAGATGGTCGGATCGGGCGTGATCCCCCGAAGCCTTTCGCCGATGGACGAACGGAGTTCCCCGGATGTGATCGGGGATCGACGGATACAGCCCGACGGGACGGACCGGCCGGGTGCGGCAAGCTCCCGGAGCCGGCTCATGTCAAACCTCCTTAAAACTCACCTCTTTCGGCCCAAAAGGGCGAAGGCCCTGCTTACGACATTTTCCACGGAAAAGCCGTATTTTTCCATGACAACATTTCCGGGTGCCGAGGCGCCGAACCGGTCGATGCCGATCACGTCCCCTTCGTCGCCGACCCATCGCCGCCAGCCCAGGGTCACCCCTGCCTCGATGGCGAGCCTCTTCCTGACGGCGGGCGGAAGGACCTCATCCCGGTAAGAAGGGGTCTGTTGTGCAAAAAGCTCCCAGGAGGGCATGGAAACCACGCGGGCCTTGATGCCTTTTCCGGCGAGTATGTCCGAGGCCTCGAGGGCCAGGTGCACCTCCGATCCGGTCGCGATGAGAATCATGTCCGGCCTCTCCCCCCCGCTCTTCAGGACGTAGGCGCCCCGACGGACGCCGCTTTCGATGGGAAACTCTCCGGGATCCAGGGCGGGCACGTTCTGCCGGGTCAGGATGAGGGCGACGGGTCGTTTCATCTCGATTGCCAGCTTCCAGGCGGCGACCGTTTCGTTCCCGTCGGCGGGTCGGATGACCGTCAGGTCGGGCACTGCGCGAAGCGACATGGTCTGCTCGACGGGTTGGTGCGTCGGGCCGTCTTCTCCTACGCCGACGCTGTCATGGGTGAACACAAATATCACGTGATGCCCCGAAAGGGCTGCAAGCCGGATCGGCGGACGCATGTAATCGGAAAAAATGAGAAAAGTCGCCGTGTAGGGGATGAGGCCGCCGTGGGCGGCCATGCCGACGGCAATGGCGCCCATGGCGTGCTCGCGGACGCCGAAGTGGATGTTCCGGCCGCTGTATCCCCAGCCTCCCCCGACGGTCCCCTGGACCTTCCTGTCCGATGTGCCGGGCGGCTGAAAGTCCCCCATGCCTTTGAGCCATGTGAACGTCGACGGGTTGAGGTCGGCGGCCCCTCCCATGAGGCCGGGGAAGACCCTGGCGAGAACCTGCATGACCTCCTCGGAGGCCTTGCGGGTCGCCGGACCCTTCGGGCCGGCCGGGAAAACAGGCAGCGACACATCCCAGCCGGAGGGGTTTTCTTCGATCACCTGCCGCCTGAATTCGACGGCCGGTTCCGGATAATCCTCCACGTATCGGGCGACCCTCTCGGCCCACCGGGCCTCCCGGGCCTTTCCCTTCATGACAGCGTCCCGGAATACCCGCAGGGCGTCATCGGGGATGTGGAAGGGCGGCTCCAGGGGCCACCCCAGGCTTTTTTTCGTCTGACGGGCTTCTTCGGGGCCGAGGGGCGCGCCATGGGCCTCGAACGTCCCCTGTTTGTGCGGGGAGCCGAAGCCGATGATGGTTCGGACGAAAATGATGGAGGGCCGTATCGTCTCTTCACGAGCGGTGCCGATGGCCTCGTCGATGGCTGCCAGGTCGTTTCCGTCGGCGACTTTCTGCACGTGCCAGCCGCAGGCCTCCAGCCGCCGGCCCGTGTCTTCCGTGAAGGTCAGGTCCGTCGACCCCGCAAGGGATATCCTGTTATCGTCGAACAGGACGATCAGTTTGCCGAGGCGCAGATGGCCCGCCAGCGAACAGGCCTCCGCGGCGACCCCCTCCATGAGATCGCCGTCACTGGCGATGACGTACGTATAGTGATCGACAATGGTGTGCCCCGGGCGGTTGTACCGGGCGGCGAGGTGGGCCTCGGCAATGGCCATCCCCACGGCGTTGCTGATCCCCTGGCCCAGAGGCCCCGTGGTCACTTCCACGCCGGGGGTCAGGGATCTCTCGGGATGCCCCGGTGTCCGGCTTCCCCACTGCCTGAAAGACCGTATCTCATCGAGGGAGAGATCGTAGCCCGTCAGGTGGAGAAGGGCGTAGAGGAGCATGGAGCCGTGCCCTCCGGAGAGGACGAAACGGTCGCGGTCGAACCACCGGGGGTTTGCGGGGTTGTGTTTGAGGTGCTGCGTCCATAGAACGTAAGCCATCGGGGCCGCGCCCAGGGGAAGGCCGGGATGGCCCGATTTTGCCTTCTCGATGGCATCGAGGGCGAGCGTGCGGATGGTGTTGACACAGAGCCGGTGGATGGGGTCGGTCAGGGCGGTCATGGGAAGATCTCCTCAGGCAGTCTTGGTATATAAACCGTAACAGGCAGCCCCGAAAAGGGCGGATCGGGGATTGACTATCACATAAAGGGGCATTCTGGAAACAAGCTCCGACATGCGGCCCTTCCGCAGAAATCGCTCCATCAGGAGGCCGCCGGTCAGGTACGGCATGACCCTCGGCGGGATGCCCCCGGCAATATAGACACCTCCCGTGGCAAGGACCTTGAGGGCGAGATTCCCCGCCTCGGCGCCCAGGATGGAAACAAAAATGTTCAGCGTCAGCGCGGCAAGCTCGCAGGGTCTCTCCTTCGTCATTGCCGCATCGATGATGACCGGCGTCATGTCGGACGCGGAAGACAGCTTCTCTTTCAGCCAGCGGGGTTCTTCCCCGTAGCCCCCGTGAAGGAGGAAAGAGTATATGTTGGGTATCCCGATACCCGAGCAGACCCTCTCGTAACTGACATGTTCGTAGAAGCCCCTGAGATAATGGAGGAGATCCGACTCCATGTCGTTTGCGGGGGCGAAATCGGCGTGTCCCCCTTCCGAGGCACCCGGACGGTAACGCCCGCCGTCCCAGAGGAGGAAAGCCTCTCCGAGGCCGGTGCCCGGGGCAATGACGGCTTTGTTCCCCTGCCCCTCGGGGGTCCCGGCATTCAGGGTTTCAACGTCCCCCTCTCCCAGGAACGGAAGGGCGTGAGCAACCGCCTCGAGGTCATTGAGAAGCTTGACCGACCCGACACCCAGGACCGATGCGATTTCCCGTTCGTCCATCACCCAGGGCAGGTTGGTGATCTTTGATTTCCCGTCGACGACGGGACCGGCAATGCCGAGAACCACCTCCCCGACGGGGAGTTTCACCTGCGACAGAAATTCCTTCAGCAGCGCTTCGATGCCCCCGAAACCCGCGCTCCTGAAGGTCTTGGCGGCGAGAGGTTTGTCGGGACCGTTCTCGGGGCTCACGACAGCGAGGTCGGTTTTTGTTCCACCGACATCACCGACCAGGATCATCTTCGAGACCTTTCGCTTGGGCATCGGAGGGTGTCCTTAAAGAAATGAGATCGCCGTCTTCTTCATCCTGCGTGTTTTGTCGTGATTTGCGGGGATCTCGAATGTCCGATGATTGCCGAAGACTCCGGCCGGTCCCGGAGCCGGTTGAAAAAAAGGGGCCCCTGAAAGGGCCGGACCTTCGCGCTTCCTTTGCGGGGGCGGATACGCCTGAAATGACGATGATTTTTATTTACCATTCCGGCGGCGAAAATTCAAATTTTTTTGCGCCCCGACCCTAAGGGCCGATCGCCGATTTGTCCGGTCTCCCGGCTCCCGTCGGTTCGGTCGACGGGTTGTCGTCGGCCTTCATGGCGTCTTCGAACTCGGGGATCACGATGCCCCGCTGCACCATGATGCTGTAGATCCTCTCGGACTGGTTCTCGACGTACCGGGATGTCCCCGTCGGATGGTATCTCCGGGGATTGGGAAGAACGGCGGCCAGCTTGGCCGCTTCCCGGGGGGTCAGATCGGCGGCGGACTTCCCGAAATAGTGCCGGGCGGCCGCCTCGATGCCGAAGATGCCGTCGCCCCATTCCACCACGTTGAGATAAAGCTCGAGGATTCTCCGTTTCGAGAGGGCCTTTTCAATTCGCCGGGTCAGGACGGCTTCCCGCAATTTCCGGATGGGATTCTTCGATGGCGAAAGGTACAGGTTTTTGGCCAGCTGCTGGCTGATCGTGCTCCCCCCGGCCTTGAGCTTCTTCTGTTTCAGATCCTTTTCGAGGGCCTTCTGCATGGCCTCGAAGTCGAAGCCCTCGTGCTGCCAGAATTTGTCGTCTTCCGCGATGATCACGGCCTTGACGGCGTAAGGCGAGATGGCGGAGAAGGGGACCCAGAGGTGGGTGATCCTCTTTTTCTTCCCCTGTCGCCGCCATTCGTTTTCCCGGTACTCCATGAAGGCCGTTTTTTTCGGGTTTTCTTTCTTGAGCTTCGACACGTCGGGGTAGAAGAATGAAATGCCCGCCGTGAGAAGAAGGAGGGCCAGGAGAACGGCGGCGGCGATCTTGAGCCATTTTCGAATTCGAATTTTCTTGATCATCGAAGAACGGATTCCCCGGCGGTCGGCCGGCGCAAGCCCTTTTATCCTTTCCCGGCTCCCGCGACAAGGGGGAATGTACGGAGACTATTCCAGGAAGGCGTTTTCTTTCAGGTGCTCCTTGTAACGGTAAGGCAGGGATTCCCGGATGTTCGGCGGGATTTTCCCGTATCGGCTTTCGAACTCCTCGAGGAAGGCTTCTCGCCCTTTCAGGAAAGCGATGACCTTCTTTTTCAGGAGGTTCCGGTCCGGGGAGAGGGGATAGGCGTTCATCAGGTCCAGGTTGGCCCGGTCACAGCGGATCGGGTAGTGGTACCCGAGGAAATCGGGCTCGGAGCTGAACCGCAGCTGGTGGCGGAGGAGATCGTTGTAGGTGGACAGGGACTGTCGCAGGGTGACCTTCTCCTCTTTTTCGCCGATGGTGCCGGTGTTGGCCAGGTAGCAGCGTATCCTGTTTCTCTTCATGATGTCGTAGAAGATCATGGCGTGCTCGAGGCGGTCACCCGCAATGAAGGGATCGAGGAAGAATACCCTCTTGAAGGAACCGGCCTCTTCCGGGTTCCCTCCCGTGCTCTCGATGGATTCGCCGTAGATGAACTGCATCGTGGCCTGTTCGGGCGTCAGCTTGCTGATGACATTGCACAGGGGGTTCCGGGTCAGCATGATGATGTAGTGGGTCTTGTCCGCGCGGAGACCCTTGCTGGCGATCTCGATGTTGTCCCTCGTGACGACGGCCCGGCCGTTGCCGGTCTTGGTGATGTCCTTGAAATCGGGCATGTAGGGGTACTTGGAGATCGCCACGTTCTCCAGGAAGGCATCCCGCGACCCCGCAGCCCGCAGGATCTCCGGCTGACTCTCGTCGAGGCCCTCCGTCTTGACGTAGAGCCCCCCGATCTCGAAGGCGGTGTAGTTCCCGTCGAACCCGAAGATTCCTCCGTCGTCACCGATCATTTCGGAACTCTCCCGGGGCAGTCTCGCGAACCTCCTGCAGAGGGTCGTGGTCTTCCCCGTGGCGGTGAGCCCCGAAATGGTCGTGACAATCTCGACGAGTTCGGGTCTCTCCGTTTGCAGATCGTAGACCCAGAGGTGATCCCGCCGTGCCCCGGCGTGGAGGAAGATGCCGGTTTTGTCGATGGCCTTCGCCCGCCAGTCCTCGAACATGAAGACGCCCTTTTTGCCCTCGCCGAGGTAGATGGTGTTCCTGCAGATCTTGATCTGCTCCCCCCGCTTGTCCCCCATCATGAGGCGGACGGTGATGTCCTTTTCGACGAGTTTTCTCGACTTGTTGAACTCAAAGGCTTCGTCGGTGAAGTAAATGATGGTGTAGGTCGGATTCTCCACCACCCGCGGCGACGGCCCGTCCATAAGGAGCTTGAGGCCGTAGGCGAGCTGGGAGTAGCTCTCGGGCATGATGAACCGCGCCGTCACGCCGTCGAGGCCGTCGCCGACGAGGGTGTCCAGGCACATGATCTTTTCTCTGCCGAGCCTCTCCACGGCCTGCCGGGCCAGTGCTTCCTCGGCTTCACCGAAGGGATGGTCCACGCTGTTGCGTGTGTGCGGAGCCGATCTCGACATGGGTTCGGAGTCGGCGGCGACGGAGCCGATCTGGGTCTGTATGACCCCCTCGTGACGAAGAGCGATTTCCTTTATCTCCTTCAGGGAACGCCCTTCGGTAAGACGGCCTTCCCTTTTGGCATCCCGGTATATCTGTTCGGCAGCGGCTTTGAAATAATTCATCTTGCTTGATGGCCCTTCGGGAACCGCCCGTGATCCGGTTCCCCGGCCTTCTCTGAAAGATCTTTCCGGATCTAAGAAAACATTCCCTTCCGTTGATGTCAAGAATAAAAAAACCTTTCCCCCTGCGGGTTTTCTAAATGTTCTTGATGCGCCCCGCCGGTTGTTATATGTGAATCCTGTCGATGAAGAAAACGACTTGAGGAGACGGCCCCATGATATTGAAATTCAACGGTGCGGCCCGTGAGGTGACGGGGTCCTGTTTTCACCTCTCCCGGAACGGCCTTCAGATGCTGGTGGACTGCGGCATGCACCAGGGGATCGGCGCCGAAGACCGCAACCGGAACCCTTTCCCCTTCCGGCCGGAAGCGATCGATTACCTCTTCCTCACTCATGCCCACATCGACCATTCGGGGCTCATCCCCAAGCTGGTGAAGGACGGGTTCCGGGGCCGGATTATCACGACACCGGCCACGGCCGATCTCGCGAGAGTGCTTCTTGCGGATTCGGCGAATATTCAGGAGAAGGATGCCGAGTGGGAAACAAAGAAGATTCTTCGGACGGGTGAGCGCGTCACGGTGAAACCGCTCTACACGGCGGAGGACGCCGCCGCCTCCCTCCCTCTTTTCGACCGGGTACCATACGGACGGATCGAACGGCTCCGAGACGGGGTCCGGTACCGCTTCACCGACGCGGGTCACATCCTCGGGTCGGGGACGATCGAACTGTGGTACCGTAGCGGGAACGGCGAGAAGAAGATCGTTTTTTCGGGGGACATCGGGAAGAAGGGAAACCCGATCATCAACGACCCGGAACACACCTCGGAGACGGACTACGTCGTCGTCGAGTCGACCTACGGCAACCGCCGTCACAAAGGGCTTGAGGAAAGCATCGACGAACTCGCCGAGGCCGTCACCGAAACTTTCCGCAGGGGCGGCAACGTCCTGATCCCGGCCTTCGCCGTGGGAAGGACCCAGGATATCCTCTACATCCTCAACAAGTTGGTCCGGGAAGGAAGGCTTTCGCCGTTCAACGTCTACGTCGACAGCCCTCTGGCCGAGGAGGCCACGAAGGTCTACTGCTCTCACCCCGAGCTTTGCGACGAGGAGGCGAAGAAACTCTTCGGCCGGAAAGGCGGCAGGAAGGCCCTGAAGATTCACTTCACCGGCTCCGTCGAGGCGTCGCAGAAGCTCAACCGGATCCGGCAGGGGGCCGTTATCATCGCCGGAAGCGGCATGTGCGAGGGAGGGCGGATACGGCACCATTTCAAACACAGCCTCTGGAGGCCCGAGTGCAGCATCGTCTTCACCGGTTTCCAGGCAAGAGGGACGCTGGGACGGATGATCGTGGACGGTGCAAAAAGCGTGACCGTGCTCAAGGAGAAGATCGCCGTGAAGGCCCGGGTATACACCATCGGGGGCTTCTCGGCTCACGCGGACCAGAGGGAACTCCTCGAGTGGCTGGGGCTCTTCCGCAATCACCCGAAGGTGTTCATCGTCCACGGGGAAGAAAACGTCGCCCTGGATTTCGAAAAGGCCGTGAAGGAGAAACTGGGGTTCGCCACCTGTGTTCCCCGGTACGGGGAGTCTTTCGAGATCTAAGCGGTGAAAGGCGTCAGGGCTTTTTCAGGCGGAACGATCCGGTTCCGGAGAAGGGGACCTCGATGCTTCCGAAGGCCGTGCTGATCCGGGCCGACCCATCTATTCTGCAGGTGCTTTCGCCGGACGAAAAAAGGGATTTCAGAAGGCCGCCGGCCGGGCCGAGGCGGGCCGTGACGGGAAGATCGACCATCGATTGGGTCGATGCCGGCAGTCTCACCTCCGTCGCCAGGGTGCCTTTCCCCGCTTCGCGCTGATCGAGGGTTAAGGTGTAGTTGAGGGCCGTCAGCGTCAGGTCGAAGCGGTTCGGGTTTTCGGCCTCCACCTTCAGTGTTATGCGGAGATCCTCGGCCGTTATCCGGTCGACAAGGATTTCCCTGACGCGGAATGCGGGTTTCTCAATCAGCCAGGCAAGGCAGGAAAGAAGGCAGAGAAAAAGCCAAACGGCGGCGAACCTGTAAAGGGCCTTCATGGTATTCTTTCTCCGACTTGCAATGTAAGGTATACGGCGGCTGTTGTCAACGGAAGCCGTTTCCCCCGCCACCGGCGGCGAGGACAGGGATGCAGGAGGCTTTCTTTCGTGGGAGAGGGTGAACGGGCAAGACGGCTGGAGCGGCTGAGAAACCTCAAGCCGGTGAGAAAGCTTTTTTTCCTCGGGATCGCCTACTTCTCCGTCGTGGTCCCGCTGGCCATGATCGAGGTTGTTTCGTCCGATGTGGTCGTGACCTCGGGGCAGATATACATCTACCTCATGTTCGCGGGGCTTGTTCTTGAACTGATCCTTCGGAGATTGTGAAAAGGGGGGACTCAGTCTTCCTGCAGAATCTTCATCCGCGCCACCAGAGAGATCTTCATGTCCCCTTCCACCGCCGCGTACTGCCATTCGATGGATTCGATGTAGCAGTGGAGGTCCCTATGGCCCGGCACGCTCATGCGAAGGAAGTCGCCCGCTTTCGGCAGGATCTCCGTCGGGACATTGCAATCGTAGAGAAAATTCTTGTTGATGCCCGAAAAAACGACTTTAACGCTGTCCATTGTATCCGCTCCCGGGCGAGGTGAAAGGAAAGCTCTGAATGGTTTATCGTCGGGGAAATAAAAATCCTTAAGCGGAATATGTTAAAATCATTAAAATTTTACGGGTGATGAATGAGAAAGAGGGCATGGTGGATCTGAATGCGAAATGTGCGGTTATCACGGGCGGTGCGATGGGCATCGGTTTCGCAACGGCGAAGAGGTTCGTCGCCGGGGGTTGCCTCGTCACTCTCGGGGTTTTGAACGGCCCGGCCCTGGAGGAGGCAAAAAGCACGGTGCAGAAGATGGGGGGAAGGTCTTCGCCCATATCCGCGACGTGACCGACAAGGCCGGGGTGTACGAACTGGGCGGGCAGGCCGTTTCCGAGATGGGGAAAGGGGATATCCTTAAGCAACAACGCGGGGTACGTCATGTGGGGGATTTCCCCGCCCGGCCCGACGAGGTGTGGGGAAAAACCATTGCCGTGAACCCGACTTCATTCCTATACACGATCCGGACCTCCCTGCCCTGCATGTAAGGGAGAGACTGCGGACACATCGTGAACATATCTTCCGCTTCGGCGAAGCTCGGGAGGCCTGAACTTGCGTGGTACGCGGCCTCGAAGCGGGGTGTCCGGGAACTGACGGAATCGATGCGGTTCGAGACCCGGGAGCGGGGGAAGGGAGGCTTCAAATGGTCCACCATCCATCGGAGCTACATTGCCAAGAGGATGTTTGAGGGGGCGAAGCTTCGAGGCATCGGAGACGTCATTGCTCCCCTTCTTCCGGACCATGATGTGGCGGCGGAAGCTATCGTGGAGCCGGCCTTGGTGAAGGGCCGCTGCTTTCCGAAGCGCCCGAGAACGGTCCGTTCGATAATCCCTCTGAAGGGCCTGGTTCCCGATGAACTCTATCAGCGGTGTGTCGCCATTCCGGACGTCACGGGGAACATGAAGGCCTGGAAGGGACGGAAGTAAGAATAAAAAAACATCGCCCGTGCGAAAAAGCATTCAAATAACAGGACATCCGTGCCGATAGTAGATAGGTGGGGGAAAGCGGACGGGGCAGCTCCCCTCAAGAGGTTAAAACCCGCCGACTTCGAGGATACCGTCGGGGAAAGTACATGATTGAAAAAAATCATTTTTCTGCTACGATTCCCGTTCGTCCGGCTGTCCGTTGACCTCCGGCGAGCGGTGATGTCACCGGGGGTTGTCGTTTCACCCGCTGGTATGGTTCTTGAAGCATATCCCGATGCCCGTCAGGTAACATTTCCATACCCGTGCGCGCCGACCGGGGGGTTACAGGATGCTTGAAAGATATTTGCGGATGGCGAACCCCTTTAAAATCATGCCCTTTTTTCTCGCCGCGGTGATCGCCTCCCTGTTGCTGGCGAATACCGCCTCGGCGGATATCTACGGGTATGTCGATGAGGAGGGTGTCATTCACCTGACCAATGTGCCCACAAGCCCGCGCTACAAGGTCTGGATCAAGGAAAAACGTGTGCTCTTCAACCTGGGTCCCGATTACCGGAAATACGACGGGCTGATTGAAAAGACGGCGCAGATGTACGGGGTGGATCACACCCTGGTCAAGGCCGTGATCAGGGCCGAGTCCAATTTCAATTCAAAGGCCGTGTCCAGAAAAGGGGCCAAGGGGCTCATGCAGCTCATGCCCCGGACGGCGTCCAGCCTTCGGGTGAATGACTGCTTCCACCCGGAGGACAACATCGACGGAGGTGTGCGCTATCTCCGTTACCTCATCAACGTCTACGACGGCAACCTGCCTCTCACCCTGGCGGCGTACAATGCCGGTGAAAAAGCCGTGGCGCGCTACCGCGGGATCCCGCCTTACCCGGAGACGCAGACCTACGTGCGACGGGTCATGCGGTTTTACGAGGAGTACAGCCGAAAAGCGTCAACGACGAATCTCTCGAAAGCGGACACCCAGGTCCGGAAAACTTCCGCAGCGTCTTACTGAGCCCCTCCGACGGATCCTTCTCGATCCATAACCTTCCGGATTTTCACGGGGGAAAAAGCGTCTATGTCCCGAGACGACGGGCGACGGCACGGGCGGCGAGAATGCCGCTCGCGGAGGACTGGAGGAGCCCGCGGGTGATCCCGGCGCCGTCCCCGACGGCGAAGAGGTTCTCGATCCTGGTTTCCATCTCCGGGGTGACCTCGATGCGGTTCGAGTAGAATTTCACCTCGACGCCGTAGAGGAGCGTGTGGTGAGAATAGACCCCCGGAGCGAGTTTCTCCAGAGCCTGGAGCATCTCGATGATGTTTAAAAGGTGCCGGTAGGGGAAGACGAAGCTCAGGTCGCCCGGCGTGGCCTCCGGGAGCGTGGGCTTGGTGAGGCACCTGGCAATGCGCTCTCGAGTGGAGCGGCGACCGGCAAGAAGATCTCCCAGGCGCTGCATGATCACGCCGCCCCCGAGGAGGTTTGCCAGCTGCGCAATGTAGCGGCCGTAGGCGATCGGATCATCAAAGGGCTCCGTAAAGGAACTGCTGACGAGGACGGCAAAGTTGGTGTTGTTGCTCTTTTTCGTCGCGTAACTGTGGCCGTTGACGGTCACGAGGCCGGCGATTTTTTCGGTCACGACCTCCCCATGAGGGTTCATGCAGAACGTCCTGACCCTGTCGTCAAAGGTCTTCGAGTAATAAATCAGCTTGGACTCGTAGCTGATATCGGTGACCCCTTTCAGGACCGTTGCGGGCAGTTCGACCCGGACGCCGATGTCCACGGGGCTCGCTTTGGTCCTGATGCCCAGGGATTCCGCCGTTTCCTTCATCCACTGGGCCCCGGACCGCCCCGGGGCCACGATGACAAACCGGCTTTCCAGGGCCGTCCCATCGGCGAGCCTCACACCGGTGACCTTCCCCCCTTCGGCGATGACGGACCGGACGGCGCAGCCCGTGCGGATCTCCAGTTTCCCGGCGAGGGCTTCGTGCATGCGCGCGAGAATCGCCTGGCAGTTTTCAGTCCCGATGTGACGGATCCGTGTGGGGATGTATTCAAGACCGGCGAGGCTGGCCCGCTCCGCCAGGACCTCCACCTCCGGCGAGAGGTCTCCGAAGAGCCGGTCCGGTGCGCCGTGGCGCACGTACATCTGATCGGCCTCGTTCAGAAGGTCGTATAGGGCCTTCTCTTCGAGGAATTCGCCGAGGTAGCCGCCCACCTCCCGCGACAGGGTGAGCTTCCCGTCACTGTAGGCGCCGGCGCCTCCCCAGCCGCAGAGCATATCGGCTGCATCGAGGCGGTTTCTCTCCCCGATGTCCTTCCCCTTTTCAAGGAGGACGATCTTCGAGATGCCGAGATCGGCCAGGGTGAGGGCGGCGAAGATGCCTGCCGGACCCCCGCCCACGATGATGACGTCTTTTTTCATTCTGTCCCTCCACTCGAAGGTTATTCAATGCAAGGGTTGTACAAATTAGGCGTCAGCCGTCTGTCCCGAGTCTCCCGATCCTCCCGGTGACGGCGTCGAGCCTTCGGGCGAGACGGCGGCAGACCTTCCCGTCGAGAGGACGGGCGGGGAAGAAAAGGGCGGCGAAGCGGTAGATCCCGTCGAGTTGAGGGTTCCCTTTTCCGATCGACCCGTGGACGTATCTCGAGCCGGACGGCCCGACGATCCCCAGGACGGCTTTCTCATGAGCGGGATCTCTGAAAGGAAAGAAAAGAAAGATCGAGGAATCTTTTGACTTGCGGAGGATCCTTTCGAGGACCTCTTCGTGCTCGTCGAGGAAATCGTCGTAGGGATCAAGAAAGATGAGGTCACAGGGTTTCTTTCTGTTCAGTACATCATAGCCCGATTTTATTTTCAAGGTGCCGACGGCCGGCCGCCTGAAGCATGCCAGGGCCTGCGGATTTACGTCGAAGACCTCCAGGCGGGCCGATGGGCCCAGAAGTTTCCGGGCGATGGAGACACTGCCGAGGTATCGGCCGAGCGACAGGGCGTCCTTCTGTATCCTGAAAAGAGGCGACCGGCAGAGCCTCTTTTTTATTCGTTCCGCCTGACCCGGCCCGACGGGGTACTCGTCGAAACCGCTGAAGGTGTCGGCGTAAAGGAAAGGGACCCCCGCTTTTTGTTTTCTCAGAAAGGCGAGGATCTCGATGAGCCAGGAATGCTTGAGCAGGTCCCCGATATTCCCGACCCGGTACCGAACATGCTCCATCTGCGCTCTTTGCCCCTTCGATCACCGGCCCTTTGCCGATCGGGTGTAGATCTTCGACCCGTCGCGAAGGGACCCCTCCAGGCCCACGGCGAAACCCCCGGCGTCTTGCACGACGAGATCACCCGCCTCGGCGGCGTCGTAGAGGGACTGGTCGCAGGCGATAAGGGCGTGCTTCACCTTCATGCCCCGGTGGAGCGTCACCTCGGTGTCGTTTACATGGACGGTCATTTTGTCGTCGCTCATGGCATCACCACAATCCTTCCTTCGGTTCCGGGAGACACGGGGGACTTTTCCCGGAGATAATCCAGAAAGGCGTCCCTCACGTTGTCTCCGATCACGGCGTTCTTTCCCTCCCGGAAGATCCCGAAACGATCGCCGCCCGCGGCAAGAAAGTCATTGGTGGTCACCCGGTAGCTCCGCGAAGGCGCGGCGGGCTTGCCCCCGATGGAAAGCGACCGAACCCGGGCGCCTTCAGGCGCTTTGAGATCGTAGACGACCTTCAGGCCCGACACCTGCAGCATGCCCCGGGTCTTCGCGTTCTGTTCCAGGATGCCCGCGATCTGAGCTCCCGTGAGATCCATGGTCATCAGGTTGTTTTCGAAGGGCAGCAGCGTGAAGACCTGCTCCAGGGTGATCTTCCCCTTCGGAATGGTCGTTCGTATCCCGCCGTTGTTCTGGATCGCCACATCGGCCCCCGTTGCACTGCGCATGGCGTCGCAGACGAGATTTCCGAGATTGGATTCGTAGGGCCTCTTCGCGAGGTCGACGCGGGTCTCCCCGACAACCCGGCCGAATTCCTCACGGATCCGGGCGTCGTATTTCCTGATGATTGCGGCCACGGTTTCGTCGTAAGGATCGCTGGGGCCCGCCCTGACCTTCCGAAGGATCTTTCGTTCAGGGTACCGGACGATCTTTCCCGAGGCGGCATCCACGGAGATCCTGAAGACCCCCAGCTGCTGACCGTAATAGCCCGCCTGGACGATGATCGTGGTTCCGACGACAACGGGCCTTTTGACTTCCGTGTGGCTGTGCCCCCCCACGATCAGGTCGATCCCCTTGACGGCAGAGGCCAGCTCCCTGTCCTCGTCGAGACCCAGGTGGGACAGGACGATGACGGGACCGGCACCTTCCTTTCTCAATTTTTCGATCGTCTCAGGGAGCACCTGCTCGGCGGGGATCACCCGGTACCCCTTGAGGTTGCCGGGCTTCGACGCGTAATGCGTGTCGGGAGTCGTAATGCCGATGACGGCAATCTTGAGACCCTTGCGTCGGAAAACGACGTAGGGCTTCACGCCCGGCAGGAGACCGCCCTTCCCATCGACGATGTTGGCCGAAAGGAAGGGAAAGCTCGCCGCGGCTCTCAGTTCGTTGAAGGCATCCATCCCCCAGTCGAACTCGTGGTTCCCCACGGTCATGGCGTCGAATCCCATCCGGTTCATGACCTCGACGACGGGCTTTCCCTGGAAGAGATTCGAGATGGGGGTCCCCTGGAACATGTCCCCCGCTGAAAGCAGGAGCGTTCCTTCCGGGTTTTCCACCCGCTCTTCGGAAACCATTTTCGCGATCCGGTCCATCCCGCCCGTGCCGGGCCTGCCCTCCTTGCCCGGCTTGGGAAGGAGGTGGCCGTGAAAGTCGTTGACGTGAAGGATGGTCAGGTCGACGACGGCGCTCTCCGCCGCCTGCAGGGAAAGCGCAAAAAGCAGCAAAAGGGAAATGCAGAAAAGAAATCTTACAATTCTCGTCATCAAGCGGGTCCTCTCGATTTCCGATGCCGGTGACACGTTTCTCCCCGGACAATTGAATTGACAAGGGACCTTTCATCAAGTAGAAAAATCCGCAATTCAAAGAGTGAATTGAAGTGATCGCGAGGTCTCCTCGAGATGAAACGGAAACCGCTTCTGGCAGTGTTCACCTTCCTGTTTTCAATCCTGTCGCCGGTCACGGGGTCCACGGCTGCACAGGCCCCGATACCCGACCGGATGGCGATTTACGGCGATTCACGGGGGAGCGCCGCCATCCACCGGAAGGTCGTGGAGGGGATCCTGACGTTCAACCCCCGGGCGGTCTTCCACGCGGGGGACCTGGTGAAACGGGGAGGGGGGCCACAGGACTGGGCCGCGATGAAGGAGATCATCGCCCCCCTGACCGAAAAGGCGGAATTCTTCCCCGTCCGCGGCAATCACGACATCGGCTCGTCCCTTTACTTCGACACCTTCCAGCTTCCCGGAAACAAAAAGTGGTATTCCGTCGAGCGCTACGGCGTCCGTTTCATCCTCCTGGACAGCAACATCCGCATCACGCCCGGATCGGAACAGTACCGGTGGCTCGAGGCGGAGCTTCAGCGGCCCCGCAAGAAAAAACAGTTCATCGCCGTTGTCCTCCATCATGCGCCTTTTTCGACAGGGATCTACGTCGATGAGAAGGGGCTTCAGAAAAAGATCGTGCCCCTCTTCGAAAGATACAACGTGGATATCGTCTTCAGCGGTCACCATCATTGCTACGAGAGGCTGAAGATCCGCGGCGTGACCTACATCGTCACCGGCGGCGGCGGTGATCCTTTGCATTTTCAGTTGCGCTACAGCCCCGTCAGCGAGGTATTCAAAAGCGTGAACCATTTCTGCATCTTCTACGTTTCCGGCGGCGAACTCGTCCTCGAGGCCTACGACGTGGATCTCAACCCCATCGACCAGATCCGGATCCGGAAAAGAGAGTAGTCCGCTGGTGCCTGCGGGTCAGAGGACGATTTTCACGGCGGGGTGGCCTCTCAGCCCTTCGTAGATCGTGAGACGCTGATCTTCACTGATCACGAGCGTATCGACATCGAGGCAGATGTACTTCCCCGAGGCGCTCCTGTTGGAAGGCGTGACGCGATGGGGGACATCCTGCATGATCGCGGCGATGGCAGCTCTCAACCCGGTGTCGTCTTCGCCGATCACCTTGTATCCCCAGGAGCAGGGGTAGTTCATGAGGGGTTTGCCGTTCAGTTTCTTCATGGTTCCTGTCGTTTCAGCCGGGATCGGTCCGCTGACGGAAGCCCTTCAGCCCTTTTTTTTCAAGCCCTTCCCCGCCGTCTTCTCGGCGGCGGGAGGGTTCCTGTATCCGTCCACGATGTGGTAAAAGGCGAGAACGGGATGCCTGTACGCCATCTGGGGGCCCGCATGGCGCATGACCGCCCGGATTCGATCTCTCATTGCGGGCTTGTAACAGTGGACGGGACATCGGCTGCAGACGGGCTTTTCAGCACCGTAGGGGCATCCACCGAGACGCCCGGCGGCATATTCGATGAGTTCACTGCACCGCGGGCAGGGCGCCGGTGCATTGCCGTGATGGTCCCGGCAGTAGATCCGGGTCATGGCCTCCACCGTCCTCAATTCCCTTTTTATCCGGCCGTCCTGTGAAAACATGCTGATCGTGCTGAATCTGAAAAACGCGATTTCCGTCAGTTCATGAGGGTTCAGCCCCTGTGAATGATGGTGCCCACATGTTCCCCGTCCAGGGCTTTTGTGATGTTGCCCTCGACGAGGCCGTTGACGACCTGCACCCGGTCGATGACCTCGCTGTTCATGAGGATTTCGAGGCAGGGCCTTTCGAGGATGAGATCGTCGAACTCCATCGAGAGAGCTTCCCCGGCCGTGATTTCGGGGATGAATTCGGCCCCGGGGTTCTTTTTCGGGTTGTTCCTGTAGAGCCCTTTTTCATCCTTCGCGAATATGCAGTTCCTGGCCCCGATCAGATCCGCAATGATCATCGTACCCGCATCGGTGCGGTGAATGGGGATCCGCCATTGCGGCGAAGGAATGGCGTAGTAATCGTAGGGCGGCATGCCGTGCATGACGGGGATACAACCCTGGGAGAAGTAGGTCGGGAGCTTCATGATCTCGTCATGGCCGATCTTGATCCCTCCCCAGGGGGAGAGGAGCGTCGAGACCAGCAGGGCGTTCTGCTCGGAGACGGAGCTGCCGAATTTCGATATGATTCCCGTCGGCATTCCCAGTTCGAGCCCGATGGCGTAGATGTGCCGGCTCCGGGTCCCGCCGCCCGTCGTGAGAAGCATCTTGTGCCTGTCTTTCAGAGACGCGATCTCCCGGACGACGGCCGGAAGAGCCTTTTTCCCGAGGTCGCAGATGGACTGGCCGCCGAGTTTGATCACGTTTACGTCGGGGAAGAGTCTCTGCTGGGGGACCACCTCGAAGCCTTCCATGAACGACCGGCTGATGAGGCTCTCCCCCATGAGTTTGCTCTTGACGTGCAGACGTTTCCCGTCGCGGTCCCTGACGAGCCCCATCCGGACCTCCCTTCTCAGTCCTTGATTTCTATCTCTTCGTCGGGCTCACCGCCCCGTTCGATCATGACCAGCTTGGCGCCGACGGCGGACGCGATCTGTTCAAGCTCCCTCTTGCGAAGGTGCTGGCCGTAAAACCGAATGTCGACTCCCGAAACGGCGAGGAGCTTGAACCGGGGTTTCTTCTCGCCCTCTCCCACTTTTCCTCTCTCGCGGTAGAATATGGTACCCGGCATCCTGAGGTCTCCCTTTATGCGGTCTTCCGTGTATTTTATCTGCAGTGTACCACAAAAGGGAACCGGCAGGCAACGAGGTGAACGGGGTCATTCTCACCGCTTGCCTGCCGGCTCAGGCCACGAGTCCTCGACGACCCTAGAAGTTCAGAGTCAGTCTGTGGGTCAGAAGGTAGTTGTCGTCGATCACATTGGCCGAGCTGGTGCCCTTGAAGTAATCGCCGACCCACCAGTATCCGAACCCGACCATGTAGGTGAGGTTGTCATAGATCTTGTAGGACGCGGAGATGTCGAACTCGGAGCCGTAGTCGTCATCGACGAAACCGGCAGGCGTTTGATCGGCCTTTGCCATGCCGTATCCGGCCTCGAGCCTCAGCTTGGGCGTCACGTTCCAGCCGGCGTAGATCTTGCCGAGGAGACAGTTGTCCTCAAAGGTGTTGATGGAGGCGCCGTTGTAGCCCACCCAGTTGCCGGTCCATGCGTTGATCGCGTTGTTGAACATGAGAAGAAAGGCATCGTAGTTCTTGCCCAGCCAGAGGGTCTGCATGACGTTACCCTCCTGCTTGTCGGCCGTGTTGGGATCATCGCCGCTTTCGTAGCTGAAGAGGGCACCGATATAGAAGGGCCCCATGGTGTACTTGGCGTTCGCATAGAGCGCCCAGGCCTTCAGATCGACGTCCTGTGTGGCGGGGTTGTTGAAGTCCTGCCATTTGCCGCGTCCCAACCACCCCTCGGCCTCAGCGTAGAGGGACCCGAAGGTCGCCTTCACGTAGGGGTTGAAGGTGTAGATCCTGCGGATGAATGCCTCTGCGGCCCTGTCGTAATCGTTGAAACTGTCGTGGTAATACTGAACCTGCATGCCGGCGGAACCGGTCTTCCACCGGTAGTCCGCCATGGCGGAGTAGACATCGTAGTCCGCCTCCGCATAGACGAGCCTCGCGCCTGCGCCGCCCATACCGTAGGATCCGCCCTCAGCCACGTGCTCCCACCTGGCGCCGAAGGTCCAGGGTCCCATCGGGTACATGTACGCCACACCGGGACGGCTCCAGGTGCTGTTCAGAAAGTCCGTGCCGTAGTAGATGGTGTTGAAGTAACCGACGAGGAACCGGCCGATGGCCGTCTTGAAATCCACGTAGGCTAGTTCCCATTCGATGTTCTCCTGGGTCCGGATCGCCGTGCCATTGATCAGACTGCCGTTGACGGGGGCCGGCCTGTCCACCGAGCGGTTCGTGTTGTCATAGGTGTAAACGCCGTTCGCCTGTCCCCAGCTGACGTCGCCCCACTTCTTCTCCAACGCGTCGAAGCGGGTCGTGAGCGTGAGGCCCTCGGCGATCTTGAACTCGGGCTGCAGCCTCAGCCTCTGGCCGACGAAGGCCGTTGAGGAGGCCCTGCCGGTGCCCGTCAGAAGGTTCCGGCCGGCCTCGTCCCTCAGGGAGTGGTTGTCCTCGTAGACACCCTGCGCGTAGTACTGGCCGCTGACCTTGATGTCGACGGCGGATGCGGGTGCACTGAAAGCCGCCATGAAACACAAGACAATGAAGATGTACAATACCTTTTTCATTTTCTCCTCCTTCCTGATGGATTGAACGAATATGACCTCTTTTACATCGATTTCGTCCGGACACAGCCCTGACCCGGACTGATCCGGATGATTCACCCCTGTTTTTTTCTTTTTCCCCACAGTGTCCGCCACAAACCGCCGCCGGCAGGTTCAACAGCGACGACCGCCCTGTGTCCCAGAAGCCTGGGCCGGAGCCATCCCTTTGTGTCCACCCGGTCGCCGTCACGGGGTGCCAGGCCGTCCCGGTCCATGGGGATGACCTGTATGCCGTGACGCTCCAGTTCATCGACACGAACCGTCCCGGGGAAATCCCTCAACCGGCCGAACTCGATGAAACGCCCGCTCCAGCCCGAGACCGTCAGGCCCACGGCGGCGGCAGCGCCGATGATTCCGTCGTTTGTCCCGCCGTGTCCGGAGAGGTGGAACCCTTTAGCGGCTGCAAGGGCTTCCTTCTGCGAGGCGATCGATCGGGTGCAGCGCGTACCGAAATCCATGAGGACCGCCAGCGAAAGACCGTTTTCCGGGGCAATGCACAACCCCGGGTCGCTCCCCGGGGCGGATTCCTTCTCGATGTGAGCGACGGCCCGCTCGAGCAGCTCCTCCCCTTGCGAGGGTTCCCTCAAGAGCACAACGCCGCAGGCCGCGCTGTTATGTGACGTGTAGGGAATGCGGTCATCGACCAGAAGCTGCTGGCGGACAACGCCCCAGAGGCTGCATCCCTCGGGCAGGAGCGCCTCGAAGCGCCGGACGAGTTTTCCCGTGCCCATTTCGGAATCGACCGTATCCGTGTCGTCAAAACCGATATAGACTTTCATGTGGTTATGTCCATGACCTCCCGGGTTTATGTTTTGCATGCCGATTTTTTTTGACACAGGTGAATCGATGTGGCCTTGAACTGGGCCGTCACCTCGTTGCCTTCACGAAGATTCAGGTCCTCCGCGGCATTCCCCGTCACATAGGCCACGAGAGGGAAGCCGCAGGCGATTTCGACCTTCACGACCAGGCCCAGGGGCGTGATCCTGCGGATTCTTCCGGGGAAGACATTCCTGACACTGGTTGGAGAAGCGGGCGGGGACAGCGACAGGGTCACATTCTCGGGCCGTATGCAGAGAATGACGCTTGTACCGGCCTCCAGATCACCGGCGACCTCGATCTCACTGCCGTCAACGTCGACAAGGATAGATCCTTCCTGCTTTTCCCGGACGAGGCCGTGCAGGATCGTCTCGATGCCCACGAAGGCGGCAACGAGTTCGTCGACGGGTCGGTTCATCACATCCGATGGGCTCCCGATCTGCACAATTCTGCCGCCGTCCATCATGGCGATCCGATCCGACAGCCGCAGGGCCTCGTTTCGGTCATGGGTGGCGATCGCCGTGGTCGTGCCTGTTTCGGCGATGGCTTTTCCCAGATCGACGATGATCGCCTCACGGGTCGGCGGATCGAGGGACGCAAAGGGCTCGTCGAGAAAAAGGATCTCCGGCTGGATGGCAAAGGCCCGCGCGAGGCTCGTCCTCTGGGCCTCGCCTCCGGAGAGCGTCCGGGCGGAGCGGTCCCGGAGATGGCTGATGCCGAATCGGTTGAGCTGCTCAGCGACGGCCTTCCGGATCGCCTCCGCCCCGAGGCGCCGGATCTTCGGCCCCGACGCCACGTTCTCAAAAACCGTTGTATCAAAGAGCAGGGGTTCCTGGAAGACCATCGCGAGCCTGCGACGGTATTCCAGGGCCCGGTGGTTTGTCCCCACGGCTTGCCCGCGGAAAAGGATTTCACCTCCCGAGGGTTTCGTGAGAAAGGAGAGAGCCTGCAGCAGTGTCGTCTTCCCCGCCCCGTTCGGGCCGATGAGCGAAAGGGTCTCTCCCTCGAAGATCGCAAGATCGGGAACATCGACCAGCAGGCTTCCCCCGCGGATGACTTTCAGATTCCTTGCCTCCAGGATGGTCGTCATCTCGGCCTCTCACGCTGCTGGATGGTTGTGAGGACGAGATTGATCAGGTAGGCGAACAGAAGCAGGATGATGCTCAGCGCGATGGCGATGTCGAAGTTGCCCCGGCTTGTCTCCATGACCGTGGCCGTTGTGAGGACGCGGGTGTAGCCCTTGATGTTGCCGCCGACCATGATGGAAGCGCCGACCTCCGAGATGACGCCTCCGAAGCCGGCCATGACGGCGGCCAGCAGCGGCAGCCTCGCCTCACGGATGAGGATCATGGTCATCTGCAGACGCGTGGCCCCCAGGGCGAGGATCTGCAGCCGAAGCTTCCGCGGCAGATGCTGTATGGCCGCAAGCGAGATCCCCATCACGATGGGTGTCGCTATGATGGCCTGGGCGATGATCATGGCCGTCGGCGTGTAAAGAATTTCCAGGATACCGAAAGGCCCGTTTCGCCACAGGAAGATCGTGACGAAGAGCCCCACCACCACGGGAGGCAGACCCATCCCCGTGTTGATGAGGGTCACCACGAGCCGCCGGCCCGGGAATTGGGTGAGGGCCACCACAGTCCCCACGGACATCCCGAGAAAAAGGCTGATGAACGTCGCCGTCCCCGAGACCTTCAGGGAAAACCAGGTGATCCCCAGAACTTCGGGATCGAAGGTGAAAAGCAGGATGAAGGCCTGTCGGATTCCTTCAACGATGATATCCATTTAAATGCCCAGGGCCTCCTCTTTCTTGCCGGCATCGGGGAAGAAAAGCGGTGAGCCGTACTTGTCGACGCCGAAGGTTCTGATGATGTCCTGCGTCTCCTTCGAGACCATGAAATCCGCGAAGGCCTTTCCGCCTGCGAAGTTGGCCTTGGGCCACTTCTTCGGGTTCACCTCGATGACGTGGTAGATGTTGAGAAGAATGCCGTCCCCTTCGACGAGAATGTCGAGGCCCAGGCCTTTCTTCAGGGCCAGGTAGGTCCCGCGGTCGGCCAGCGTGTAGGTCTTCTTCTCGGCCGTCACAGCCAGAGTCTGTCCCATGCCGAGCCCTGTCTGCTGGTACCACTTCTCCCCTTCATATTTCACGCCGCCGGCTTTCCAGATGTCCATCTCTTTGACGTGGGTCCCTGATTTGTCCCCACGGGACATGAAGATGCTTCCCGAGGCCGCGATCTTCTTGAAGGCCTCCGTGGCTTTTTTCATTCCCCGGATCCCGGCCGGATCACCCGGCGGGCCCACGATGATGAAGTCGTTGTGCATGACGAGCCTGCGCTCCACACCGTTGCCGTCGGCCATGAACTTCTTTTCCGCCGCGGGTGAGTGGACGAGCAGGATGTCGGCCTCGCCCTTGGCGCCCATGGCCATGGCCTGACCCGAGCCGACGGCGATGGTCTTGACGAAGTAGCCCGTCTTTTTCTCGAAGATGGGGATCAAAACGTCGAGAAGCCCCGTGTCCTGCGTGCTCGTCGTCGTGGCAAGAATGACGGCCTTCTGGACCTTGGCGGCCTCGGCGGTCGTGAACCCGGCCGCGATGGTCAGTGCGGCTGCCAGTGCGATTCCTGTAAGGAGCAGATTTCTCTTGAATTTCATCATCATGTCCTCCTTCTGATCGGTAAGTGCGCAAAGCGGTGTTCTTCTAGTCTAGTCCCGGATGCCCTTTTTCTGTCTCCATTCTTTGGAATTGGCGAAGAAGAGGGGGCTTCCGTACCTGTCTTTCCCGAAGGTGCTGATGATCTTCTGGCCCTTGTCGGGATGGGTGAGCCATTTTACGAAGGTCATCGTGTCCCTGTGGTTCACACGGGGGAATTTCTTGGGGCTGACGGGGATGAGGGTGATGAAGTTCAGCATGGCCTTGTCCTTCTCCACGAGGATATCGAGCTTGATTTCCTTCTTCAGGGAGAGGTAGGTGGCGCGGTCGATCAGCGTGTAGACCTGCTTTTCGTTCACGTACCGCAGTGTTGCGGCGTTCCCGGCGGAGCCCTTCTCGTAGACGATATACCACGGGGCGACGGGTTCGATCCCCGCCCCCTCCCAGAGAACCATTTCCGCCACGTGCGTGCCCGATTTGTCGCCCCGCGAGACGAAGATCGCCTGCTTGGCCGCAATGGCCTTCAAGGCCTCGGCGGCCGTCTTCATACCGCGGATTTTTGCGGGATCCGAAGAGGGGCCCACGATGACGAAATCATTATACATCAGGTCGATCCTCTCCGTTCCGTAGCCTTCGGCCACGAATTTCTCCTCGAGCGCCTTCGCGTGTACCATCACCAGGTCGATGTTGCCTTTTTCCGCCATCTTGAGCGTGGCCCCCGTGCCGGCCCCTACGTGGCGGACACGGATGCCCGTCTCTTTTTCGAACTGATCCTCCAGGACCGCCACGATCCCCGCATCGACGGGGCCGATGGTGCTGGCCATGAAGACGAAGCCCTTCGTCTGGGCCTGGGCGAGTGTCGCCATACCCAGGACGAGCATGACGACGAGAACGGATTGCAGTTTGCGTCTCATGATTCCTCCTTTCCGTCTAAAGCGTTGAATATAAAATCTTCCCTGAATCCTCAAATCCGTAGCCTCCGAGTTTCTCGAAGCGTTTGCGGAGGCCGTCGGAGCGGAGCGTATCCACAAGGGCCTGAACGCCTTTGCTGAAGTAAGTCGACTGCCCCAGGGCCATGTCGAAATTCTCCCGGGCCACGGGAACGAAGTGAAGCCCCATGAGCTTCGATACGGCCACGGTGGCGAGTCCCGCGTCGGATTCGCCCGAGAGGATGGCGAGTCCCACCTCGATGTGGGTGTAGACCTCCCGGTTGTAGCCGCGGATGGCGTCGGCGACGATGCCGTTCTTCTTCAGGTGATGATCCAGCAGCAGCCTCGTGCCGGAGCCCGCCTGACGGTTGACGAAGCGAAGACCCTCCGCTGTCAGATCCTCGAAGCTCTCGATCCCCCGCGGGTTTCCCGGCGCCGCGACGATGCCGATCTCACGGCGGAAGAGGTGAACGAGGACGGCCTTCATACCGGGCAGGTATTCCTCCAGAAAGGGGATGTTGTAGCGGTCCGTCTTCGGGTCCAGCAGGTGAGTCCAGGCGATGTCGGTGTAACCGCCGCCCAGTGCCTTGAGGCCCTCGGTGCTTCCCGTGTTGGCGCAGAAGAAATAAAAGTCGGGGTGGGTGTGCCGCATGTCCGTGAGCAGGAAGTCCAGCACCGGGTCGTTGCTGCCCGAGGCGAGAAAAGCCCCCGCCACCCCACGGCTGCGGTCCCTGGCCTGCCGCAGGCCGCCCCGGGCGGTTTCCTCGATCCACTCGTCGACGAGTTTTTTCGGAAAAACCCATTTGCCGGTGACCCGGGTCCCCGGGATCCGTCCCGCCTTGATAAGGGCATAAACCTGCTTTTCGTTGATGCCCAGGTAGGCGGCAACCTCTTTCGTGTTCATCATTTCTTCAGGCATGGTTTCCTCGGAAAGATGGAAATATACGTGAATATATGACAGAATTCAACAGATGATTACAAATAATAACTTTTAATCACTGTTTGAAAATTGTCAGGCGGACTTCCCATGTGCTCTTCATGACTGGCAGAGCGCAAAGGCGCCTTGGAGTAGACAAATCCAGTAGAATCGTTGCGGAGGCATGAAGAGGCATCTCATCATTGGAAACGGTGTGACGGGGAATTCGGCGGCCGAGATGATCCGACGGCTGGACACCGAGGCAGCCGTCACCATCTTCAGCGGGAGCGGCTCCGCCTTCTACTACACCTCGGACCTGCCCGAACACCCCCGGGAGAAGAAAGAACGCCGACCACTCCTTTGTGGAGCGGGGCAGGGAGAATGAGGGCAAGAGTCTTTACCGGATAATGAGGAGACGGAATCGGACGGTAAGAAGACCGATGCATTCTTCAAAAAGTTCCAGATCCAGGAAAGATACAGGCCGGAGACGACGTACATCTACCAGGTGGAAAAGCCTTCCCTGGTCGAATTCAAAGGCGCGTCTCAGGTCATTTCCTCGATTTCCCTGAGCCTGGTGAGCAGCCGTTTCGAGGAGACGGGGTAGGCCGTTTTCAGCTCCTGGGCGAAGAGAGAGAGCCTGTATTCTTCGATCATCCAGGCCCACCCATCGATGTTTTCTTTTTTTTCGTCCGATGCGGAAGGGGCGAGCCCGGCCCGCAGTTCCCTCAGTCGGTCGTCGAACTTCCGGATCTCGGCGGCCCTCAGTCTGTCCTTGCCCTGGTTCAGGAGCCCCTTTTCCGCGCGCAGGGAAAGGGCCTTCATGTAACGCGCAAGATCGGGCCACCGTTGGGGGGGATGCTCTTCGAGGAAGTTGCCCGGCATCAGGCGGTCAAGGTGGCCCCTGACGTCTGAAAAAAATTCCTTCCAGTTCCGGCCGGATGGGGCTGAGCCTTCCAGCTCCTGCAGGGTTTGCCGCGTCCGGACATAGGCTTCCAGGACGGGCCTGAGCTCCTCGATGAGCGCCTGTGCCGACGGCAGGATCTTCGACGCTTTGTCTTCCGCTTCTCTGAGAAAGTCTTTCCGCGAACGGATGGGGAGACCGAAGAGCCTCCGGAAGGTTTCCCTGCAGATTCGCTCTTCCAGGGACCTCCCGCCGCCGAGATAGACGGCCGCCTTTTCCATCACCCCCGTCAGAGCGAGATTTTTTCTCAGATATCGCAGTTCCTTTT
Organism: Syntrophales bacterium; assembly: GCA_035450185.1. GTDB lineage: Bacteria > Desulfobacterota > Syntrophia > Syntrophales > UBA2192 > JAPLJU01. Next base: position 32,793 of record DAOTMG010000007.1, on the reverse strand, counting down.
TGAAGTGCTCTTCAAAAAGAGCGATCACCCCCGCCCTGTGGGCATGGTCGGCCTCTTTCCTGTCTTTGAACAGCCGAAGACCAACCCCTTCCTGTCCGGCGGTCAGGGCCGGGTAGAATATCGCGAGCAACCCCTGATCGTCCTCCACTTCGATCCGAGACGGCAGGGTCTCGAAGTCCCAGGTCCTGATGCCGTCTCTTTCCCACTTTCTCCTCGCTTCGCTGATTGCCGCCGTTTCCTCGCCGGGGGCCGCCTGCTCTTTCAAGAGGCCGAGGTCACGGCCCGAGGCGACGGTTTTCCTGTTCGAATCCAGGATGTTCAGCCTCATTTTCAGATGCTCCGGTACCGCAATGGTCAGCCATGCGGCAGGGGGGATATTGACATTGCATTGCCTCCGGAGGGCGTCGGACAGGGCCTGCGCGAGGGAGCCCTTCCCCCATGCGATTTTCTCCAGGACCGCATCGACAGTCCGGGCGATCGGCGACAGCCTGGTCCGGTATGCCTTCGGGAGGCCCCTGAGGAGAGCCTCGATTTTTTCTTTGAAGAGGCCCGGCACACCCCATTCGAGCGTTTCTTGTGACAGGGCGTGAAGCAGGCCGACGGGGATGTCCAGTGTCACGCCGTCGTCGGGTTTTCCAGGTTCGAACCGGTAGGTCAGCGGGAGGGATTTTTTCCCGAAGGTCCAGTCATCCGGGTAGAGGGAAAGCTCCTCATCGTCGGGAAGCGTCTGCAGGACGTCCTCTTTGGTCATGCGGAGAAAACCGTCGGAACCCCGTTCCCGGATCAGCTTCTGCAGGGTCCGGATGTCGAAGATGACGCCGAGACGGTCCTCGTAAAAGCGAATGAGGACGTCGCGGTCGACCAGGAGATTGCGGCGCCGGAGTTTTTCCTCCATGCCCCGGATCTCCTCGACCACGCGCCGGTTGTGAATCAGAAAGGGGGGGAGCCGGTCGAGGTCGCCGTCCACCAGGGCGCCTTGAATGAAGAGGGTCGTCGCCTCGTCGGGGTGGACCTTTCCGTAGGAGGCGGTGCGGCCCGATACGACGGGGAGCCCGTAGAGCGTCACCTGCTCGTCGGCCACGGTCTCCCCGCGCTTTCGATCCCATCTTGGGTTCGAATAGGTATACCGGCAGAGAGGCCCCCCGATGGTTTCGAGCCAGGCCTCCTCGACATGGGCCGCCGTTCTCGCAAACCGCCTCGTCGTTTCCACGAATTCCGCCGCGACAATCCAGTTCCCGCCCCGGCCGTAGAGGCCCGAGCCCGGGAAGATCGTGGCCTCCCTGCCGCCGCCGGTCCTGTAAAGGTTCTTTTCGACCCGCAGGGCGATGTTGGACAGGTAGCCACTGAGGATCGATCGATGAATCTTCCCGTAGAGGATCGAAGGGTCCCCCGGCTCTTTCGCCCCTGCCCGGTCTTTGCGAGTATGTATTTTTTCCTCCGCCATGATGTCGCGAATCTGGCCGTGGACGTCCTGCCACTCTCTCATTCGTCTGTAGGACAGAAAATGCTGATTGCAGAACTTCCGCATCTGCCCCCGCGTCTTCCGGACGGCGAGGGCTTCGTGGTAACGGTTCCAGATGTTGAGAAACGTGAGAAAGTCCGATGCGGGATGGACGAAGACACTCTGGACCCGTTCGGCTTCTTTTTCCTGTTCATGGGGCCTCCGGCGGGGGTCCTGGGTGCTGAGCGCGGCGGCAATCACGGCCACGTCGCCGACGCACCCCTCTTTGTCCGCCTCGATGATCATGCGGGCGACCCGGGGGTCGAAGGGCATCCGGGCCATGGCCTTTCCCCTTGCCGTGAGGACATAAGGGCCAGGACCTTCCGGTTGGCCACTGCTTCGCTCAATCGCGCCCAGCTCCTCCAGCAGTTCATACCCCGCCTTTACGTTTCGCGGACCCGGGGGATCGATGAAGGGAAAAGTCGAGATGTCCCCGATCCGGAGGGCCAGCATCCGGAGTACGACCTCGGCAAGGTTGGCACGCAGGATTTCCGGCGGCGTGAAGAGCGGCCTTTCCTCGTAGTCCTCCCGGGAGTAGAGCCGGATGCAGACCCCGTTCCGGACGCGTCCACAGCGGCCCATTCGCTGGTCGGCGCTGCTCCGGGAGATCGGCTCCACAGGAAGCCCGGAGGTCCGGGTCCGCGGGTTGTAACGGGCGATGCGCGCCAGGCCCGTGTCGATGACATAGCGGATGCCGGGAATGGTGATGGAGGTCTCGGCCACGTTGGTGGCCACGACGATCTTTCTCCCGCGGCCGGGGCGGAAAACACGGCGCTGTTCCGCCGACGGAAGACGGGCGTAAAGGGGAAGAATCGTTGCATCGAGCTCGCGGCGCCCCTTGAGGAGATCGCAGGTTTCACGGATGTCCTGTTCCGTGGGCATGAAGATCAGAACATCGCCGCCTTCGCGCGTCCGTTCGATGTCATCCACGGCGGACACGGCGGCCTCCACGTAATCCGCCTCGGCGGAATCGCCGTCACCCGGAGCAAACGGCTCGTAGCGGACCTCCACGGGGTACAGGCGACCCGTGACCTCGATGATGGGCGCCTGATCAAAAGCCCTGGAGAACTTTTCCGTGTCGATCGTTGCGGAGGTGATGATGACCCTGAGGTTCTTTCTGCGGGCGGTGAGGGTTTTGAGCATCCCAAGAACGAAGTCGATGTTGAGGCTCCGCTCATGGGCCTCGTCCACGATGAGGGTGTCGTAGTCGTTCAGACGGGGGTCGGACTGCGCCTCCATGAGGAGGATGCCGTCGGTCATGATCTTGATGTAGGAATTACGGTTCAGTTTTTCCTCGAAGCGGATTTTATACCCCGCCGCGGCGCCCACGACATCGCCCATTTCTTCGCTGATCCGCTGTGCCACCGTGACGGCGGCGATCCGCCGGGGCTGTGTACAGCCGATGTAGCCGTGAATGCCCCTCCCCGCCTCCAGGCACATCTTGGGCAGCTGCGTGGTCTTGCCCGATCCCGTCTCACCGGTGACGATGACCACGCGATGAGAGCGGATCGCCGACACGATTTCGCCCCTGTGGGCGGTGATGGGCAGCGATGGCGGGTAGGTGACGGACGGTGAATTCCTGCGCCTCTGTTCGCTTCGGTGGATCGAATTCTCGAGGCGTTTTTCGATTTCTTCGATAGCCTCCTCCCGGAGCCGGAGCCGTTCCGGGGGGCTCTCCAGCCTTCTCAACGCCCGCAGGATGACAGGGCGGTCCGACCCCATCGCCCGATGGAGATGATTCCTGATTATCCTGATTCGGTCTGTGATCGTCGACAAGGGCCGGCTTTCCTGATCTTGAAGAGTCCCGCGAATATAGGGAAATTGCGCGGAGGTGTCAAGACATGCCGGTCTTCCGTCGGGGGATAACGGTGCAGGCTCCGCCGCAGAGCCGATCCCCGGACGCTGAAGAAGCCCGTGAAACGGGGCTTTACGGCGCTTCCTGACCCTGCTAATATAGCAATAAAGTACCCCGGAGTTCGCCGATGGACCATCATCGTACCTGAAGTCGGTGTATCATGAACGGATCGAGCGGCTCAACAGGTTCCCCCAGGGGGCCCCGCCGCCGGAGCTGCTCCAGGGTATTCTCAAGATGCTCTTCAGCGAGGAGGAGGCAAAGCTCATCTCCCTTCTTCTCATCAGGCCCTTCAGGACGGACAAGGCCGCAAAGCTTTTGCGGATGCCGGAAAGGAAAGCGGATGACATTCTTCGAGGTCTGGCCGGGCGGGGAGAAGCAACCGGGTCGGGTCTTCGTGCACGAGCCCGTCCTCTCCGGGTGACGGCGCCCTCCATGTCCTCGATTTCGAGAGGTCAGGCCACGTCATCAGAACGGCCTCCCCCCTCGGGATCGGGGTCTGCTCCTGCCGTCACAAGAAGAGTTATCCGGGCCGAGCCTGTGACGCCCCCATGGATATCTGCATGACCTTCCACTGCGCCGCGGCTTCGCTCGTCCGGCACGGCATCGCCCGTCAGGTGAGCGCATCGGAATGCCTCGGGCTTCTCGAGAAGGCTCATGGGCGCCGGCTCGTGCTGACGGCGATCGAAAGGGGCAGGCGCCGGAATTTCATTTTTGAGAATCAGGGGCTGCTGAGCCACCGGGCCATGGCGGCGATACCGGGCGTGATCCTCAGGCTGCCGCCGTTGCACAGGCCCTGACGGAACGACAGTTGAAATCTAAGTATCTTGAACGGCTCATGATGTGGTATACGAGCGGGTACGAAACACCGGCCCCGCGGGAAAAAGACACCCGGAGGAGTCTGTTCACAGAGCCCTGACCGATGCCCGGCCCCATGACGTTGCCTCGCCGCGAAGCCGATTTGCCAGAAAGGGGGTCTTATGTGCTTCCGGAATCATCAAAAATACGCCCTGTCCATCCTTTGCGTGCCCTGCCTTCTGATCCTCTGTGCCTGCACCGCCATGGACGTGCATACCCTGCCGGCGCCCGCGGAAAAACGGGGGGTCGAACTTGAAGCTCCGCCTGACACGGATGTGGGAGAAAGCATTCTGGGGAAGTGGAGGCGCAGTCACAGCGGAGACATGATCGAGTTTCTCCGTGACGGCACCGTCAAGTTCTACAGTCCCATCGAAAACGCCGTCTACCCCGGGACGTATCGGGTGGATGACGAGAAGCACATCACGACCGTCGTGGAGCAGGGAGGGGACATCACCTGGGGTTTCGAGGTGTCGAAGAGCGAACTGCGGCTGACGGCGCCGTCGGGTCTCGTCCTGAAATACAAAAAAGTCGAATAACACCCTGAAGGTCCCGCCGGTCATGAAGGGCTGAGAATCAGGAAGTGGAAACGGGCAACCTCTCGAATTGGGTATCGGAATGAGCACCTTGCTGTATGTCAAAAACCTGTTGCACGACAGATACGTCGCGTCCGTCACGCCGACCTCCCATTTCGCCGTCGAGAAATTATGCGGGAAAATGGACTTCAGCCGGGATCGTCTCGTCGTCGAGTATGGTCCCGGGACAGGAGTATTTACGGATGCGATGCTGAATCTCATGACCCCCGCATCAAGGCTTGTCGCCATAGAAAGAAACCATGACTTCTGCCGCGTGCTGGAGAAAAAGATCAGCGACCGCCGCCTGGCGGTTTTTAATCAGTGCGCGGGCTGTGTGATAGAAATCCTTCACACCGGCAGCGAGTCCCAGGCTGACTATGTGATCTCGGGGATACCCTTCTCCTATCTTGCACCGGAGAAGAGGAAGGAAATCCTTCAGGCCACCTATCGTGTGTTGAAGAAAGGCGGCAAGTTCCTGGCCTACCAAACGTTCTATCAGCCTTCGAAGTTTCTGAAGATCCCCCTTGAAGATATATTCCCTGTCGTTCGTACTCAGTTGGCCCTTCTCTGTATCCCTCCCCTGCTTCTGTTTGAGGCGATCAAGGAAGGCTGAGGTCCGCCACGACGGGCGGCTGTCGAGATGATCCGGACATGATCATTCCCATGGCCCGGGTAAGACATCCCGTGGCCTTTTTTTAACTCGACAGCGGGTTGGAAATGCGCTAATCTAACAATGTCGGTACAAAATAACGTCATATATATCAAGAGGTTCGGCGCCAGGAGTCTATCTCGACGGCAGTTGGAAATTTGAAATAGCGGTCAGGAAAAATCTCCCGGGCAGAGGTGGAGCACGGGATAACCTTCTGCCGGGGATGCAGTTCATTCCCAGGAGCAGGGAGGTGGTTTGTCAGGCCGGGTCGGCTCCAACGGCTGAGGTCGTGGAGCGCGGTGCCGAAAATTCGTAAGTCAGGAGGCCTTTTCATGGACAGGATTGATCGCGACGATCCCTTGCTCGGCGAAGAAAAGAGGCGCGACTCGTCGGCGGATGCGACAAGGGTCATTGATTTTGACGTGGCCCGTTTCAAGAGGGTTGTCGCGGATCTTAATTTTCGTGTGTCGAGATATGCCAATACGGACCGCTTCTATGAAGAATACGAGATCGCCCTCTACGAGTATTTTGAGGGGCGCGGCATCTATTGCGAGGATGATGAGGACATCTTCGAATATTTCCAGAGCGAGCAGGATCTGACCAAGTTTGTCGCCTGGTATTCCTACTACTACATCACAGACGAGTTCAGCAGGACGTTCCCTGAGCTCTACCTGATGCGGAAAAAAAGCCAGCTCTCTCCCCTCGAAAAAGAAATTCTCCAGAGCTACGTCGACCACTGCCTGAGCATCTTTGAAGTGCAAAAGGTGGATCTGGGCCGGGGAGTCGAAATCAAGGATATCTTCGACGGGGAGCTCCATTACATCTGGGACGGTGATGCGTCGAAGAACCTCTACAAGTGGGATCTCCTTTATGCGGGGATTCTGAAGGTGAAGGACCTCTTCTTCTTCAGCGGGATGCCCATGACGACGATTCCCCTCAAGCTCCGGCACTTCATCGAAGGCAACATCGTGGAATTCTTCCAGGAACAGAAGGAAGACTACGCGAGCCTGGAACATTATCTGCGCAAGGCCTCCGCAGAGATTCTTGCGCTGATCGAAAATGCGTCGCTGCACCTGCAGAAGCCCCCTTTCCCCTTTCAGGCGAAAGCGAGCCCGCAATTCATGGTCACGGTCCACTGGCGCATCAGGGAGCCGATCGATTTTGCCCGGGATCTGAAGCAGTCCCGTCTCCTGACGGACGAAGCGATTCAGCGGCTGGAGAGGTTCAGCAGGGCCAAGGGCCGTTATGTGTCTTTCGACGAAAAGGATTTCGATGTCCTCCCCGGGGGCGTCGTCCGGCGGATGCGCATCAGCGATCTGGAGACGCTTGTGGCCGAATGTGAGTCCCTGGAGCAGGCGAAAAAACTGAGGGTGCTTTTCGGCCAGAAGTTCGGACAGGGGTTGAGGTACCGCATGATGGTCTATCGAAAGGTGGATACCGCCGCCGCGGGAAGCCCGGGAGAATCACCGGAGACCGCGAGAGAGACCCGCGAACCCGACGGCGAAGAGCCCCGGAAGGAAGGAGCGACCCGGAAATACGAAAACTGGGTCAATGAAAAAATCCCCGATATCGGGAACGTGACCCCCCGCGAGGCCATGAAGACGCCCGAGGGGAGGAGCAAGGTCCTCGAGCTTCTCAAGGAGTTCGAAAACCAGAACGAGAAGGTGATCCGGAGGGGCCTGAAAAATGCGGAAAAACTCGTCTTTCCGCTTGACAAGGTCAAGAGGGAACTCGGCCTTTAACCCCTTGGTCTGATTCGCCGGGACCGACCGGGGGAGACGGAGAACCATAAGGTGTTTTTTTCTCGAAAAGAGGATGGGGAACACATCTCCTATTACCGAAGAGGCCAGGTGAGGGAGAAGAGAAACTACCTGAAGGGGAAACTCGAGGGGGAGTATGTGTCCTACTACGAAAACGGCCAGATTCTTCTGAAACTTTTTTTCCGGAAAGGCCGGCGGCACGGGGAGGCCCTTTCCTATTACCGTGACGGCCAGGTCCGTGAAAAGGGGTCTTTCAATGACGGCCGTCTCACCGGGGAGTACCTTTGCTACTACGAGAACGGTCAGCTCCGTGAACAGGAGTTTTACAAGGACGGTAAACTGGAAGGTCCTTACAGGCTCTATTACCGCAGCGGCCAGCTGAAAGAGGAAGAACACTTCCGGGAAGGGAAATTCGACGGTGAGTACACCGTCTATTACAAGAACGGCCGGATCCGGGAAAAGGGCGGTTTCAAAATGGAGAAAAGGGATGGCGAGTATGCCGCCTATTACCGAAACGGCCAGATCAAGGAGAAGTGCCTGTATCGGGACGGGAAACTTGTCGGACCTTTCTTCGCATCTGACTCACCGGAGGGGAAGACAGCCGCGGATAACGGTTTTTCCTCACGCGAGGAGGAGGAGGACTACGAGGAGAAAAAGGTGGAAAATCTCCTGGCTGAACTGGCAAAATTCACCGAAGGCGAAAAGACGGACGGCCAAACATAACCCCTTCCAGCCGATCCCGTGCCCACCGGCCCTCCAAGGGCCCGACACAGAAGAAAACCATGACCATCCGACAGATCCTCATACCCACCGACGGGTCCGATTACAGCAAGACGGCGCTGGAATACGGCATCTACATCGGCAAGCTGCTCGAGGCGGAACTCACGGGGCTTCACATCATTGATGTCAAGATTCTCCAGGGGCCGATCTTCAGCGACATCTTCGGCTCCGTCAGCCTTTCGCCTTTTCCGGAATTCCTGACCGTCATCGAAAAGGGGCTCGACGAGAGGGCCGATGCCATCCTCGAGACATTCCGCAGGCGATGTGAGCGGGAAGGCCTGACGCCCCGCATCCGGAAAGTCACCGGTATCATCGACGAGGAGATCCTCCGGGCGGGCAGCGAGGCCGATCTCATCCTCCTGGCCCAGAGAGGAGAACACTATCCCCTGAGCCGGAGTGTCCTGCTGGGGTCGACCGCCGAGGCGGTTGTGCGAAAGTCCGGGAAGCCCGTACTGGTGACACCGGCGACGTTCCGGGAGATTGAAAGCATGGGGCTTGCTTACGACGGAAGCCCCCCGGCGCACCATGCCCTTGCCATCGCGGCTCAGCTCTCCGTGAAAACGAAGTGGCCGCTCACGGTGATCCTGATCACGGATCAGGCGTCCCTGGCGGCCGACCTCACCCGGGAGGTCGAATCGTACCTGGAACCCTTCGAGATCGACAGCGACGTGATCGTACTGCGCGGCAGGGAGGAAAAGGAGATTATCAAGTTTATCCAGGAGGGGGCCGTGGAGCTGATGCTGATGGGATCGCACGGTCACAGCCGTTTCAAGGAGCTTCTGCTGGGCAGCACAACGTCCCATGTCATCCGCAACAGCTCGATCCCGGTACTGCTGACCCGTTAGCGGAACCGCGCGATCAACCAGGCGACAGGAACCAGGAACCCTTTCCCGTGCATTGGCGCAATGGAATGCCGGGATGAAGGGTTTCTGGAAATGATCTTCTGGATCCGGGATTTCATCACTCCGTCATCCCAGACATTGCTCCCCTCTCATTCCATCCCGAGCTTTTCAATCACCCTGCCCAGCTCCCCCAGCGTATCGTAGCGCGTCAGATCGTAATAAACCGGTGTGACGGAGATCTTACCCTGACGCAGGGCGAGAACGTCGGTGCCTTCCTCGTCTCCCTTGGACATCCTTGCTTCCCCGGTCAGCCAGTAATAAACATTTTCCCGGGGATCGACCCGCCGTTCGAAGGTGTCCATGAAGCGAGACGTTCCCTGCCGGGTCACAGCAACGCCCCGGATGTCCTTTTCGGGGAGCGCCGGTACGTTGATGTTGAGAGGGATGTGTTTGCTCGGGTAATGGTTCATCATGAAAAGAGCCATGGATCGCGCGAATTTCGCGGCGAAACTGTAATCGGCATCCCTGCGCGTGTCCAGCGACACCGCCATGGAGGGTATGCCGAGGATGGCCCCTTCCGTCGCGGCAGAGACCGTGCCGGAATAGATCACGTTGACCCCGACGTTGGCGCCCCTGTTGATGCCGGAGACGACGAGGTCCACCGGTCGATCGGAGAGCTCCCCGATGCCGATCTTGACGCAGTCGGCCGGGGTGCCGGCGACGGCGTAGCCGAGAAACTCGCCGTTTTTCCGGGCGGCCCGGACCATCAGGGGTCGGGACATGGTGATGGCGTGTCCCACGGCGCTCTGCTCGATCTCCGGCGCAACGATCAGGCATTCCGCCACCTTCGAAAGTTCCCGCTGCAGGGCGCTCAAACCCTTCGCGTAGATCCCGTCATCGTTCGTCAGAAGAAACCGCATGCCGCGCCTCTGAAAAAAAAGCCTGGAGACTCTCCGCGAGTCTCCAGGCGCCTGTTGTCTTCAGGGTCACTTCCCTTCTTCGAACTCCGCGTCCACGACGTCGTCGTCCTTTTTCCCGCCTGCGGCCCCCGCTTTCTGGGAGGGTTCCGCCTGCGGACCGGCCTGCTGCTGGGCCGTCTTGGCGTACATCGCCTCGGCCAGTTTGTGGGAGGCCTGCGTCAGTTCATCCTGGGCGGAGCGGATGGCGTTGACGTCATCGCCGCCCATGGCCGCTTTGACCCGCTCGACGGCCGATTCGATCCGGGCCTTTTCTCCGGCGTCGATCTTGTCACCGAATTCCTTGATGTTCTTTTCAATGCTGTAGACCAGGGCGTCGGCCTGATTTCTCGCCTCGATGAGTTCGCGCTTGCGCTTGTCCTCTTCCACGTGCGACTCCGCTTCGCGGACCAGCTTGTCGATTTCGTCCTTTGAAAGCCCGCTGGAGGCCGTGATCCGGATGCTCTGTTCCTTGCCCGTGCCGAGATCCTTGGCGGAGACGTGGACGATCCCGTTGGCGTCGATGTCGAAGGTGACCTCGATCTGGGGCATGCCCCGGGGGGCCGGCGGGATGCCGACCAGTTCAAAGCGGCCCAGCGTTTTGTTGTCGGCCGCCATAGCCCGCTCTCCCTGGAGAACATGGATGCTGACCGCCGGCTGGTTGTCGGCCGCCGTCGAGAAGATCTGGCTCTTCCGCGTCGGGATCGTGGTGTTCTTTTCGATCAGTTTCGTCAGCACCCCTCCCAGTGTTTCGATGCCGAGGGACAGAGGGGTCACATCCAGAAGGAGGATGTCTTTCACCTCCCCGGCGAGCACCCCGGCCTGAATCGCGGCGCCGACGGCAACCACCTCGTCGGGGTTGACACCCTTGTGGGGTTCCTTTCCGAAAATCTCCTTGACCTTTTGCACCACGCGGGGCATCCGGGTCATTCCGCCGACGAGGATCACCTCGTCGATGTCCTTCGGGGAGAGGCCCGCGTCCTTCAGGGCCGTCCGGCAGGGCGGCTCGAGCTTCGCGATGAGCTCCTCCAGAAGGGCTTCGAGCTTCGCCCGGGTGATCTTCATGAGCAGGTGCTTGGGTCCGGCTGCGTCGGCAGTGATGAAGGGGAGGTTGATGTCCGTTTCCATGGCCGTCGAGAGTTCCATCTTCGCTTTTTCAGCGGCTTCCTTGATCCGCTGGAGGGCCATGCGGTCCTTGCGAAGATCGATCCCCTGGTCCTTCTTGAACTCGTCGCAGATGAAGTCCATCAGACGCTGGTCGAAGTCCTCGCCGCCGAGGTGCGTGTCGCCGTTGGTGGCCTTGACTTCGAAAACACCGTCGCCCAACTCGAGGATGGAAATGTCAAAGGTGCCCCCGCCCAGGTCGAAAACCGCGATCTTCTCGTCCTTCTTCTTGTCCAGGCCGTAGGCCAGCGAGGCCGCCGTGGGTTCGTTGATGATCCGAAGGACGTTCAATCCGGCAATCTTCCCCGCGTCCTTCGTGGCCTGCCTCTGGGAGTCGTCGAAGTAGGCGGGAACAGTGATGACGGCATCTGTGACCTTTTCCCCGAGGTAATCCTCGGCCGTCTGCTTCATTTTCATTAAGATGAAGGCCGAGATTTCCGACGGGCTGTGTTTCCTGCCCCGGACCTCCACGTGGGCATCGCCGTTGGAAGCCTCTACGATCTTGAAGGCAACGATTCCCCTGTCGTACTGGGCTTCCTTCGAGCTGAATTTCCTGCCGATCAGCCGCTTGACGGCGTAGACCGTGTTTTCGGGGTTGGTGATAGCCTGCCGCTTGGCAGCCTGTCCGACAAGCCGCTCGCCCTTGTCGGTGAAGGCGACCATGGACGGGGTTGTCCTGCTGCCTTCCTGGTTGGCGATCACGACGGGATCGCCGCCTTCCATGACGGCGACACAGGAGTTCGTCGTTCCCAAATCAATGCCGATAACTTTACCCATGGTGTTGGAACCTCCTTTGAATCATCCCCGGCCCTCCCCTTCAGCACTTTTGATCGTGCGCCTGGAGACCGATACTTTTGCAGGTCGCAGGAGCCTGCCGTTTAATAGATAACCGATTTCAAATTCCTCGATGACTTTATTGTCTTCGCCGTCATCACCTTCGACCATCAGGACCGCCTGGTGGAGATTGGGGTCGAATTCCTTGCCCTTCGCCTCGATTCTCTCCACGCCGTGCTTCCGGAGGCTTGCCAGGAACTGGGTATCGATGAGTTTCAGGCCCTCGATGAAAGCCTGCATTTCGACCGACATTTCGCTGGTCTGTTTCAGGGCTCTGTCCAGGCTGTCCAGGATGGGCAGAAGGTCCCTGATGAGTTTTTCGTTTCCATACTTGACAAGCTCTGCGTGCTCGCGGGCCGCTCTTTTCTTGTAATTTTCCAGGTCTGCGGCGGTCCGGAGATACCTGTCGTAATGGACGGCGGATTCTTTCTCCTTTTCCTCGAGCTTCCTCAGGGTCTCCTCATGTTTTGTGTCGGCCGTCCCTTCCCGGCCGGTCACCGGCTCCATGCTCCCGGCCTGAGTCGCCGGTTCATGCGGTTTGCCATGTCTTTCGTGAGGGCGGTTTTTTCCGTCTTTCTCTTTCGATTTCAACATGCTCCCGGGTCCTGTCAGTCCGCTCCTGCGCGAAGCCCCCTGACCGTTTCCGCATCCTAGTGAGAGTCAGGCTTCTGGAAGAGTTTGTAGTCGACCAGCTGGCAGATCACGTGTCCCACCGTGATGTGGACTTCCTGAATCCGCGGAACCGAACTCGACGGTACATTCAGGCTGTAGTCGACCAGTTGAGCCAGCTGGCCCCCATCGCGTCCCGTGAGGCCCACGGTGACGAGCCCCATTTTTTTTGCCATCTCAATTCCCAGAAGGACATTGTGAGACACGCCGCTTGTACTCATGCCGATGGCCACATCTGCCGGCTGTCCGATGGCCCTGATCTGTTTGGCGAAGATCTGGGAGAAGTCGTAATCATTACCGATGCTTGTTATGATGGACGTGTCCGTGGTCAGGGCGATTGCCGGCAGGGGGGGACGCTCAATCGTAAATCGATTAACAAACTCGGCCGCCAGGTGCTGGGCATCGGCCGCGCTTCCCCCGTTTCCGAAGAGGAGGATTTTGTTCCCCTTTTTCAGGGCCCCCGTGACCACGTTGACGACCTTTATGATCTGCCCGAGATTCTCCTTGAGAAACTGCTCCTTGATCTGTGCGCTTTCCTGGAACGTTTTTTTTATAATTTCTTCAATCTTTTGCATATCTTACAAAATGATCCCTCCGGTGGGCCATGACAACACTAGTATAATGACGAACGGGGTGATGTCAAGGGAACGGGCGGACCGGGTCTCCATTCCGGAGCGCGTCGGCTGAAAGGGGGTTGCCGGCTTCCCCGGACATGCTTTGCTCAGAAATGCGGCGGGGTTTTTCCGGTGTCCCTCAGCTCGGCAATCTTCCCCCTGTTGAGCCGTGAGACATGGGTGAAGTAGCCGCTGATTCTCGTGATCCCTTCGACGGAGGCGGATCCGCAGTCCGGGCAAACGGTCCTGAGCCCCCTGAAAGTCCTTCCGCAGGGGGCGCAGAAGGAGAAATGCGGAGAGAAGGAGACGGCGTCGCTCTGCGTCTCGCGGAAAACCTTCTTCACGAAAGCGGACAGTTGCCCCTTCGAGGGATGGGGCTCTCCGATCCAGAGTTGCGTTATGGCATGACCGTCTATCCAGGGATGGAAAAGACCCTCCTGCTTCACCCGCTCGAAGGGGTTCATGGGCGCTGAGATATTGTAGAAAGTCGAATTGTTGTAATAGATTTCCCCCTTCGAGAGGTCACCTTTGACGAAATGACCCGATGCCGGAGAGAAATACCTGAGGTCGAGTCTCGCGAAGCGGTAGGCTGTGCTTTCGGCCGGTGTCTGCTCGAGGACAAAGCGCATTCCCTGTCGTCTGCCGAGTCTTTCCGCTTCCTCTTTCATGTGCCGCACGATCCGGAGCCCCGTTTCGCGGGCCATGCGGGATTCGTGGAGCTGGGCGCCCGTTACAATCTGGACCAGTTCATTCAGCCCGACCATACCGATAAGGAACGTGGCACGGTCCATCCGGAGGTACGGCATGCCGTCCCGCGTCATGGTGAGGATCGAAAGGGGGCCGCTTTCACCGTGGGAAAGGAGCCGTTTGATGAAGGCTTTCTTCTGAAGGTGAGCCCCGGCGGCGATCTCCAGCGTTTCAGAAATCAGCGTGAGCAGCCGTGACTCCCTGCCGTCCGCTCTGTAACCCAGCCTCGGCAGGTTCAGTGACACATTCTGGATGGTGGCATAGCGCATCCTCTCCGGTTGTCGGATATCCGCCGCGACTTCATCGTTCCCCTCCATGCCGGCACGAAAACACCCGGGGATCTTCAGCGACGGCCCCCGGTCGAAGACGAAGCAGGGGTTGCCCTTCTCGAGGGCGGTTTCGCAGGCCAGGTCGAGAAAGGCCCTGTGCCCCGGACTTTGGAAAAAACCATCGGTGACATGGACGAGGGGCTTCGGGAAAAAGAAAGGTCTTCCCACGGCGTCCCCCTGTCTGTAGTTCTCGAAGATCGCCCGGAGAAACCGTCGGGCCTCCCTGCCGTACTCAGCGTAGGTCTTCCCCGTCGGTTTGCCTTCGGGACCCAGGGCCGGAAGTCCGGCAAGGTGGCCCGGTATGTCCCAGTAAAGTCCGATTTCCGTAAAGATCGACTGTCCCCCCCGGGCCACGGCGAGCTGTGAAAATTCAAAAAGGAGCATCTGAGCCAGCTGCTCGATGTCGCGACTGCCGAGGCCCTTGAGGTAGGGCGCAAAGGAGACGTTGACGGCCTCCCATCCGATGGCGGCGGCGAAGTACCCCTGGAGGGATGCACTCCATCGGACCAGGTGCGCCAGGAGCACCTCGGCATGCCGGGCCGGCTTCGAGATGGAGAAAGAATCGGGGAGGCAGAGCCCGAACTTTTTGATGAATTCGACGGACTGGAAAGAGCTGTAGGGCCGGTCCACGTAGCCCAGACCGTGGAGGTGAATATCCCCGCGAATGTGGGCATCGGAAACTTCCTGGGAGAAGACGCTGTGGAGGGCGTAGTCCCTCTTGATTCCCTCGGCCAGGATCAGGTTCGTTCCCTCGGGTCCGTGCGGCAGGTTGGCATTTTCCTTGTTCTGGTGGAGCATCAGTTGCCCCACGTCGTAAAGAGGGAAACCGAGACGGGTGTGCATCCGGCGGGCCTTCTCCAGCCCCCGCTCAACGAGCTTTGCGTCGACCATCTCCCTCACTAGGGGAGTGGTCAGGATCTTGATCCCCGAGGAGACGATCTGGGTTTCCACTTCGCGGCTGATCTCCTCGGCGGTTGTCATGTCCACGTCCGTTTCGAGAACGAGGGCATCGACGATCCGTCTCCGGTCCCAGCCGACGATCTCCTCGTTCGAGGTCCGGATGAAGAGGGTCAGATCTGTGGTTTCTTTCATGGGTCGCACGGAGGGAAAAAATATCCCCGTCCTGTTTTCCGGCAGGACAGGGACACATTGTTAAAGGAAATCGGTTAAATTTTCAAAAGAATTCTGAGGGCCGCAATGATCATGCTCTTGTCCCGGCCCTGACTTCGGAGGTGGGGGCTCTCTTTTCCCGGGGCTTCGGGGTCGACATGCGCTTGATCTGCCTGACGGCCTGTCGGAGACGGTTTTCGTTTTCCACGAGGGCGATCCGCAGATAGCCCTCCCCTTCGGGTCCGAAGCCGATGCCGGGTGCGACGGCCACCTCGGCCTCCTCGAGGAGCTTGATCGAAAACTCGAGAGACCCCATGTCCCTGAAAGGTTCCGGGATCCGGGCCCAGACAAACATGGACGCCCTCGGCTTTTCGATTTCCCAGCCGGCGCATCGGAGACCTTCGACGACGATGTCGCGTCTTTTCTGGTAGAGGGCGGCCTGTCTGGCGATGGCGTCTTCGCAGTCCCTCAGGGCGATGATTGCCGCGATCTGGACAGCCTGGAAAAGACCGTAGTCGAAATACCCCTTTATTTTCTCAAGGGCCTTCACAATCGTCGAGTTGCCCACGCAGTAGCCCACCCGCCAGCCTGCCATGTTATAGGACTTGGAGAAGGTACCGAATTCCACGCCGACCGCCTTGGCCCCCTGGACATCCATCAGGCTCGGTGACCGGTAGCCGTCGAAAGTGACGCGGGCATAGGCGAAGTCCTGCACGAGGATCAGATTGTTTTTCTTTGCGATCCTGACGGCTTCCTCGAAGAACCCGAGGTCGACCGTCTTGGCCGTAGGGTTGTGGGGAAAATTGAGGATGAGGACCTTGGGCGAAGGCGTGAAATTCCTGCAGAGGTAATCGACCTGGCGCAGAAAGGCCTCGTCGGTGCCGAGGGGGATCCTCAGGACGTTGCCGCCGGCGATGATGACGGAGTAAATGTGGATGGGGAAGGCCGGGACGGGAACCAGGGCGACGTCGCCCTGATCGAGCAGGGCCAGGGAAAGGTGGGAGATCCCTTCCTTGGACCCGATCGTGGCGATCACCTCCTCGCCGGGGTCGAGAGAAACGCCGTAATGTCTTTCGTAGTAGTTGGCGATCTCCAGCCGGAGATTGTGGATGCCGGTGGCCACGGAGTAGCGGTGATTCCGCCGGTCCTGCACGACCTCGCAGAGTTTCTCGATGACCGGCTTCGGTGTGGCATCCGTGGGGTTTCCCATTCCAAGATCGATGATATCGATACCCGCCTTTCTCTTCTCGAGCTTGATCTTGTTGATTCGACCGAAGAGGTAAGGGGGCAGCAGGGTCATGCGGTTGGACAATTGAATGAAGTCTTCTGATGATTCCATCTTTTTTCTCCTCCATTGGACGATGACAGGCTCTGTAAAAAAACAAGGGCCTTGTTGACGTTCGCCAGGCCCCTGGAAATGAAAAGGCCATGGACCGATTCAAAATTTCTTTCGCCCATGGCCCGTGTCTTACCATTCAGAAGCAGCTAAAGACTCCGTCTGCAGGCCATGGGCGTCTTCGCCCTGGCTGCCGTCAGCGCTGCCGCGATCATCCTTCCCTGAAAAAAGTTGATGTCCAGTAACATGATCACAAAACTTCAACAGAGGTTATGTATATTCTCTACGCAGGATGAATGCGGTTTGTCAATGTGTTTTTTGAGGGCTCTTCGATGGGCGGATTCAGAATCGATCCTAGATGTTGGTCTTCGAGACGTCCGTCAATCCGCCGAGGGCCTCTTCCGCCGCAGCGGTTATTTCCTCATCGTGGTCGTGGCTGAGGGCGAAGACGCGAAAGTGAACCACCCGTGCCGGGATATAACGATACAGGTCTCTCAGGGGTTCCGGGGACGTCACGCCGATGGCGGGATTGAAGATATTGACCCGTTTTTCCCCCTCGACCACGGGGTTGATGGGCCGCGGGTCCTGGGTGGCAAGATCGATCCTGAAATCAAGGTTTTTCAAACGTCGGGGGAGACATTTCCGGACCTCGGCCTCGTAGTCGCCGGCTGATAAAAAGCGGGTACCTCGGCGGATCTCGTCAATGGAAAGATCGGCCGAAAAAGCCATCTTCCATTTTATTTCACGGCCGTACAACTTTTCCCACTCCCGTCCCAGTTTTCTCTTCCGGCTGCTGCGTTCTCGGGGCCATCGCCTCACTGCGCTGAAAAGGGTCCACTCGTCCAGCTCGAGATACCGGTCCAGACGGACCGAGGGATCGTAGGGGAACAGGATGTTCATGGTGTCCCGGAAGATTTCCTGCAGATGAAGATCCAGCGCCCTCGTGGTCCTGTGGTAATAGACGTTCGAGTAGAGATTGAGCCGGGCATTGAGAAAGCGGCTGAGGGCGGAGGTTCCCGCCTGGTGGAGTGTGAGCCCTTCCCGGGTAAAAAAGGTATAGAAACGGAGCCTCGTGATATCGACGATGTCGAGGGAGAAACCCGTCATGTAAGCGTCCCGCTGGACGTAGTCCAGGTTGTCGACGGTGTAGATGCCGGAAAAGAGCTGCCGCAGAAGTTGAAGCCATCGGGGTTTCATCCGGTCTTTCCCCTCCGGCATCTTGATCAAATAGGCGATCTGCTCCGGCTCGAGGCGCTCTCCTCTTGCGAAGGACCCCGAGGGGCTGCGCCGGATGTCCCGGATCAGCCTTCCGAGTTTCCTTTTGACGATCGCCTGGCCGAGGACTTCGTGGGTGAGTCCGAACTGGTCGAGGAAGTGGTCATCGAAGAAATGTCCAAAGGGTCCGTGGCCGACGTCGTGGAGAAGACCCGCCACCCTGAGGAACTCCTCGATAAAGTGGATCGATGGGATATCCGGGCAGATTTGTCGAAGGCTCTCATAGAGGTATTTCCCGAACTCTCCGGCGATATGCATCGTCCCGATGGAGTGCTGGAAACGGCTGTGTTCGGCCGCGGGATAGACCCACCGGGCGCTCTGGAGCTGGTGAATCCTCCTCAGTCGCTGTACCCAGGCGGAATCGATGAGGTCTTTTTCCGTTTTTTCGTTCGGGAAAT
The DNA here is from genome assembly GCA_035450185.1 of Syntrophales bacterium. GTDB lineage: Bacteria > Desulfobacterota > Syntrophia > Syntrophales > UBA2192 > JAPLJU01. The sequence goes on along the minus strand of DAOTMG010000007.1, from coordinate 14,547 downwards.
CGTCAGGCGCGGGGACGGTGAACCAGGCGTACTGGTAAATCGGATCGGCGATGAGCGCCTTGCCCGTGTAGACATTCGCGAATGAGGGACCTTTCTGACCCATGCCCGTTTTTCTATCGGAAATCGGCCGAATCTTCAATGAATAATCGGTGCACGGCGGGAACCTTCTTTGATTTTGGGGACATGCCCGCCGAACAGAAGCCGGACGCCCGCCGGGTCACCCGTCATGCGCGGCTTTATCTGCGGGCTGAGTCATCACAAACGGCGACAAGCCGATGGTTCTCCGGGATGAGGAAAGCGTGCCTACAACGTTCCAAGCGTGTCCCGGATGAGAGCGGCGCCGATCACCCCTTCGCGCAGGATCCTGGCGGGTGAGTCGGCGGCATCCACGATGGTCGAGCCTTTCCCGCCCGGCGTCGATCCCCCGTCGACGAGCCCGTCGATTTTCCCCTCGAGCTGAGAGAGCACATCCGCCGCGGTTGAACACTCCGGCGCGCCGGAGAGGTTTGCGCTCGTGGCGGTCAGCGGACCGCCGAGCCTCCTTGAGAGCTCTCCTGCAATCGGATGGCTGGTAAGCCGGATGCCGATCTTGCCGCTGCCGGCCGTGAGTCTCGGCGAGACGGCCGCCGTGGCCCTGAACAGAATCGTAACGGGCCCGGGCCAGAAGCGGTCCATGAGGGTCTTTTCCGCCGGGGAAATGTCCGCCGCAAAGATATCCAGGTGCTTCCGCTCGCCGATCACGACAAGGATCGGGTTCTTGAAGTCCCGGCCCTTCACGTCGAAGATCTTCCCGATGGCCGCCTCGTTGCGCGCATCGGCCCCCAGGCCGTAGAAGGTCTCCGTCGGGAAACCGATGACACCGCCGCGTTTCAGGATCGCCACGGCCTCGCTGATTTTCTCGGATTCCGGGTTCTCCGGATTGATTTTGATGATAGTGGACATGGCGAAAGGAGATGGCTAAAGGCTTAGGGCCAAGGGCTAAAGGCAGGGGAAGTCAACTCACTCCCTTTCCTTGCCGTAAGCCCTTTGCCTTTCGCCTGCTTTATAAGCATTCCAGCTTCCTGCCCTTCTCCTCCACTTCGCGTGCCATTTTCTCGGAATAGACTTTCAGTTTTCCGGTCAGGCCCCTGTCGCCGAGGGCGAGGATTCTCGCGGCCGTCAGGGCGGCGTTCCGGGCGCCTGCCTTTCCGACGGCCATGGTAGCCACGGGGATTCCCCCCGGCATCTGCACCGTCGAAAGCAGTGCGTCGAGTCCACCCAGGGAGGTGGAGTCGATGGGAATGCCGATCACCGGCAGGGTCGTTTGCGAGGCGATGACACCGGCCAGGTGTGCCGCCGCGCCGGCGCCGGCGATGATGACCCGTATGCCGCGACCCGCCGCGCCTTTTGCGAATTCGGATGTCCGCTCCGGTGTCCGGTGGGCCGAGGTCAGGACCACCTCATAGGGGATGTCGAACCGCTTCAGCAGAATCATGGCCTCCTTCATGACCGGCAGATCGGAATCGCTCCCCATCACCACACTGACGAGAGGGCCGCCTTTTTGCTTCATAAGCTCGCTCCGCTCCCTTGGCTTGTGGCAAAGGGCCAAAGGCCGGCGGCAGAGACAGAATTTCCCTTTGCCCGAAGCCTTGGGCCTTTCGCCTGATTTTAATGTTTGAAATGTCTCACCCCGGTGAAGATCATCGCCATCCCGTGCTCGTCCGCCGCCTGGATGGACTCCTCGTCGCGGATCGATCCCCCGGGCTGGATGATGGCCGTCACCCCCGCTGCGGCTGCCGTATCGACAACATCCCGGAAAGGGAAAAAGGCGTCGGAGCCCATTACCGTCCCTTTTGTGGGGCCACAGGCCTTCATGATGGCGATCTTCACCGAATCGACGCGGCTCATCTGCCCGGCGCCCACGCCCACGAGTTTGTCCTTCGCGGCAAGCACGATGGCGTTGGATTTGACGTGCCTGACCACCCGCCATGCGAAGTCCAGAGCCTGGTACTCCTCCTCGGTGGGTTTTCGTTTTGTGACGACCTTCGCCTTGCGGATGTCCGAAGCGTCGGCATCGCGTTCCTGGACGAGAAGCCCGCCGACGACACGGCGAAAGTCGTACCCGCCCCTGCCGGCGGCGCAGGAGGGATCCGCCTCGATGAGCCGCAGGTTCTTCTTCGTTTCGAAAATCTTGAGCGCTTCGGGCTCGAACTTCGGGGCAATGACCACCTCGAGGAAGAGCTTGGCGATCTCCTCGGCGGCCTTCTTGTCCACGGCTCGGTTCACCGCCACGATGCCGCCGAAGGCCGAGACCGGGTCCGTCTCGAGGGCTTTCCGGTAGGCCTCGAGGATGTCACCCCCGGACGTGGCGGCCCCGCAGGGGTTGGCGTGTTTCATGATGACGGCCGTGGGCCTTTCGAAGTCGCAGGCCATCTGCCAGGCGGCGTCGCTGTCCATGATGTTGTTGTATGAGAGTTCCTTGCCCTGCAGCTGCCTTCCGCCGGCGATGCCGGCGTCGACCTGCGCCCCCTCGCGGTAGAAGACAGCCTTCTGGTGGGGATTCTCGCCGTAACGCAGGTCCTGGGCTTTTGTGAACTGAAGCGTGTAGACGTCAGGAAAGTCCTTCCGTCCATCGCCGGGGATGATCGTGCCCAACCAGTTCGATATGGCAGCATCGTAACGGGCTGTGAGCTGGAAGGCCTTGGTGGCGAGTTTGAAGTTGGTCTCCTCGGAGATCTTGCCGTCTGTCTTTTTCATCTCCTCGAGGATCTTCGGGTAGTCGTCGGGGTCGGTGACGATGCTGACAAAGCGGTAATTCTTAGCCGCCGAGCGGACCATGGTGGGCCCGCCGATGTCGATGTTCTCTACGGCCTCCTCGAGAGTGCAGCCCTCCCTCGCCACCGTGTCCTCGAAGCGGTAAAGGTTGATGACCACCATGTCGATCATCCCGATCCCGTGCGCCCTGGCGGACTTCATGTGCTCGTCATGGTCACGAAGGGCAAGCAGACCCCCGTGGACCTTTGGATGCAGGGTCTTGAGCCGGCCGCCCATCATCTCCGGGAAACCCGTGTAGGCCGACACGTCGGTCACGTCGATGCCCGCCGCCTTGATCGCGGCGGCTGTTCCACCCGTTGACAGGATCTCGACACCGAAGCCCTTCAGTCCCTTCGCGAGCTCCACAATGCCTTTTTTGTCTGTGACGCTGATCAAAGCCCTTCCTATTTTTGTCATTCGGAAAACACCTCTTTCTGTTTAAAGTTCACTAACCGCCTGCGGCGTCGAAGTTGAGAAGTTGAGAAGTTTGGAAGTGGAGAGAATCCGAACTTCGCAACTTCAGAACTTCCTAACTTCCGATCTCCGTTCGGGGCCCGGCGCGTCAGCGCCGGAGGCGCTGCATATGGTCGATGCGGCGCTCGATCAGCGCCTTTGTTCCGATGTCCGGCCGGTGGTCCACGGGGCCCCGCACGGCCGAGACGGCCCTCTCTGCGATCTGTTCGGCCTGATCGAGTCGCTCGGCGATACCGACGACGCCGATCGCCCTGGACGTCGTCATGTAGAGCCCGTCCTCTTTCCGGTCGACGGAGGCGTAATAAAGCCTCGCCTCCCCGGTGTCGCCGACTTCAATCTTCGAGGAAGCGGACTTTGCGTCGGGATGATCCTTGGGGAGTCCGTATCCTTTGGGGACGATGTATTTGCACACCGTCGCCCTGTGCTCGAATTCGATGTTCATCCGGTCCAGTGTGCCGTCGATGACGGCCCGGCAGACGTCGACGAAATCGGTCTTCAGCAGAGGAAGGATGTTCATGGCCTCGGGATCGCCGAAACGTGCGTTGTATTCCACGAGCTTCACGCCGTCCCGGTCGATCATGAAGCCGCCGTACATGACGCCCTTGTAGTAGTCGCCCGTCTCCCGATAAACGGCCTCGGCCACCTTTTGCGTGATGGCAAGACCCGCCCGGACATCCTCGGGGCTCATGAAGGGGAGGCAGTGATCCCGGTCGGAATAGGAGCCCATGCCCCCCGTGTTGGGGCCCTTGTCGTCGACGAAGCGGCGCTTGTGGTCCTGAACGGGAGGGGTTGCCACTACGGTCTTGCCGTCCGATATGCACTGGAGTGAAAATTCCTCGCCCTCCAGCTTCTCCTCGATGATCACAGCGGGGTGATCCCGCAGGACCTCCTTGCAATACTCGAAGGCCTCACCCTTTGTCTGGAAATGGTCTCCCTGGACCTTCACGCCCTTGCCCCCGGTGAGACCGTCGGGTTTTATAACGATGCCCGGGAGTTCCTTCAGGAACGCCTCGATCCCCGCGAGGGAAGTGAACGTTTCAAAGCGGGGATTTCCGGGGATATGGTATTTCCGGACGAGGTCCCGTGTGAAGGACTTCGATGTCTCGAGACGGGCCAGTTCCTTCTTGGGCCCCACGGAAGGGATGCCCGCCGCCAGGAGTGCGTCTACGACCCCGAGATGCAGCGGGTCCTCGGGCCCGATGACGGCAAAATCGATCCGGCATTCTCTCGCGAATGATGTGATCCCCGCCAGGTCCTCGTAGCGACCCAGAAGGACCCTCTCGGCCAGGGAGGCAATGCCCGGGTTGTTCGTCCTCATGAAGGCAAAGAGGTCCGGTTTGTGGCGTGACCGCATGATGGCCTCGGCGAGGGCATGCTCCCTGGCGCCGTTTCCGATCAGAAGCACGTTGGGCATTTTTGGTTCCTCCTTGCAAGAGATGAAGACCGTCGACCGATCGGGGGTCTGGCTTCTTCATTTGTCCGCGATCCCTGCCGGTGTGCGGATCGTAAAAATGACCTCTCTGGGCATGTTTCGGGGGTTGTCGGTGGGATCGATTCGAGCACTTGAGTCATGAAATTCTGGCTGGTATATAGCGGAATTGGTAAGCGAAGTCAACGAAATCCATTTCATGGAACGACAGGCCCCGAATTTGCAACTGCTTGACTTTTTGTTATAATTTTTTTAAGAAAACTCTAATCCACCGGTTGGATAACCGGTCTTTGCCAACAAGAAACCCCCAAGGCCCCATTGGACCCTTATCTCACATCAAAGCTGATCCTTCTGGCGGTCCTGTTTCTCCTCTTCGGCATTTTCACGTGCTCCGAGGCGGCACTGTTTTCCCTGACGCCGCTTCACCTGCACCGGATGCAGGAAGACCGGTTCCCCTTCACAGGCCACATTCAGAGGCTCCTCGAAAACCCGAGGCGGCTTCTGGTGACCATCATCGTTTACAACGAGGCCACCAACATCGCCTTTTCCGCCCTTGCCACGGCCCTTTTCATTTCGTTCCTGGGCCGCGACGGACAATGGATCGCCATCGCCGTCTTGACCCCGCTCATCCTGATTTTCTGTGAGGCCATGCCGAAGACCTTCGGGAAGATGTATCCCATGCGTTTTTCTTCCTATGCCTCGCCGGTCGTTCTTTTCTTCATGACGCTGGGGTATCCGCTGATCCGGCTGATGGAGGGGATCTCTGCCGTCTTCAGCTCTTTCTTCAGGGGGACGCAGCGGGAGGAACGCGTGTTGACGGAAGACACCTTCAGGAGTCTCGTCGAAGCGGGCCATGAGGAAGGGGTGATCGAGAAGACCGAGAGAGACCTGATCCACCGGGTTTTCAAGCTGGGTGACACGGAAGTCTCGGCGATCATGACCCCCCGGGTCGACATGTTCTGCCTGCCCGTGGTGATGGGCGTTGATGAGATGAAAAGGGAGATCATCGAGCAGGGGTATTCGAGGATCCCCGTTCACGGGACCGGCGGCATCGACGATGTCCTCGGGATCCTCTATGCGAGGGACCTCCTGGCGCGAGCGGCAGGGCTGGGGCAGGCCGTCCGCATTGAGTCCCTTCTGAAAAAACCCTTCTTTGTCCCCCCCCAGAGAAGGGCCGATGCCCTCCTGCGGGATTTTCAGGTCCGGAAGGTGCACATGGCCGTCGTCGTCGACGAGTACGGCGGCGTGGAAGGCCTTGTGACGATGGAGGACATTCTCGAGTCGCTCTTCGGCGACATCTACGATGAGCGGGACACGATCGAGGACCTCTATCACCGGGTGGACGAACACACATTCATCGTATCGGGCATGATGCCGATCGAGCGCTTCAACGAATTGACCGGTGCCGGAATCAGCCATGAGAATTTCGACACGGTGGGGGGGTATGTTTTTCATCTCTTCGGACGGCTTCCCGTCAAGGGGGAAGAGATATCCGAGGGGGGATACGCCTATGGGATTGAAAAGATGGGCAAAGCGAGAGTCCTGAGAGTCCGGGTCAGAAAAGAGGCGGTCCATGACGGATGACCTCGTCATCGTGCTTGCGATTTTTCTTTGCATACTTCTGGAGGGTCTCTTTTCCGGGGGGGAGATTGCGCTCATCGCCTCGGACATCCACCTCATCCGCCGGAAAGCGACCGCCGGGTCAAAAGCGGCCGAGCGGACCCTCCGGCTTCTTGAGAATCCCGAGTGGTTCCTGGCCACCTGCCTGACGGGATCGGATATCTGCATCATCACGAGTACCGCCCTGGCGACGACCCTTTGCATCTCCCGGTTCGGTCTCGCCCGGGGCGAGGTCGTGGCGGTTGTGGCCATGGTCCCCCTGCTCCTGATTTTCGGCGAGATCATCCCGAAGAGCATCTACCAGCAGCATCCCGAACGGACGGCCATGAGGATTTCACGGCTGGTATGGTTTTTCTCCCGGTCCCTCTATCCCCTCGTGTATATCATCTCCCGGATATCGAAAGGGGCCGTGTTTGCCATGATGGGCACGGGAGGAGGGAGGCCTTATCCCTACATCACAAAAGAGGGACTCAAGTTTCTTCTGACGGACCGCGGCCATAAGGGCGACGTCAAGACATCGGAACAGGAGATGATCCGCCGGGTCATTGATTTCTCCAAGGCTACCGCCGGGCAGATCATGGTCCCCCTTTCGAACGTCGTCGCTCTCGATGCGCAGACCCCCCTCGCGGAGGCCGCCCGGATCATCGACGAGAGGGGGTTCTCACGCATTCCCGTCTATCGCGGTCAGATCATCAACATGATCGGCATCGTCAGCGCCTTTGATGTCCTGAAATCGCTTCCCGCCGATTCCACGCAGGCGGTGGAGAAATACCTGAGGCCCACGGTGTTCTATGTGCCGGAATCGAAAGAGGCCGACGACCTGCTCTTCGAGATGCAGAAAACGGGGGAGTACATGGCGGTCATCGTCGACGAGTACGGGGGCGCAGTAGGTGTCCTGACGATCGAGGATATCCTGGAGGAGATCGTCGGCGAGATCGAGGATGAGTACGACACGGGCGAAAAAGCTTATAAAGTCGTGGGGCCGGGACGCTATCTCGTCAATGCCCGGATCGGCATTGAACGCCTCAAGGAAATCCTGCCGGTGGAAATCCCGGCAGGGGACTACGAGACCCTCGGGGGATTCCTGCTCCACAGGATGGGCCGTATCCCCAGACGAGGTGAAACTCTGGAGGCGGGCTCCGTGACCTTCTTCATCGAGGATGCCGACCTGAAGTCCATCAAGGAGGTGCTGGTCATTCTGCTTCCGGGTGCGGACGGCGGGACGGAACGGAAGTGAAAGGCGACTGAGCCGTTTCTCCGCGATCTGAAAAGGGGCAACAGAGGAAGGATATGGGGAAAAGACGGGATGATAAGACATGTGCCGCACTGATCCTGGCGGCGGGCAAGGGGACGAGAATGAAATCGGATCTGGTGAAGGTCCTCCACCCCGTGGCCGGCCGTCCCATGCTGGACTACGTCCTGGACCTCGCCGGGCAGATGGGGTCATCCCGGGTCGCCGTCGTCATCGGTCACCAGGCGGAGCTCGTGGAGGAGCGCTACCGAAACCGGGGGCTTACCTTCGTCTACCAGCGTGAGCAGCTCGGGACGGGCCACGCCGTCCTCCAGGCCGCCGGGGTCTTTGCCGGCTACAGCGGGACCATCCTGATCCTCTGCGGCGACGTGCCGCTGCTTCAGATCTCGACGGTCCGCGCTCTGATGGACCGCCACCGCGCCTCAGGGGCGGCGATCACGGTGCTGACGACCCTTCTGGAGGACCCCTCCGGCTACGGCCGCGTCCTCAAGGATGCCGAAGGCAACGTTCTGGGGATCGTGGAGCACCGCGACGCCACGGAAGAGCAGAGGATGATCCGGGAGATCAACACGGGGATCTACTGCGCCGAGAACCCCTTTCTCTTCGAGGCGGCGCGCGAGATCGGAAACGACAATGCCCAGCGGGAATACTATTTCACGGACATCTTCGCCATCGCCCGCCGCAGGGGGAGCCGCACGGCCTCCGTCATCGCCCCCGACCCCGAGGAGGTCATGGGCATCAACTCGCAGGAAGACCTCGCCCGGGCGACGCGGATTGTGCAGGAGCGGCTGAAGGAAAGAAACAAGGGCAACCGATAGAGATCACGGTCGGCATGGCGGGTTCTTGAAAGAGAAAACGGTGGGCGCGGTCCTCCCCCTTTTTTTTTGCCGCCCCGTCCCCTCGGTCCGATGCCCCAAAGCCCTTCGGCGGGGCAAGAACCCCCTTGACGGCCCGATCGGTTATCATGGATCATTCTTTGGAATAATCGAGTTTTTGCATATGAAAACGCTCAAAATAGGCTCTCTGGTCCTTCAAAACCGCTTCTGCCTTGCACCGATGGCGGGTATAACAGACCTTCCATTCCGGATGATCGTGCGCCCCTTTGGCTGTGCCCTCTGTCTTACGGAAATGGTGAGTGCCGACGGCCTTGTCCGGGGGATGGAAAGAAGCTTTGCCTTTATGAAGTCATCCCCTGCGGATCGGCCTCTGGGTGTTCAGCTCTTCGGCTCGGACCCGGCCGTACTGGCTGACGCAGCGAGAATTCTGTCGGACAGGGGGGCCGATCTCGTGGACATCAACATGGGCTGTCCCGTGAAAAATGTGGTCAAACGGGGGGCCGGCGCCTCGCTCCTTCGGGAGCCCCTCAAAATCGCCCGCATCCTGCGGGCCGTGCGGGGCGCCACCTCTTTGCCTCTGACCATCAAGATCCGCAGCGGCTGGGACCACCGTCATATCAACGCCCCTGAGATATGCCGTGTAGCGGAGGATAGCGGCGCCGATGCCGTTTTCCTGCATGCCCGAACGGCCAGTCAGGGTTTCGGGGGACGGGCCGAATGGAGGTGGATCGCCGAAGGCAAGGCGGAAACCCGGATTCCCATTGTGGGCAACGGAGATGTTCTGAGCGCCGCCGATGCCCTTCGGATGATCGAGGATACGGGCTGCGACGGCGTCATGCTCGGGAGGGGGGCGCTGGGGAACCCCTGGATTTTCAGACAGATCCTCGAGTCCCCGGGGGGGCGCGGCAACGGCGCACCCGCTCGGGGGGAGCGACGAAGGGTCATCCGGGAACACCTGGCCCTGTCGGTGGAGATTTTCGGGGAAGCTGCGGGCCTGAAATCCTTCATGAGGCATCTTCACTGGTATACCCGGGGGATCCCGGGGGTCTCGCGTTTCAGGAGAAAAATCGGATCCGCAAAGGGGAAAGAGGGGCTGCTGCGGATGATCGATGACTTTCTCCCCGGCGACGACCTGCCGTCCGGACAAAAAGCATCTTGACTTTTATAAGGAAGTGAAATAGTTTGATATCAACAGCAGGGCTCGACGCGGTTTTTCATTCAGTTCATTCCGTTGAAGGTAGATTTTTCGTGGAGGACTTGGTCAAGTTCAGAGAGCTTGAGGAAAAGATAAAGGGTCTTGTTGAAGAATATATTTTACTCCAGCACAAGAAAACGGAACTAGAACATCTAATAAAGTTGAAGAATGGAGAGTTAGAAGAGGCGGAGAATAAAATCAGGAAACTGAGCGAGGAAAGGGAATCAGTTCGGCACAAGGTGGATTCACTGCTCGGAATGCTCGAGGATATTAACACGCAGGAACTTTGAGGTCCCTTGTTGAAAAAGAGATTCGATATACATGTCCTGGGTCATCAGGTTTCCGTTCTCAGTGATGCCGGGAATGACCATGTAGCGAATGTCGTGAGGTATATCAACAATAAAGCCGATGAAATAGAGAAAGCCTCAAAGCACGTTCCCGCAGAGAAAGTAACCATCATGGTTGCCTTGAACATTGCGGATGAACTATTTCGATTAAGGGGGGAGAAAGACAACATATACAAGTTGTTGGAGAGCCGATCCACAGAGTTGATCGAGTTTATCGATCAGAAAAGAAAAGAGAATTTTCCCCTGCAATGTGCGTGATTAACAATTTGTCTTTTGAGCTAACACCTTAAGAACCGGGAGCCTTTCCTTGTTTGCCGTGTGCAGGTCCAGAGATCCCGAGGTGGGGGTCTTGGAGAGCCTAACGCAACAATAAGGCACCCACCTTGTTGAAAAGGTTCAAAAAACAGCGTTAACACGGCATTCGCGGGGGTTTTTTTGGCATAGAGTCGTAGCACCCGGTTTCACGCCCGGATTTCAGAACCCGCCTCCTTTTCCGAATACCTCTTCGTGACATCTCCCCGAACCATCAGAAGAACGGCTCAACGGAGCCGACATTCATCTTGATCCGGCACGGTATAATCAGGATGGACGTCGCCGGTGGGATAGGAGGTGGAGGAACATTGATCATGGAGTATATCATCATCGCTGCGGCGCTCCTAGCGGGGGCAGCCGTGGGATTTTATGTCCAGGCTCATCTTTCGAAGAAAAAACTGCAGTCCGCTGAAAGCCTTTCGGCCCGAATCGTGGACGAGGCCAAAAAGGAGGCGGACAACATCAAGAAGGAGGCCATCCTTCAGGCCAAGGAAAATCTCCTGAAGACCAAGTCGGAATTCGAAAAGGAGACGAGGGAGCGGAAGGGGGAACTGGAGAACCTGGAGCGGAGGCTGCGTTCAAAGGAAGAGAGTCTCGAAAAGAGAATGGATTCCTTTGCCCAGAAAGAGTCTCAGCTCGAAGGCCGGGAAAAGGGACTCGCCCAGAAAGAGACGGCGCTTTCCGATAAACACGAGAAGCTCAACCGGATCATCGACGAGCAGAAGCTCAAGCTGGAAAAGATAGCGGGCATCACTTCTCAGGAAGCCAAGAATTACCTGGTCCAGTCCATGGAGGCTGAAGCAAAGCGTGAGGCGGCGCGGATCATCCGGAAGATCGAGGATGAAGCCAAACGAACGGCGGATCGTTCGGCCCGTGAGATCATCGCTTACTCGATTCAGCGTTATGCCGGAGACTTCGTGGCCGAAAATACCGTGTCTGTCGTCAACCTTCCGAACGACGAGATGAAGGGAAGGATCATCGGCCGGGAGGGAAGGAACATCCGGGCCATCGAGGCGGCCACCGGCGTGGACCTCATCATCGATGATACGCCGGAAGCCGTCGTGCTTTCGGGCTTCGATCCTGTACGGAGGGAAGTGGCCAAGATATCCCTGGAGCGGCTGATCAGCGACGGGCGGATTCACCCCGGCCGGATTGAGGACGTGGTGAAGAAAGTGACGGCAGAGGTCGACAATATCGTTCGGGAAACCGGGGAACGGGCTTCCTTCGACCTGGGGGTGCATGACATTCACCCGGAACTGGTCAACATCCTGGGTAAACTCCGGTTTCGCACCAGCTTTTCCCAGAACGTTCTCCAGCACTCGATTGAGGTGGCCCACCTGACGGGGATTATGGCCTCGGAACTCGGCCTTGATGTGAGGGAAGCCAAACGCGCGGGGCTTCTTCACGATATCGGCAAGGCTGTGGACCACAAAATCGAGGGGACCCATGCCGCCATCGGTGCGGATTATGCCAAACGGTACGGGGAAAACGACCGGATTGTTCAGGCCATAGCCACCCATCACGATGACGGACGCAACAACAACCTTCTGGGCGTTCTCGTTCAGGTCGCAGACACGCTGTCCGCCGCGAGGCCGGGCGCCCGGAGGGAAATGCTGGAAACATACGTCAAGCGCCTGGAAGAGCTGGAGAGCATTGCGAACTCCTTCAGCGGTGTGGACCGGTGTTTCGCCATCCAGGCAGGCCGGGAGCTTCGAATCCTCGTGGAGAACGAAAAAATTTCCGATGACGACGCCGTCATGCTCTGCAAGGACATCGTCAAGAAGATCGAGTCGGAATTGACCTATCCCGGCCAGATCAAGGTCACGGTGATCCGGGAAACGAGGGCAACGGATTACGCGAAGTAAACTTATCCTATGAAACTTTTTTTTATCGGAGATATTGTCGGGAAACCGGGGCGGAGGGCCCTGAGAGCTCTTCTCCCCGCGGTCATTCACCGGCACGATATCGACCTGGTCGTGGCCAATGCCGAAAATGCCGCCGCCGGATTCGGTGTCACGCGGACCGTCGTCGAGGAGATCTATGCCAGCCGGGTCGATGTGCTCACAACGGGGAACCACGTCTGGGACAAGAAAGAGGTCATGGAATTCATCGACGAGTATGAAACGCTTCTCCGGCCGGCGAACTATCCCGAGGGGACGCCGGGCAGGGGGACGGTTCTTCTCTCCGCCCGTAACGGCTGTTCGGCTGCGGTGATCAATCTCTCGGGCCGTGTGTTCATGAAGCCCGTGGACTGCCCATTCCGGGTCGCGGAAAGCGAAATCAGGAAACTCAGGAACAGGACGAATGTGATCATCGTGGACATGCACGCGGAAGCCACGTCGGAAAAGCAGGCTCTGGGCTGGTTTCTGGACGGAGAGGTCAGCGCGGTCATCGGCACCCACACACACGTCCAGACGGCGGATGAGCAGATCTTGCCGAAGGGGACGGCCTACATCACCGATGTGGGCATGACAGGTCCTTTCGACTCCGTCATTGGGGTCGAAAAGGAAATGGTGATCGAGAGGTTCCTGACCTATCGGCCGAACAAATTCGATGTGGCCAGGGGAGACGTGAGGCTTCAGGGTGCCGTGGTCGATATTGATCCCGAAACGGGGAGGGCACGGGCGATCGAACGCCTCAGCCTGAAGTGCGCGGAGGGACAGGGAATCTTCTAATCAGTCGAATGTGACGGAGACCCGGAAAGTGCAAAACCTCTACGATGTGCTCTCGGAGAGGGGTTTCGTCGAGCAGGTAACCGATGTCGATGTCCGGCGGATCCTGGGGGAAGGACCGGTCGTCTGCTACATCGGTTTTGACCCGACAGCCACCAGTCTTCACATCGGAAGCCTCGTGCCCATCATGGCCCTGGCCCACGCGCAGAGAAACGGCCACCGTCCGATCGCCCTGGTGGGCGGAGGGACGGCCCTCATCGGAGACCCCAGCGGAAAGACCGAGATGCGCCAGATCTTGTCGCTGGATCAGGTACGCTCCAATGCGGAGGCGCTGCGACGACAACTGTCCCGTTATATTTCTTTTGAGACAGGGGGCGCCCTGACGCTCAACAATGCCGATTGGCTCAGGTCCCTGAACTACATCGACTTTTTGAGGGACATCGGACGCCACTTCAGCGTCAATCGGATGCTTGCGGCCGAGAGTTACCGAATGCGGCTGGAGACGGGGCTCAATTTCATCGAGTTCAACTACATGCTCCTCCAGGCCTACGATTTCTGGTACCTCTTCAGGCACCACGGCTGCCTCTTGCAGATGGGCGGCAACGATCAGTGGGGCAACATCGTGGCCGGCATCGACCTCATCCGAAGGCTTGAAGGGAAGCAGGCTTACGGGGTGACGTTCCCGTTGATCACGACGGCCCAGGGGACCAAGATGGGAAAGACCGAAAAGGGGACCGTCTGGTTGGACGGCTCGTTGACGACGCCTCATGAGTACTACCAGTACTGGGTGAACACCGACGACGCCGATGTCGGGCGTTTCTTAAAACTGTTCACCTTTCTGCCGATCGGCGAGATTGCCGAAGCCGGGGCGCTCAGAGGGGCGGAACTGAACATGGCGAAGGCCGTCCTTGCCTTCGAGGCCACCCGCATCACCCACGGGGAAGACGCGGCCCGTGCGGCCTGGCGGGCGGCTGTGGCGGCATTCGGGCTCAAGACCGTGCCGATGTCGATCATGCCCTCCAGCCGCATCCCGCGCGAGTCCGGGGGAGTCGACACATCGGCCATCCCCTCGGTGATCAAGAAGCGGGAGATCTTTGAACAGGGGGTTCCCGCTTTCGAGCTGTTCCACGAGGTGCAGCTGTGTGCATCCCGGGGGGAAGCCAGGCGGCTCATCGAGCAGGGCGGCGGGTACGTCAATGACCAGCCGGTGCGTTTCTTCGACGAGCGGATAGGGGTTGAGCATGTGACGGATCGAGGTGAGATTTTGTTGAGAAAAGGGAAGAAGATCTATTTCCGGATTATTGTCCGGTAATTTGCCAAGAACCTGAATTCATTGAATAAAAAAAATTAAATTTCCTGCTTGACAGCTGGTGTTTTTTACGTATAATGGCAACTTCGCCGTTGGTGATTTTGAAAGTAAAAAGCCAAATAGTTCTTGACAACAAAAAGGGCTTAAACTAACATAGTAGGCTCTTTCCTTAGAGTTCTTTGACAATTGAATAGTGGGATAGATGGTTTGTGGGCCCAATTTTCTCTGAAAATTAAGTGATGAAGCTCTTTCATAAAACTGGAGAGTTTGATCCTGGCTCAGAACAAACGCTGGCGGCGTGCCTAACA
>DAOTMG010000006.1:0-91954 GCA_035450185.1 Syntrophales bacterium | reverse complement strand
AAGAAATACATCAAGGACCGTCTGCAGTCCGCCACCTGGCTGATCAAGAGCATCCAGCAGAGGCAGAGGACGATCTACAAGGTCACCGAGAGCATCGTCAAGTTTCAGCGAGAGTTTTTCGACCGCGGGATCAATTACCTCAGACCCCTGGTCCTGCGGGACGTGGCCGATGACGTGGAAATGCACGAATCCACGATCAGCCGGGTGACGACCAACAAGTATGTCCACACGCCGAGGGGCATCTTCGAACTCAAGTATTTTTTCAACAGCAGCATCAGCAAGACCAGCGGCGATTTCATTGCCTCCAAGAGCGTCCAGGAAGACATCCGCAGGATCATCAGCACGGAAGATGCCCGGAAACCGCTGAGCGACAGTGAGATCGTCGAAAGGCTGAGCGCGAACGGCATCGCCATCGCCCGGAGGACCGTCGCCAAATACCGGGAGATGATGGGGATCCTGCCTTCCTCCAAGAGGAAAAAATATTTCTTGAAACCCAAGGCCTGATGTCCCTCAGGAAAATCAAAAATCACCCGATACAACCTGAAGGGAGAGGGATGCGCCGGGGCGGGGCCGACCGCGGCGCCCTGGGCCGGAATCCGCCTCCAAGGGGCCGATTTCCATAGGGAAACCGCAGGATCCGGTTTGTTGAAAAAATCGTTGACATTTCGAGTCGACTTCACTATAGACGGACTTTCCTTGATCGGGACGTCCGATCAGCACCCGGGAAAGAAACCGGCGGTCAATCCGCCGACGAGGAGGCATCGGGGATGCAGGTTTCCGTGACGTTCAGGAACACCGGATCGGAAGATTGGTTCAAAGAGTACATTACAGAGCGGCTGAAAAAACTTCAGAAATATATCGACAAGCCCCTGGAGGCCCACGTCGTCCTTTCCGTGGAGAAGTTCCGAAATGTGGCCGAGGTGAATCTGACCGCCAAGGGGGTCAGCATCAACGGCAAGGAAGAAGCCAAGGACATGCAGCTGGCCGTCGACACGGTGATCGACAAGATCGAGCGCCAGATGAAGAAACACAAGGAAAAGATCAGGGGGCACAAGTCGAACGTCCGGGGCGGCGGCCTCCCCGCACCCAACCCCGAAGAGGAGGCCGACGAGGAACCGGCCCGGCTGAGAATCGTCGAGACCCGGCGGATGATCCTCAGGCCCATGTCCCTCGATGAAGCCATCATGGAGATGGAGGACTCGAAGAACCGCTTCGTGATCTACCGGGATTCGAGTTCCGAGAACATCCACGTCATCTACCGAAGGGATGACGGGGCCTATGCGCTGATCGAGGCGAACAGTTAGATCCTGAGATGGTGTCATGCACCTTTCCGAAATCTTCAGAAAAGAATTCATCATCGAGGATTTGAAATCCAGGAGCAAGCGCGGCGTTCTCGCGGAGCTCGCGGGGGCCTTTGCGCAGGGGGGCATCCAGGTGGACACGAAGCAGATGGTCGATGTCCTGATGGAGCGGGAGAAACTGGGCAGCACGGGCATCGGCGACGGCATTGCCATCCCCCACGGCAAGCTCAAGGGTCTGGACACCCTGCTGCTTTCCTTCGGACGGAGCCGGGAGGGAATCGACTTCGAGGCCATCGACGGCAGACCCGTTCACCTCTTCTTCCTTCTCATGGCCCCGGAGAGTTCCACGGGACAGCACCTGAAGGCCCTGGCGAAGATCTCCAGGATGCTCAAGGACGAGCATTTCCGGTCGGAGCTCCTGTCCGCTCCGAACGCCGAGGTCCTCTACGCAGCCATTATGGAAAAGGATGAAGCGTACTGAAGCCCTGAAACCCCTGTGATGCCGTAGATTCCTCCCAACCCACGGGCCTGCGGCCTCGACCCCGGCACCGACCGCGACGGGGAGTCTCGAATGTCATCGCTATCCCTCCAAGATCCCGTGGAAGGCGACGAGAAGAGGCGGGGGATCCGTCGGGTTCCCGAACGGCCGGGGTTGCTGAGCATCGCCTTCGCCCCCCGGCATCCCATTTTGAAGCATCCTCCCCCACGGATTCCCGAGGACAACCTGCGGCTCGAGAAGGCGCCCGGCGGCTCCCGCGGAGCGACCTTCGTCGATGCTTCCGGACTGCCGATCATGCCGCACGCAAGGAGCGGCGACCGTCCGGCCGGGACCGCCGGGAGCGGCGCGAACGACATAGGGCGACGGAAGAAAACGAAGGGGAATCGATGATGACGAACGTCCGGATCGTGATCGTGACGGGTCTGTCGGGCTCGGGAAAGAGCACGGCGCTCCGCGCACTGGAGGACATCGGCTTCTTCTGCGTGGACAACCTGCCCGTCGTCCTCCTGCCGAAATTTCTCGAGATTCAGACGGAAGCCGGCAGCGAGATCTCCAAGGTCGCTTTCGTGATGGACATCCGGGAGAGGTCCTTTCTGGACCGCTACATGGAGACCTTTCAGCAGTTGAAGGACAAGGGCTACCGGGTGGAGATCGTCTTCCTGGACGCGTCCAGCGAAGCGCTGCTCCGGCGGTTCAGCGAAACCCGCAGAGCCCACCCCCTCTGCGAGAAGGGCACCGTGATGGAGGGGATCGCGCTGGAGCGGGAGCGTCTTTCGAACCTGAAAAAGATGGCCGACAAGGTCATCGATACCTCCTCCTTCAATGTCCACCAGCTCAAGGAGGTCATCCAGAGGCATTTCATGACGTCGCCGGCCGACAAGAGGCTGGTGATCAACCTGACTTCTTTCGGATACCGCTACGGGCTGCCGCCCGACGCGGACATCGTCCTCGATGTGCGATTCCTGCCGAACCCCTATTTCGTCGAGGATCTCAAGAACATCGACGGCAACAACCCCAGGGTGGAGGACTACGTCATGGGGTGGGAGGAGAGCGCCACCTTTCTGCAGGAGCTTTTCAAGCTCATGGAATTTCTCATCCCCCTGTATGAAAAGGAGGGAAAGTCCAGCCTGAACATCGCCCTCGGGTGCACCGGCGGCAAGCACCGGTCCGTCGTCATGGCGAATCGGATCGGCGGCTACTTCTCGGCACGGAATTTCCTCGTCAATATCCAGCACCGCGACGTCCACCGGAGTTAGGGCGCCGGGGCCATTTTGCTGTCCACGTTGTCCTTCAGCCAGTGAGGGTCCCACCACTCGACGGGGTTCACGAAGATCCCCCCGACCAGGATGGAAAAGTGCAGGTGGTCGCCGCCGGCAAACCCCGTTGAACCGCTGAGACCCAGGGGATCCCCCTTTTTGACCTCCTGCCCTTCCCGGACCGAGATTTCGGACAGATGGCCGTAGAGGCTGGTGAGCCCCAGTCCGTGGTCGAGGACGACGGTGTTTCCGTAAATGCCGAGATAGCCGGCGAAGAGAACGACGCCGTGGTTGGCCGCCTCGATGGTCGCCCGCTCCGTCGAGGCGAGGTCGACACCCAGGTGGAGGCTCTTCGCGACGGCCTTGCCGTCATGGAGGTAGGTCCGGTCATCGCCGAAAGAGGCCATGGGGGCCGCGTTCTTCATTCGCAGGAAGGGTCCTTCCCAGAGTTTTCTGCCCGTCGAGTTCCTGCAGATGGCGGCGATCTGCCTGTTGTTCTCCTCGCGGAGCGGGCCATTGACGTAGAGGAAGACCTCGAGGGGGGTCTTTGACTGCAGCGCGTACCTCTGGGCGAATTCCGGCATCTTCTGATCCAGGAAATTCTGACTGAGATTGACCTGGTCCGAACGGAACTTTTTTTTTCGGATGAAAGCGGGAAGCCCCGTCGCGGCCCGGTTGCCGGCCTTGTCTTCGGCCGTCAGGGTCATCCGGATCTTTTTCTTGTCGGCATCGAGGGGCAGGGCGAAAGCGCTCAGGTAGCAGGATTTCCCCGCCAGGGTGACGGGGAAACCCCTGAAGAAGTTCTCTTCCACCTGGACGCCGCTTGCAGCGAGTTCCTCGGAAGCCCCGTAAACGGCGACGCCGGTCCCTCCGGGGTTGACGTTGTTGGCGGTGTTCAGGAGAAAGACCCGGGGCGGGGTCCGGTCGATCCGGACGTGGAAGTTGGTTCTCGTCGTGTTTCTCAGCAGGGAATGATCGGTCAGGACGACGCCGAGGACGGCATCGCCCTCCCGAAGGGTGGTCCCCTTCAGCGGCGCCTCCATCCGAACCGTTTCCTCCTGAAGGCCTTTCTGCGGGTAGGGACGGGAAAGGAGGGTGTGGGTCACGCCGTCCTGGGTCAGAGTGACCTGGATCTCGCGGATCCCGCTTCTGCGATCGATGGCCGTGAAAGTGATGTTCTTCTCCGGCCCCAGGACGTCCATCTCCCCCTCGAGGGAGAGCGTCGGTTTTTCCCATTCGAAGAAAACATAAACCCCCCAGCCGGTCAGCGCGATCAGCACGAGACCGAAGATCCCCAAGAGCCACTTCGTCTGCTTCATCCTTCTCCTCCTTTCGCTGCGAAAAGCGGGGACATCATACCCGGATTGGAAAATAATTCAACCTTCTTTCCGGAGAGGACGTGGAGGCCCCCCGGCCTTTAATCGCTTGACCTCTGCGGTCTTTTGGTATATCAAAATATGCAGATTTATTGAAAAAGAGGGGTGTCGCGTCGACCCATTGGAGACACTGCCGGCCATTTTTTTATCCTCTTTCGTCATCGCCCTGTCCGGTGCACTGATGCCCGGGCCCGTGCTGACCGTGACGATCAGTGAAAGCGTGAACCGGGGTTTCTGGGCGGGGCCGCAGGTGGTGCTCGGACACGGAATCCTTGAAATCTTTCTCCTGGGTCTTCTCGTGACGGGCTTTGCCCCGTGGATCAACGAACCCCTTTTTCTCGGCCTGGTCGGCGTGGTCGGCGGCGGATTTCTTTTGTGGATGTCCCTGGGCATGCTGAGGCAGGTCCGCGGTCTCACGCTCGATCTTTCCGCCGGGCGGGGATTCTCCGGCGGGCCCGTTGCGGCGGGCATCGTCACGAGTGTTGCGAACCCCTACTGGGTCCTGTGGTGGGCCACGATCGGCCTGGGATACGTCCTCCTCTCCATGAAGTGGGGGGCGGCCGGCGTCGTGGTTTTCTTCACGGGGCATATCCTGGCGGACCTTCTGTGGTACAGCGTCGTCTCGCTCATGGTCTCCCGGGGAAGGCGCCGCATCCATCTCCGGACGTACCGGGGGGTCGTCGGAATCTGCGCCGTCGCCCTCATGGCCTTCGGGCTGTACTTCGGCGCGGCGGGCATCGCCTATCTGCGGTAAAAGGAGCGGATCAGCCCTATGCTGGAGAAGAAGAAAATCATTCTCGGGGTCACGGGCGGAATCGCCGCCTACAAGGCGGCCGAGCTGACGAGGGCGTTGATCAAGGCAGGGGCTTCGGTCCACGTGATCATGACGAAGAACGCCACGGAGTTCCTCACGCCGCTGACCCTGCAGACGCTCACCGGAAACCCCGTCTACACGGACACCTTCACCCTCACGGGCGAGTGGGAAATCGGTCACGTATCGCTCGCCGAAAGCGCCGATGCCGTCGTCATCGCCCCGGCGACGGCGAATTTCATCGGAAAGGCCGCCGCCGGGATCGCCGATGATCTCCTGACGACGATGATCCTGGCGACGAGGGCGCCCGTCCTGATCTGCCCGGCGATGAACGTCAACATGTACGCAAACGCCACGGTCCAGGAAAATATCTCGAAATTGAAGGCGAGAGGCTTTGCCTTCGTCGAACCCGCCAGCGGTGAGCTGGCCTGCAGGAGCGAGGGCGTGGGAAGGCTGGCGGATCTCGAGGACATTCTGGAGGAGGTGGAGTCGGCCCTGACGGAAAAGGATCTCGCCGGAGAGAGAATTCTCGTGACCGCGGGTCCCACCCGCGAACCCCTCGATCCGGTGCGCTTCATCACGAACCACTCCTCGGGGAAGATGGGGTATGCCGTTGCGATCATGGCCAGACGCCGGGGGGCGGACGTCACCTTGATCAGCGGCCCGACCTCCCTTCCGGTGCCGCGGGGCGTTCGATTCATCGCCGTGGAAACCGCTGTTGAGATGCGGGATGCGGTTCTGAAGGAGATGAAGGACGCAACGGCGATCATCAAGGCCGCCGCCGTGGCCGATTACCGGCCCGAGAGCTTCTCCGCGTCCAAGATCAAGAAGAAGGCCGGCCCCATGATGCTGCCCCTGGCCCGGAATCCCGACATCATCGCCGAGGTCGGCGAGAAGAAAGGCAAGAGGATCCTGGTGGGGTTCGCCGTGGAGACGGACCAGCTCGTGGAATACGCCAAGAAGAAGATGGTGCAGAAGAACATGGATCTCATCGTGGCCAATGACATCACCCAGGCCGGGGCGGGATTCCAGGCGGAGACGAACATCGTCAAGATCCTCGACCGGGAGGGCGGGGCGGAGGACCTGCCGCTGATGGACAAGAAACGGGTCGCGGACCGGATCCTGGATCGCGTGAAGATCCTCCGGAAAAAGACCCCCGGGGCGAAGGGGCGGTAGAGGTAGGGGTTTGCCGGCGAAAGAGGAGGATTTGAGGGAAGAGATGATCGAGCTGATCCGCTCTCTCCGGGATCACATCCGCGAGGGAGGAATCGGCGGCCGGTCGGATCATCTGTTCCTCCGGGGAACGGAGCCGCGGCAGAGGGGGAACGCCCGGCAGGAACGTCTCGACCTCGAGGGCGATGCGCAGAGCCGTTCCGCGGACTTCCGGACGCTCGACGACGTCCGGCGCGAACTCGGCGACTGCAAGCGGTGCCCTCTTCACCGGACGCGGAGAAACCTCGTCTTCGGAGAGGGAAATCCGTCGGCCCGGCTCGTTTTCATCGGGGAGGCGCCGGGCGAGGAAGAGGACCTGCAGGGCAGGCCCTTCGTCGGACGGGCCGGACAGCTTCTGACGAAGATCATCGGGGCGATGGGACTGAAGCGGTCCGATGTCTACATCTGCAACATCCTGAAGTGCCGGCCGCCGCAGAACCGCAACCCGAGGCAGGAGGAGATGGAAACCTGCGAGCCCTTTCTCAGGATGCAGATCGAGGCCATCCGACCCCGGGTGATCTGCGCCCTGGGAACCTTCGCGGCGCGGAGGATCCTCGAGACCGATGCGCCGATCACCGTGCTCCGGGGTCGATTTCACGACTGCCGGGGCATCCCGGTGATGCCGACCTACCACCCGGCCTATCTCCTCCGGAACCCGGAGGCCAAGAAACAGGTCTGGGAAGACGTGCAGATGATCATGAAGATGCTCTGAAAGGAGGCGCCACCGAAGGAGATGAGGATGAAGATTGTCAGAGGGCACCGGTCGGTCCGGGGGATCGGCCTGGCGGTCCTGTTCCTGATCGCGGCCCTGGGCGGCCCCGCTTCCGGGGAAGAGGCCAGACCCCGTTTCGATGTCATCGTCATCGAGTCGGCCATCACGCCGCCCGTGGCGGAGTATATCATCGCAAGCGTCTCGGCATCCGAAAAGGCGGGCTCCGAGGGGTTGATCATCCAGATGGACACGCCGGGCGGGCTGGATCTGGCCATGCGGGACATCATCAAGTCCCTGCTCAACGCCCCGGTCCCGGTGATCGTCTATGTCGCGCCGAAGGGAGCCCGGGCCGCCTCGGCCGGCGCCTTCATCACGATCGCCGCCCACATCGCCGCCATGGCCCCCGGCACGAATATCGGCGCGGCCCACCCCGTGGCGATCGGTGCCGGCAAGATGGACGACACCATGCTGGAGAAGGTGGAAAGCGACGCCGTGGCCTACGCCAGGAGCATCGCCAAGGAGAGAGGGCGCAACGTCGAATGGATGGAGCAGGCCGTCCGGAAGAGCGCCTCCATCCCCGCCGAGGAGGCCCTGAGCCTCCGGGTCATCGACGTCGTCGCCGCCGACCTCAATGAACTTCTGGAGAAAATCGACGGAAGAGAGATCCCCCTGCCCTCCGGCAAGAAGAAACTGCGGGCCCGGGGCGCCGAACTCAGCAAGAAGTCCATGGGCCTGCGGGAGCGGATCCTGATCACGATCAGCAACCCCAACATCGCCTACCTTCTCTTCATCGTAGGCCTTGCCGGGCTCTATTTCGAGTTCGCCCATCCCGGGGTGGTCCTCCCGGGCATTGTCGGCGGCATCTCGCTCATCCTGGCCTTTTTTGCCTTCCAGACGCTCCCCGTCAACTATGCCGGGATTCTCCTGATCCTCTTCGCCGTGATTCTTTTCATTGCGGAGATCAAGGTCGTCAGTCACGGCGTTCTCACGATCGGGGGGGTGATTGCCTTCGCCCTCGGGTCGATCATGCTCTTCGAATCGCCCGATCCCGCGCTCCGGGTGTCCTGGGACGTCCTGATTCCGGCCGTCGTCATCACATCGCTCTTTTTCGCGGGGGTGGTCACCCTGGCCGTGAAGGCGCAGCTCCGGAAACCCGTGACGGGTGAGCAGGGCATGATCGGTGAGGAAGCGCAGGCCGTAACGGACATCGGGGAGGAGGGCAAGGTCTTTCTCAAGGGGGAATACTGGAAGGCCGTCAGCCCGACGCCGATCAAGAGAGGAAGCCGTGTGAAAGTCGTCGGCCTCCGGGGACTCACCCTCGAGGTCGTGTTATCCGGTGAAGAAAAGAAGGGAGGATAAGTCATGTATGCGATTCTGGTATTGGTCGTTCTCGTCGTCATGTTTCTGGCAGCCGCCATCCGTATCCTCAACGAGTACGAAAGGGCCGTCATCTTCCGCCTGGGAAGGGTCCTGGCCACGAAGGGCCCCGGGCTGATCCTGCTCATACCCGTCATCGACCGCATGGTCCGCGTCGACATGAGGACGATCGCCATGGACGTGCCTCCCCAGGATGTCATCACGAGGGACAACATCTCCATCAAGGTCAACGCCGTCGTCTACTTCCGCGTCATCGATGCCAACCGGGCGATCATCGAGGTGGAGAACTATCTCTACGCCACCTCCCAGCTGGCGCAGACGACGCTGCGGAGTGTCTGCGGTCAGGTGGAACTCGACGAGATCCTCGCCTCGCGGGAAAAACTGAATCTCCACCTCCAGGAGATCCTGGACCGGAGCACCGATCCCTGGGGGATCAAGGTCACGCTCGTGGAAGTCAAGCATATCGATCTGCCCGAAGAGATGAAGCGCGCCATGGCGAAACAGGCCGAGGCGGAAAGGGAGAGAAGGGCGAAGGTGATCAGTGCCGAGGGCGAGTTCCAGGCGGCCCAGCGGCTGGCCGACGCGGCGCAGCTGATCTCGACCCAGCCCATCGCCCTGCAGCTCCGGTTCCTCCAGACACTGGTCCAGATCGGCACGGAAAACAACACGACGACCGTCTTCCCGGTGCCGATCGATCTTTTTACGCCTTTCCTGAAGCCGAAGGAGTGAAACGGGTCTTTCGACAACGGCAGAACCGTCCGGGAAAAGGAGGAGAACGTGGAAGAGAGACAGAAGATGCGAATCATCACGGGCGCAATGATCCTGGTGGCCCTCGGGGCGCTTTTCCTGCTGGAAGTGCTCGGCCTCTACAAGCTGGAGAAGAGCTGGCCCATCCTGCTGATCGTGGTGGCGATCGGGATCCTGATTCAGCAGCCGAAAGACCTCATCGGCTGGATCATCGGGGCGGCGGGGGTCGCCATTCTCTTCATGAGAAACTGGTACACGGAGCTGAGTCAGATGGTCCTGAACGTGATCACGTCCCTGGGGCTCATCGCCCTCGGCGTGTATATCCTGTACCGGGACATGAAAAAGAAGAAAGGATCCTGAGGGCTTTTCCGCGACATGAAAAAGAAGCTGCTGGTCATCGCGGACTTTGACGGCACCGTCAGCCCGATGGATGTAGGCTACGAGGTCCTGCAGAAATTCACGGGACGGGGATGGGATGAAATCGACCGGGCCTACTGTTCGGGGGAGATCGGTTCGAAGGAGGCCTACTCGAGGATCGCGGCCCTCATTACTGGGACCCGCGAGGAGATGTTCGAGTACGTCCGGACCCATGCCCGGGTCGACCCCCACTTTGTCCCCTTCTCCGCCTTCTGCCGGAAGGAGGGGATCGGGCTCCAGATCCTGTCGGACGGGCTCGATTTCTACATCGACCTCGTGCTTCGGAAGGACGGTCTGGGGGACATCCCCTTTTTTTCGAATGTGGCCCGTTTCCGCGACGGGCGCGGGTTCACCATCGAGTTCCCCGAGGCGAATCCCGCCTGCGACAGATGCGGAACGTGCAAGAGCCTGATCCTCGAGAGGCTGAGACCTTCCTTCGATCGGATCCTCTACATCGGCGACGGTTATTCCGATGTCTGCCCGGCGGAAAAAGCCGACATCGTCTTTGCCAAGGGGATCCTCTACCGGACCTCCCGGGAAAAGGGGCTTGAGTGCATCCCCTATCGTGATTTCGAAGACATCCTGCGGCACCTCCGGCATGACGGCTTCATGACCTCCCTGTAAATCCGCCGAAGCCGCCGCAGGGAGCCCCGGGAAGTCCCCCTTCGCGGGGGTTTTCCCGGCGAGAGATGACCATGGTGAAGCACCGCTCCGACGGGGAAACGGACGTCCAACAGGCCGAGGACCTTCGGTCCGTTTTCGCCGGCCGACGGAAGTGCGATCTCCTCATCCGGGGGGCGAGGGTGGTGAACCTTTTCTCCGGCCGGATGGAGGACCGGCCCGTCGCCGTCCACCGCGGAAGGGTCATCGCCCTCGAGGACCTGGCGGCCCGGGAGATCTTCGTGGCGAGGGGGCTTTGCGTGGCGCCGGGTCTTGTGGACAGCCACATCCACATCGAAAGCTCCATGCTGACTCCGTCGGAATTCGCGAGGGCCGTCGTGCAACGAGGGACCACGGCCGTTTTCGCCGATCCGCACGAGATCGTCAACGCCCTGGGCGAGAGAGGGCTCCGTTTCATGCTCGAGGCCGCCGAGGGCATCCCCCTGGACATCTTCTATCTGCTTCCTTCCTGCGTGCCCGCCACCCCCTTCGAGACCGCGGGAGGCGTGTTCACGCCCCGGCTGCTGCGGAAGTACCGGAACCACCGGCGGGTCGTCGGCCTGGCGGAGTTCATGAACGTCCCCGGTGTCCTCTCGGGCGATCGAAACTGCCTGGAGAAGATCCGCCTCTACCGCGACGGCGTCATCGACGGTCACGCGCCGCTGCTCTCCGGAGAGGCGCTTTCGCACTACATCCTGCAGGGGATGGGCTCCGACCACGAGACCACATCGGTGCAAGAGGGCCGGGAAAAGCTGTTGAAGGGGATGTTTCTCTACCTGCGCGAGGGGACGTCGGCGAAGAATCTCCGGGACCTCCTGCCGTTGGTCACGCCCTTTTCCGCCGACCGGTTCGGGTTCGCCTCCGATGACCTCTCCCCGGAGGACATCGCACGGTCGGGGCACATCGATGAGATCCTGCGGAAGGCCGTTCGATACGGGATGGACCCTCTCGCGGCGCTCAAGATCGCTTGCATGAACCCTTTCCGGCGTTTCCGGCTTTATGACCGCGGCGCCGTGGCGCCCGGCTACCGGGCGGACCTCGTGCTCTTCGGCGACCTCAAGCGTTTCCCCGTCAAAGGCGTCCTTCGGGCGGGACGATGGATTTTCAGGGAAGGAAGCTATCAGGTGGACTTCACGCGCTTCCGGGCCCCGTCTTCCCTCTCGGACTTCGAGGTCCCCGACCCGGAGACCCTGAAGAGGAAGATCGAGGTGATCCCCCGGGGGCGGACATTGAGGGTCATCCGGCTCGTGGAGCGACAGATCCTCACCGAAAAAGAGGAACTCGCAATAGACGGTCGGGTCCCGGACCCGAGGATCACCGGAAGGGCGAAAGTCGTCGTCGTGGAGAGACACCGGGGAACGGGAAACGTCGGCGTGGGATTCCTGGCGGGTCTGGGCCTGGAGCTGGGGGCCATCGCATCGACGATCGCCCATGATTCCCACAACCTGATCGCCGCGGGGATGGACGACCGGGACATCCTCCTTGCCGTCGAGACCCTGAGGAAAACGCGCGGAGGCATCGCGGTGGTGAGCGGCGGAACGGTCCGGGCGCACCTGCCGCTTCCCGTGGGGGGACTGATGTCGGACCTTGCCTTCGAAGACGTATCGCGCCTCCACGCCTCCCTCGGAAAGGCGGCGAAGTCGCTCGGACGAAGGGTGATCCGCCACCCTTTCATGCACCTGTCCTTCGTGGCCCTCCCGGTCATCCCCCATCTGCGGCTCACGGACCGGGGACTCTTCGATGTCGATCGGTTCCGGTTCGTGCCCCTGAGCTACTGAGACCGAAGCGGCGCCGCGGCATTCCGCAGAAAAAGAGCCCTCCCTTTCCTTCGGGGAGGGCTCTTCCATCGATGGCGTTGCGGAGGTTCCTATCCCAGCTTGCGGAGAAGGTCCTCGGAGACTTCCTTGACCCCGGGGGTGCCGTCGACGCTGATGACCTTCACGCGGTCCTTGAAGTAGTTGACGGCGGCCAGCGTCCCCGTCCGGGTGTCGTAATAGATCCCGTGGCGCTTGTCGATCGCCGCCTCGTCCTGGTCGTCGGCGCGGGTGGCCAGGTTGTCGGCGCCGCAGACCCGACAGACCATCTTGCCGTTCTTCATCGCCGGCTGGATGGCCTCGATGTAGATGTTGTTCGGGTGATTGTTGTCCACGGGGCAGAGCCGCCGGCCCATGATGCGCTTCTTGGCGATGTCTCGGGCGAGAACGATCTCGATGACGTAGTCGAGCTTCATCTTTTCGTTCTGCAGCGCCTTCCACAGGGCCTCCGCCTGGGCGAGATTGCGCGGGAAGCCGTCGAGAAGCCAGCCGGCCTTGCAGTCGGGTTCTTTCAGCCGCTGGAGGATCATGGGGATGGTGATGTCGTCCGGGACGAGATCACCGCGGTCGATGAAGGCCTTGGCCTTCATCCCGAGTTCCGTGCCCTTTTTGATGTTGTCCCGGAAGATCACCCCCGTCTCGATGTGGGGGACACCGTATTTTTTCTGCACGATCGCCCCCTGTGTCCCCTTGCCGCTCCCGTTGGGTCCAAAAATGAGAATATTCATAACCCTGAACTCCTTTCATCGTATCGAGGTGCAGCGTCGCGCCTTCACTCGACGCGTCTTAACGGTTCTCCGCAACGGCCTTGACCTTGGCTGCCAGGTTGAGCAGGAAGGCCCTCGCATCCTGCTGAATGGCGCCCGTGCCCTCGTAATCCTCCCGGTAGACCCGCCGGACGACGGCTTCCCGATCGCCGCCGGCCTCTTTCAGGTAATCCTCGATGCGGCGCCTGAAAACCTCCGTCCGGTCGAGGGATTTCCGGAGATAACCTCGGGCGTCCTCCCCGGTGAAAACGAAGTGATGGGCGATCATCACGATGTCCACGTCCAGCTCGGTCAGCTTTTTCAGGGACGCGACGTAGTCCCGGTAGCTCGCCAGAAATTCCGGGTGAATGACCCCGTTGCGGTCCGGGACCCCGGCGGCTTCCCCGATGATCAGCCCCCGGACCCGAGGGATGTAAAAGGAAAGCCCGTCCCGGGTGTGTCCCGGTGTGGCGATCACTCGCACGGCCCAGCCGTCGCCGAGGTCCAGAACCTCCCCATCCTGCAGGATCCGGTCAACGGTCAGGGCGTCGAAGGAGACGTCCTCCGATCCGATGAGATCGCTGAACTTTTCCTCGTAGTCGCGGCTCAGGCTCTGGATCAGCCGGACGGCGGTCTCCTTCCGGAAGGTTTCCGCCGCCGATGGGCCGGCGGCCACCTTCAGTTTCGGGATGTGCCGCTTCAGGTAAGGAGCCGAGCCGGCATGGTCGAAGTGGGAGTGGGTGAGCAGGAGCCAGCCCAGGCGCTGGACATCTCCGAGGCGCTCCCGGAGCTCCGCGAGATACCGGGGTCCCATGAAGGTGATCCCCGCATCGAAAAGAGCCGGGGTGCCGCTCATCAGAAGCCAGGCGGGGATGTCTTTGTCTCCGATGGAGTAGAGACCTTCGGCGATCTGCCCTGTTCTTTCGAGAATCATATCACGGCTCCTGCAGAAACTCCTGCAACGGCAGGCGGCAAAGCGGGTGAAGTTTAGCCAAGGGATCCCCAAAAGTCAAGAGGTATTGCCCCGTTGGGGAAGGCTTTTGGTTGACGCAGGCTCCCGGTCTGTGATAGCAGGGCCATTGAATCCGTCGACTCGGGAGGGCATCATGGCGGTATCGGAGAAGATCGCAAAGACGATCACCCAGCAATCCTGGATCCGTAAAATGTTCGAGGACGGCATGCGTCTGAAGAAGGAATTCGGGGCGGAAAACGTCTTTGATTTCAGCCTCGGGAACCCGAACGTCGATCCGCCGCCGGCTTTGAAGAAGGCCCTGCTGGAGACGGCCTCCGATGAACGGCCAGGTGTCCATGCCTACATGCCCAACGCCGGATTCCCGGAAACCCGGGCGGCCGTCGCCGGGCATCTCGGGCGGGAGAAGGGCATTTCGCTGACAGCAGACCACGTGATCATGACCTGCGGCGCCGCGGGGGCGCTCAACGTCATCCTGAAGGCGATCCTCGATCCGGGAGACGAGGTTCTCATCATGGTTCCCTTTTTCGTGGAATACCTGGCCTACGTGGACAATCACGGCGGAGTCGCGAAAACGGTAAAGACCAAAGCGGACTTCTCCCTGGACCTGGGAGCCATCGAGGCATCGATCACGGAGAGGACCAGGGCCGTCCTGGTCAACTCGCCCAACAACCCGACGGGACAGATATACGGCGATGGGGAGCTCCGGGGGCTCGCGGACATCCTGAACGACAGGGGGAGGAAACTCGGCCGGGCGATCTACCTCATATCGGACGAGCCCTATGACCGGATCGTCTACGACGGGGTGAAGATCCCCAGCCTGCTTCAGATTTACCGCAACAGCATCATCGCGAACTCCTATTCCAAGACCCTGTCGATTCCGGGCGAGCGAATCGGTTTCATCGCCGTGAACCCCCGGACGGAAGCCGTCGAAACCCTGCTCGGCGGACTCGTAATGTGCAATCGGATGCTCGGTTTCGTCAATGCCCCTGCTTTCATGCAGCGGGTCCTGCCGAAACTGCTCGAGTCCCGCGTGGACGTGGAAGAGTACCACCGGAAGCGAGACCTCCTCTGCCGGGGCCTTGCCGAGAGAGGATACGAATTCATGAAACCCCGCGGGGCTTTCTACCTTTTCCCCAAGACGCCCATCGCCGATGACGTCGCATTCGTCCGGAGCCTCCAGAAGCACAACATCCTCACCGTTCCGGGAAGCGGTTTCGGAAGCCCCGGCTATTTTCGGATCGCCTACTGCGTCGATGATGCAACGATTGAAAAGGCCATGAAGGGCTTCGGCGAGGTGATGCGGGAGTATCGGTAGGACAGGGTCGTGGAAGGGAAAGCGGCAGGGGCGACGGTCTTTGCGCGGGACGGCCTCCCGCGGCCTGCTCCACTCGAAGGGACACAGGAGGGCCTGAGATCGTCAGTACCGGACGGTAAAATCCCGAAAAGCCCCCGTCCAGGGTTCCTCGATCACGTCCACGTGATCGACCCGGGCCTCCCTCGGTCCCCGCCGGCACCAGTCGAGCATCTCCCGGATCTTCTCTTCGGCCCCTTCGAAAACAGCCTCCACACGGCCGTCCCGGCAATTTCGGACCCAGCCCGCAAGCCCGAGACGGGTCGCCTCACGGTGCGTCCTGGCCCGGAAGAAGACGCCCTGCACAAGACCGGATATATAGACGTGAACCCGTTTCATCATTCGACAGGCAAAAGGCTTAAGGCTGAGGGCTCAGGGGGTCTGAGGAGAAAAATTATTTTTTCTCCTCAGACCCGATCAGTTTCAGGAAGGCTGACTCGTCGAGTACGGGGAGGCCGAGCGTCTTTGCCTTTTCGTACTTGGATCCCGGGTCCGTCCCCGCCACGACGTAGTCTGTCGCCCCGGTGACCGACGCAGACACCTTCCCCCCGAGGGACTCGACGAGATCCTTCGCCTCATCCCTGCTGAAACTCTCGAGACCGCCCGTGAAGACGAAGGTCTTGCCTTCCAGGGGGGCGCCTGTCTTCACCGCCCGCACCTGCGGACGGACACCCGCCTTCAAGAGCTTGGCGATGATCTTCTTGTTGTGGGGTTCCCGGAAGAATCCGGCGATGCTCTCGGCGATGACGGGACCGATGCCCTCGACGGCCGAGAGTTCATCGACGGTCGCTCCGGCCACGCCCTCCAGCGACCCGAAGGTCTTCGCGAGGATCCTGGCGACGTGCTCCCCGACGTGGCGGACCCCGAGGGCAAAAAGAAACCGTTCCAGGGGCGGGTTTTTGGACTGCTCGACGGCCTTCAGGAGATTGGAGGCCGATTTCTCCCCGAAACGATCCAGCTGGAGCAGCTTCTCCATCGTGAGTGCATAGAGGTCGGCGGGGTCTTCGACAACTCCGGCGTCGAGCAGCTGGGTCACGATCTTCTCCCCCAGCCCGTCGATGTCCATCGCTCCCCGGGAGACGAAGTGCCTGATGTTTTCCCGGATCTGGGCGGGGCAGGCCAGGTCGATGCAGCGGTGCGCCGTCTCACCCTCGAGACGGACGACACGGGATCCGCACTCGGGGCAACGATCGGGCATGTGGAAGGGTTTTTCTTTTCCCGTCCGCTTCGCTTCGACGACTTTGACGATTTCGGGAATGACATCCCCGGCCCGCTGGACGATGACGGTGTCCCCGATGCGGACATCCTTCTTGCGCACCTCGTCCTCGTTGTGAAGGGTGGCACGGCTGACGGTCACCCCGCCCACCCGGACCGGTTCCATGACGGCCACGGGGGTGAGCACGCCCGTCCGGCCCACGTTCACGACGATGTCCCTGACGACCGTCGTGGCCTGTGTCGGGGCGAACTTGACGGCCAGGGCCCACCGGGGGCTCCGGGTGATCGTGCCGAGGCGCGACTGAAGGGCGAGGTCGTCGACCTTGAGAACGACGCCGTCGATCTCGTAGGGGAGTCGCTCCCGGACGCCCGTCATCCGACGGTGGTAGGCGATGCAGCCGTCGACACCGCTGAGCTGTGTCGCGTCGGGGTTGACGGGGAAACCCCAGCGGGAGAGGCTCTGAAGAACCTCCCACTGGCTCCGGAAGGTCCGCCCCTCAGACTCCCCGACGCCGTAGCAGAAAATGCGCAGTGGTCTGCGGGCCGTGATACGGGAGTCCAGCTGACGGAGGGAACCGGCGGCGGCGTTCCGCGGATTGGCGAAGGCCGTATCTTCGCGTTCCAGCCTCCTGCGGTTCAGTTTTTTGAAGGCTTCGATTTCGAGGTAGACCTCCCCGCGGATTTCGATGCGCATGGGGAAAGAGCCTCCCGCAGTCGCCATCCGCAGGGGAAGGCCCGCGATGGTTCTCAGATTCTGGGTGACATCCTCCCCGGTGTACCCGTCGCCGCGGGTGGCCCCCACGGTGAAGAGCCCCCTTTCGTAGACCAGATTGACGGCCACGCCGTCGATCTTGGGTTCCCCGATATAGTGAAGCTCGTCGCGGGTGCCGAGGAACCGCCTCAGGCGTTCGTCGAATTCGGAGATCTCCTCCTCGGTGAACGCGTTGGCGAGGCTGAGCATGGGGCTGGAGTGGCTGACGGTGCTGAACTTGTCGAGGGGGGCCATCCCGACGCGCTGCGTCGGGGAGTCTGTACGGTCCATGTCGGGATTCGCCTCCTCGAGCTCCATAAGCTCCTTCATGAGGAGGTCGTACTGCGCGTCGGTGATTTCCGGATCGTCGAGCTGGTAGTACCGGCGGTTGTGATAGTCTATGAGCGCGCGGAGTTCTTTGATCCTTTTGAGGGTTTTGGCTCTATCCATTACTTGACGAGCTTGAGGGGCGGTTTCCCCTTGGGGGGAGGATCCATGGACTTGGTGTGCCGGGATTGCAGGATCCGTTCATTGAAGATATGGTTCTTGACGCGGACGGAGTTGATCATGAAGAAGACGATGACGGAGCGCTCCCACTCTTTCGTGGGCTCGAACTTTTCCATCTTCTGCTTGTATTTTTCCCACAGGCCGGTCAGCGAGGCTTCATCCAGGGCAAGGATCTTATCGGCCATTTTTCCCAGAGTGGTTTCGAGCATTGGATCACGTCCGAGGCATTGTGTGGACCATAGTCATAGTATATGTCTGTCGATGAAATGTCAAACGAAAGCTCCGCCGACGGCGGGACCCCCCCGGCCGACGCGATGATCCGGCAAGAAGGTGAAATGCCAAAAAAGGCTTGTCTTTTTGGTCTCCCGATATATAATCTCCGAACTTCGAAGGAGGAAAGCCGTGAGGGTCGGTGTTCTTTCAGATACCCATCTGAGCGGGTACAGCGATAGACTGGCGGAAATCTATCGGCATCATCTGAGGGACTGCGACCTGATCCTGCATGCCGGCGACCTGACGGACCTCAGCGTTCTGGATGTCTTCGAAGGCAAACCGGTCAGGGCTGTTTACGGCAACATGGACCCGCCGGAGGTGCGAAAGCATCTGCCCGACAAATGTGTCCTCGAAATCGGCGGCCATCGGGTGGGGTTGATCCACGGCTGGGGGTCCCCCTTCGGGATCGAACAGCGGATCCTCAAGGCCTTCGATGTCCTGGACTGCATTGTTTACGGCCACACGCATCAGGCCGCGAACGAACTCCGCGGCCGGGTGCTCTTCTTCAATCCGGGATCCGCCACGGGGAGATTTTTCACACTTCAAAACACGATCGGCATCCTCGAGGTCGGCGACCGGATCGAGGGGGAAATCATCCGCGTCTGACCGACGCGGCTTTCGCCTGTTCCGGAAAAGGTGTCCGGGGTTCGTCATGAAAAATCTGTCCGCGCCGTGGAGAATCAAATACATCAAGAGGAAAAAGCCCGAGGGATGCATCTTTTGCAGCGGCTCGGGGCTCGACAGGGCTCTCATGGTTTACGAGGGGGAAAAGGCCTTCATCCTCATGAACCGCTTTCCCTATATCAGCGGTCACATGATGGTTGCGCCCTATCGGCACGTCGCGAACATTGAAGACCTGGACCGGAGGGAAAGACTCGAACTGTTCGATCTCACGGACCTTGCCGTCCGGGCCCTGAAAAACGCCTACGGCCCTCAGGGGTTCAACATCGGCATGAACCTCGGCAAGGCCGCCGGTGCCGGCATCGATGACCATCTGCATCTGCACATCGTTCCCCGCTGGAGCGGCGATACCAATTTCATGAGCGTCCTGGGAGAGGTCCGGGTGATCCCGGAAGACCTGGACAAGACCCGGGTGACCTTGAGGAGAAACGTGAAAAAAATCAAAACGGGGGGCCGGAAATGAAATTTCTCTACTTCCTGATGACCATGGCTTTCGTTATTTTTTTTGTGACCTTCGCCTTCCAGAATCCCGGTGACGTGCATATCAGGTATTACACCTACCTGGATCATCTCGTGGCCATCTACCTGATCGTCTTCATCTCTTTTTTCGCCGGCATCATCGTCGCTGGGCTCCTGGGGATTGTAGAACGCTTCAAGCAGACGATGACGATCAACCGGCTGTATCGGAAAATCGACGACCTCGAGCGGCGGAACCAGAGTCTCCTGAAAAGCGCTCCGTCGTTCGACGAAACAAAGACGCTTTGAGCGCATGAGATCGTTCCGATGGATGTCCGATTCCTCGCGGACCGTTCCCTGGGCAGGCTTTCAAAATGGCTGAGGCTTCTGGGTTACGACACGGTTTATTACCGGGGTGAAACCGACCGGGCCTTCTTGAGAAAGGCGGAAAAAGAAGGGCGTGTGGTCGTCACGAGGAAGCGTGACATGGCGGAACGAAGCCACCCCGGACCGGTGATCGTCCTCCGGGAAGACCTCGTCGGGGACCAGATCCGGGAGGTTTTGAGCCGGCTTTCCCTCCAACCCGATCCCGCCTTCTTTTTCAGGCGCTGCCTTCTCTGCAACGATGACCTGGAAGAGGTGTCCCCCGACCGTGTGGCGGGGCTCGTCCCCGAATATGTCTGGGGACAGGTGCGGGATTTCAGGCGGTGTCCCCGATGCGGCAAAATCTACTGGCCGGGAACGCACCGGGAGCGTGCTCTTTCCATGCTTCGGCGAATATTGAAGGCCGGGTAGGCTGATGGGAGGACGACGTACATCGGGCATGAAGTCAGGAAGTGAGGAAGAGCGGAAGTGCCGCAAAAAAGAAATCTTCCG
Source organism: Syntrophales bacterium (assembly GCA_035450185.1). Classification (GTDB taxonomy): domain Bacteria; phylum Desulfobacterota; class Syntrophia; order Syntrophales; family UBA2192; genus JAPLJU01. The sequence continues at coordinate 71,943 of DAOTMG010000006.1, read as the reverse complement.
CCGGGATTTCCGGCTTCTTGGCGTCCTAAGTTCCGCAGTCTCCAGGGTCGCCCTTGATCTTCTCGATGGCATGCCGGAGGGCCGGAAGAACGGCCCGCAGGTTTTCTCCGGCGCCTTGCGGGCTTCCGGGGAGATTGATGATGAGGGATTGTTTCCGGATGGCCGCCACCGCGCGGGAAAGCATGGCGTGGGGTGTCTGACGGGCGCTTTCCTGCCGCATGGCTTCCGCCATCCCGGGGATTTCCCTGTCCATGACCCGCCGGGTCGCATCGGGGGTTACGTCGCGGGGACTCACACCGGTCCCTCCGGTGGTGATGACCAGATCGAGTTTCTTCGAATCGACGAACTCCACAATCTTGGCGGCGATGAGATCCTCCTCGTCGGGGACGAGGTCATAGGCGGCCACCTCCATGGAGGCGGCGGCGAGCATCCGGGCGATCACCTTGCCGCTTGTGTCTTCCCGCTCTCCCCGGGCTCCTCGGTCACTGACTGTCAGGATGCCTGCTCTGTACAATGCCCTTATTCTTCTTTTTCTTTCTTGGACTGGGCGATGATCTTCTCCGCGATGGGCGCCGGGACCTCCTCGTAGTGGGAGAAGGTGTAGGTGAATCCCCCCCGGCCGCTCGTGATGGATCGAAGATCCGGCGCGTAGCGGAGGATCTCCGCCAGGGGAACCTGGCCCATGATGATCTGGTGGTGTCCCTTGGTGTCCATCCCTACCACCCGTCCGCGGCGGGAGTTCAGATCACCGATGACATCCCCCATGTACTCTTCCGGGATTTCGATTTCGATGTTGACGATGGGTTCCAGAAGCGTCGGCTGGCAGGCGAGAACTCCTTTCTTGAAGCCCATGGACGCCGCGATCTTGAAGGCCAGCTCCGAAGAGTCCACGGTGTGGAACGTGCCGTCGAAAAGGGCTACCTTGATATCCACCACCGGGTATCCCGCGAGAACACCCTCCGCCATGGCCTCCACGATTCCTTTTTCCACCGCCGGGATGTACTGACGGGGGACCACACCACCGACGATCCGGTCCTCGAACTGGAAGCCCGATCCGCGCGGCAGGGGCTCGATGTCGAGCCAGGTGTCCCCGTACTGGCCCCGGCCGCCCGATTGTTTCTTGTATTTTCCCTGGACCTGGGTCTTGCCCTTGATCGTCTCCTTGTAGGGGACCTTGGGGGTTGAGAGATTCACCTCAACGCCGAACTTGCGTTTCAATTTCTCGATCGTGGCCTCGATGTGAACCTGGCCCATGCCGGAAAGGATGATCTCGCGGGTCTGCTCGTCCCGGTGCACCGACAGGGTCGGGTCCTCTTCGATCAGCCGGTTCAGCGATGCCGTGATCTTTTCCTCGTCGCCTCTCGATTTCGGCTGGACGGCGAAAGAGATGATCGTCGGGGTCACGGGCACCTTTTCGTAAACGACGGGGTTCTTTTCGTCACAGATCGTGTCCCCGGTGACGGTTTCCTTGAGTTTCGCCATGGCGGCGATGTCGCCGGGCACCAGATGGGACTCGGCGGTCCGCTGGTTTTTCCCCTCGAGAAAGAAGATATTCCCGAAACGCTCGTTCATTTTTCGTGTCACGTTGAAGAAGTTGGAATCCGGCGTGAGGGTGCCCGAATAAACCCGGAAAAGCGTCAACCTCCCCGCGTAGGGGTCGGAGATGGTCTTGAAGACGAATCCGGAGAAGGGTTCTTTCTCGTCGGGCATCCGCCGGGCTTCCTTGTCCGTTCCCGGCACCTTGCCTGCAACGGCACCCCGGTCAACCGGCGAAGGGAGGTAGCGGACGATCATATCCATAAGCGGTGTCATCCCGATGTTTTTGGCCGCCGATCCGCAGGTAGCCGGTATCAGGCTTCCCGACAGAACCCCTTTCTTCAGGCCCTTCTGCAGCTCCTCGACGGTGAGTTCGCCGCTTTCCAGGTACTTGTCCATCAGGGCGTCGTCGCACTCCGCAATGTCCTCCACCATGGATTCCCGGGCCTTGCGGATCTCTTCCATCCGGTCCGCGGGAATGTCCTCGGTCCTGAATTTACCCCTGGAGTCGTCGAAGATCAGGGCTTTCATGTTGATCAGGTCGTAGAGCCCCCGGAAGGCATCCTCGGCTCCGATGGGAAGGTAAATCGGCGTGGCTTTTCGTCCCAGGGTTTTTTTCACGCTGTCGATCGCGCCGGAAAAGTCCGCGCGCTCACGGTCCATTTTGTTGATGAAAACGAGACGGGGCAGACCGAACTCGTCGGCGGACTCCCAGACCTTCTCCGTTTGGAATTCGACGCCGCCGACGGCATCGATCACGACCAGGGCGGCGTCCATGACGCGCAGCGCGCTCCGGGTGTCCATGGCAAAATTGGCATCACCGGGGGTGTCGATGATGTTGATCTTGTGCTTGTCCCACTCGATGAAGTTCAGGGCCGAACTGATGGAAATGCGTCTCTTTTGCTCTTCCGGTTCGAAGTCCATCGACGACGTTCCGTCATCCACCCGGCCGAGGCGTTCGGTCTTGCCGGAGACGTAGAGCAGGGACTCACAAAGAGACGTTTTGCCCGTGCCGCCGTGCCCCACGACGGCGACATTTCGCAGCGAATGAGAGGCATACTTTGCCATAGAGGCTCCTTTCAGGGACGTTCCGAAAATCGTAAAAAAACCGTTTAGCCAACTAATCTTTTGATGTCAAGATCAATTTTGGAAATTCCTTCCACCGTCGGCGGACGCCCCCGGACCCGGGTCGTCTCAAGAGAGACATACCCGCATCTCCGGCGAGACGACAATCGTCTTGACACTTGGAGGGGATACCAGTATAAAGCCATCCACGTTTTTTCGATCAAGCGGGGGTGGGGCGTCGGTTATCAGGCTGGAGAAAGGGGCCGCGGGCTTTTTTATATGGGAAAAACGAGACAGATCAGAAAAATACTCATTGCAAATCGAGGCGAGATCTCGGTACGGATCATGCGGACGGCCAAGGAACTGGGGATCGGCTCCGTCGCCGTCTACGAAAAGCCCGACAGCGAGGCTTATTTCATCCGCCTGGCCGACGAAGCCATTTTGATCGGCGACGGGCCCCGAAAGGACTACCTCGACATCGAACGGCATATCTGGGCGGCCCGCAAATCCGGCGCGGACGCCATTCACCCCGGGTACGGCTTTCTCGCGGAAAACCCGGATTTTTCCGCCGCCTGCGAGCGGGAGGGCATTCTCTTCATCGGGCCTCCTCCGGAGGTCATCCGGGCCCTGGGCGACAAGGTCGTCGCACGGGAAATGATGAAAAAGGCGGGCATTCCCTTCATCCCGGGAACGGATAACCTGCCGCCGGGGGACGAGGGGATCCGCGACGCCGTGGCCTTCGGCAAAAAGAACGGCTATCCCATCATGTTGAAGGCCTCTCTCGGCGGAGGCGGTCGGGGTATCCGAAAGGTGGAGGGCGAGCCCGACCTTCTGGTGCAGCTTCCCCTGGCAAGAACGGAAGCCCGCTCGGCCTTCGGCAACGAGAGTATCTACATCGAGAAATGCATCACCGCCCCCCGGCACGTGGAGATCCAGATCCTGGCCGATCAGAAGGGCAACGTCATCCACCTCGGTTCGCGGGATTGCTCCATCCAGCGCAGGCATCAGAAACTGCTGGAGATCGCGCCGGCCGATCTGCCGCCCTCCGTTCGTGAGGCCATGTACGAGGCCGCCATGGCCGCGGCCCGGCAGGCCCGGTACGTCAATGCGGGAACGGTGGAGTTCCTCGTGGATTCTCGGACGAACGAATTCTGGTTCATGGAAGTCAACACGCGTCTCCAGGTGGAGCACACCGTCACGGAGGAATTGACGGGCGTGGACATCGTCCGGGAGCAGATCCGGATCGCCGAGGGACATGAGATCGACATCCCCGCCGAGCGCGTCCATCTTCACGGGAAGGCCGTCCAGGTGCGCATCAACGCGGAAGACCCGAAAAACAACTTCATGCCCGAAGGGGGGAAAACGGTCGAGGTGTACCAGTCTCCCGGCGGCCCCGGCATCCGGCTCGACGGCGTCGTCTACCAGGGCTACACCATCCCCACGGACTACGACTCCCTGATGGTCAAGATGACCGTGCGGGGCTATGACTGGGAACAGACGATCGGTCGGCTCAAGAGGGCGCTCCTCGGCTTTTTGATCGTGGGGCCCAAGACGACGATCCCCTTCTATCTGGCCATCTGCGATGAACCCGATTTCATAAAAGGAAAGTACGATACCGGCTACATCGAGACCCACCCCGCGATCTTCGACTACCCGGAAGCGGAGCGCGAGATCGCGAAGCTGGCCAAGCTCGTCGCCGACATCCATGTAAAGAAGATCAATCCCTTCGCCTATTAAAAAACGGGGTCTAGGGTATCGGATACAGGGCACCAGGAAAAAAAAGGACAAGAAATCGCATGGCAAAGAAGCAAGCAGACATAAGCGATGTGAGAATTTCCCCCCGGGAGCTGAAGGAGCACGGGGTCAAATACGTCCTCGATAAGATCCGCAGGTCGAAGGGCTATTTCATGACGAACACCGAGAGGGATCTTTCGCAGTCCGATTTCAAGAACCGGGTCATGCCGCACACCCAGATCCTCGTGGCCGAGGAGCGGAACGCCTGCGGTTATTTCTCCATCGAGATCAGCGGTGGGGCGTCGGTGCACGTGGACATGCTCCGCAGGCAGATCGACCCGATTGAGAAACTCCAGGTCCTGGGCTCTCTGATGCCCGACACGATGTTCCAGACCCTCTGCCGCGGGATCAACCTCTTCGGATACAGGCCCTATCCGGAAAACGTCATCCGCCTGACGGTGCGGGCCTTTGCCCCTTACGTCCAGGTCTGGAGAGTCTTTGACTTCCTGAATCACGTGCCCAATATGGTGCCCGTGTTCGAGGAGGTCCGGGCCGCGGAGCGCATTCTGGAACCCTCCATCTGCTTCTCCACGGGCCCTGAGCACACCGACGCCTACTACGTGAAAAAGGTGTCGGAGATACTGGATGTCACCGGTCCCGAGGTCATCCTCTGCATCAAGAATCACGCCGGTCTCGGAACGGCCAGGAGGATCGGTGACCTCGTCAGGGCGATCCTGCAGAGGTTCCCCGATCTTATCATCCACTATCACGGACACAACACCGACGGAAACGACATCGGCAGAACCGTCGAGGCCGTCCGGAACGGCGCAAAGATCGTCAACGGCGGGGACCACGCCTTCACGGGTTTCTACGGCCCGCCGCCGCTTCTGACCATCGTGGAAACCCTGGAGGATTACGGGCACCGCGCCGTCGGGATCAACAAGCAGGCCGTCATTGACACGTCGAACAAGCTGAGGCCCGAGCGGGAGTACTACAAGGATTTCGAATCGCAGTTCCTCGGTTTCGACCCCACCGTCCAGATCCACAAGCTTCCCGGGGGGGCCACGGGTTCGAGTTTCGAGCAGGCCGTGAAGGGGGGATTCCTGCACCTCATGCCGCACATACTGCAGAACGAGCTTCCCCGTGTGCAGGTGGAACTAGGAAACTGGTGGAGCGTCACGCCGGGCTCGCAGATCCTCTGGACGACGGCCGTGAACAACGTGCTGAAACCGCCACGCTACAAGACCGCGAACGACGACCTGAAGAGCCTCATGCTCGGCCGCTACGGGGAATTTCCGTTCTATCGCCCGGCTGACGAGATCTACGAAGCCGTTTTCGGTCCCGACTGGAAGAAGACCCTCGAGCGGGACGGGGGCTACCAGAAGATCGAGGACGTGGACCTGGAAATCGAAAGAAGGGTGCTCGAAAAAAGGCTGGAGCGCAGGGCCACGGAAAACGAACTGGTCCTCTATCTCCAGCACCCGAACGACGCCGTCAACTTTTTCAAATTCCAGGAGAAATACGGCAAGTCCTGGGTCCTGCCGCCGAAAATCTGGTTCAAGAAAGGGGGCTTCAACCTCGGCGATACCTTCGAGTTCCCCGATGCCTACGGGAAGCTCCACTCTCTTATCATCGGCCCCCAGCGAAAGACGAGCAGCGGCGATGTGGTGACCTACGTCGTCGTCGATCACCACCCGGAACCCATCCTCACCGAGATGGAGCAGGAGGGCGAGAAGGTCGTCCGGAAGGCGACCCTCTCGCCGAAAGAGATCGAGGCCCTTGCGCAGGCGGGCGACATCCGCTCGCCGATCAAGGGCACGGTGAACGAGATCCCTGTATCCGACGGGGAAGATGTCCTGGCCGGCCAGGTTCTGATCATCCTCGAGGCCATGAAGATGCTCAACAACGTCGTCTCCTTGATCAACGGGAAGGTCTCGGAGGTCATCGTGTCTCCGGGGGATCAGGTGGACGTCGGCGATCCGCTCATGGTCGTCAAAAGGGCCCCCGAGGGTGCCGTGGGCAGTCACGGCTCGACCAAGAAGCACTGAGGAGGCAACACCGCCCTCGCCGGAGATGGTTGCAGGAGAGCTTTCCCCGCATGCGATGGTGCCGCCGGGGGCATCGAATAATGCTTGACTTTTTTATTTTTTTTGTGATAGGGAAATCGCCAATTGACGGCTGATTCGCACCCATAAAAAGGATACGAAGTCGGTCAGGTTTCTTCGGCAGACAGCTGGCGTACTTCCCAATCGTTGGATCAGGGCGGTATAGAATTTAAGTTCGCGGTTTACTCCCCCAAAGACCATCTTTGAGACGAGCTAAAATGCAGAATAATTTCTATACCTTCCTTATTATTCCGCAAAAAAAGGGGCCGCCGAAAAAAATAACGGTCTCCCGGCGTCTCGTCAAGAATCTCCTCGTTTTATCCGCCTTCGTCTTCATCGCATCCATCTATTTCGCCCTCGATTACGCATCCATCAAACGGGACAAGGCCGAGGTCCTGAGCCTGAGGGAACTCACGGAAAACCAGAAGGTCGAGATCGACAAGATGACCGAGAAGATCGGACAGTTTGAGCAGAAGATGGCCGATCTTCAGCAGTTCGACGAGAAGATACGGCTCCTGGCCCAGGAAATGAACAAGAAGACGCGGATCGCTCTGAAGCCGTCGACGAGGAAGAATCTCGCGGAAGTGCTAGGCGTCGGCGGGCCGATACCCGAAGACGAGGCTCAGGGCGCGGGCGTCGACCGGATGAACCAGCACATGGACCGCCTGCTCGAGGAGGCCGGCTACCGGGAGGAAAGTTTCCGGGACCTTCTCGAGTTCCTCAAGAAGCAGAAGTCGATCCTGGCCTACACGCCGTCCATCTGGCCCGTCCGGGGGTGGGTCACCTCCGAATTCGGCTTCAGGAAATCCCCCTTCACGGGCCGGAGGGAGTTCCACAAGGGAATGGACATCGCCGCGAAGCTGGGGAAAGAGGTTGTGGCTCCGGCCGATGGAATCGTTGCTTCCGTTGACCGTGAACACGGCATGGGAAACACCGTTCAGATCTCCCACACAAACGGCCTGGCGACCGCTTACGGACATCTGCTCAAATGTGCCGTCCGCAAGGGGCAGGTCATACGAAAAGGGGACATCATCGGTTATGTGGGTAACTCCGGTCGCAGCACGGGGTCTCATCTCCACTACACGGTTCTACTCAACGGCGTGCCCGTCAATCCGAGACCCTATTTGCCCTGATTGTTTAATCTCATCCCTTTACAAACCTTCCTGTTCTGTTTATAATAAAAGCAATTTCCGGTGAGTTATATGCCGGTTTTTTTTTGAGGTTTATCCATGTTCGACATGCTGAAGAATATCATCGGCAGTAAAAACGAGCGGGAGCTCAAGCGCCTGACCCCCCTTTTGGAGGAGGTCAACGCCTTTGAGCCGGTCCTGAGAAAACTGAGCGACGCCGGGCTCAAGGCCAAGACCGCCTATTTCAAGGAAAAGCTGGCCGGCGGCGAAACTCTGGATGACATCCTCACGGAGGCCTTTGCCGTCGCGAGAGAAGCCGCCCGGCGGACGGTGGGGATGAGACCCTTCGATGTCCAGGTCATCGGGGGGATCGTCCTGCACGAGGGCAAGATCGCCGAGATGAAGACGGGCGAGGGCAAAACCCTGGCGGCCACCATGCCCGTCTATCTCAATGCGCTCTCGGGCGAGGGGGTTCACATTGTCACCGTCAACGACTACCTGGCCAGGCGCGACGCCGCATGGATGGGCCCCATCTACGCTTTCCTCGGTCTGACCGTCGGGACCATCGTCCACGGGTTGTCGGACGAGGAGCGGCGAAAGGCTTACGGAGCCGATGTGACCTACGGAACGAACAACGAGTTCGGCTTCGACTATCTCCGGGACAACATGAAATTTTCCCTGGATCAATACGTCCAGAGGCCTTTCAACTACGCCATCGTGGACGAGGTCGACAGCATCCTCGTCGACGAGGCAAGGACCCCTCTCATCATTTCGGGCCCGTCGGAGGAGTCGACGGACAAGTACTACCGGATCAACCAGGTGATTCCGTCCCTGAAGAGGGAGAAGGACTACAACATCGAAGAGAAATCCAGGACCGTCGCCCTCACCGAGGAAGGCGTCGCACGGGTCGAGGGTCTCCTGAAGGTCAAGAACCTTTATGAACCGAGGAACATGGAGATTCTCCACCACGTGAACCAGGCGCTCCGGGCCCACACGCTTTTCAAGCGGGACGTGGACTATGTCGTGAAGAACAACGAGGTGATCATCGTCGACGAATTCACGGGCCGGCTCATGCCCGGAAGGCGTTACAGCGACGGGCTGCATCAGGCCCTGGAAGCCAAGGAACGCGTTCGGATCGAACGGGAGAACCAGACGCTCGCCACGGTGACCTTCCAGAACTATTTCAGAATGTACAAGAAGCTCGCCGGGATGACCGGGACGGCCGACACGGAAGCCGCGGAGTTCAGGGAGATCTATAAGCTGGACGTCGTCGTCACGCCGACGAACATGCCCATGATCCGGGAGGATCATCCCGACGTCGTCTACAAGACGGAAAAGGAAAAGTTCAAGGCCGTCATCGAGGAGATCAAGGAACTTCACGGGCAGGGGAGACCCGTCCTGGTCGGGACCATTTCCATCGAAAAATCGGAGCTCCTGAGCCAGCTCCTCTCCAGAACGGGAATCAAGCATCATGTCCTCAACGCAAAAAATCACGAGCGCGAAGCCGAGATCGTCGCCCAGGCCGGGCAGATGGGGGCCGTGACCATCTCGACGAACATGGCCGGCCGCGGGACCGACATCCGGCTCGGAGCCGGCGTGGCGGAGCGGGGCGGCCTTCACATCCTGGGGACGGAACGGCACGAAAGCCGCCGCATCGACAATCAGCTCCGCGGGCGTTCAGGCCGCCAGGGGGATATGGGGTCTTCGAGGTTTTACCTCTCTCTCGAGGACGATCTTTTGCGGATCTTCGGCGGTGAGAAGATCTCCTCGATCATGGACCGCATCGGCTTTGAGGAAGACCAGCCGATCGAGCACGGTCTCCTGTCGAAGGCCATCGAGAACGCCCAGCGCAGGGTCGAGGGGCATAACTTCGACATCCGGAAACACCTCCTGGAATTCGACAACGTGATGAACCGTCAGAGAGAGGTCATCTACGGCCAGCGCAAGACGGTGCTCAAGGGCGAGGAACTCTGGACCGTCGTGGAGTCCATGCTGGAGGACGTGGCCGGGGAGTTCATTGAGACCTACATGGCCGAGAAGGTACACCCCGAGGAGTGGGATCTGAAGGGGCTCGAGGACGCCTTCCGGCGCCAGTTCGGTCTCGTCATTCCTTTTTCGCAGATGGCTCACAACGGCGGGATCAACCGGGAGACGGCCGCCGAGAAAATCGTCACGGAAGTGCTCGCCCACCTGAGGAAAAAGGAGGAAGATTTCGGCAGACCGCTCATGGATTACATCATGCGGATGATCATGCTCCAGTCCATCGACTCGCACTGGAAGGATCACCTCCTGTCGATGGATCACCTGAGGGAGGGGATCGGGCTGCGGGGCTACGGCCAGAAGGACCCTGTCCGCGAATATCAGAAGGAAGGCTACGAGATGTTCATGGACATGGTGGAGCGTGTCAAGGAGGATTCCCTCCGCAAGCTCAGCCTTGTTCAGATCCGCAGGGAGGAGGAGGCGGAGGAACTCTACGATCGTTCCACACGGGACTATGTCATGAGTCACGCCGAATCGGGGAAGCCTCTGCAGCCCGAGAAGAAGGAGGGGAAAAAGGTGGGCAGAAACGACCCCTGTCCCTGTGGTAGCGGAAAGAAATACAAGAAATGCTGCGGGAAATAGGCATCAGGCGCCGGGCACCAGGCTTCGGGTAAAAGAAAGAGACTGAAGAAAAATGACGACGGGTGAACGGAAAATCGAGGTTAATGGATTTCTGGCCGGCGGCGTCGAGGCGGGCATCAGGGAGCCGGGTCGAAAAGACCTGGCGCTTCTCTACTCCGAGGTGCCGGCCGCTGCGGCGGCGGTCTTCACGAAAAGCGCCGTGAAGGCCGCTCCGGTCCTGCTGGACATGCAAAGGATCCGCAAAGGGAGGGCGCAGGCCATCGTCATCAACAGCGGAAACGCCAATGCCGCCACAGGAAGGCCGGGTTACCGTGACGCTGTGGAAATGGCCGGGGCCGTTGCCCGCAGGACCGGCTTGAGAGAGGATCTCGTCCTGGTGGCCTCCACGGGAGTCATCGGGAAGCGGCTTCCCCTGGAGAGGATCATCGCCAGCATGGACTCTCTCGTCAGGGGTCTCAAGCCTTCCGGAATCGCCGATGCCGAAGAGGCGATCATGACCACCGACTCTTTTCCGAAGATCGAATTCCGGAAAATCCTCCTGGGATCGCGAACCGTGACCCTTTGCGGACTGGCCAAGGGGGCCGGTATGATCGAACCTCACATGGCCACCATGCTGTCCTTCGTTCTCACCGATGCCGCCGTGCAGCCCGGCTGCCTGAGGACCCTTTTGAAGAGGGCCTGCGACCGGACCTTCAACTGCATCAGCGTAGACGGCTGCATGAGCACCAACGACACGGTCATCATCCTTGCCAACGGCAAGGCGGGCAACCGGCCGCTCACGGAATCCTCGAAGGAGCTGCGTCGCTTCGAACTGGCCCTTACCGGGGTCATGGAAGGGCTCGCCCGCTCCATCGTGAGGGACGGCGAAGGGGCAACCAAAGTCATCGAGATCGTCGTCCAGGGTGCCAGAAACGAGAGGCATGCCCGCAGAGTGGCCTACGGCATCGCCAACTCGAATCTCGTCAAGACCGCCTTCTTCGGCAGGGACCCCAACTGGGGCAGGGTGATCGCCGCCATCGGCGCATCGGGCGTTCCCGTCACGCCGGAGTCCATCGAAGTCCTCTACGACGACCTCCGGCTCTTTCGGAAGGGCTGCGGTGTCCCCGTCGATGCGAAGCGCCTGGAGGCGGTGATGGCCCGGGACGAAGTAAAAATCACCGTCCGGCTCGGTATGGGATTGAAATCAGCGAGGATTTTCTGTTCCGACCTCTCCTTCGACTATGTCAGGATCAATGCGCATTATACGACCTGACCGATGCTTTTTGTCTTGATCATTCCGGGGCTTTGTGTTATTCGTCGGCGCTAAACACGCACACTTTCCGACGGACCGGGGCGTGGCTTTTTTTTGAAAGCTGCCCGGCCGGTTGACGAAGGTGGTGGACTCAACGCAAGAAAGGAGATTTCAGTATGTCGGCAGTATCCATGAAACTTTTGCTCGAGTCGGGCGTTCACTTCGGGCACCAGACCAACAAGTGGAACCCCAAGATGAAACCCTACATCTTCGGGGCGAGGAACGGCATCTATATCATCGACCTCCAACAGACCGTCGAAATGTTCAAAACGGCCTACCACTTCGTGGCGGACACGGTCTCCGCCGACGGGGAACTGCTCTTCGTCGGAACGAAGAAGCAGGCTCAGGAGTCGATCCGGGAAGAGGCGGAACGATGCGGCATGCCCTATGTGAACTACCGGTGGCTGGGCGGGATGCTGACCAATTTCTCCACGATCAAGAAGAGCATCGACCGGCTGAACGAGATTGATGAACTGCTCAACGGCGACAGGATCAATCTTTTCCCGAAAAAGGAAATCCTGAAGTTCCAGAAAGAACGCGAAAAACTCGTCAAGGTCCTCGGCGGCATTCGTCGCATGCGGGGTTTTCCCGCCGCCGTTTTCGTGGTGGACCCGAAGAAGGAAAGCATCGCCGTTCACGAGGCGAGAAAACTGAAGATACCCGTCGTGGCCATCGTGGATACCAACTGCGACCCCGACGAGGTGGATTACATCATTCCCGGAAACGACGACGCCATCCGGGCGATCAAGCTCTTCGCCTCCAAGATCGCCGATGCCGTTCTGGAGGGCAGGAAACGCTTCGAGGAAAAGGTTCAGGCCGAGTCGGACAAGGGGGCGGCGGTGGAAACCGGGACCGCCGAAGCCGCGGAAGCCGATGTGCCTGAGAGTGTCGAGACGAAAGACGCGGCATCGGATGGTCCGGAGTCGCGGTAGAGGACGGATAACCAGAAGCGAACGGAGGTAGGGGAACATTGGACATTTCGGCTGAGAAGGTCAAGGAACTGAGAGAGAAGACAGGGTCGGGTATCATGGATTGCAAGGAAGCCCTGAAGGTCGCCGGGGGCAACTTCGACAAGGCCATCGAATACCTGCGTGAGAAGGGGATGTCTGCGGCCACAAAGAAATCATCCCGGGCCACCAAGGAAGGTGCCGTCACGTCTTATATCCACATGGAAGGCAAGGTCGGCGTCATGGTCGAGTTGAACTGCGAAACGGATTTCGTGGCCAAGACGCAGGATTTCCGGGGTCTGTCGAAAGACATTGCCATGCACATCGCCGCCATGAACCCCCTTTACGTCCGGCCGGAGGACGTGCCCGCGGAGGTCATCGAGCAGGAGAAGGGGATCTACAGGAAACAGGCCCTGGCGGAAGGGAAGCCGGAGAAGATCTTCGAGAGGATCATCGAAGGGAAGCTCAAGAAATATTATGAGGACGTGTGCCTCATGAATCAGCGTTTCATCAAAGACCAGGACATGACCATCGAAAAACTCATCAGGAACGCCATCGCCAAGACGGGAGAAAACATCGTCATCCGTCGTTTCGTGCGTTACCAGCTCGGGGGATAGACTTTCCCTATGAAGCGTTGGACTGCTTTCGTTAAAGCATTGCTTCAGGGTTCTTTTTCATGAAACCAGTCTATCAGAGAGTGCTTTTAAAAATCAGCGGCGAAGCGCTGATGGGAAGCCGTGCTTTCGGCATCGACCCCGCGATGGTCCGGTACATCGCCGGTGAAATCAGGGGGGTCAACCGCCTGGGCGTTCAGCTCGGCGTGGTCGTCGGCGGGGGAAACATCTTCCGGGGGATCGAATCCGGCTCCAGGGGGATCGAGAGAGCGACGGCGGATCACATGGGGATGCTCGCGACGGTCATCAACAGTCTCGCGCTGCAGGGCGCGCTCGAGGGAATCGGCGTCGACAGCCGCGTGCAGTCCGCCATCGAAATGAGACAGGTCGCGGAACCCTACATCCGACGTCGGGCCGTCCGGCACCTGGAGAAGGGCCGGGTCGTGATCTTCGCCGCGGGCACCGGCAATCCCTATTTCACCACCGATACGGCGGCTTCGCTGCGGGCGGCTGAGATCCACGCCGCGATGCTCCTGAAGGCGACGAAGGTTGACGGTGTCTACGACAGCGACCCCCTGAAGGATCCCAGGGCGAAGATGTTCCGCAGGATCACTTATACCGATGTTCTGGCGAAGAACCTCAGGGTGATGGACGCAACGGCCGTCTCTCTCTGTCGTGAAAACAGGATTCCCGTGAGGGTGTTCAATCTCGGGAAGAAGGGGAACATCCGGGACGCCGTATGCGGCAAACCCGTCGGAACGATCGTCGAGGAATGACATCATGGCGACAAAGGACAAGATATTCCTGGAACTGAAGGACAACATGGAGAAGGGGACCCGATTTCTGGAAAAGTCCCTGAGCAAGGTTCGAACGGGACGGGCATCCCTCTCCCTCCTGGACGGCATCAAGGTGGAGTATTACGGTACGCCGACCCCTTTGAACCAGGTGGCCACCCTTTCCGTACCGGAGAGCCGCCAGATCCTCATCTCGCCGTGGGACGTCAGTGTCATCGGTGCCATCGAAAAGGCCATCCAGAAATCCGATCTGGGGCTCACGCCCGTAAACGACGGGAAGGTGATCCGTATCAACATCCCGCCTCTCACGGAGGAACGCCGCAGGGAACTGGCGAAGGTTGTGAAAAAAACCGTCGAAGAAGGCAAAGTGGCCCTGAGGAACATCCGCCGGGATGCCAACGAACAGCTGAAAAATCTCAAAAAAACCAACGAAATCTCGGAGGATGAACTTTTCAAATACCAGTCGGAAGTCCAGAAAATCACCGACGACTACATCAAGAAAGCCGACGAGATCTTCAGCGCGAAAGAAAAAGAGATCATGGAGATTTGATCATCAGACGGACCGCTGTCCCAGAAAGGAGCCTTCGGGCTCCTTCTTTTTTCAGAGCCGTTCCTCAAACAGGCCTTGCAAAGAGGAGCGCGCTATGATACTTCAACGAAAAAAGTCAAAAATAATAAATAAATAGGTCTTATGACCCTGTCGGACCGGGAAAACCTTCCAGAGCATATCGCCATCATCATGGACGGAAACGGGCGGTGGGCTCAAAAGCATGCCCTGGGGCGGATCGCCGGTCACCGGAAGGGGTCCGAGGCGGTCCGGCGGGTCGTCCGGGCATGCCGGAAACTGGGGGTCAAGTATCTGACGCTGTATGCTTTTTCATCGGAGAACTGGTCCCGCCCGGAGGAAGAAGTCAACGCACTCATGAGTCTCCTGATCCGGTATCTCCGGTCAGAGGAAAAAGAGCTTCTGGACAACGGCATCCGGCTGACAGCCATCGGAAACATAGCGGCCCTGCCCGATCGGGTGAAGAAGACCCTGCAGAAGACCATGGACAGAACAGCCGGAAACAGGGAGATGACCCTGGTGCTGGCCCTCAATTACGGCGGCAGGGATGAGATTCTGGAAGCCGCCCGTAAGGCGCTGGCGGAGCGCGACCGGGGAAGACTCGTGCCGGGGGACCTGACGCCGGAGCTTTTTTCCTCCTATCTCTACACGGCCGGCATACCCGACCCGGACCTTCTGATCCGGACCAGCGGGGAGTACCGTGTGAGCAATTTTCTGCTCTGGCAGACGGCGTACACGGAATTCTTTTTCACCGATGTCCTCTGGCCGGATTTCAGTGAAGAGGACCTGACCGAAGCGATTTCAGACTATCAGAGACGGGAGAGGCGATTCGGCCTCACCAGCGAGCAGTTGCAACGCAAAAAGCATGATTAGTTCTCATCTCAAGCGGTGGATCACGGCGGTGGTCGCCGTACCGATCCTTGTCCTACTCATCATCTGTGCCTCCGATATCGTCTTCGCGCTTTTCGTGACGGCCGTCATTGTCGGCGGCGTTCTCGAATACAACCGGCTTGTGTTCAACGAGAGGTCGGGGGCCGAAAAGGCGCAGACACTGCTTTTCGCAGTGCTTTTGCCTCTGGCGGCCTCCTTCAAGAACACCCGGCTCATGCTCGGCTGCGTGACGGCCGGTGCCGTCCTCGCCGCGGTCTGTTACCTTTTCGGCAGGGCCTGGCGGGGAGACTTCGATCTTTCATCCCCGGCCAGGGTCCTTCTGGGGGTCCTCTACGTTCCGCTCCTGCTTTCGCACCTCATCCTTCTTCGAAACGGACCCGACGGTGTCCACTGGGTTTTTCTCATCATCGTCATCGCCTTTGCCGGGGATGTGGCCGCCTTTTACATCGGCCGGACCTTCGGCAGGAGGAAGCTCTCTCCCGCGGTGAGCCCGGGCAAAACCGTCGAGGGCATCTTCGGCCTCGTGGCGGGAAGCGTCCTCGGCGCGGTCGCCTACCAGTTCTTCTTTTTCCCGCAGATACCGATGGCACATGCCGCCATGATGGGATTCATCGGGTCGCTGGTCGGCCAGATGGGGGACCTTTTCGAATCATCGATCAAGCGTTCCTCGGGCGTGAAAGACTCGGGCATGATTCTGCCCGGTCACGGGGGGATTCTCGACCGGATCGACTGCCTGCTGTTCATCATCCCCCTCGTGTATTATTACAGGGCCTTTGTAATCGCATGAAGAAGATCTCCGTCCTCGGTTCAACGGGATCCATCGGGGTGAGCGCCCTCGAGGTCATCGAGCAAAACCCTTCCTCCATCGGCGTCCTGGGGCTTGCCGGCGGCAGGAATGTGGAGCGCCTGAGGGCGCAGATCGAAAAATTCAGGCCCGTCGCTGTCGCCGTGATGGATGAGGACCATGCCGTCCAATTGAAAAACCGGCTCGGGCCGTCGAATCGCACGAGTGTTCTCTGGGGGATGGAGGGGTACCGGGAGGTCGCGACGCTTCCCGGGACGAGCATGGTGGTCTCGGCGATCGTCGGTGCGGCGGGACTTCTGCCTACCGTGGATGCGATCGAGGCCGGGAAAGACATCGCCCTGGCCAACAAGGAGACGATGGTGATGGCCGGTCGCATCGTGACGGAGAAGGCCCGGAGTCGCGGGGTCCGGATCCTGCCCGTCGACAGCGAACACAGCGCCGTCTTCCAGTGTCTGCAGGGGCAGCGCAGGGAGGCGGTTCAAAAGATCATCCTGACGGCCTCCGGCGGCCCTTTTCTGAAATGGCCTCTGGAGAAGCTGGCCGACGTCACCGTCGATGACGCGCTCCGGCACCCGAACTGGGTCATGGGGAAAAAAATCACGATCGACTCCGCATCGATGATGAACAAGGGTCTCGAAGTCATCGAAGCCCAGTGGCTCTTCGATGCCGATATCGACACGATCGAGATCCTGATCCACCCGCAGAGCATCGTGCATTCCATGGTGGAATATACCGACGGTTCGGTCATCGCCCAGCTCGGTGTCCCCGACATGAAGGGCCCGATCTCCTACGCGCTTTTCCATCCCGGCCGCTGTCCGGGCGGACTGACCCGACTGGATTTGACGGCGATCGCACGGCTGGAATTTTTCCCGCCGGACTTCGAGCGCTTCCCCTGCCTGCGGCTGGCCTATGAGGCGGGGAGAACGGGAGGCACCCTGCCCGCCGTCATGAATGCGGCGAACGAGGTGGCCGTGAGTGCTTTTATCGAACAAGAAATCCATTTTACAGACATCCCGGCCGTGATCGGAAAAACCATGGCCCTCCACGGGGTCAAAGAAGCGGCCTCCATCGGAGACGTGCTGGAAGCGGACCGGTGGGCCCGGGTCACCGGGGAGGAAATCATCCAAAATTCAAAGGGGAATATCTGATGGGAATCAGTATCGTGTCCGTTGTCGTCCTGCTGGGCGTCCTGATCTTCGTCCACGAGTTCGGCCACTTCATCGTGGCCAAGCTCATGGGTGTGGGTGTCCTGAAATTCTCGCTCGGCTTCGGCCCCAAACTCATCGGAAGGCGCGTGGGGGAAACGGAGTACCTTCTGTCCGCCGTGCCGCTGGGCGGTTACGTGAAACTCCTCGGAGAGTCGGAATCCGACCGCGTCTCACCGGAAGATGAAAAGAGGTCCTTTTCCAGGCAGAACGTCTGGCGAAGGATCGCGATCGTCATCTCCGGTCCGGCCTTCAATTTCCTCTTCGCCATCCTGAGCTTCGCCGTCATCCACATGGTCGGCATCCCCACCATGACGACCGATGTGGGCGGCGTCCAGGACGGGTCTCCCGCATACGTCGCGGGCATCCGGGAAGGGGACAGGATCATCGCCGTCGACGGCAAGACCATGACGCGCTGGAGTGATCTCGCAGACAGCATCACGTCGAGCGGCGGCCGGGAGCTCTCGATCACCGCGGAGAGGAACCAGGAGCGGTTCGAAGTCCGCCTCCGACCCGAACTCGCGGCGGGGAAGAACATCTTCGGGGAGGACGTGGATTCCTACAGGATCGGCGTGAGTTCGTCGACGAACACCTTCATCGAACGGCAGAACCCCGCGGCGGCGCTCTGGTCGGGCGTCCTCCAGACCTGGACGATCACGGAACTGACGCTTCTGAGCATCGTCAAGATGGTCGAAGGGGTCGTTTCCCCCAAGAACCTCGGGGGCCCCATTCTCATCGCGCAGATGGCCGGTGTGCAGGCCAAACGGGGAATCCTGAACTTCGTCTTTTTCATGGGCCTCCTCAGCATCAACCTGGGCGTCCTCAATCTCCTTCCCATCCCCGTGCTGGACGGCGGTCATCTCTTTTTCTACCTGATCGAGGCCGTCACGGGCCGGGAAGTCAACATCAAGTGGCGGGAAAGAGCCCAGCAGGTCGGGTTTGCGATCCTCATCATGCTGATCATCTTCGTCTTCTACAACGACATCCTCAGGCTCTTCGGAGAGTGACATGATGATCCTCGCCATCGACACGTCGACCCGTTCCGCCGGTATCGCACTGCTGAAGGACGAAGACGTCGTGGCCGAGTCCTTTTTCCGCCTCCGGGTCACCCATTCGGAACGGGTCCTGCCCGCCGTCGAGGCGATCCTGTCCGCGGCGGGGACGGCCGTTGAAGAGGTCCGGCTCTTTGCGGTGACCCACGGACCGGGCTCCTTCACGGGACTGCGCGTCGGGGCGGGGCTCGCCAAGGGCATGGCCCTGGGGACGGGGGGGGACATCATCGGCGTGTCCACCCTGGACGCCCTGGCACAGAACCTGGCCTTTGCCGCCCATCTCGTCTGCCCCCTTCTGGATGCCCGGAAAGGGCAGGTCTACACCTCCCTGTACAGACCGTCCCGGGCCGGAGGGCTGGAGAAGATCGAGCCCGATCAGGCCGTCGAGCCATCGTTCTTCCTGGAAAGGATCCGGGAACCCGTTATTTTCGTCGGCGACGGTGTGCCGGTGTACGGCCGCCTGATCCGGGAGATGCTCCCGTCGCGTGCCTTTTTTGCCCCGGCTCACTTGCAGTTCATCAGGCCCTCGACCGTCGCTCTGCTGGGTCTCGAGAGGCACCGCAGGGGCGAGAGGGACGATCTGCTGACTTTCGCGCCCCGGTACCTCAGGCGTTCCGAGGCGGAGATCCGATCCGGCGGAGAACGCAAGTAGCCTCAGATCCTCCACTTTCGCCTTGAAATTTGATTTTCTAAGGCAGGCGGATATGATATAAGAAAAAACTCTCAGAAAGGGAGGGGTGTTCATGGACAAGCCTGAAGAACTATTGATTGCCAAACACATTCATCAGGACGATGAACTTCGAAGATCGGTGGAAGACCACCGGAATTTCGAAAAGGCCCTCGAGCAGTTCAACAAGCGGCTTTACCTGACGCCTGAAGAGGAGATGGAAAAGAAAAAGCTTCAGAAGATGAAGCTCATGAGCAAGGATAAAATATACCAGATCCTGAATAAATACCGTTAGAATATCCCGCGGACGCGGGCTGTTTGTGAAGCCGGAAAATGAAGGATAAAACAGGGTTCATCGTCAGGGAAGGTTTGCCTTTCGTCTATGTCACGGGCCTCGCGGGCATTCTGGCGGGGCTGACGGGTTTTTACGGCTTCGCGGTCTTCTGTTTCCTGGCGTCTCTTTTCTGTGCTTTTTTCTTTCGAAATCCGGAGCGCTACCCGCCGGCGGACGAGAGGACCTATGTATCACCGGCGGACGGGAAGGTGCTCCGGATCGATGACGTGGAGATGACCGACCCCATCGCGGGCCGCTTCAAGAAGGTCAGCATCTTCATGAATATCTTCAACGTCCACGTGAATCGCATCCCCTTCCCGGGGAGGGTCGAACGGGTTATTTATCGGGAGGGAAAATTTTTCTCGGCCAATCTGGACAAGGCCTCGGAGGATAACGAGAAGAACGCCGTCGTGATCGTCCAGGGCGACGGCCGGAAGTTCATGACGGTGCAGATCGCCGGTATCATCGCCCGGCGGATCATCTGCTGGATATCGGAAGGAATGAATGTGAGCCGGGGTGAACGATTCGGGCTCATCTGTTTCGGTTCCCGCGTAGAGGTCTTTCTGCCGCCCGGTGTCTCTGTCCTTGTTCAGGCGGGACAGAGGGTCAAAGCCGGTGAAACCCCCCTGGGACAGGACGATGAAAAATAGAGATCGATTGAGAAAAGAGCGTTTTTTCAGAAGAGGCCGGTTTTTCAAAAAGGAAAAAATGAAAAAGGGCATCTACATATTGCCCAATCTTTTCACGACGGCCAGTCTCTTCGCCGGCGTGTACTCCGTGGTTTCTTCCATCACGGGCCAGTTTGTCCACGCGGCGGTGGCGATCCCCATTTCGCTGATCCTCGACGGGCTGGACGGGAGAATCGCCCGGATGACGCGGACCACCTCCAAGTTCGGTGTCGAGTACGACTCGCTGGCCGATCTGGTGGCCTTCGGCGTGGCCCCGGCCGTCCTGGCCTACACCTGGTCGCTGTCCACCTACGGCCGGTGGGGCTGGCTCGTGGCAGCGCTCTTCGTGGCCTGCGGGGCCCTGCGCCTTGCCCGCTTCAACATTCAGATCACGGTCATTGACAGCCGGTTCTTCAACGGGCTGGCCATCCCGGCGGCGGCCCTCGTCGTGGCCACAACGGTCATGCTGTATGATTATATCGGCGGTACGGGTCCCTTCCACCATCCGGCCATCCTCGGGGGCGTCATTGTGCTGGCCCTGCTGATGGTGAGCAACGTCAAGTATTACAGCTTCAAGGACCTCAACCTGTTCACGCGGGAGCCCTTCCTGTCTTTCATCCTGCTGGTTCTTCTGCTCATCGTGGTCGTCGCGGAACCCCAGGTGATGCTCTTCACTTTCGCCGTCAGCTACGCCTTCTCCGGTCCGCTCTGGCTCGTCTTCAAGATGCTGAGGCGGATCCGGCACGGGGAAGCCCCAAAAGGCGAAATCGGTCACGAGCCGAGCAAACCGCAGACGTAGTGTCACAAAGGCGGCTGCCTTGCATCATTCTGTCACGGAGGTTGGATTCCACCATGCGCGAGTATCATGTGGCCGTGGTCGGCGCGACCGGCGCCGTCGGCAACGAGATGCTTTCCATTCTGGAGGAAAGAAAATTCCCGGTGAAGACGCTGACGCTTCTGGCGTCTGAACGATCGCTGGGCAAGGAACTCGAATTCAGGGGGAAAGCCCATCCCGTGAAGGTGCTCGGAGAGCATTCTTTCACGGGGGTCGAAATCGGCCTTTTTTCCGCCGGCGGAAGTATCAGCCAGAAGTTCGCGCCTATTGCAGCCGCCGCCGGCTGCGTCGTCATCGACAACACGAGTGCCTTCCGCTACGAGCCCGACATACCCCTGGTGGTGCCGGAGGTGAACCCGGGGAAAATCGCCGAATACAGGACACGGGGGATCATCGCGAACCCCAATTGCTCGACCATTCAGATGGTCGTTGCGCTGAAACCCATCCACGACGCGGTGAAGATCAAGCGGGTGGTCGTGTCGACCTATCAGTCCGTTTCGGGGACGGGCAGGAAAGCCATGGAAGAACTCACCGAACAGACAAGGGCTCTCATGAACTTCCAGGACCCCGTGGTCCGGGTCTATCCTCATCAGATCGCTTTCAACTGTCTGCCGCAGATCGATGTGTTCATGGAAAACGGATACACGAGGGAAGAGATGAAGATGATCTGGGAGACCCATAAGATCATGGGCGACGATTCGATCGCGGTGACGGCGACGACCATTCGAGTCCCCGTTTTCAGGGCGCACTCGGAGTCGGTCAACATCGAAACGGAGAAGAAGATCACGGCCGAAGAAGCCAGGGCACTGCTCTCGAAGGCGCCGGGCATCGTGGTCGTCGACGACCCGGGCAGGCGGGAATACCCCCTGGCGATCCACGCGGCGGGGAGGGATGAGACCTTCGTCGGCAGGATCCGGGAAGACACCTCCATTCCCAACGGTCTCAACCTGTGGATTGTTTCGGACAACCTCCGGAAAGGCGCGGCGCTGAACACCGTTCAGATTGCCGAGATCCTGATCCGGGATTACCTGAAATAACCCTGTTTCGTCATGCGTATTATCGGAGGCCGGGCAAAAGGTCTGACCCTGTATTCACCGAGGGGCCTTTCCCTGAGGCCGACCTCCGATCGGGTCCGGGAGTCCGTCTTTAACATACTGTCCGGCCTGGACGGCAGATCTTTCCTCGACCTCTATGCCGGTTCCGGCAGCATGGGGCTCGAGGCGTTGAGCAGGGGCGCTTCCAGGGTCGTGTTCGTCGAGAAGAACCGTTCCTGCGTCGCGGCCATTCGAAGAAACCTGGTCCGGATCCGGATCGGATTTTCCTCGGAAGTGATCGGAGCGACCGTGGAGCAGGGGATCCGCATGCTCGGGCGCAGGCGGGAGAGCTTCGACATTGTTTTCGCGGACCCGCCCTACGGGAAAGGGTATGTGGATCAGACGCTGGACCTGATCAAGAGATCGCCCGTACTGGCCCGCCCTTCGGGTGTTTTTGTCCTGCAGCACTCCGCGCGGGAGGCGCCGGCGGGGGAACCGGCGCCCTTCGCAAGGACCCGGAAAAAACGTTACGGGGAAACAGAAATATCATTCTTCCAATGGAGGGGGTAAGGGAGGACGATGGAAAGGCTTGCAGTCTATCCGGGGTCTTTTGACCCGATCACGAACGGTCATCTGGATATCATTCGACGGGGCTTGAGGTTCTTCGATCGGCTCATCATCCTGGTCGCCTACAATCCGAACAAGACCGGGCTTTTTTCCGTCGAGGAGCGCATGGACATGATTCGGGCTGTCATCGGAGCCGAACCGAGGGTCACCATCGACAACTTCTCGGGGCTTCTGGTCGACTATGTGAAAGACAAGGGCGCCCAGGTCATTCTCCGGGGTCTGAGGGCTCTGTCCGACTTCGAATATGAATTCCAGATGGCCCTTCTCAACCGCCGGCTGAACCGGGACATCGAAACGGTTTTCCTCATGACGGGTTACAAGTGGTTTTACACAAGCTCCAACCTGATCAAGGAAGCCGCCGGTCACGGCGGATCGGTGCGGGGGCTTGTGCCCGAGATCGTCCGTCAGAAGCTGGAAGACAAGTACCACGAGCAGTTCAACAGGGGACGCAGGGAATGAAACTGGCCGCGAGGGTAACAAAGATCAAACCGTCGCCGACCCTGGCGGTCACGATGCGCGCGAAGGCCCTGCAGGCCCAGGGCAGGGACATCATCGGGTTCGGTGCGGGGGAGCCGGACTTCGACACCCCCGCGAACATCAAAGAGGCGGCCATCCGGGCCATCCGGGAGGGATTCACCAAGTACACGCCCGTGGGCGGTACCGATGACCTGAAGGATGCCATCATCACCAAGCTGAAACGGGACAACGACCTGGCCTACGGGCGCTCCCAGGTGGTGGTCTCCTGTGGCGCCAAGCACACGCTTTACAATATCGCGCAGGCGCTCTTCGAGAGGGGCGACGAGGTGATCATCCCGTCCCCCTACTGGGTCTCATACCCCGACATCGTCCTCCTGGCCGGCGCAAGGCCCGTCATCGTACCCACGACGGCGGCGACGGGTTTCAAGCTCACGCCGGAGAGGCTCGAGAAAGCGATCCGGAAGAAGACAAAGGCCGTCATCATCAACAGCCCCTCGAACCCCACGGGCGCCGTCTACAGCCTGGAAGAGCTGCGGGGAATCGCCGACGTCCTCCTTTCCAAAGGGGTCCTGGCCATCTCCGACGACATCTACGAACGGATCCTCTATGACGGGCTCCCGTTCCACAACATTGCGAATGTCAGCGAAGCGATGAAGGATCGATGCATCGTCGTCAACGGCGTCTCAAAGGCGTACGCCATGACGGGCTGGAGGATCGGATACGCGGCGGGACCCGAGCGTGTCATCTCGGCCGTCACGGAGATGCAGAGCCAGAGCACCTCGAACGCCGCCTCCATCTCCCAGAAAGCGTCCGTGGAAGCCCTGGCAGGGGATCAGTCGGCCGTTTCCGTCATGACCGCGGAGTTTCAGAAGAGAAGGGACTACATCGTGAAGGCCCTGAACGGCATCCGTGGAATCAGCTGCATGAAACCCCCGGGGGCCTTTTATGTGTTCCCGAGGGTCTCCCGGCTCTACGGAAAGGGGGCCGGGAACAGGAAAATGAACCATTCCGTCGACCTGTCGGAGTTTCTTCTCGAGGAAGCGGGGGTCGCCGTGGTTCCCGGTTCGGCTTTCGGAAATGACCATTACATTCGTCTTTCCTACGCCGCGTCGATGCAGGACATCGAAGAGGGCGTCCGCCGGATCAAGGCGGCCGTTGAAAAGCTGGCGTAGGTAGAGGAGGCGTTTTGACATCATGGGCGGTCTATTCGGCATCGTTTCAACCCGCCAGTGTTCCAAGGCTCTCTTTTACGGGACGGATTACCATTCCCACCTGGGGACCGAAAACGGCGGAATGGCCATCTGGGGTGAGCGGGGATTCTTCAACACGATCCACAGCATCAGCCAGGCCCAGTTCAAATCGAAATTCGTCGAAGACTACAGAAAGATGAGCGGGATCAAGGGGATCGGCTCCATCAACAACGACGCTCCCCAGCCTCTTATCATCCGGTCCAAGTTCGGCACCTTCGCGATCGCCGGCACGGGCCTCATCACCAACAAGGACAAGCTCACGCAGGAACTCCTGGCAGCGGGGGTCACCTTCAACGAGATGACCGGCGGCGGTGTCAATACGGTGGAGCTGATCGCCCGGCTGATCAATCAGGGGAGTTCCCTGGTCGACGGCATCTCCCGGGTGCAGGAACGGATCGAGGGTTCCATCTCGATCCTGATTCTCAAAGACGAGGGAATTTACGCCGCAAGGGACCGGTTCGGGCGTTTCCCCCTGGCCGTCGGTGAGAACGAGGCCGGGGAGCGCGTCGTGGCCACCGAGGCCAGTTCGTTCCAGAATCTGGGGTTTCGGCTGATCCGCTTCCTCGGCCCCGGGGAAATCGTGCTTCTGACCGGCGATGGATTCAAGGAACTCAAGAATGGAAATTCCGTGAAGCAGGTCTGCGCATTTCTCTGGATCTACACGGGGGACCCGTCATCGTCCTACGAAGGGATCAGCGTGGAACAGACGAGAGAACGCTGCGGCCGGGCGCTCGCGAAAGGAGATCTCGTCGAGGCGGACATGGTCACCGGCATCCCGGACTCCGGCACCGGTCATGCCATCGGTTACGCCATGGCATCGGGGATTCCCTACCGGAGGCCGCTCGTCAAGTACACCCCCGGATACGGACGGAGTTACACGCCGCCGTCGCAGGACATCCGGGACCTTGTGGCCACCATGAAGCTCATCGCCGTGAAGGATGTCATCCGGGGGAGTCGCATGATCGTCTGCGACGATTCGATCGTCCGCGGGACCCAGATCAAAAACTATACGATCAGAAAACTCTGGGACAACGGCGCGAAGGAAATCCACCTCCGGGTGGCCTGCCCGCCGCTGATGTACCCCTGCCGTTACGGCTCATCGACCCGGAGCATGACGGAACTGGCGTCCCGCCGGGCGATCAGTGCCCTGGAAGGAGCGGATATCGACGACGTCACCGAATACCTGGATGCCCGAACGGAAAAATACCGGAAGATGGTCGAGTGGATCCGAAAAGACCTGAACATCACTTCGCTGAAATATTTGACGATCGATGACATGATCAGCGCCATCGGTCTGCCGGAAAAAGACCTCTGCCTCTACTGCTGGAGGGGCCGCTAGATTTTCCGGAGAGGCCAAAAACCCAAAGCCGCATCGCCATCCGGCGGTTCAAGTCAACATCCCCGGGTGCGGGTCACTCTTATTCCGTCAGGGATGCCACAGGACCGTCATCATCCCGTCGTGATATCGAGAAGGCCCGGCGTTTCTGCGGTCCCGATCGATTCGAAAGATATCCCGAACCCTACGGAAAGCCCTTTTTTGTTCAGCCGTCAGGAGGATGGGGTTGTTTTTCAAATCCCGTGTTATGATATGTTAAAATGGAGCAGGAGGTGAAGTGGAACCCATGCAGCCCGATCCGGGTCCTCTCGGGCGAAAAAGAAAAAGGACGAAGGCCCTTCACCTGGGGCCCGTGAAAATCGGCGGCGGAGCCCCCGTCTCGGTCCAGTCGATGACCTCCACGGACACACGGGATGTCCGGACGACCCTCCGGCAGGTTCGGGCGCTTGAAGCCTGCGGCTGCGAGATCGTGCGGCTGGCCATTCCCGATGAGGAGGCCCTGGAGGCCTTCGGAACGATCCGGAGGAGCGTCGAGGTTCCGCTGGTCGCGGACATTCACTTCAATTACCGGCTTGCGATCGGGGCGCTCGACAAGGGGGCCCAGGGAATCCGGATCAACCCGGGGAACCTGAAGCGCAACCGGATCCGGGAAATCGTAAAGGCCGCTGCCGACCGCGGAGCCGTCATCCGCATCGGCGTGAATTCGGGCTCGCTCCAGAAGGACATCCTCTCACGGCACGGAGGACCCACGCCGGAGGCCCTCGTGGAGAGCGCCATGAGCAACGTCGCCCTCCTGGAGGACCTGGGATTCACGGCCCTCAAGGTGTCCCTCAAGTCCTCCGACGTGCCCACGATGGTCCGGGCCTACCGCCTGGCGTCGAAAAAGATGTCCTACCCCCTCCACCTGGGTGTGACGGAGGCGGGCGGGGTCCTCGGTTCGGCCGTCAAATCGTCCGTCGGCATCGGTCTTTTATTGAACGAGGGAATCGGCGATACGATCCGTGTCTCCGTCACGGGCGACCCCGTGGACGAAGTGAGAATCGGCTACGGGATCCTGAGGGCGCTGGGCCTGCGGCAAAGAGGCCCCGACATCGTCTCCTGCCCGACCTGCGGGCGCTGCGAAATCGATCTGGTCCCTCTCGTCGACGAGGTCGAAAGGAGACTGGCCGGCATGAAGGAGCCGTTCAAGATCGCCCTCATGGGATGCGCCGTCAACGGCCCCGGGGAGGCGTCCGAGGCCGATGTCGGCATCGCCGGGGGGAAGGGCTCCGGGCTTCTGTTCAGAAAGGGAAGGGTGATCCGGAAAATCCGGGAAAGGGAATTCATATCCGCACTCATGAAGGAAATCGAAACGATGATTGCCGAAAGGGGAAGAGACGATGCGATACTCTGAGATGTTCCTGCCGACCGTGAGGGAAACGCCCTCGGATGCGGAAATCGCGAGCCATAAACTGATGATCCGGGCCGGGATGATCCGGAAACTGACCACGGGCGTGTACTCGGTCCTGCCCCTCGGTTACCGTGTCGTGAAGAAAGTGGAGGAGATCATCCGCGAAGAGATGGATCGTGCCGGCGCCCAGGAGGTGTACCTTCCGGCCGTTCAGCCCGCCGAGCTCTGGCAGGAGTCGGGTCGCTGGAAAATGTACGGGAAGGAGCTTCTCCGGTTCAAAGACCGCCATCAGCGTGAATGCTGCATCGGCCCGACCCACGAGGAGGTCATCACGGACCTGGTGCGCAACGAAATCAAGACCTATCGCCAGCTTCCCCGGAACCTCTACCAGATCCAGACGAAATTCAGGGACGAGATCCGGCCCCGGTTCGGAGTCATGCGCTGCCGGGAGTTCGACATGAAGGACGCCTACAGCTTCGACGTGGACCAGCAGGGTGCGGACATCAGCTACCAGAAAATGTATGACGCTTACAGCCGGATCTTCAGCCGTATGGGTCTCAAGTTCCGGGCCGTCGAAGCGGATACGGGCAATATCGGCGGCAGTTTCTCCCATGAGTTCATGGTCATTGCCGACACGGGGGAGGGGGAACTCGTTTTCTGTACGAAGTGCACCTACGCGGCGAATCTGGAAAAGGCCGAAGTGGCCCCGCCGGAGAAGAAGGCTGTCGACCCTTCCGTCCTGCGCCCCCTCGAGTGGGTTCATACGCCCGATGTCCGCACGATCGAGGAGGTCAGCCGGTTCCTGAAGGTCAAACCGGAGCAGATCGTGAAGACGCTGATCTTTCAGGCCGACGACAGGCCCGTGGCCGTCCTGATCCGAGGCGACGAGGAAGTAAACGAGGCCAAACTGAGAAGCTTCCTCGGATCCGACATCCTGGAAATGGCCACAGACGACATCGTCCTGGAAGTGACGGGCGCGCCGAAGGGTTTCGCGGGCGCCATCGGGATCAAGGCGGACATCTATTCAGACTACTCCCTGATGAACATGGTCAATGTGGTCATGGGCGGGAACAGGGAGGACTACCACGTGAAAAACGCCAATGACGGCCGCGACTTTCAGGTCAAGACCTTCGCCGACCTCCGTGTCATCAAGAAAACGGACCCCTGCCCCCGGTGCGGCGCCCGTCTGCGGTTTGCCCGGGGGATCGAGGTAGGGCACGTCTTCAAGCTGGGGGACAAGTACAGCAAGACCATGCGGGCGACCTATCTCGACAGGAACGGCAAAGAGCAGTACATGGTTATGGGCTGTTACGGCATCGGTGTCGGGAGGACCGTCGCGGCGATCATCGAGCAGAACAATGACGAACGGGGGATCTCCTGGCCCCTGTCGGTATCTCCTTTCCATGTGCTGATCGTCCCGGTGAACGTCAATGACAAGGCGCTGGCGGAAACGGCGGAACAGCTCTACGAGGCGCTCCGGCGGAAGGGCATCGAGGTCTTGCTGGACGACCGGGATGAGCGGGCCGGCGTCAAATTCAACGACGCGGACCTCATCGGGGTTCCGATCCGCATCACCATCGGCCCCAGGAAGCTCGCCGAGGGCGAGGCGGAAGTGATGATCCGCAAGACCGGCAAGACAACGCCGATGAAGCTCGAAAAAATCCCGGCCCGTGTCGCCGGAATGGTGAAGAGGGGACTGCGGAAACTTTCATGATCCGGATCACGGACATCCTGGAAAAAGTGCAGCGATACGCCGAACCGTCCGATCTCGAGATGATCGAGAAGGCCTACATCTTCTCCGCCTCGGTTCATCAGGGACAGCTGCGGCTTTCCGGTGAGCCTTACCTGACCCACCCCATGGAAGTGGCAAACGTGCTGGCGGACATGCACATGGACGCCGCATCCATCGCGACCGGCATTCTTCACGACACCGTCGAGGACACCCTGGCCTCTCTCGATG
The DNA here is from genome assembly GCA_035450185.1 of Syntrophales bacterium. Classification (GTDB taxonomy): domain Bacteria; phylum Desulfobacterota; class Syntrophia; order Syntrophales; family UBA2192; genus JAPLJU01. The sequence goes on along the minus strand of DAOTMG010000006.1, from coordinate 43,009 downwards.
AGATCGAAAAAGCCTTCGGGAAGGAGGTGGCCTTTCTCGTCGACGGCCTCACGAAGATCAGCAAGATCACGCTCGCCAGCCAGCAGGAGCGTCAGGCGGAAAATTTCAGGAAGATGCTCCTGGCCATGTCTTCGGACATCCGTATCATCCTGGTCCGCCTGGCCGACCGGCTCCACAACATGCGCACACTGCAGTACCAGGCACAGGACCGCCAGCGATATATCGCCCGCGAAACCCTTGACCTCTACGCGCCGCTCGCCAACCGGCTGGGCATCAACTGGATGAAAACGGAACTGGAGGACCTGGCCTTCATGCATCTCCAGCCCCTGGAGTTTCAGGATCTGGCGCGGCGGATCGCCATGAAGAAAGAGGGACGGGAGAAATACACGAAAGAGATTCGAGAGATCATCGAGAAGGAGATCCGGAACTACGGGCTGGAGGGGGAAGTCGAAGGACGGGCCAAGCATTATTTCAGCATCTACCGGAAGATGCAGGAACAGCAGATCGATTTCGACGAGGTGTACGATCTTCTCGCCTTTCGGATCATTCTCCATTCCAACAAGGTGAAAGAGTGCTACGAAGCGCTGAGCGTGGTCCACGCCCTGTGGAAGCCCGTCCCGGGCCGCTTCAAGGATTATATCGCCATGCCCAAGGCGAACAACTACCGTTCCCTGCACACGACCGTCATCGGCCCTTACGGGGAGCGGCTGGAGATCCAGATCCGGACCCGGGAGATGCACCTGTGGGCCGAATCGGGGATCGCGGCTCACTGGCGCTACAAGGAAGGCGACATGCTGCGGCGCCGCGACGAAGAGCAGATCCGCAAACTCCGGGATCTTCTCGAGGTCCAGCAGGAGCTGAAAGACCCGAGGGAGTTCATGCGGAACCTGAAGGTCGCGCTGTTCCCCGACGAGGTTTACGTCTTCACCCCAAAGGGAGAGGTGAAGGCCTTCCCCAAGGGGGCGACGCCGATCGATTTCGCCTACAGCATCCACACCGACGTGGGGAACCAGTGCATCGGCGCCCGCGTAAACCGCAACCTGGTCCCGCTGAAATACGAACTGCAGAACGGGGACACCGTCGAGATCGTCACCCAGGCCGGTCACCACCCCAGCAAGGACTGGCTCAAGTACGCCGTGACTCCCCGGGCCATTTCGAAGATCAAGGCATGGATCAAGACGGAAGAGAGGAACCGGAGCATCGCCCTGGGCCGGGACATCCTCGAGAAGGAGTTCCGGAAACACCACATGAAGTTCGCCCAGGTTCTCAAATCGGATGAGCTGAAGAAGATCTGCGAGGAGCAGTCCGTCACGGACGTCGACGACATCATGGCGCTCATCGGCTACGGGAAGGTTTCGGCCCGTTCCATCGTCAACCGTTTTCTGCCCGGCGAGGAGAAGCGGGAAGATTCCCTCCCGGAGAAGATTCTCAAGAAGTTCAAGAAACCCGAATCGGCCGGCATCTCGATCACCGGCATCGACGACATCATGGTCAGGTTCGCCAAGTGCTGCAACCCCCTGCCGGGGGATGAGGTCATCGGGCACATTTCGAGGGGCCGGGGAATGATCGTCCACACGACCAATTGCCCGATGGTGCAGGACCTGGATGCGGAAAGACTTCTCGAGGTCCACTGGAACGTCCGGGACAAGCAGACCTTCCCCGTTCACATGCGGGTGGTCTGCCACGACAAGAAAGGCCTCCTGGCGGAGCTGAGCGCAGGCATCTCCGCCCTCGACATCAACATCAGCCATGCCACCGTCGACACGACACCGGACAAGATCGCCGTCTGCGAGTTCGATCTCGATGTCCGAGACCTCAAGCACTTCAACGAGGTCGTGGCGGTCTTGAAGAAACTCAAAAGCGTGATTTCCGTTGAACGGGTGAGGGTCTCGGACCTCAAGACCGACAAGAAGAAGATGCACTGACGCGGCCTTGCCCGTTGACAGGAAACGGGGGATTGCAGTATAAGCATCTACCCCTGAACCCCTTGCGGAGAGAAGAAATCGTTATGAAAAAAACCGCTCGACCGATTCTGCTGGCCCTGTTTTTCCTGATCGGGCTCGCCCTCTTTCCCGCCGCCGGGGACGGGAAGGACCGGGAAGGGCGTTACGTCGTCCTGATCGATCCGGCTCATGGCGGGCGGGACGACGGCGTGAGGCTCTCGACGGGTCTTTTCGAGAAGGACCTGACCCTGACCGTCGCGCGGCTCGTCGAAAAGGAATTCGAAGGATCCAGGAAGGTACGGGTGCGCCTTTCGAGACTGGGGGATATCGATGTGCCCCGCTCCGACCGGGTCCGGGAAGCCATCAAGTCGGAGGCGGACCTGTTTCTGAGCATCCATGTCAACGCGGGGTTCGACCGGGAGTCGTCGGGCTATGAGGTCTATTTCCAGGGATTCCGGACATCGGCGTCCGCGAAGGGAACCCGGGGTGCCCCGACGGAGATCGTCAAGGACATGGTCCGGACCCAGCATCTCAACGAAAGCGTCCGCTTCGCCAAAATCCTCCAGTCCCACCTGGACAAGGTCTTTCCCCGGATGGATCGGGGGCTCCGTGAAGGGCCCGTCCTGGTCCTGCAGGGTCTCAACATCCCGGCCGTCGTCCTGGAAGTCGGTTTTGCCACGAATTCGAAGGACCGCAAGAAACTCACGGACGAAGGGATGCAGCGTTTCCTCGCCCATGCCCTGAGCGAATCGATCAAGGAATTTTTTTAGATGAGATCCGACGGGCGACAGTGGAACGAGATGCGGAAGGTGAAGATCACCGGGGATGTTCTCAGGCATCCCGCGGGATCCGTCCAGATCGAGATGGGGAACACGAGGGTCCTCTGCACGGCCTCCATCGACGAATCGGTGCCGCCCTTTTTGAAGAACACGGGAAGGGGATGGGTCACCGCCGAATACGCCATGATTCCCGGATCGACCCATGTCCGGAGCCCCCGGGAGGCCGTACGGGGCCGGCAGGGCGGGAGGACCCTCGAAATCCAGCGGCTCATCGGCCGTTCGCTTCGGGCCGTCACGGATCTGCAGGCCTTCGGGGAACGGACCGTGATCGTCGACTGCGACGTCGTTCAGGCCGACGGCGGCACCCGTAGTGCGGCCATCACCGGCGGCTGCCTCGCTCTGATCCAGGCCTTCCGGAAAATGAATGCGCTGGGGATGATCCGTCAGATGCCGGTCAAAAATTTGGTCTCCGCCGTGAGCGTGGGTCTCGTGGGGGGACGGCTTCTTCTGGATCTCGACTACGGGGAGGATTCTTCGGCCGAGGTGGACATGAATTTCGTGGTGACCCGGGACGGCCTTTTCGTCGAGATCCAGGGAACCGCGGAAGCGATGCCCTTTCCCCGGGATCTTCACGACCGGATGACCGACCTCGCCCTTCAGGGATGCGCCTATCTGACGGGCAAACAGATCGAGCTTGCGGGGGACCTGGTCCGCTGAAGATCGTACTGGCAACCAGAAATCAGGGCAAAGTCGGCGAACTCAAATCCATGTTCCGGGATTGCGACCTGGAGATCCTGTCGCTCGCGGATTTCCCTGACGTCCCGGACATTCCGGAAGAGGGGAACAACTTTCTCGAGAACGCCCTGATCAAGGCCCGGACGGTTTCGGGGATCACCGGGGAGGCGGTGCTTGCCGACGACTCGGGCCTCGAAGTCGACGCGCTGGGCGGCGCCCCGGGGATTTATTCCTCCCGTTACGCCGGTCTCGATGCGACGGATGAAAAAAACATCGACAAACTGCTTCGGGAACTCCAGGGCGTTCCGCTGGAAAAGCGGACCGCCGTGTTCCGGTGCGTCCTTGTCTTTTTCCGTCCCGACGGAACCTGCGAGACCTTCGAAGGCCGCTGGCCCGGGAGAATCGTCTTCGAGCCGCGGGGCGAAAGAGGATTCGGGTATGACCCGGTTTTTGAAGACCCGGGTCTCGGGCATACGGCGGCGGAACTCCTCCCCGACGTGAAAAATGTCGTCAGCCACAGGGGAAGGGCCTTTGCCGGGTTCAGGGAGTGGATCACAAGGACGGAAGTCAGGAAGATCAGAAGTTAAGAAGATCGGAAGCTGAGAAGATCGGATATTTTAAGTTTGGAGATTCATCCACATTGCACTGTTCTCAACTTCATACCTTCTTATCTTCTCAACTTCTTTATTCGAGATCGGGGCGTAGCGCAGCCTGGTAGCGCGCCTGCTTTGGGAGCAGGATGCCGCCCGTTCAAATCGGGCCGCCCCGACCATGGACGCCAGGGGGCTGCGATTTATCGGCAGCCCCTTTTTTGGGTTCTGCCCGTTTCCAGAACGGATTTGAAGGGAAGAACAAAAAACGTTCACATTCATTTGGAATGTGATACATAGGCACATCCAATCCACCAGGGAGGTCTGAAGGCATGAAAAAAATCGTCCTATTCTCGTTGCTGTTGTTGTTTTTAGCCGGTGTCAGCCACGCGCAGGAAAACGTGGTCATCAAGGAGAACGCCGTCGGGTTCTGGCATGTGACGACCATGGAGCGGATGGCGGAACTCAAGAAGCAGGGTGACCCTGTGAAGATCACGGCTTTTGTCACGGCCGTTTTCTCGGATCGCGCGGAGGTCTGGGCCGACCACACGCACCCCAGTGAATGGCCCATCCGGATGTACCATGCCAAGTTTTTTTACCGGAAGAGCAAAGGGACGGTGATCGAAACGAAGGGCGACCTCTATAAGGTCCAGACAGACTGCAACATGCCGGGGGCCCGGTACGATTTCTGGTTCTTCAAAGACGACCTCCAGGAGACAAAATAATCCGGGACGGGAAAAGACCCATGAAAGGCCTGACATCCACCCTGATTCTTTTTTTCATGATCGCCGGATGTACCGGGATCCCCAAGGGGCTACAGGCCGTAAGCGGTTTTGACGACGAACGGTTCCTGGGGACCTGGTACGAGATCGCGAGGCTCGATCATCCCTTCGAGCGGGGTCTCAGCAACGTGACGGCTCGATATACACGGGGAAGCGGCGGCGAGATCGAAGTCCTGAACCGGGGTTTCGATACCCGGAAAGGGCAGTGGCGGGAGACCGGTGGCACGGCCCGTTTCAGCGGGGATCGGAATATCGGGAGCCTGGAAGTGTCTTTTTCAGGCCCTTTCTGTGGGGGATACCACGTCATTGCTCTGGACCGGGAGGAATACACCTACGCCATGATCACGGGCCCCAGTCGGTCCTATCTCTGGATTCTCAGCCGGGAAAAGGTGATGGATGAAGCGATCCGCGATGATCTGATATCAAAAGCACGGGCATGGGGGTTTGAAACGGATAAACTGATCTTCGTGGAGCATGACATGCCGGTGATGGACGTGACCGCTTCTCGAAGAAAGGAGTTCGATCGTTACTCCGGGGGATGAATGATGTGGAAAAAAGTTGTTTCTTCGGTCGTGATGGGGATCCTCTTCGGACTGATGGTCGCCTGTGCCGTCAACCCGGTCAGCGGGCGCCAGGAGTTCATGCTTGTCAGTGAAGAGGAAGAGATACAACTGGGCCGGAAATCCGACACCGGGGTGATCAAAGAGTACGGCCTCTACGAAGATCAGCGCGTGACGGCCTATGTCGGCGAATTGGGGCTGCGCATGGGGAAATTATCCCATCGCCCGGCGCTCGACTGGCACTTCAAGGTCCTCGACGACCCGGTGGTCAACGCCTTTGCCGCGCCGGGGGGATATATCTATTTCACCCGGGGAATTCTGGCCGCCCTGAACAGTGAGGCCGAGCTGGCAGGGGTTATGGGCCATGAGATCGGCCACGTCACGGCCCGTCACTCGGCACAGAAGCTCAGCAAGGCACAGGTGGCCCAAGTCGGCCTGTTCGGGCTGGATATCGGGCTCAGCGTCCTGGGCATCCCCGGCCTGTCGAGCCTTGCCCAGATGGGCGTCGGTGTCCTGTTCTTGAAATTCAGCCGGGACGATGAAAGGGAAGCCGACTCCCTGGCGGTTGAATATGCCACGAAGGCGGGATATGACGCCTCCCGTATGGCGGACTTTTTCGAAACCCTGCAGCGAATGGATTCCCGAGAGGACAAAAGCGGGCTTCCGAGCTGGTTTTCCACCCACCCGAGTCCCGTGGATCGTGAAAGCGCCGTCCGGTCACAGTCGAGGCAGTGGCAGCAGAAAACGGGCCTGAAAAACCCGAAGGTCGACCGGGAGAAGTACCTGAGAGTCATCGACGGCATGATCTACGGAAACGACCCGAGGCAGGGGTACGCAGAGGGGGGTGTTTACTACCGGCCCGGACAGCGGCTGCAGTTTCCCCTGCCGAAGGATTGGAAGGTCAACGACACGCCGGCCGTCGTCCAGATGATGAGCCCGAAGAAGGATGCCGTGATTCTTTTCTCCGGCGTCCCCGGTCAGTCGGCGGCGGATGCCGCGCAAAAGTTTGTGTCCAAGACCAACGCGAAGATCCTCCGGAGTGAATCGCGCTCCGTTCACCAGTTGCCTTCCCAGCAACTTCTTTCGGAAGTGCGAAGCAGCCAGGGCACGATGAGGGTCCTTTCCTATTTCATCCAGAAGGAGAAGCAGGTTTTCGCCTTCCACGGCATGAGCGCCCTGCGTCTCTTCCCCCCGTACGAGAAGACCTTTCAGGACACCTTCGGCGGCTTTCAGGAATTGAAGGACCCCAGGAAGATCAACGTTCAGCCGAACCGGGTCCGAATCCGGTCCACGGGCAAAACGGACACCGTCGAAAACGCCCTGAAAGCCCTCGCCGTTCCTGAAAAGCGGCTGAAGGAGACGGTGATTCTCAACGGCATGACGCCGGGGCAGACCGTTCCCGCCGCAACGCTCCTCAAGGTCATCGAGTACGGCAGGTAGGTTCGTGATGATCGGGGTCCCGGGGGTTGCGCGGATTCCCCGCACTCTTCGGCGCCGGTGACTGCCGGAGACCGTCAGAACCGGATGCGGTCCCCGACCTTGACCCCTTTTTCCTGAACCAGCCCCGGTTCACCTCGAGGGCGTAGAGGGCGGGCACGCCGGAGCGGTAAATCTTCTCCGTAAGCGGGGTCATGGCCAGGATCTCCTCAATGCGGCCATCGGCGGAAATAAAAGCGATGTCGAGGGGGATGGTCGTGTTCTTCATCCAGAAGGCGAGGTGCTGCGGGCGGTCATATACGAAGAGCATCCCACGGTCCCAGGGGAGAGAGTCCCTGAACATGAGCCCCAGGCTCTGCGCTTCCGGCGTCAGGGCGATCTCGACCCGGAGCGTGGAGGAACCGACGGTGATCGTGGCAAGACCGGATTCGCCGGCCGGGGTTCCCGCCGAATGGGTCCGTTGATCAGACGGCTTGACCTGACAGAAAGCCGCTCTCGTGAAAAAGGATGAGAAACAAAAAAGGGCTATCAGGCAGGCAGACAACCGGCGCATGAGGTTTTATCCGTGCGTCTCAAGGATTCGCACCCAGTTCGACCAGGATGGCCTTGAGGGCGCCCTCGACCATCTCCCGCGTCACCCGGAGAGTTTCGGGGGTGGAGGCCTCGAAGCGGAGCACCAGGACGGGCTGGGTGTTGGAAGCCCTCACGAGCCCCCATCCGTCGCTGAAGAGGATACGGACGCCGTCGGTTTCGATCGTCCGGTAATCCTTCTGGAAGTATTTCTTGACAGCCTCGGTGGCCTTGAACTTCAGCGCGTCGGGACAGTCGATTCGGATCTCCGGTGTGGCGCAGCTCTTCGGAACGTCGGCGAGGAGTTCGCTCACCTTTTTTCCGGTCTTCGACAGGATCTCGAGCAGCCTCACGGCCGCGTACAGGGCGTCGTCGTATCCGAAATAGCGGTCCGCGAAGAAAAGATGGCCGCTCATCTCCCCGGCAAGCAGCGCCTTCTCCTCCTTCATCTTCCCCTTGATCAGCGAGTGCCCCGCCTTCCACATGATGGAACGCCCGCCGTTCTTCTCGATGTCGTCGTAAAGACGGTGGGAACACTTCACCTCCCCGATGACGGTGGCACCGGGCCGTTCCTTCAATACGAAGCGGGAAAAAAGGATGAGAAGCTCGTCCCCCCAGAGGATGTCGCCCCGGTCGGTCACAACACCGATCCGGTCCCCGTCACCGTCGAAAGCGATGCCCACATCGGCCTTTTCCTCCAGAACGCGCTCTGTGAGCTCCCGGAGGTTTTCCGGAACGGTGGGATCGGGGAAATGGTTCGGAAACCGTCCGTCCATGTCACAGTAAAGGGCCGTGACCCGGCAGCCGAACCTCTCCAGGATCGGAAGGATGAAGTGTCCGCCCGTTCCGTTCCCGCCGTCGATGACGACCCGGAGTCCCTTGCGGACCTGCACGTTTCCGTGGAGGATGTTTCCGTAAGCCTCCGTCACGTCCCCCCTTTCGGACGTGCCTCTGCCGGAGGCATAAGATCCTTTCTCCATGATCCCGCGAAGCGCCTGGATGTCCTCGCCGTAAATCGTGTCCGGACCGACGCAAATCTTGAAGCCGTTGAATTCAGGCGGGTTGTGGCTTCCCGTCACCATCACGCCGCCGTCACTCCCGTAATGGCGGATGGAGAAATAGAGCATCGGAGTCGCGCAGAGGCCGATATCGATGACGTGAAGGCCGGCTGCCGTCAGGCCTTTCCTCATGGCGTCGGCGTAAGCTTCGGAACTGAGGCGGCAATCCCGTCCAAGCGTCATGGTTTTCACGCCCCGATCGGCCCCGAAGGTCCCGATGGCCCTGCCGAGATCGTAGACCAGGTCGATATCGAGATCCCGATCGACGAGACCCCGGACATCGTATTCCCGAAAGATTTCCGGATTCATTCCGTACGCTCTTTAAAAAATTTCCGGTTCAATACCACAAAACGGACATGATCACAACAAACGAAGCGCCCCTTCGTCGCGGGCGTCCGGGCTCCGCAACCGACGGGAGAAAAATGTTTTTTCCCTTGACATTTGATGACCCTTCGTTTATGAATGGACGCACCTCATTCAAGGGAGTCAAATCGAAATGTCGAAGCGCCAGGCCCGATTCTTCGTCTTTTTAAGCTTTTTCGGCTTTTTTGGCGAGGTCTGCCTGGAGCGCTCATGACATGAACCTCTGAAAGAACTGAGCCGCGGGCAGACCGGAAAAGGGCCCGCGGCTTTTTTGTTTGTGGTCGCGGTGAAAACGCGGCCTTTTTTATTTTCATGATTCGAGGAGGGACAAACGATGCGTAGATATCTGATGATGATGACGACGATGATGACCGTCGCGATCCTCGCGGTCATCGGCCTGCCGGCGTTGTCGCCGGCGGCGAAGGCGATCAAGGTCGGCGCCGCGATCAATCTCACGGGTCCCGCTTCCACCTGGGGACAGTTTCACGCCAAGGGGCAGCAGGATTATTTCCGCTATGTCAACGAGGTCAAGGGGGGTATCGCCGGAAGAAAGATTGAGATGACTCTCGTCGACACGGCCTACAAGGTTCCCGAGGCCGTCACGGCCGTCCGGAAATTCGCCACCCAGGACAACGTGGACATGATTGCCACCTGGGGCGCCGGTGAGGGGCTTGCCGCAAAGCCGATCGTCCAGAAATACAGGATCCCGACCATCAACTACTCGACGAGCTGGGAGATTCTGGAAGCGCCCATTGAATACATGTACCTGCCCTTCGGAAGCTATCGTCTCGACTGCTACGCCGTCCTCGAGTACATCCGGGCGACCCACAAGGGGAAGGATGCGCCGAAGGTCGGGCTTCTGACCTACAACAACGCCTACGGCCGCTCCATCCACAAGCCCAGCCAGGAGTACGCCGCGAAGACCGGGGTGCAGATCGTTTCGATCGAAGAATTCCCCGCCAAGACGGTGGACCTGACCACGGAGCTCCTGCGCCTGAAGAAAGCCGGGGCCGAGTACGTCTTCATGCAGATGCTCCCGGCGACCATCGTGACGGCCTTCAAGAGCGCCGACCGCATCGGCTACGACCCGCAGTTCTTCGGCACCTGGACCTCCACGGACCCCGATTTCTTCAAACTGGGGAAGGGGCTGATCCGGAACCGCTTGAAGATCCAGTTCCCGGGCGCCCTCCCGTCGGACAAGTCGAAAGGGATGTCGCTCATGACCGATCTCTGGAAGCGATACAAGACGGTGGCCCGTTTCGACGCCGCTTACTGGGAAGGGGTCGTCGTCGGCATGATCATGGAAAGGGCCTTTCAGCGCGCACAGGAAAAATACGGCAGGGTGGACCGGGAGACGATCAACAGGACCATGGAATCCTTCCGGGACGAGGATTTCGGCGGTCTCATGCCGAAGATCACCTACACGCCGGCCGATCACGAGGGGTCCTTTGAGGGAAGGATCGTGCAGGTGAAGGAGGACGGCACCTTCCTGCCCCGGACCCATTTCTACCGTCCGGGCAAGGAAAAGATGAAACTCCTGAAATAGAAGGGATCGGGTCGCCATGAAGGCTTTCAGGGGCCAACCCAGCATCTACGCGGAGACGCTCAACCAGGAGCGAAAGGCCGAGCTCCAGGTGAAGGGACTGACGCTCCGTTTCGGGGGGATCGTGGCCCTGAGCGCCGTCGACCTCGACGTCGCGACGGGTGAACTCGTCTCCGTGATCGGCCCCAACGGCGCCGGGAAGACGAGCCTCCTCAACTGCATCACCGGATACTACCGGGGCCAGGAGGGACAGATCCTCTTCAACGGCGAAGACATCACGAGGCTTCACACCCACCGTCTGATCGAGCACGGAATCGGAAGGACCTTCCAGAACATCGAGCTCTTCCCGGGCATCACGGTTCTCTCCAATCTCCTGCTCGCCCGCCATGTCCATTGCCGCTACCCGCTCGGGAAGGCGGTGCTCTTTTCGAAAAAGGTCCGGCAGGAGGAGGTCCGACACCGGAGAGTCCTGGAGGAGATCATCGATTTCCTGGAGATCCAGTCGATCCGGAACAAGCCGGTAGGGTCACTCCCCTACGGGCTGCGGAAGCGGGTGGAGCTGGGCCGCGCCCTGGCGCTGGAACCGAAGCTGCTCATCCTGGACGAGCCCTTCGCCGGGATGAATCTCGAAGAGAAGGAGGACATGGTCCGCTTTCTCCTGGAGCTCAACGAGTCCTGGCGACAGACCATGATCCTGGTCGAACACGACATGTCGATCGTGATGAGCATCTCGAAGAGGGTGACGGTTCTCAACTTCGGCGTGAAGATCGCCGAGGGGTCGCCGGACCGGATCCAGTCCCACCCCGAAGTCATCCGAGCCTATCTCGGCGGAAACGGCGGAGAAGGGGAGGGGGGCTGATCCGATGGCAACAGACACAAAGCCGATCCGGATGGATAGAGACGTGCCGGCCGATTTCGACCGCATGACCCTTCCACAGATCCTGGCCGACCAGGCGCGGCGAATGGACCCTTCGCAGATTGCCATCCGTGAAAAGGCCTACGGCATATGGAAGACCTACAACTGGCAGACTTACCTCGACTATGTCCGGCAGACCGCCCTCGGTCTCATCGCCCTGGGGCTTCGCCGGGGTGAAAACATCGGCATCGTCACGAACAACCATCCGGAGTGGCTCTTCAGCGAACTGGGGGGGCAGGCGGCCGGGGCCGTCACCGTGAATCTCTTCACGTCGTCCGTCCCGGAGGAACTGGCCACGGCCCTCAACCGATTCAGGGCGACCGTCGTCGTCGTCCAGGATCAGGAACAGGTGGACAAGCTCCTGGAGATGAAGGGCAGGCTCGGCCATATCCGGAAGATCGTCTACGTCGATCCCACCGGGATGCGGCGGTACAGGGATGACGAGTGGCTCCTTCCTTTCAGCGAGCTTTTGGACCGGGGCAGGAGGCTCGATCTGGAAGAGCCGGAACGCTTCGGCAGGGAGCTCGCCCGGGGGAAGGCGGGCGACATCGCCCTCATGATCCAGACCTCCGGCACGACGGGCATCCCCAAGCTGGCCATGCTCACCCACCGGAACTTCATCACCATGTCCCGTCAATGGCTCGAGACGACTTCGATCGGAGCAGGGTCCAACTGGATTTCCATCACTCCGCCCGCCTGGATCGTGGACCAGATGTGGGGCGTCGGGGTATCGCTTGCCGGGGGAATGACGATGAATTTCCCCGAAACGCCGGAAACGGTGGAGGAGGATTTCCGCGAAATCGGTCCCTCGGTGATCATCACGTCCTCCCGTTTCTGGGAAGACCTCGCATCGAAGATACGGGTGCGGATGGACGATGCCGGCAGGCTCAAGAAAACAATCTTCAAAATGTCCGTGAAGGCCGGGTTGAAGGTCGTGGACCTCGAATCCCGCAGGGAGCCGATTCCCGCCCGGCTCAGGCTTCTCCGGACTCTGGCCTCCCTGCTGACCTTCAGGCCTCTTCTCGATCGCGTGGGATGCGCCCGGATGGTCAGCGCCTATACCGGGGGGCACCCCATCAGCCCCGAGGTGATCCGCTTCTTCCGGGCCATCGGCCTCAACCTCAAGCAGTGCTACGGGCTCACGGAGGCGGGCGGCATCTTCCAGGTCCAGCCCGACGGGGAATTCAAGCTCGAGACGGTGGGCAAACCCCTCCCGGGAACGGAGGTACGACTCTCCCCGGACCAGGAAGTTCTCGTCAGAAGCGATGCCGTCTTCGCCGGTTACTACAATGACTATCAGGCGACGGAAGGGGCATTCACGGACGGGTGGCTCAAAACCGGCGACGCGGGCTACATCGACGGGGACGGCCATCTCCTGATCATCGGAAGGAAAGAGGACATCATCCGCAACAAGCAGGGAGCGGCCTTCTCGCCTGATTTCATCGAGACGCGTCTGAAATTCAGCCCCTATATCAAGGAAGCGGTCGTGTTCGGTGAAGGCCGGCCCTACCTCACGGCGCTCGTCAATATCGACATGGGAAACGTGGGCAACTGGGCTGAAGACCGCATGATCCCCTACACGACCTACACGGACCTCACCCAGCAGACGGAGGTGGAAAAGCTCATCCTGGGCGAGGTCGGAGTCGTGAACGGACAGCTTCCCGACCCCATGAAGATCCGCAAGTTCATCCTCCTCTACAAGCTCCTCGATGCCGATGACGAGGAGCTGACACGGACCGGGAAGGTCCGCAGGCGGTTTGTCTACGGCCTCTACATCAAGCTCATCGAGGCCATGTATGAAAACAAGTCATCCCTGGATGTCCGGGGACAGGTCCGTTACCGCGACGGACAGGTCGGCACGCTGGAGACCCGCGTCCGGGTGATCACGACGTAGAAAGGGAAAACTCCCATGGATTTCTTTGTTCAGCTTCTGGTGAACGGCGTCAGCATCGGGTTTCTCTACGGCCTCTCCGCCATGGGTTTCGTGATGATCTACAAGGCGTCGAGCGTCCTCAATTTCGCCCACGGCGAGCTTCTGGCGATGGGGGCCTTCCTGTTCCTCGCCCTCGTGACGTGGGCGAAACTGCCCGTGGCGGCCGCCTTCATCCTCACCCTGGCCGGGACGTTCGTGTTCGGTTTCATCATCGAGCGCCTCTTTCTCCGTCCGCTCATCGGCGAGCCTCTCATCGAGATCATCATGCTGACCGTGGGTCTCGCCGCCATGTTCAAGGGTGCGCTCCTGCTCATCTGGGGAGGGAATCTCTACACCTATCCCGACATCCTGCCGGAGTTTCTCGCGCTGAACTGGGGGGTCGTTCACGTGCCGCCCGTTTACGTCTCGGCCATCTTCATGGGCGTTGTCTTCCTCCTGCTCTTCGGCCTGTTCTTCAAGTACTCCTCGCAGGGCATCTACATGCGCTCCGTGGCGGACAGTCAGCCGGCGGCCCTCTCGCTGGGAGTCCACGTCAGGCGGGTCTTCGCTCTTTCCTGGGCGATCGCCGCGCTGGTGGCGGGCATCAGCGGGATCATTCTCGGCCTCATCAACGGCATCAACGTCCACGAGCTGAGCTCCATCGGCCTCAAGGTGTTTCCCGTGGTCATCCTCGGGGGCCTCGACAGCGTCAGCGGGGCCATCATCGGGGGCATCATCATCGGTCTTCTGGAGGCCCTGACGGGGGGATACCTCTCGCCGTCGCTGCGGGACGTGATCCCCTACATCGCCCTGGTCGCGATCCTGCTCATCCGGCCTTACGGGCTCTTCGGTCTCGTCGAAATCGAGCGGGTGTGAGGAGGATCGATCCGATGTTTCGAAGCCCCCGATTCCATCCCTGCGGAAACTACAGGGACCGCTACGAGCAGGAACTCTTCGTTTTCGAGACGGACTTCGGCCGTCTCTGGACGGCCGTCGGTCTCGCCGTGCTCTTCGGTGTCGTGCCTTTTGTGCTGGGGTCCTACCCGCTCTACGTCGTCAACATGGCCGGCATCGCCGCCATCGCGGCCCTGGGGCTCAACATCCTCGTGGGGTACACGGGCCTCATCTCCCTGGGTCACGGAGCTTTTTTCGGCGTGGGCGCCTACGCCGCAGCGATCCTCGCGACGGCCTGGGACGTGCCGATGCTCCTGGCGATCCCCGCCGCGGGCCTCGTGACGGCCATGGTCGGCATGGTCTTCGGGCTTCCCTCGGTGCGCCTGAAAGGACTCTATCTCACCATCGCCACCCTGGCGGGCCAGTTCATCATCGAATATATCCTGCTCCACTGGGAGGATCTCACCAAGGGCACCATGGGCATCATCCTCCCCCAGGCGAAGGTTTTCGGTTTTACCGTGAGCGGCGACAGGGGCTACTTCTTCCTGATTTATCTTGGTCTCGTCGGGTTGACGTGGCTTGCGGTGAACCTCATGCGGACGAAGTTCGGAAGAGCCTTCATCGCCATCCGCGACAACGACCGCGCCGCCGAGGGAATGGGCATTCCCGTCTTCCGCTACAAACTCCTCTCCTTCGGGATCAGTTCGTTCTACGCGGGGCTCGCCGGCGCTCTTTTCGCCTATTATATGATCAGCATCACCACGGAGCCTTTCAACCTCATGCTCTCCGTCGAGTACATCGCCATGATCATCATCGGCGGCCTCGGGAGCATCCCGGGGACCATCTTCGGGGCCGTCTTCATTACCGGGCTGAACGAGGCTCTGCGATGGTTCACGGACTGGCTCATCAATGTGGGGGGGATCACCGGTGTGGAGCTCACCCTTGCTCCGCTGAGAGAATTTGCTTTCGGCCTCGCCATCGTGCTTTTTATTCTTCTGGAACCGAAAGGTCTGGCGGAACTCTGGAGGGTCACCCGGTCGAGCTTCAGGCTCTGGCCTTTTTCCTATTGAGAGAGGTATCTATGAATGACGGGATTCTCCTGCAGATCAACAACGTCGGCGTCGTCTACTCCGACGTGATTCAGGTTCTCAAGGGCGTTTCACTCTCCGTTCGGGAAAAACGCATCACATCACTCCTGGGCAGCAACGGCGCCGGAAAAACCACCACCCTCCGGGCCGTCTCGGGCCTTCTGAAACCCGAGAACGGCAGGGTCACCGAAGGCACCATTCTTTACGACGGGGCGGAGATTCAGAACCAGCCGCCCGAGACGATCACGCGGCGGGGAATCATCCAGGTTCTGGAGGGACGCCAGCCCTTCAAATACCTCACCATCGAGGAGAATCTCCGCGTGGGGACGGCCACACGCTTCGGAAAACCCTACCGGGAGGATCTGGAACTGGTTTACACCTACTTCCCCGTCCTGCTGAAGCGCAGAAAGACCCTCGCGGGTTATTGCAGCGGCGGCGAACTCCAGATGCTCGTTATCGGCCGGGCCCTCATGGCCCATCCGAAGCTTCTCCTTCTCGATGAACCGTCACTGGGCCTCGCCCCGATGGTGGTCCAGGAAATTTTCAGGATTATCCGCCGTATCAACGAGGAGCGAGGAGCGACGATTATCCTCGTCGAGCAGAACGCCAGCATGGCCCTGCAGATCGCCCATTACGGGTACGTCATGGAGAACGGCAAGATCGTTATGGAAGGCGCCGCCGCCGAGCTGCGTGAAAACCCGGATGTGAAGGAGTTTTACCTCGGCATGGGCGCCGGCGGCGCGGCGAAATCCTACCAGGACGTGAAGGCCTACAAGCGAAGAAAGCGCTGGCTCTAAAGAGTCCATTTAGTCTGTCTCGGCTATAGGGTCTTTTGGGTCCTGTCAGCCTTTAGAATGATCCGGCCCTGAGCGGTTTATCACTACTCAAAACCGGACAGGCCGGAAAGACGAAAGAGACCAGATAGACCCGCCCGAGACGACAGGGAGGTTTCAATGAAGAAAAGAGAGACCCGGCGGATCTTTTACGACGACAAAGAAGCAAGATCGGTTGGAAGCAGACGGCGCGACCAGAGCGTGAAACTGGCCCGGATGGTCCGGCGGGGCTATGAACGGTCGACACGCGTCCGGCAGGTGTTCGACGAGCGAAAGATCGATCCCGGAGACATCCGTTCAGTCCGGGATCTGGAGAGATTGCCCGTCATCTCCCGGGCGAAGCTCATCGAAATGGAAATGGAAAAGATTCCCTACGGCGGGTTCGAAAACCCGAAGGCCGCTGTCGATCGCGTCTTCATCTCGCCCGGCCCCGTCTACGAACC
Source organism: Syntrophales bacterium (assembly GCA_035450185.1). Taxonomy (GTDB): domain Bacteria; phylum Desulfobacterota; class Syntrophia; order Syntrophales; family UBA2192; genus JAPLJU01. The sequence goes on along the minus strand of DAOTMG010000006.1, from coordinate 26,563 downwards.
CCACCTGCCGGACAGCGATCCCCTGTGGGCGCGGGCTTACTGGGCCGCGGGGTTCGGACCGGGGGACGTCGTCCTCAACGCCTTCTCCTACCATCTCGTCGCCGCCGGTCTCACCTTCCACGGGGGACTGCGTCGCGTCGGAGCGACGGTCGTCCCCTCCGGCACGGCCGGCTCCGACATCCAGGTCCAGCTCATCCGCGACCTCGCTGTCACCGGCTACAGCGGGACCCCCAGTTTCCTCGCAGCCATCCTCCAGCGGGCCGGGGAACTCGGCCATGACGTCCGGAAGGATTTCAGGCTCCGCCGCGCCTGCTTTGCCGCCGAGCCGCTGGAAGCCTCCCTCCGGGCGAGGTTCGAGCGGGAGTACGGCATCGACACCTACCAGATGTACGGCGCCACCGAGGTGGGCGATGTGGCTTACGAATGCAGCGAAAAAAACGGCTGGCACATCTGCGAGGAGGTCATCGTGGAGATCGTCGAGCCCGAGACGGGCAAGGCCGTCTCACCGGGGACCCTGGGAGAGGTCGTCGTGACAAGGCCGAACGACATCTTCTATCTCTTCCGTTTTGCGACAGGGGATCTCTCCTCCCTCATCGAGGAGCCTTGCCCCTGCGGAAGGAGTGCTTACCGGCTGAGCGGTATCGCCGGCAGGGTGGGGGACGCCGTCAAGGTCCGCGGAATGTTCGTCGCGCCGAGCCAGCTCAGGAAAGTGAGCGAGCAACTGCCGGGAGTCCGATTTCAGTTGCAGGTTGAACGCCGGGCCCATCGGGACATTCTGACGGTCCGGCTCGCGAGAGCGGGTGACGAGGCGGCGCTGAAGGCGCGTTTCGAGAAGACCTTCCGCGACCTCTGCGGCCTGGGCATTGACGAGTGGGACTGGGCGGACTCCAAAACCCTGGACGGCGATCTCATCAAGGATCGCCGTCAGTGGAAATGACCATAAAATGTAAATGAATCCTATTTTATTACGAAGAGTTATATCGGCATATCAAGAATTTCCTTGATATCCGGAACCTGCCTGGTCGGGCAGACCTTCAGGAAGAGGATTTCGCCCTTTTCATCGAGAGGGATATTGCTTCTCTCCGAAAACCCGTCGGCGTCCCGGAAGATTCCTTTCTTACGGGGGCGATCAACCTCCGTCCACCATCAGATGTTCCTTCTTCCTGTACCAGGCATCGGGGCTGACGTAGAACTCCTCCGTGTCCTTGAGGGAGAGATAATGCTCCCGCTCCATCTTGGACAGGAGGTCGAAGAAAGATTTTTCGGCCGCGGCCGTCGAGGCGTCCCGAAGCTTCGCATAGTGCTTTTCACCCCTGGCTTCGAAGTCCAGAGCCACACGAATGGCCTTGAGATCATCATCGTCACCGGGAGGAGCTTTGTCCAGCTTCTTCACGAAACCTTTCAGCACATCTTTGACGGCGGACCCTTTGACGGTGAGGGGGAGAGATTCCGGCCACTTTCCTTCCTTCTTCCAGGCCTTGTGAAGGTCCTTCAGCCGCTCGTAGTGTTCGAGTTCATCATCGGCGATCTGCTTGAACATGGCTTTGCCGAGGGGATTCTTTGTCCGTTCGGCGTTTTTGAGATAGAACTCCCGTTCCGTCTTCTCGTTTTTCAGGGCGATTTCAATCGCGCTCAGCCGTTCTTCTTTTTTCATCTGTATTCTCCCTTCCGAGGTTGTCCCGTAAGAAACGCTCCCGCCTAAAGGAATCATCTTGTGGAAATATTACATAAAATCCGGGAACCCTTCAAGCAACGATTTGCCCGCCCTCTTTCCCGAGACCACGGGTTGCCGAAATCCCCCTTGTCAAACCGATCGCCGTCATGTATGAATCCCCCTGATACCGGCACAGCTGCGAGTTTCGAAACGCCCTCGCCATGACCAGGAAAATGATTTACGCAACCTTCCTCATCATCATTGCCTTACTGGCGGTCCTCCTCTATCCCGTTCTGAAGATCAAGATGAGATCCTCCGTTCACCCGCTCCCCGTCGACACCTTCACCGATTTCGAAGTCAAGAGGCTTTTCGGGCACGTGGAGAACCTCAGTGTCCGCATCGGCTCCAGGAGTTTCTACGAACATGACCGGCTGACCCGGGCGGCCGACTACATCCGGGAGGTGCTCGATGAGATGAGTTGCACGTACTGCCTTCAGAATTACGAATACAAGGGGAAGACTTTCAGCAACATCATTGTGACGCTTCCGGGCGGGGAGGGCGATGATGGGAGCGTCGTCATCGGCGCGCACTACGACACGGTGTACGGCACACCCGGAGCCGACGACAACGCGAGCGCCGTGGCCGTCCTCCTCGAGCTCTGCCGTCTCCTGCAGGGGCACCGGCCGGTTCGCACGCTCCGTTTCGTTTTTTTCACGCTGGAGGAGCCGCCGCTCTTCCGATCCAGACACCAGGGGAGCTTTGTTTATGCGCGGCACCTGAAAGAGACCCGCGAGGCGGTTCACGCCATGGTGTGTCTCGAGATGGTCGGTTACTTCAGCGACAGAGAGGGCGGCCAGAGCTTCCCCGTGCCCGGTATGAATCTACTCTATCCCACCACGCCGAACTTCATCGCCGTCGTCGGCAATCTGCAGTCGAGGAACCTTGTCGAGCAGGTCAGGGATTCCATCCGAAAAGGATCGACGATTGCCGTGGAGGGGATTGCGACGGTGTCCTTTGTCCCCGGCGTCGATTTCTCGGACCATCGTTCGTTCTGGAAAATGGGTTACCCCGCCGTCATGGTCACCGACACGGCTTTTTACCGAAACCCCAACTATCACACGGAGAACGACCGGATCGACACCCTGGATTTCTTAAAGATGGCCGCTCTGCTGAGGGGGCTCGTTCAGGTCTCCGTGGATCTCGCGGGAACCGGGCCGGAAAAACCGTAGAATCAGCCGCCCGCCAGCTGGGGGAAAGCCGTGTTGACGTAGAGATACTCGACCTTTTCCTTGTGCCTGAGTTCCTCTGTCGCCATCCGGAGAAGGAGATCTTTGACCTCGCCGGGGGGATGCAGGTCCGCCAGCCCCTTGTAAAAGTCATGGGCGTGCTGTTCACGAAAGGCGGCCACCAGGTAGGCATCCTTTGTCTTCATGTCTTTCTTGGGGTCGGGGGCATCCAGATGCTGGGCCACCTTGTAATCCACCGGTTCGTTCATGTCCAATCCCCCGATGTAGCACCCGCCCTGGCGGAAGTTTTCCAGAAATTCCTTGTGTTTTTTCTCTTCACCGGCCAGGAACCGCAGTGTTTCCTTCGCTTCCCTGTCCTCCACGAAATCGGCGAGGTTCATGTAAAAAGCGAAGGCTTCTTCCTCTTTCTTGATCGCGACTTCAACAGCTTCAATTAGTTTTTCGCACGTCATTCCCTTGCCTCCGGAAATGGATTGTCAAATTCAAGGTTATTCGCCGCCGTCCCAGGGTCGCCTCCAAAGGATGAAAACGTGAGAGCGGGAAAGGAAAGCCGGCAGCCGCCGGGGAGCGGTCAGGCGGTTGCGGCTGTCGCCATGTCTTTCATTTTCAGCTGTATGGACGATGCTCCGTTCCAGTAGTTGATCTGGGGCGTGAAAGCGATGTCCATGGATGATCCGCTGAGCCTGTCGAGGATGTGTCCCTTGTTGAACCATATGGAATTGCAGGACACACCGCTTCCGAGAACCCTCATCCGGAGGTGTTTGTTGCCCACGATGGAAGGGGAGGCAATTTGCACGTTCCGGACACAGATCACGGGTTCAGGGTTCATATGCCCGAAGGGAGCCAGCTCCTCCAGCTGGGACAGGAAGTCATAGGTGACCTCATTCAGAGAACAGAACGCATCGATCGCGGTCTGGGGCGTGAGTCCCGTCACGGGCAGCTCCTCCAGGATGATCCCGTTGAGAAGAGTCGTGAACTTTTCGATGTTCTCTTCACGGATCGATATTCCCGCGGCGTAACGATGGCCTCCGAAGGAAAGAAGCAGGGATTCGCACTGCTTCAGCCCCCCGTAAAGGTTGAACTCCGAGATACTCCTGCCCGACCCCTTGCCGATGCCGTTTCTCAGGCTGATGAGGATCGTCGGCCTGTAAAAGCGATCCACGATGCGGGAGGCGACGATGCCGATGACGCCGGGGTGCCAGTCCGTCGAAGAGAGGACGAGGGCGCCCCTGCCGGGAAGGTCCTTTGCCGGGTCGATCCGGGCAAAGATGTCATCGAGGATGTTTTTCTCCATCCTCTGCCGTTCACGGTTATACGATTCCAGCTGAGCGGCGATTTGCTCCGCCTCGGCGGCGTCGCCGGTCAACAGAAGTTTCACAGCCTCCCGGGGGGAGCCGATCCGGCCGGCGGCGTTGATCCGGGGGATCAGCGAAAAGGAGGCGACACCCGCATCGATCACGTTGCCGCCGAGCCCGGCGGATTCCCGCAGGGCCTTGATGCCTACCCGCGGATTCTCGTTGATGAGGTCCAACCCGATCTTGGTCAGGATCCTGTTTTCGTCGATGAGAGGAACGATATCACCGATAGTCCCCAGTGCCACGAGGTCGAGATACTCCTTCAGGTTCGGGTAGGGCCGCTCGTTCCAGAAGCCTGCGTTTCGGAGTCGGCCCCTGAGGGCGATCAGGAAATTGAAGACGATACCCACACCGGCAAGCTGCTTGAAAGGGAAGGGGCAGTCCTTGCGGTTGGGATTCACCACCGCCACGGCATGGGGGATCTCGTCCGGTATTTCATGGTGATCGAGAACCACCGTATCGATGCCCAGCGACCGGGCGTAGGCCACCTCGTCGAAATCCGAGGTGCCGCAATCCACGGTGATGATCAGGCGGACACCCTCCCGGGCGAGCTGGTCGATGGCTTCACGGTTGAGGCCGTATCCCTCGTCAACGCGGTCGGGGATGTAATGAACGGTCCCTTCGTGGATCTGGCTCAGGAACCTGTAGAGAATCACCACGGAGGTGATGCCGTCGATGTCATAGTCACCGAAAACGGCGACCTTCTCCCCCCGCTCGATCGACCGGATCACTCGGTCGACGCCTTTTTGCATGTCCTTCATCAGGAAGGGGTTGTGAAGGTCCTTGAGGGAGGGATAGAGGTAGCGCCGGGCTTCATCGGGATTGCGGATCTGGCGGTTGATCAGGATCTGCGCGATAACGGGATGGATCCCGAGTTCTTCGACAAGGCGGTTTCTGATCTCTTCACTGGGCTCATGAATCCGCCAGTGGGTTATCGGTAACATGGTTGATTTCCAGATCCTGGGTTCGTTGAGATGCAAAGAAATCCACAGCAGGCCATCACGGGACCGCCCACTATTCTATCAGCGAAGATCATCCTGTCAAGAGGATTTCCTTTTCCCTTGATCTTTCTCCCCTTCGATGCTAATCAAAAAACGGTTTAGCAAGGGTCGGCGCCGTGCAGGAAATGGTCACGAAGAAACTCCGTGTGAAGCCGGAGGAGATCGCTTATCTCCGGTTTTTGATCGAAGGGTACGAGGGCATCGGGACCCTCACGACCCTGGACCCCCGGGGGGGCATGGTCGGGCTGTCGATCCCCGGGAGTCACCAGGCCGACGCCGAGGAGGCCCTGCGTCTGATCGGCCGGGACATCACCCTGGAAGAGATACCGACCGACCCCGTTTAGCCCCCCGTTCACGGTCTCTATGCTTCTTCACACTCACACGTGGATCCTGCGAGAATACATGAAACGGTATGCCGGCGGCGACATGAGCCCCGACATATTCGTCTACAACGTCATCCCCGACATCCTCCCGATCCACGAGTCCATCACCTCCCAGATGACCCACAGGATCCCCAGGTTCCGGGCCATCCCGCCGGATTTCGGGAAAGCCCTTTTCGTGCAGTTTCATCTCATGGTGGACGACGTGGCTCACTACGGGACGGTCACGGCGGCGGGTACCGACGAATTTCACTCGGACCCGGGGGGGTATGCCTATGAGAAGGGGAAGGACCTCGTCCCCCGGATCCTGGACCTGCACAGGCGGATCCAAAAGCCGATCCATCCGGATTCCGCGATCTACCGTTCGCACATGATGATCGAGATGGCCTTCGACCTTCTGCTCTTTCAACGGGAGGGGAGCCTGGTGAGTCTCTTCACGGATGCACTCGATCACACCCTGCGGCGGAGCAGGCCGGAGATGGTTTCAACCCTTCACTGGCTTCTGGATATTCCCGTCCAGACCCTCGAGGAAGCCATCGACCGGGGATTCAGGGCTTACGGGGGCGACCGGATTCAGAGCACCATGAGCCTCGCAGGACGTACCCGTCTCTACATCGAGAAATTCGAATACGACTCCGATGACGGGGAGGTCTGGAGGGGGGTGGAGGACCTGGTCAGGCGGGGGATGGAACTGTCTGAAGGTTATGAACTTTTTCTCTCGCGCACGCTGAAGATCATCAAAAAAGCGGGCTTTTCGCCCCGGTTATAAGGCTTTTCGGACCGAACCCGACCGCAGGCAACGGGTGCAGACTTTCTTCCTTGTCACCGCACCGGTTTTCTCATCGACCACCTGTATCTTCTGGAGATTCGGATACCAGATCCGTTTTGTTTTATTGTTGGCGTGACTCACATTGTGACCCACCGCGGGGCCTTTCCCACAGACATCGCAGACTCGTGCCATGATCCTCTCCTTCCGTTGATTGAGGGTGGTTATCTAAAGCATTCTCAGGAAATTTGCAAGTCTTTTTTAACCCTTCATGGAAGAGGGCTGCCCCGTCGATTCCAGGACCTGCATCCACATGTTCCCGGCCGGATCGATCGTTTTCCTCTGTGAAGACACGGCCTTGAAGGGCAGATGGACAAACTCGTCATTGACGAGGCCGACGAGCATGCCCGTCTTGCCGGCCATGCCGGCGTGAACGGCGTACTGGCCGAGCACGCCGCAGAGAATGCTGTCGCCGGCGTTGGCGGGCACGCTTCGAATCGTGTAGCTCGGGTCGATATACTTGATGTTCACATCGATGCGGGTTTTTTTGAAGTACCTTTCGATCTGATCGCGCAGGAAAAGGCCGATATCCCGGAGCTTGAGGTTCCCCGAGGCGTCTTTTTCCGTTGGGAATGCACCGGGGATGAGATCCTGGCCGGCGCCTTCAGCAACGATGATGACGGCGTGTTTGCGATCGAGGAGTCTCCTCTCCAGACACTTCATAAAACCCTTTTCCCCTTCCAGGTCGAAGGAGACTTCCGGGATGAGGACGAAATTGGCATCCCCCTGGGCCAGCGCGGCGCTCGCCGCGATATGGCCGGATTGGCGGCCCATGAGTTTCACCAGCCCGATGCCCATCGGTGCCCCTTTGGCCTCCACGTGGGCGCACTGGATGATCTTCACGGCTTCGGAGATCGCCGTGTCGAAACCGAAGCTCTTCTGAATGAGCACGAGGTCATTGTCGATGGTTTTCGGGATGCCGATGATGGCTATTTTCAAATTTCGGCGCGTCACTTCCCGGGTGATCAGCTCGGCCGCCCTCATCGTTCCGTCGCCGCCGATGATGAAAAAAATGTTGATGTTCATCCGCTCCAGGGCGTCGACCATCAAGCCGATGTCCTGATCGCCCCGGGAGGAAGAGAGGATGCTTCCGCCCAGATCCTGAATCTCTTTCACCGTCTCGAAGGTCAGTTCCATCACATCGTGGCCGTATTGTGGTACGAGGCCCTGAAACCCGTACCGGATCCCGATAATATTCTGAACGCCGTAGCGGAAATAGAGTCCCATGACAATGGCGCGGATCACGTCGTTGATCCCGGGGCAGATGCCGCCGCAGGAAGCGATCCCCGCTTTCACCTTGGTCGGGTCGAAATAGATCATTTCCCGCGGCCCCGCAACCTCCATGGTAATCGGGGTTCCCGATCGGGAGCCGCCACGCTCGCGCCGGAGATGAATGTCGTAGATGATCCGGTCGTCATCCGTCTTGAAGTAACCGACCGTCAGGGGCGAGGGGATTTTCCTGGCTCCCAGGTCTTGGATTTTAAAGCCTTGAAACCTTCTTTTCATGCGCCCAGACCTCCTGCGGCAAGATGCGCTGCCTGAATGCCGGACAGGACCTCCCCTTCGAAACCGAGACCGGGCAGTATGCGCCCCCCGGTCATCCAGATGTTCTTGAGAGGCGTCCTTCCCTTCCCGGCATAAATACCAAGTTCGGGCATTTTTTCAAACCGATATTTTGGGTTCAAGACCGGCGCGCGGTGACGGCAAAGGTGAATGGAATCGGGGATGCGGGCGAGATCGATGCTGTCTTCAAGAAAGGGAAGAAAGCTTCCCAGACTTTCCAGAAGAGACCGGGAGGCTCCTTCCAGGACGGCGTCTTCCAGCTCTGCGGGAGGCCGGTCCAGCAGGGCCGTCGCGGAAAGGGATCGCCTTCCGGCGGGAGCGAGGTCCCTGTCGCCTGCGGCGCTCATCTCGAGAAAAACCGGATGTCCCTGGGGAAGTCCCCGCCCGTCGGAAATCACGACGACGTACTCCGACATCCTCTCAGGGATTCCTCTCTCATGGATCCCGAGGTGGATCGTGAAGGGGTAGAGGGTCCCTGCGGGGTCATCGAGAAAACGCCGGAGTCCCCGGAATCTCCGGTCCTGGGCCAGGAGCACTCGCCACCCGGCCGACTTCGTGCTCATGAGGAGCCTCTTCCCCATGATCGTCGTTTCCCGTCCGGCCTGCCGGAGCCTCAATTCCACTTTCGCACCCGGCCGGATATCGGCGACATCGCCGCACCTGAACAGCTCCCCTCCCAGGGATTCGAATCTTTCCTCGAGGTACCGGACGAAGAGGTGCTTCCCCCCCTGCAGATAATAGATCCCTCTCAGGGGTAGAAGGAGAAGCCTCGCCGCAACGAGAGGAACGGCGTCCGTGATCTGAAGGTTCGACAGCAACGAAAACGCCGTCTCCAGGAGTTTTCTCGGCGGTGAATGTTTCGGCAGGGCCCTTGAAAATCTCGAGGCGAAAAAGATCTCCCGCGTTACCATGGCTTCCAGCCGGGCCATCCGGGTCTTCATCGTATCGCCGAAAGATCGGGGAGCGGAGGAGGCCTGTTCCGCGAGGATCCCGTCCAGAAAGGAATTATCCTTGAGTGCCCTCCGGTACAGCCCGCCGATTCCTGATTCTTTTTCAGGAAATTCCCGGCTGAAATCCCGAAGCAGATCCTCCTTTTCCAGGAAGAGTTCCAGCCGGTGCCGGGGATGAACGATCTGCAGGGCCGGGTTCAAAGGCGCAATCATCGACAGGAAGGAAGGGGGGCAGTTCAAATCCCGGAGGAGTCTTCCAAGGAGCTGATCGTCGCCGAAGCCGAACCACGGGAAGGGATCGGTGTTGAAGGTGTAATCGCCGATCCGGATCGCAAAGGGGGTATCGCCGTCCCGGACAAGAATGGTTTTCCGACCTTCCCGTAACGAGACGATGGCCGCGATGAGCGAGCTGATGTCCTGCCCTACAACGATGGTTTCGTACATACCGTCTCCACGGACCGGTCCGCCGCCCGGGGGCGTCTGTCTCCCGATGACGGATCGACCATCTAAGAATCAACGAGGGGGGGGTTGTGGCGAGGGACGGGATCGGCCTGCTTGTGGTCCTTCACGCGCACCTTTCGCCCGACGACTTCCAGTTTTCCTTCCGCGTAAAGCTGGATGGCCTTGGGGTAGATCCGGTGCTCCTCTTTCAGAATCCGCTGGGCCAGAGTTTCGTCGGTGTCCTGGTCGTACACGGGGACGACGGCCTGAATAATGATGGGCCCCGTATCAACGCCTTCGTCGGCGAAGTGGACCGTGCAGCCGGAAAATTTCACACCGTAATCGAAGGCCCTTTTCTGTGCGTGCATCCCCGGGAAGGAAGGCAGGATGGCCGGGTGAATGTTCATGATCCTCATGGGGAATGCGGCCAGAAAAAGAGGCGAGAGGATCCGCATGAAGCCCGCCAGGATCACGAGTTCGACACCGCTCTGATTCAGCACCTCGATCATCTTCCGGTCAAAGGCTTCCCGGGTATCGAAGTCTCGGTGTTCCAGGACGGTGTAGGGAATGCCGTGTGTCCTGGCCCGGACCAGGGCATAGGCCTCGGGGGTGTTGCTGATGATCATCCGGATCTCCGCGTCGAGAAGGCCTTTTTCGATATGGTCGATGACGGACTGGAGATTCGACCCGCTTCCCGATACGAGGACACCGAGCTTGACCTTGCGTTTCATACGAATCACTCGATGGAGACGGCGGGCCTGGGCGGTTCCCTCTTCTCGATCGTACCGATCAGGTATGCCTCTTCCCCGAGGGCGGACAATCTCTCCATGATCTCCCGGCACTCTTTCTCGGTGACGATGATCATGAGGCCGATGCCCATGTTGAAGACCCTGAACATCTCCATTTCATCAATGGCCCCGTTGGCCTGCAGGAGCTTGAAGACGGGGAGCACCGGCCAGGTCCCCCGCTGGATGACCGCCTGGCAACGCTCCGGCAGGATGCGCGGGACGTTGTCGATGAAGCCGCCTCCCGTGATGTGAACGAGACCCTTGATGTTGAAGTTCTTGACCAGGTTCAGGACGACTTTCGCGTAGATTCTCGTCGGCTTCAGGAGTTCCACGTCCACGGTCGCTTCGAGCCCCTCGACGCGGTCACGGATGCCGAGCTTCATCTGCTCGAAGAAAACTTTTCGGGCCAGTGAAAAGCCGTTGCTGTGGAGGCCGTTGGAGGCAAGGCCGATGATCCGGTCGCCGATACCGATCTTGGAGCCGTCCAGGAGTTTATCCGCTTCGACAATCCCCACGCAGAAACCCACGAGCTCATACTCCCCGGGGGCGAAAAATCCGGGCATTTCCGCCGTCTCCCCTCCGATGAGCGCGCAGCCCGCTTCCCTGCAACCCTTGACGATCCCCTCGATGATCTGAACGCCTCTCTCAACGTTGATCTCATTGGTCGATATGTAATCGAGGAAAAACAGGGGTTCGGCGCCCTGCACCAGCACGTCATTGGCCGACATGGCGACGAGGTCGATTCCGATGGTGTCGAACTTGTCGGCCATCTGGGCGATCTTGAGTTTGGTGCCCACGCCGTCGGTCGAGGAGACCAGAATGGGATCTTGGTATCGCGTTTTCTCCAGATGGAACAGGCCGCCGAAACCACCGACACCGCCGATGACCTCCTTGCGATGGGTCGTCCGGATCAGCGGCTTGATGGCTTCCACGAACTCGTTCGCCCTGTCAATGTCAACACCGGCATCTTTGTAAGACGTCTTCTTTGGCATACACGCTCCTGAGTCGTCCGCCCTGACAGACAAAACCCGGGCCGATACCCTCACACAGGGGGTACCGCATGGGCCGGGATGGGGAAAGGGAATCCCTCCGGGCTTATGTTTTCGGCTGGGGGTATGATCCGGGAAGAAGAGATAAGGCTACTTGAAATTTCTTCCAGGCGTTTACGGCTACGTAACTTAAAACGGCCTAAAAGTCAATTCTTTCCTTGAGAAACGCAGGAATTTTTGTTAAGGCTTGGCCAGTCTTGTGGTTGAAATCATTTATTTTTTAACCGGATGCTTCTTTCGGGCGAGGACGATGACGGACGGCGGGGCAAACAGCAAAGACGGCAGGGGCGATGGAGGGGGGACGGCGCGGAGTTTCGACAAATTGTCTCTGCCCGTGCGGTACGTGAAGGGCGTCGGCCCCAAGATCAGCGCCCTTCTGGAACGGAAGGACCTCCGGACCGTCGAGGACATGATCTACTTTCTCCCCCGGAAATACGAGGACCGGAGGGTTGTGAGAGACATATCGGCGACGCGGCCGGGTCTGAAGGAAACCGTCATCGCCACGGTGCAATCCTCCCGCGTCCGGCCCCACGGACGGAAGCGGGTTTTCGAGGTCCGGGTGGCCGACGCCTCGGGGAGGCTCACAGCCAAATGGTTCCACGGACATTTTCCCTTCCTGAAAAAGGTCTTCGGAGAAGGCAAGCGCGTCATCTTCACCGGCGAGATCAAGGGGTTTCTCTTCGAGCGGGAAATGATCCACCCGGATTTCGAGGTGCTCGAGGAGGATGACGACCACCTTCTCCATTTCAAGCGGATCGTGCCGATTTACTCCGAGACGGAAGGGCTGGGACAGAAAAACATCCGTCGGATCATGAAACGCGTCGTCGATGATTTTGCGGACGATGTGCCGAGCCCCCTGCCGGAGGACATGCTTCGAAGGCTGAACTTGCAGGATATGCATCAGGCTGTACGGGTTGTGCACTTCCCCGAACAGGACGCCGATGTCGAGGCTCTCAACGGGATGAAATCGGAAGCGCACCGGCGGCTCATCTTCGACGAGTTTTTCTTCTTCGAGCTGGGCATGGCCCTCCGGAAACAGGGGACCCTTTTGAACGAGGGCATCCCGATGCGACCCGGGGCCGAGGTTCTGCAAGGGTTCCTGCAGCGGCTTCCCTTCGAGCTGACGGCCGCACAGCGACGCGTCATCGCGGAGATCACGGCCGACATGGCGAAGGCCACCCCCATGCACCGGCTGCTCCAGGGGGACGTGGGGTGCGGGAAAACAGCCGTCTCCATGGCGGCGATGGTCGTCGCGTGCAAAAGCGGCTGCCAGGCGGCCATCATGGCACCCACGGAAATCCTGGCGGAGCAGCACTTCCGTAATCTTTCGGGCTGGGCGGACGCCGCGGGACTCCGGACGGTCATCCTGACGGGGAGCCTGAAAGCCGCCGACCGGAAAAAGGCCCACGAGCGCATCGGGCGAGGGGAGGTGGACATCGCCGTCGGTACCCACGCCCTGATCCAGGAAGGGGTCGTTTTCCACCGGCTCGGCCTTGCGATCGTCGACGAGCAGCACCGGTTCGGGGTGATGCAGCGGGCGCTTCTCCGGGGAAAGGGCGCTCATCCCCACGTCCTCGTCATGACGGCGACCCCGATCCCGCGGACGCTGGCCCTGACGGTCTACGGCGATCTGGACGTCTCCGTGATCGACGAGATGCCGCCGGGGAAAAAGCCGGTCAGGACCAAGATCTTTTATGAAAAGGAACGCGAGCGGGTCTATGAAATCATCCGCAAAGAAATGAGAAAAGGCAACCAGGTCTTCGTCGTCTACCCGCTGGTCGAGGCTTCGGAAAAGGTCGATCTGCGTGACGCCACCGTCATGGCGGAACGCCTGCGAAAGGACGTCTATCCTGAATTCGAAGTGGGCCTCATCCACGGCCGGATGAAGGGCCGGGAAAAGGAGGAGATCATGAGCCGGTTCATCCGGAAAGACATCCATCTCCTCGTTTCGACCACGGTGATCGAGGTCGGCATCGACATCCCGCAGGCGTCGCTCATGGTCATCGAACATGCCGAGCGGTTCGGGCTGGCCCAGCTTCACCAGCTTCGGGGGAGGGTGGGGCGCGGGGATATCCCCTCGTACTGTATCCTGATGGCCGGCCACCCCGTCTCGGACCTCTCCATGAGGCGACTTCGCGTCATGGAGGAGAGCACCGACGGTTTCCGCATCGCCGAGGAGGACCTGGCGATCCGCGGACCCGGTGAATTCCTGGGCACCCGGCAGTCGGGGCTTCCGGATTTCAGGGTCGCCAACATCCTGCGTGACGGCCGGATTCTGAACGACGCGCGACAGGAGGCCTTCCGGCTCGTCGAGGGGGACGCCCGGCTTGTGAAACCGGAGCACAGGCTCCTGAAAGAGGTTCTCCTCCACCGCTGGAAGGGCCGGCTCGAGTTCGCCAGGACGGGTTAGGGTTTCCGAAATACTTTTTGACAAGTGGCTTGAATTATTGTAAAAAGCCTAGCTTGTTTTTTAGCCTCGAAAAACCACCAAAGGACCGGCATCGGGGCTTCCAACGAAAAATACGCGGGGTCGGAGCGATGAAAAACATCCATGTCGGCCTGATCGGCTTCGGGACCATCGGGACCGGTGTCACGAAGCTGCTTCAGCAGAGCGGTCATCTGATCGAGAAGCGTCTCGGCGCCAAGGTCATCCTCAAGACAATCGCGGACCTGGATATCACGACCCCGAGACCCGTAACGGTCGAGAAGGGGCTTCTCACCAGCGATGTAAACAAGATCCTCGACGACCCGGAAATTTCCATCGTGATCGAACTCATCGGGGGTTATGAACCGGCGCGATCCTTCGTCCTGAGGGCCATGAAGAACAAGAAGCACGTCATCACGGCCAACAAGGCGCTTCTGGCCACTTACGGAAACGAGATCTTCAGGGTTGCCGAGGAGGAGGGGGTGAACATCGGTTTCGAGGCGAGCGTCGGAGGGACGATCCCCATCATCAAGACCATCAAGGAAAGCCTCGTGGGGAACCGCATCCGGTCCCTCTTCGGCATCATGAACGGCACGACCAACTACATCCTGAGCAAAATGACCGACGAGGGCAAGAGCTTCAAGACCGTCCTCCGGGAGGCGCAGGCCCTGGGGTTTGCCGAGGCCGATCCCACCTTCGACATCGAGGGGATCGACACGGCCCACAAGCTGACGATCCTTCTGTCGCTCTCCTACGGAAGGAAGGTCAACCTGGAGGAAATCTACCGCGAGGGCATCGCGGAGATCACCCAGATGGACATCGAGTATGCCAAGGAACTGGGTTACCGGATCAAGCTCCTGGCCATCGCCATTCAGCGGGAGGACCGCATCGAGGCAAGGATCCATCCGACGATGATCCCCTTCGGTCACCTGCTCGCGAACGTCAACGGCAACTTCAACGCCTTTCACGTCATCGGGGACGCTTCCGATTCGGTCTTCCTCTACGGGCAGGGCTCCGGCATGATGCCGACGGCGAGCGCCGTCATCAGCGATCTGGTGGACATCTCGCGGGACATGCTCAAAAAGATCTCGAGACGCGTCCCGCCCCGGTCCACCCAGGAGCGGTCCATCGAAGATATCAGCCTGGTGCCGATGGAAGACATCACCACCAGCTACTATTTCCGTTTTTCCGCTGTCGACCGCCCGGGCGTCCTCTCGAAGATCGCGGGGGTCCTGGGGCAGCACAACATCAGTATCGCCGCCGTCATACAGAAAGGCCGGACGGCCGATAGCGCCGGCGCCGTCCCCGTCGTGATGACGACCCACCGCTCGGTGGAGCGGGACGTGCGGGTCGCCCTGAAGGAAATCGACCGGCTCGACGTGGTCCGGCGGAAGACCATCCGCATTCGCGTGGAGGATGAGAGCCTGCAATGAAATACGTCATCCTGCTGGGAGACGGCATGGCCGATTACCCCATCGAAAAGCTCGGAGGGAAGACCCCCCTGGAATACGCCGATACCCCCTGTATGGACCGGCTCTCCCGGCTGGGCACCACCGGTACGGTGGAGACCATCCCGGAAGGCTTCCCGCCGGGCAGCGACGTGGCGAACCTCTCGGTCCTGGGATACGACCCGAAACGCTACTACACCGGGCGGGGGCCCCTGGAAGCGGCCAGCATGGGGATCAAGCTGAACCCCGGCGATGTGGCCTTCCGCTGCAACCTCGTCCACCTGGGTCTGGACGGCAGGGAGTCGATGGCGGATTTCACCGCCGGGCACATCTCCACCGAGGAGGCCCGGGAGATCATCGCCGGCCTGAACAAAACCCTCGGCTCGGACATCATCCGGTTCTACCCCGGCGTGGGTTACCGGCATCTCTGCCTGTGGAAGGGCGGTCCCGCGTCGGTGAAGACCACCCCCCCTCACGACATCACCGGCCGGGAAATCGCGGGCTATCTGCCCTCGGGCGACGGGTCCGGCCCGGTGCGCGATCTCATGATGAAATCCAGAAGCGTCCTGAAAGACCACCCGGTGAACCTCAACCGCGCGGCTCAGGACAAGAAAACGGCCAATTCGATCTGGCTCTGGGGGCAGGGCGGGGCGCCGGCCTTCGATACACTGACCGTAAAGTACGGGATCCGGGGGGCCATGATATCGGCCGTCGACCTTTTGAACGGAATCGCCGTCTGCGCCGGCATGGAGATCATCCGCGTGCCGGGAGTGACAGGATACATCGACACGAACTACGCGGGCAAAGCCATGGGAGCTCTCTCGGCGCTGAAGGAGAAGGACCTCGCCTTTGTCCACGTGGAGGCGCCCGACGAGATGGGACACGCAGGCAACATCGAGGGGAAGGTGAAGGCCATCGAGGACTTCGACGGGAAGGTCGTGGGGACCATTCTCGACGGAATCAGCGCCCATCGGGATTTCCGTATCCTGGTCCTGAGCGATCACCCGACCCCGATCAGCCACCGGACCCACGTGGCGGAGCCCAGCCCCTTCGTGGTCTATTCATCGGCGAAGGAGGAAAACCTGCAGAACTGCCCGACCTTCGGGGAGACCTGCTCCCGCCGGGACGGGATCGTGGTCGCGCCCGGGCATCTCCTGATGGACGCATTCATCCGCGACTGGAGGCGCTTCGTTGACAGCAAACGCCGTTGAAATCCGGGTGATCTATGCCGATACGGACGCCATGGGGATCGCCTACCACACGAACTACATCCGCTGGTTCGAGATCGGCAGAACGGAACTCCTGCGCGGCATGGGCATCGTCTATCGGGACCTGGAATCGGAGGGTTTCTACCTGCCGCTCACGGAACTCTACTGCCACTATCTGAAGCCGGCGCGGTACGACGACCTCCTGCGGGTCGAGACGAGGATCAATTACTTCAGGCGGGCGAGCATCAAATTCGATTACGAGATCTGGGATGAAAAAAGGGAAAACTGCCTGGTCGAAGGCTCCACGATCCACGCCTTCCTCAACCGGGAAGGAAAGATCGTGCGGCCCCCTCGGCCCATCGCGGACAAGCTGAACCATATCCTGTCCTCCCGGTCGAAGGCCTGAACCGGAGGGAGCCGGGGTTTTTTTACTTAACGAATCGGGGTAACGGCATGGCAGCCAAGGCGACCAAGAAAGATATCGAAAAGCCCGATCCCTTCTACGAGTGGATGGAACGGATCTACGGCTGTATCGTCTCGAACAAGAAGAAGTTTTACACCGGAGCGGGTGTATTTGCCGCAATCTGTCTGCTCTCGACGGCCTACTATTTTTATTCGCAGCATATGGAACAGCAGGCGGAGAAGCTGTACCTGAAGGCTTACGACCTCCAGTATTCACGGGCGGCAACCCGCGGCGCGGACAGGGATTCTCCCGCCTCTGTGTTCGCGGCCTACGAGGAGGTCCTTCAGGCGTACCCTCGCAGCCGTGCCGCCTTTTATGCCTGTTACATGCTGGGGAACCTCTACTACCGGGGCGGGGACTACGACAGGGCCCGGTCGTCCTTCGAGGCCTTCCTGGACAAGGCGCCCCGCAAACACGTGCTGACACCCTTCGCCTACACGGGGATCGGCTATTGTTACGAAGAAAAGAAGGAGTACGCCAAAGCCCTCGAGGCGTTCGAAAAAGCCGTCGGCAAGGACACCGGGGGGGTGTTCACGGGGGTCACCTACGGCAACATGGCCCGCGTCTACGAGGAGATGAACAACGCCCCGAAGGCGCTGGAGCTCTACAGGCAGGCTCTCGAGAACACCACCGATCCCGCGATGGCGGCATTCATCAAGCGGAAGATCGCCGAGCTCGGTTCATCGTAAATCAGGAGTTTTGAAAACATGCAAAAGCAGCTGATGTCCGGCAACGAGGCCATCGCCCGGGGGGCCTACGAGCACGGCGTGACCTTTGCAGCGGGCTACCCCGGCACGCCGAGCACGGAAATCATCGAAACCTTCGCGACCTACGACGGGGTCTACGCCGAGTGGTCCCCGAACGAGAAGGTCGCCCTCGAGGTCGCCATCGGGGCGGCCCTCGCCGGCCTGAAAGCCATGGCGGTCATGAAGCACGTCGGCGTCAACGTCGCTGCCGACCCCCTCTTCACGGTCAGCTACACGGGGACGAACGGCGCCCTGGTGATCGTCACGGCCGATGACCCCTCTCTCCACAGCTCCCAGAACGAGCAGGACAACCGCAACTACGCGAAGTTCGCCAAGATCCCGATGCTGGAGCCCGCGGACAGCCGGGAGGCCAAGGCGTTCCTCAAGATCGCCATGGACGTGAGCGAAAAGTTCGACACGCCCGTCTTCCTGCGGACGACGACCCGCGTCTCCCATTCCAAGTCCGTCGTGGACCTCGAGGAGCCGGCACGCGGCGAGGACCGCCGGGCCATCAGGGTGGATCCGGCGAAGTACGTCATGGTGCCCGCCAATGCCCGCGTTAGACGTGTGGCCGTGGAAAAACGAATGGATCAGCTCAGGGAGTGGGCGGAGACCTTCCCCGAAAACAGGATGGAGATCGGGAACACCGCCGTCGGCATCATCACCGCCGGCATGTCCTACAACTACGCCAAGGACGTTTTCCCCGACTGCTCCTATCTCAAGCTCGGGATGGTCCACCCCCTGCCGGAGAAGATGATCCGTGAATTTGCTTCGAAGGTGAAAGAGCTGTACGTTGTCGAAGAACTGGACCCCTTCATCGAGGAACAGGTCCGTGCCATGGGAATCCCCGTCCAGGGCAAGGCGGTCTTCCCCTACACCGGCGAGTTCGACCCCGGTGTTGTCGAAGCGGGGATCCGGGCGCTTCACAAAGAGAAGAAAGCACAGGCGGCCATCACGCCGAGACCGCCGAACCTCTGCCCCGGCTGCCCCCACAGGGGGCTTTTCTACGCGCTGGGGAAGACGAAGGCCTTCGTCGCGGGGGACATCGGCTGTTACACCCTCTCGTTCATGAAACCCCTGCAGGGGCTGCACACCTGCATCTGCATGGGCGCCAGCATCGGCATGGCCCACGGGATGAGCAAGGCGCTCGGGGAAAAGGGCAAGGGGAAGATCGTCGGGGTCATCGGCGACTCCACCTTCATCCACTCCGGCATCACGCCGCTTCTCAACATGGCCTACAACAGAAGTGATGCCGTCATCATCATCGCCGACAACCGGACGACGGCCATGACGGGCATGCAGGATCATCCGGCGACGGGCACGACCCTCCAGGGCGATAAAACGAAGACGCTCGACTTCGAAGCCCTCGTCAAAGCGCTCGGCATCGAGAGCGTTCGCGTCGTCAACCCCCTCAACGTGAAGAAAACGACGAGTGTCCTGAAAGAGGAGCTGGCAAAAGAAGGGCCCTCCGTGGTCATCGCCCGGGGCCCCTGCATCTTTCTGCAGCCCGAGCGGCTCAAATCCGCCAGGGCTTTTGCCGTCGACACTGATGCCTGCACCGGCTGTCAGCTCTGCCTGGGGCTGGGCTGCCCGGCCATCTCGTGGCAGAAAGAGGAAGAGGGAAGGGTGCCCCGGACGGGGAAGAAGCGCAAGGGGTTTGCGTCGATCGACAAGACCCTCTGCGTCCATTGCAGCCTCTGTTTCCAGGTGTGCAATGCCGACGCGATCAAATCCATCGGAGGGCCGGCATGACGACGAATTCCGTGACCAGTCTGCTTCTCGCCGGCGTGGGCGGACAGGGCGTCCTGCTCGCAAGCGACATCATCGGCAAGGTGATGATGCGAGCCGGACTGGATGTCAAGAAGAGCGAAGTCCACGGGATGGCCCAGCGTGGCGGCTGCGTGACAAGCCACGTCCGCTACGGTCGAAAGGTCTACTCCCCCATCGCCAAGGAGGGTGACGTGGACATTCTCGTTGCCTTCGAGAAACTGGAGACGCTGCGATATCTGAATCTCCTCCGGACCGGCGCCAAGATCATCATCAACGAGGAAGAAATCTATCCACCCTCGGTGAACCTGGGGGATGCCGCCTATCCCGTCGACGCAGCGGAAATCGTGAAACGCCGGTTCAAGGACGTCCTGATCCTGAACGCCCCGGAACTCGCCCGGAAGGCAGGCAACGTTCGGGCCGTCAGCACCGTCATGCTCGGCGCCCTGTCGAGATACCTCACCGGGGTCACGCCGGAGGACTGGAAAAACGTCATCGCCGAGGAATTTGCAGAAAAACTCGTTCCCGCCAACCTGAAGGCCTTCGATCTAGGAAGAGAAGCGGTCTGAACAGCGGTCGTCTTGCCCTCGTGTCGCGGGGTGAGAGGCGGTGCCGCGACCCTTCGACAATAATCCTTCTTTACATGACTGAAAAAGTCATTAAATTATAAACTCTGGACATCCCTATGAGATAGTGCTTTATGAACGATGATTACTACAGGATCCTCGGCGTCGAGAAGAGCGCCTCGACGGACGACATCAAGAAGGCCTACCGCCGGCTTGCCCTCAAGTACCATCCGGACAGGAACCCCTCGGACAAGAAAGGCGCCGAAGAAAAATTCAAGAAAATCAGCGAGGCCTATGCGGTTCTGAGTGACCCCGAGAAGCGGAAACAGTACGACAGTTTCGGCTCCGACGCCTTCCGTCAGAAATTCTCCCAGGAAGACATTTTCAGGGGCTTCGACCTGAACGAGATCCTGAGAGACCTCGGTTTCGGCGGCCTTGGAGGCGAGTTCACCTGGTTCGGCGGCGGCCCGGGGAGAAGAACCACCTTCAGGAAGCAGACGGGAGGCCCGGACATATTCGGCGACATGTTCCGTGACCAGCAGACCTACGGCTACGGAGAGGCCCCGCCCCGGAAGGGCCAGGACCTTGAATATAACATGCCGATATCACTGGAAGATTCGGCTTCCGGTGCAGAAAAGAAGATCACCATCAAGAAAGGCCAAAAACACGAAGAGATCAAGGTCAGGATCCCCGCCGGCATTTCTTCGGGAAAAAAATTGAGGGTAGCCGGTAAGGGTCAGCAGGACCCTTACGGCGGGCCCCCGGGCGATCTTTTCCTGAATATCCAGGTAGTGCCTCACCACGTATTCTCCCGGGATGGTGATGATCTAACGATCGAAAGATCCATTCCGTACTCGAAGGCCGTCCTCGGCACGACGATCGATGTCCCCACGCTGGAAGGTCCCGTGAAGCGGATCAAGGTACCCGCTGGAACGCAGAACAACACGAAAATCCGCATGAAGGGATTCGGCGTCAAGCACATGAAGGGCGAAGGCAAAGGGGATCTCTATGTCAAAATCGTTGTGGCCGTGCCGAAGAAGGTCAGCGAGAAACAGGCCGCGCTCATCAGGAAACTCTCCGAAGAAGGGCTGTAGTAATCTTCCTGCAGACCTGCTACAGGATAACCCGGACAGACAACTCTAAAAAAGGACGATCGTGAGGAACGGGGGGCATTGGAATGGATGCATCTTATGTCTGATAAGATATGTTATGTAAACTTACATTATCTGATTTCTAATCCACGGCCAGTTCGATACCTCCTGCCGCCCCCATCGTGTCACCAACAATCGCGAGCACGCCAAGAACGCCCGCTATCCTGAGCCCCTCCTCTATGGCGTCCTTGATGTCTTCTTTTTTCTTGATTCTGTTGCAGATCCTTGTCGCGGCGGCATCGGCCAGGATCGCCGATTTTGATTTTACACAGACGGCATCGGCAATTCCGAAACTGAGCGAATGACCGACCGTTGCCGATGACGTGCATAATCCCAGAGGGGTCTCTTCCGGCAATACCCTTATCGCAAGCTTCAAGCTCAAAGGCGAATCGGCGGCGTATATGCCCACCCTGGTATCCCTGACTACCTTTATATATATGTCTCCGCCGTTCTCGACGATTACGCTTTCCGAGTGCTTGAGAAGATCCCGACCGACAAACTCAGCAACGGCACCGGCCACAGATGCCATCGGCCCCACGCCTGCGGTTTTTGAATGCCTGAGCATTTCACGGACAATGACGGGCGCCTGCGGGTCATCGTCAATGGGCACGAGAGAGGACAGAAATTCAGATTTTATTCTAATGTATTCTTCAATATAATTACGGTGATTGACAACAGACTCTAATGCGATGCCTGATAGGTCTGAATCGGTGCGGATGAGAAGGTCCGTTTCTGAGACCTTGACCTGGTAGGATTTCAAATAGTCGTCTTTGATCAGTGTCCTGTAATTCTTATCCTTATATATCAGATGAGACATTGTATTATAACTGCCGGATATCAAACGAATCTCGTAGATCCCGGCCCGAGAATAGCATCGGCATCCTTTTTAATCCCCTCGGAAATATCGAGCCTCAGAGTGTCGCCCAGGTAGACAACGGTTTCGCTCCGATCCGGAAGGACGATATGCAGGTAGCCGTCGAAACGACCCCTGTGCCGGTTGAGTACCCCGCGGAGGGACTCGATATCCCCGCTACCCCTGAGAGTTGCATCGAGGTGAAAATGAACAGAGTGATAGGGCATCTCCAGGACTTCCGACAGAAGCTTCACCTCCGTGAGGATGACCTTCGTGCTGTCCTCACCCACATCGAGGGTCCCCTTCAGGCAGAGAGGGGCCTCCGCCTTGAGAAGGTCCATGTAGGTGCGGTAGACCTCGGCGAAGGCAATGGCGCCGATGGACCCCTTCATGTCCTCGATGGTCAGGTAAGCCATGATCTCTTTTCGCTTCGTCGTCACCTCCCGGCGTGCACTCACGATACCCGCAAAGGAAATGGTCTCCCTGTCCTTGCGTTCCAGGATCGATTCGGAGTCGGCGTCGACGATCCGGTAGAGTTTATCGACATAGCGAAGAAGCGGGTGTCCCGTGATGTAAAAGCCCAGGGTCTCCTTTTCGTGGAGAAGAAGCTCCTGGTGGTCCCATTCGGCTACCCGTGGGATCAGGTCCGCCTCGAGTTTCTCCTGCCGGCGGTCCTGGTCCTCTTCGTGGGTATCGAAAAGGTGGACCTGGTGGCGGTCCCCTCCCCTCTGGCTCCGTTGCGTCATCTCGATGATCTTTTCGTAACCCTCCATGAGCGGGCGTCTCTTGTACCCCATGAGGTCAAAGGCGCCGCACTTGATGAGGCTTTCGACGACCCGCTTGTTGATCTTCCGAAGATCCACCCGGGTGCAGAAGTCGTAGAAGGTCTTGAACGTCCCGTCCCGGGTCCGGGATTCGATGATGGAATCGACGGCACTCTCCCCGACGTTCTTCACGGCGGCGAGTCCGAAACGGATATGCTCCCCGGAGACGCTGAAGTCCCTCATGGAGACGTTGATGTCCGGGGGGAGCACGTTGATCCCCATCTCCTTACAGACGCTGATGTACTTGATGACCTTGTCCCGGTTGCTCTTTTCGCTGGTGAGCAGGGCCGTCATGAACTCGCAGGGGAAATGGGCCTTCAGATAGGCCGTCTGGTAGGAGATCATGGCGTAGGCGGTGCTGTGGGACTTGTTGAAACCGTAACCGGCAAAGGTCTCCATCTGCTCGAAGATCTTTTTCGCCTTGGCCTCCGGGATCCTGTTTTTCCTGGCCCCCGCGATGAATTTCGGCTTTTCTTTTTCCATCTCGGCGGGATTCTTCTTGCTCATCGCTTTCCGGAAGGTGTCGGCTTCTCCCATCGTGTAGCTGGCCAGGACGCTCGCGATCTGCATGACCTGTTCCTGGTAGACGATGACACCGTAGGTCTCCTTCAGGATGCTCTCCAGCTGCGGAACCTCGTAGGCGATCCGTGTCTTCCCCTGCTTCCTCGAGATGTACTCCTGCACCATGCCGCTCTTCAGCGGACCCGGCCGGTAAAGGGCGATGAGGGCGATGACGTCCTCGATGCAGTCGGGCTTCATGCTCACCAGGATCTCTTTCATTCCCCGGCTTTCCAGCTGGAAGACTCCGTCCGTTTCCCCCTGTGACAGGAGCTGGTAGGTTCTGCGGTCGTCCAGGGGGATCTGCCGGATGTCGATGTCGACCCCCTTCCCTTCCCGGACGAACCGGAGGGTGTCCCGGATTACGGTAAGCGTCTTGAGGCCCAGGAAGTCGAATTTCGTGAGTCCCACGGCCTGGAGGTCGTTCATGGAGAACTGGGTCACCACGTCGTCCTTCGGGCTCTTGCAGAGGGGGACCCGTTCCAGAAGGGGCTTGTCCGAAATGACGACCCCCGCGGCGTGGGTCGAGGAGTGACGGTTGAGCCCCTCCAGGGATTTTGAAAGCGAAAGAAGCTTCCGGACCTTCTCGTTTTTTCTCGCCTCTTCCTGGAGACGGGGCTCCATCTTGATGGCGTCGTCGAGGCTGATGTTGAGCACGTTGGGGATCATCTTGGCGATGCGGTCCACCTCGCCGTAGGAGAAATTCAGGGCCCGGCCCACGTCCCGGACGACGGCCTTCGCCTGCATCTTCCCGAAGGTGATGATCTGGGCGACCCGGTCCGCCCCGTATTTTCCCGTCACGTAGCGGATGATCTCGTCCCGGCCGTCCTGGCAGAAATCGATGTCGATGTCGGGCATGCTCTTGCGGTCCGGATTCAAAAACCGCTCGAAAAAGAGCCCGTACCGGATCGGGTCGATGTCGGTGATGCCCAGGGCATAGGCAACGAGGCTTCCGGCCACGGAACCCCTGCCGGGTCCGACGGGGATGCTGCGGTCCTTGGCGTGGCGGACGAAGTCGGAGACGATCAGGAAATAGCCCGCGAACCCCATGGACTTGATCATGTCGATTTCCGTCTCCAGGCGCTTTTCGTAGGCCCCGCGGGCCGCGCTGCCCTTGTCCTTGATGATCTCGGGCCACCTTTTCTCGAGGCCCTTCCGTGCCAGCGCTTTCAACTGGTCGTCCAGGGAGACCGTCGGGTCCGTTTCGTAGTGCGGGAGATAGAGCTCATCGAAGGGGATCGTGAGGTTGCACCGCTCGGCAATGCGGATCGTGTTTTCGACGGCCGCCGGGCAGTGGGCGAAAAGTTTTTTCATCTCCTCCGGCGAACGGAAATAGAACTGGTCGGTGGCGAAACGCATGCGGTCGGGATCGTCGAGGGTTTTCCCCGTCTGGATGCAGAGAAGCACCTCGTGGGCTTCCGCATCGGTCCGCTCCAGATAGTGACAGTCGTTCGTGGCGACGACGGGGATTCCGCATTTCCGGGACAGCTGCAGGAGCCCCTCGTTGACGGTTTGCTGCTCCGGGATTCCGTTTTCCATCAGCTCCAGGTAATAGTTGTCCGGTCCGAAAATGGAGCGGTATTCCAGCGCCGCCTTTTCCGCCCCCTCCGCATCCCCCCTCAGGAGATGATCGGCCACTTCGCCGTGCAGGCAGGCGCTCAATGCGATGAGCCCCTCGCTGTGCTTCGCGAGCAGTTCCTTGTCGACCCTGGGCCTGTAGTAGAACCCCTCCAGGAATCCCAGGGACGTGAGCTTGATCAGGTTCTTGTACCCCTGGAAATTCTTCACCAGGACGATGAGGTGGCGGGCGCTGTCCCCCGCGGTCTCAACGGTTTTTTCGAGCCGGCCCCGGGGAGCCACGTAAAGTTCGCAGCCGATGATCGGCTTGATGCCCAGGCGGTAGGCGGACTGATAAAAATCCACGGCGCCGTAGATGTTCCCGTGATCCGTCATGGCTACGGCGGGCATCCGGAGTTCCCGGGCTTTCTTCAGAACATCCTGGAGACGGATCGTTCCGTCGAGAAGGCTGTATTGGGTATGGACGTGCAGGTGAACGAAATCCTGGTGTTTCATGAGTGAACAGGTTCTCCGGTCTAATCCAGCCAGTAATTCGGCGCTTCCTTGGTGATGATGACATCGTGGACGTGGCTTTCCCGCAACCCCGCCGACGTGATCCGGACGAACTTCGCCCTGGCATGGAGTTCCTCGACGGTGCGGCAGCCGGCGTAACCCATGCCGGCCCGGAGGCCGCCGATCAACTGGAAGATGCTCGCCTCGAGGGTCCCCCGGAAGGGCACCCTCCCCTCGATCCCCTCGGGGACAAGCTTCAGCGTGCTTTCGATGTCGTCCTGCATGTAGCGGTCCCGACTTCCCGATTTCATGGCCTCCAGGGAACCCATACCGCGGTATACCTTGTAGCTCCGGCCCTGGAAGAGGACCGTCTCGCCGGGACTTTCTTCCGTTCCCGCGAAAAGGCCGCCGATCATGACGGTGTGAGCCCCCGCCGCCAGGGCCTTGGTGATGTCGCCCGAAAACTTGATGCCGCCGTCGGCGATGATCGGCACGCCCCGCCGGGCCGCCGCTTTGCGACAATCCCGGATCGCCGTCATCTGGGGGACACCGACACCGGCCACGATTCTCGTCGTGCAGATCGATCCCGGACCGACGCCGACCTTGACGGCGTCTACGCCCGCCTTGATGAGCGCCTGTGCCCCCTCCGTCGTCGCCACGTTACCGGCGATGAGATCGCATTTGAAATTCTTCTTGGTGTCCCTTATGGCGTCGAGAACGCCCTTCGAGTGGCCATGAGACGTGTCGATGACGATGACGTCGCACCCGGCGTTGAGCAGGGCCTGGACCCGCTCCTCCCTGTCGATGATGCCCACCGCCGCGCCGATCCGGAGCCTCCCCAGGGAATCCTTGCAGGCATTCGGATATTTCTGGATCTTCTCGATGTCCTTGATGGTGATGAGGCCCTTCAGGTTGTAGTCGTCATCCACCACAAGGAGCTTCTCGATCCGGTGCTTGTGGAGCAGCTTCTTCGACTCTTCGAGGGTGATATTCGAAGAGACGGTGACCAGGTTCTTCTTCGTCATGACGTTGGCTACCGGCTGGTCCAGATTCGTTTCAAAGCGGAGATCCCGGTTCGTGAGAATGCCCACGAGCCTCCGTTTCTTGACCACGGGCACCCCCGAGATCTTGTAACGGCTCATCAGGTCGAGTGCCTCCCGGACCCGCTGTTCCGGCTCGATGGTGATGGGATCGACGATCATGCCGCTTTCCGATTTCTTGACCTTGTCG